>NZ_CBVJ010000067.1 GCF_000513275.1 Paenibacillus gorillae | reverse complement strand
GAGAGTCATCCTTGCTAATTGCTGAAGAACAGCAAAAGGCTGGGGCACTAGAGACAGTCCTACAGGAAGTTGAAGAAACGAAAGAACGGCTCGAGAAGCAAGAAAGCTCTGCAGAGAGCTATTATTACTCGCTAAAATATGCCGAGCATCGGGAGAAGCTTCACGAGTCACAAGAACAAATGACTTTTTTTGGAGCAGGAAATAAAAAGGCTCGAACAGTCGCAAGATGAAGAACAATTGCAGGCTGCATGGGAGCTTGTTGGTCGCAAGCTAAAAGCATATTTTGACTCTGAAGAACAACGATATAGCAAGCTTTTACAAGGGGTAGAAGCAGAGTTGATTATATTGTCAGAGCAACATAAAAAGTTGCTTCAAGCTAGATCTGCTGCCGATAAGGACCGTGAAGCGCATCTACTTGAGATTAGTAAAAATGAGATAGAGCAAAAGATGCTGCAAGATCAGCAGCAAGATATAGCGCAACAAATTTTAAGTCAAATAGCATCAGAAACCGTAGAACAGCAAATGCCTGTCTGGAGTGCTGAGCAACAAGAGCAGGAACAGAAGGGCCTAGAACGGGCAAAAGTGCTGCAGGAGCTCAAACAGCGCAAGGATCAGCTTTCACTTGAAAATAAGCAATTATCCGATAATCTCCTCAAGTTAAAGAGGGAGCAAACGGGATTGCAAGTTTGGCAAAATCGTTATGAGCGGAGTCATGACGAGGTGAAGGGAACATTGGCTGGGTTGCAGTCTTCTTGGGAAAGATTACATTCCTTGCATGAGAAGAAGGATACTATTCTTGATAAATTAATAGATGGTTTGGAGCGAAGAAATCGACAGAAGGAACAACTGCTTCATAAGGAAAGAATAGCTTTTCGTTATGTCGATGATTATAAGGATCAAGAGCAGTTTTTTGCGGACCCCGAGGTTGTACAGTTGATTCAGCAGTGGAGTAATCAATTTACTTTGCTAGAAACAGGGGTGCAATATATTGAGGCAGTGGAGGGCAGTCATGATCACGAACTGTTATGGGCGGTAACATTAGTAACTACAGCTCAGGAAAAACCACAGTTAGAGCGTAAATTAGCAGATATGGCTGAACAGCTGCAATTTCCTATTCGGATATTGTCTACGCAGGAGGCCAGGGAGCTTGTACAACTTGATTCAATAGGTGAAGAAAATACGATGGCATCTCATTGCTGGGTAGAGCCTGCTCACTGGCAGTCACTCCATGACTCGGATCATTTCAATGAGTGGAAACAAGAGCTTGTTCTTGAGACAGAAGCAGCTGTGAAGCGCAGAGTGGAGAAGGAAGAGGAGCTTGCCCTTTGGAAGGATGCACAAAAGCAGGTAGATTCGTTTTTTGGAGAATACTCACTTGATTTTATTCATGAGCAGGAGCAAATCATCACATCACTGAGGGAACAGATCAATCTACTAGAGCAAAGAAGTACGCAGGTTGAGCAAGAACTGGGCCATTTGGACCGTGACAAAGATGAGATTTTAGAAGCCAAGCATCTAGCAGAACAACGTCTACAATATCTAAGTTATTTACTGACACAAGGAAATAAGTATATGCAGCTTGGTAAAAGAATGGCTGCGCTTACAGATCAATTGATTTCGATCAAAGAAAAACATAGTCGAGTGGGAAGGTTAATAGAGATAACGGATCAGCGTATAGTAAATTTGGAGCGCGAGAAAAAGCAAAAAGAAGACAATAAAGATGATTTGAAGGGTAAGCTGATCAGTCTTGCAGCACAGGAACTGTATGATAAAGTAAAGGATAATTTGCCCTACCCGTCAGAAGAATCATATATTGTACTTCGTGAAGAATATCGAGAGCTTGAGCTGAAGCGACATCATATTCTGAAGAATAGATCTGATTTGGAAAAAGAGTACGACAATCAACGTAAGTGGTTAGATGAAGCGAAGCGGGAAATGGAGCGTCTTTTAAATGAGCATACGAATGTTGATCGGGAATTGGAGCTTCCATTGCAAGTAGCGTCTAAATTGGATGCAGCATGGAATGAGCTTAAAATGCTCAAGGATAAGAGTCAGCGGGCTCGAAATGAATGGAACCGTAAGGATCGGGAATTAGTTGAGCAAGAGGGAGCAATCCGAAAGCAAATCGAGCAATATGAAAAAGAGTTCCAAAATGAGCGGCCCGAAATATTTTTGGAATCACTTGTTCATGTGCGTAAGCTGCAAGCAGCAGAACAGCACCAGCAAGAGGAAATACGCAAAGAATTGAATCGTTTGATTGCGATTGTAGATCAGAGATTAGTGGAAACGCAGGATGTATTACAGCTGTGGGCTCGCCACGTTCTTGTTCATAAGTTAGATGACCCTTTGTTGGAATGGTCAAGTGATAACTCAGAGCTGATTCAGGAGATAACGTATCAGTTAAAAAGTGGTAGTCACCATGTCATTAATCGGTTGGTTCAACAACAGAATGCCATTAAGAAAGAACAAGAAAGAGTAGATTTGAATCGTCGACGCTTCCGAGAGTTCTGTCAGAGTCAAATACAAGATATTAAGCTGAGGCAGATGGCTGAGCGAGGTGTTGAGGCTAAAGCTAATTATACCGAATTGCAAGAATTTGAATCGATGATGAGCATAAGTATATTGAAAGCCAATCAAATTGCTGAACTAAGAATGCAAAACGAGGATAAGAAGTTGCAACAGTTTATTTCTCATATACAAGCTCACCTGAAATTGATCGCACAAGAGCTGCGAGAGCTTCCTAAGCGAACACGTGTAAGAACAGAAAGTGGCAACAAAGATATTTATACTTTTCAGGTGCCAGATTGGGACGAGCAGGAAGGGAAAGAACGAATTCAGCATCATATGGAGTGGATTATTGGGCAGTTAGAGCATGGCAAATATCGAGATGTTGATGGGAATGAGCAGTCATCCCTCATTCGTAGGGATCTGGATAAATGGCTAGACGCAAAGCAACTGCTGCAAAAAGTATTTCAACAAGGCGCCGCGATTCGAGTCAGTTGTCGTAAAGTAAATAATGATCAGCAAGTCACTGGAGCTTCGTATTCTTGGGAAGAATCTAATCGTTGGTCAGGTGGAGAGAAATGGAGCAAAAACATGACCTTATTTCTCGGTATTTTGAATTATGTAGCTGAGAAAAGGCAACATATTCATAGTCAGATGAAACGGCACCGTGCGGTTATATTGGATAATCCGTTTGGTAAAGCTTCTAGTGATCATGTCCTTAGTCCTGTTTTTTATATTGCTGAACAATTAGGGTTTCAAATGATTGCGTTGACCGCTCATGTGGAAGGTAAATTTCTTCAGGATTATTTCCCTGTTGTATATAGCTGTCGCTTGCGGGGAGCATCTGGTGGAGGAGGTAAACAAATTGTAGATCCGAAGCAGCAGATTCAGCAGGCATATTTTCGAGATCATGCACCTGAGTCGCTAGATAAAATCGGTGGGGAATTAAAGCAGATGGAGTTGTTTTCATAACGCAAGCGGGTAGAGACGAAGGCAGCAAAATGCTGAATTAAGTTATTATAGCGGCAATTCTGTCTTCTTACCTTAACATTTCTTAGACAATCCAAAAATCTTGCTACATGCAAGTTGAAGCCCGACCGTACAAGGTCTGGGCTTTTTTCGTATCTAAATATGGACAGTGTAAGCTGTTATTTTTACGGATATCAAACAGTAACATAGTTGCACGAGAAAAGACATTTTGGTGTATAAATCTTTGTGTTATGGCTTTTTTAGTTCTGTTTTAAACCAGCTGCAATTCTTCTATAAAAGAACGAAGTGTATGGGTCAGATAGGAATCTTTTTTACAGATAAATACGGTCGTGACCTCATTATAAGGTTTCGGTATGCTGTATCCGCTAATCGTTTCGTCATCAATGAGTCGTCGAACGGATGATTTCGGCACAATCGTAACGCCAATTCCGGCTGTTATACTGCCAATAATGGTGTCGAACGAACCGAATTGCATGATCTGCTTTGGAATAATCCCCTCGTCCTTCAGCCAGCTTTCCAATCGTTCCCGATAACCGCAACCCTTGTTAAAGAGCAGCAGCGGTTTCTTTACAATATCATCCATTGAAAAATCCTCATTTTTGGAAACGAGTATAAGCTCTTCTCGGAAAACCTCATAACAATCAATGAGCGGATGCTTTACAGGACCCGTAACAAAAGCGCCGTCTAATTTCATGCTTGTTACGTCTTGGAGCAGCTGTGCGGTCACACCAACCGTCAGCGATAAATCTACTTTAGGATGCTTCTCAAGGTACTTCGATAGAAATCCCGGCAAACTGAAGATCGTTTCGACAATTCCAATGTTAAGAATCCCGGAAGGATCGTCCGTTCCTTGAAAAGCACGTTTGATTTCTTCCATTTTTCCTAATATCTCTTCTACATATTCAAGCAATCGTTTGCCTTCTGCGTTCAATACCATTCCGCGTTTATGGCGATAGAACAGCTCGGTCTGAAGCTCCTTTTCCAGTCGCTTGATTCTCGCCGTTACATTGGACTGGACATAGCTTAATTCAAGTGCAGCTTGACTTACACTGCCAAATTCAGCAACCGCTTTGAAGATTTTTAAGTCGTTGATTTCCATTTTACTTCCCCCGTGTACCATATAGCCTATTAATATAGGATTGAATAAGTATCATTTTAAATGATAGTAAAGGCTATTTTCAATCGTTTTACTAAGCAATATCGATCCCTTATGATTAAAATCACTATTAGAGTTCAGACAGCATGAGGGAGATGAAGAGAAGTGGCAAGCAAGCAAGTTTTATGGGGTTCAGTATTATGCCTGATGGCCAGCGTTTCATGGGGAGCCATGTTCCCGGTTGCACATATTGCACTACATAGCATAGATCCGTTTTATTTTTCGATGATTCGCTATTTGATCGTGACGTTGATTCTCGTATGCATTCTCTGGATGAAAGAAGGAAAATCTGCGTTTCGTTTTGAAAGAAAAGGACGAAAGCTGCTCTTTTATGGGATAATGGCATTTACAGTGTATAATTTTCTGGTATTCTCCGGTCAGAATCTTATAGGGAATTCAGGTACAATTACAGCTTCAATTATGGAAGTGCTTATGCCTTTGATTTCAATCCTCATTCTTTGGTACAGGACAAAGAAAAAACCTGCTAGAGCCACGTTAATCACGATAGGCATCGCTTTAGTTGGTACGTTGCTCGTCATAACGGACGGGAATCTTTCATTTTTTACAATGGCCGCTGGGCATCTTCTTCCTGTATCCCTTATATTTATCGGTGTCGTAGGCTGGGTGCTTTATTCTCTGGGAGGCAGCGAGTTTGAAAAGTGGTCGACGCTGAGATACTCAACTTTAACCTGTTTGCTGGGAACATCTGTTTCTGTGGTTATCGTATTGTTGGCCACCCTATTCGACCTCATTCCTATGCCAGATTGGAACACGTTAGTCTCGGTTAGATACGAGATGTCTTTCATGGTTATTATGCCGGGACTGCTAGCATTATTGAGCTGGAATGCCGGTCTGAGGAAACTGACTCCGGTAAACGGAATTTTATTTATCAGTCTAGTGCCTGTGACAACGTTTGTTATAATGATGTTTCAAGGCTATACGATTAGTATCTATGAATTTTATGGCGCTCTGCTGGTGATCTTCGCTTTGATCCGGAATAATATCCTTCAGCGAAAAACCGGGAAGACGCGCATACAGGCGGGACGACCAAAAGTTATTCAAGAGAATGCGTATGAACGTTAAGGAAGTGTAGCAAAATGGATTTCCAATATTCCTATCAAAAATCAAGTGAAGAGTTTACGCCGAACAATAACAAACAACCGCGGAAAAAAAAGATAAATTACCGAAAAATGATCATAATTATGGTTGCTTTAGCACTCCTAATCTTTGGGACGGTTTATGTGTCAGTTGACCTGATGACGACGTGGAAAAAGCATGGCCTAAATACAGATATGCCTATTCACGAATCAGCACAAAATCAACCCCATATAGATGTATCGCCAACACCAACACCAAAAGCGGATGAAAATCAGGCAGCGCCGCTTAAGGTGGTATACCTCACCTTTGATGATGGTCCAAGCAAATATACGAATGAGATTCTGGACATTTTAAAGCAGCACGGGGCAAAAGCAACCTTTTTCATGATTGGCTCTCACTTAAATCGGCACAAAGACGAGGTTAAGCGCATCGTTGAGGAGGGGAGTTATCCTGGACTTCACAGTATGTCGCATGATGTTAATAAATTGTATAAAAGCGGAGGTTCGTCCCACTTTATTGAGGAGTTCAAACGGGAACAAGAGCTGATGAAAGACATCGTCGGTTTTGCTCCAGATCTGATTCGTGCACCCTATGGAAGCTACCCGCATGTGGACGAAGAGTTTCGCGGGGATATTGCTGAAGCCGGCTTTCGAATGTGGGACTGGACAGTAGACTCATTGGATTGGAACTTGCCGGGAAAACCGGATACGATAGCGGAGCAGGTTAGTCATAGCATTCATCGGGATCTGGAAGTCATTTTACTGCATGAGCGGGAGCAGACAGTGGAAGCACTGCCGAAAATATTGGACATTCTCCATGATTGCGGCTACGAGTTTAAAGCATATGATTCCAATGAACATGTCATAGCAAATTTTAGCGGTGATTCACGATTATAGTATTACATGAAGGTTGACACGCCCAAGTGTGGTAATATTTAGGGAGGGATTTAGATCATAAATGAGAGAATGCAGGTGAGAGATTGAAATCAGTTTTCGTTAGACGATTTTTAATAGCAGCAGCTATCCTGTTTATCTGGTTTATCATTCACACGACTGTCGTGATCATAGACGGGTTGAATGATGAATTGAAGCCTGTTGACGCAGCTGTCGTACTAGGAAATAAAGTAGAGACGAATGGACAGCCTGCTGACCGGTTAAAAGCAAGATTAGACAGGTCCGTAGAGCTTTATAAAGAGAACTATTATCGTTTTATCATTGTGAGCGGCGGTATTGGCAAGGAAGGCTTCGATGAGGCCGAGGTAATGAAAGCTTACTTAGTAGATAAAGGAATACCGGAAGATAACATTATCGAGGATAATAACGGGTATAACTCCTATATGACCGCTCAAAATACAAGCAAGATTATGAAAGATTTAAATTTAAACTCCGTTATGATTATTACGCAATATTTTCATATATCGAGGACCAAGTTAGCTTTTAGCAAAATGGATATTAAAGACGTGTATTCAGCCCATGCTAAAATCTTTGATTTTAGAGATATTTACTCCATCATACGAGAATTCCCAGCCTACTATAAATATCTCCTCAAATAAGGAGGAAGAGATGATTAAAGCAGATGGTTTGCATGAGGTTATTCATTATAAGAAGATAACAAGCGATCATTGCCCTAGTTTCTCAGGAATAGCTGCTGGTGAATGTAAAGGAGAATTATGGGTTGATAATTTGGAAAATGCTAATATTGCAATTGCGAAATCCTATGCAGTTGGAGGCTTTGCGTTTTTAGGAGAAATTACATCCGAGGAACAATACAAAGCTGTTGAAGTATTTCTCCATGAAGAGCTGTTCGCATGGTTGGAATCGAAAGGGATTAACTACTTTGAATTTTCCATTGAAAGTGATCAGTTAGGTATATTGAAGATGTTTGAGAACAGAGAAATACGTGCAGAAAAAGAATTCAGCTTTAGAAAAAACAGCGAAATTCCCGAATTGCTTAGTCTGTCAGCGGGATATACGATACATCAAGTAGATAATAAGTTGTGGAATTTAATAAATGAAGGAAGTATTGAAAATGGAGCATTTGTCACGAAGAGGATACTGGGATCATGGGAAAGCTTTGATGATTTTCTTGAGAAAAGCTTAGCTTATTGCATTACATATTCGAATAGAATTGTTGCGGTCATTGCAGGAACTGCAAGATTTAATGATGTTATTGCGATCGATATAGAGACAGAGGAAGCACACAGGAATAGAGGCTTGGCACTAATAATGACTGCGAAGTTTGTGAACGAATGTATTAGCAGAGGGATGACGGCGCAGTGGGATTGTGTGGAGTCGAATCCTGCATCCAGAAAACTGGCGGAAAAAGCAGGCTTCACATTCGTAAGAGAAAATGAAGTGTACTGGTTTGATCTATAAAGATCTGGAGGCAGGACAGTGAACCTCATTATCATCATATTTTCATTAATCGTTTCAACGGCTTTATCTGTCTTCATAATGAGGAATAGAAAAAGCAAATGGTTAGGTATGCTCTCGACTTTTGTTATTAATATGATTATGTTGGGGGGAGCATACGGGCTCTTTTACAACTTTGATGAGGAATTCAGATTGTTTGGAACGGATACGCATGCCCGCTATATATTAGTCATGTGCATCCCCGTCATGACTTGGATAAATTTTATGATCATCTCCGTTGTTAGAAATAGAGATATAAAAGCAGAGGCTTCCCATCAAAAGGCCGCCGCCCGCCTCAAGTAGCTTTTATTTTTTAACCAAGCAGGCGTCATCTCAACCGTGTCAGGCATGGGAGAGATGACGTTTTTTTGCCAATTCGTTGCAAAAAATTATATACTGTATACTATCTAATTTGAAGTCAGGAGAGAAAACGGCATGAACAGCAAAAAACAAACCTCACCGGCAGTAAAAGTCATTTCAAAAGTACTGTTGGTTATGATCGGAGCCATTATCACGGCATACGGTCTCGAAGCGATATTAATACCGAACAACGTCTCGGACGGCGGCGTGACAGGTATTAGTATCGTCGGCTCACAAATGTTCGGATTACCATTAGGGATGCTTATTGGAATCATCAACATTCCTTTTGTATGGTTAGGTTATAAGCAGATTGGTAAAAGCTTTGCGATTTATTCCGTTATCGGTATTGCCTCGCTGGCAGTCAGCACTACGCTTATGCATCATGTTCCTACAATTATTGAAGGGGATACCCTGTTAGTTACCGTTGTTGGCGGGATTATTATCGGTTTCGGGATGGGACTAGCCTTGCGTAATGGCGGAGCATTAGATGGTATCGACATGTTGGCGGTACTGCTGTCACGCAAATTGCCTTTTGGCACCAGTGACCTGATCCTGTTCTTGAATATGTTTGTCTTTATTATTGTTTCGACCGTATTTGGCCTGCAAGGAGCGATCCTCTCGGCACTTGCTTACTTTATTGCTTCTAAAGTTATACATATTGTGGAAGAAGGCTTGAGCGGCTCGAAAACGTTTAAGATCATTACGAAACAGCCAGATATTATTATCGAGACGATTCGGGATCGCTTAGGCCGCGGGGCGACGTATACCGATGTTTACGGAGGCTACTCGAATGAGCCGTTTAAAGAAATCACTTGTGTCATTAACCGGATGGAAGAAAGCAAAATTAAAGAAATTATACAGCAAATAGATCCTAATGCCTTTATCATCGTATATGATGTAGCTGAGGTTAAGGGCGGTACCTTTAAGAAGAAGGATATTCATTAGTTAAATAGAAGCGGGTTATGAGGAAGATGGGCATAGCTTGCTGAAAATGTGGAAAGCCGCTGAATTAGCGGCTTTTCTTGTTATTAGGCCTGCCAGTTATATGATATAATCGCATGACAATAACACCGCGAAGAAGGGAAGGGAAAGCCAATGCTTCAAGATGAGAAATTTATTAAAGGCGGGCCTCTGTCCTGGAAGCTCTTTTTCGGGTTGAAGCTCATACTTGGCTTGCTAGTCTCCGGCATTTTTTATTTTGAGACGTCAATTGAGGCCTTTTGGCGGTTCAGCTTCCTTGTATTTTCGGTTGTGGTGTTTCTGCTCGTCAATCTGTTCTATTCCAATGCAGAGAAGCGGAAAAAATGGCTGTTTCATCTGCTCATTCTAGATTTTCTCGTATCCGCTGCTTATGGCTACATCTTCATTGGGGGACATTTTCCAAATCAGCTGTTCGTGGGCATTACGGCATTGGCGATTCTTATGTTTTTAAACAATTTTCGAATGCTTATCCTTACTTGCCTATTTTTGCTGATCCTCTATCTGGTGACGATGGGCAGTGTCGATTGGTATTTATATAAGCAATTTGATAGTATGAGCTACTTCATTACCTGCTCATTCATTATATTTGCAGGCATTGTCAGCTCCCTAATCCATTTCTATCAGAAGGCGCGCAAGGATACGCTGAAGTTATACGAGCAGCTGATGGAGTCTCATGAGCGTCTTCAGGAGTATGCCGTTAAGGCGGAAGAATGGGCAGCCAGCAGAGAGCGTGTACGAATTGCCCGCGATATTCATGATACGGTTGGCCATAAGCTGACCAGCCTGATTGTACAAATGCAGGCCGCCCGCAAGCTGAGTCAGGTGGATGCGGGGCGCAGCGAAAGTGTCTATCTGGAATGTGAGGACTTGGTTCGTTCTGCGCTTCAGGAGGTCCGCCTTACAGTCCGGACGATCAGGGACGAGCCGGTTCAGCCGATGTTTCTCCATGAAAGTCTGGACAAGCTGTCGGAAGAGTTCACGAAGTTTACGCAGGTTGTGACTCGCTTTGAGATTGAAGGGAGTATAGTGCCGCTGCCGGGTGAGCTGCAGCTTACAGCATACCGCATCGTACAGGAATCGCTCACGAATGCTAAGAAGCACGCAGATGCAGAGCATGCCCTTATCCGGATTGTCTATTCGGAGGGCGGTTTCTCGCTTCGTATCTCCAATGACGGCAGCGTGCCGGATGAAGTGAAGCCAGGCTTTGGATTGTTGAATCTGCAAGAGCGAGTAACGGAATGGAATGGCCAGGTGTCCTTCGGGAAGGTTGACCGGATGCAGTTTGCAGTGCAAGCCGAATTTCCATATCCATATCCACATACAGAAACGGAGGTGCCGCTACTTGAGAATTCTGGTAGTTGATGATCAGCGACTTATGCGGGAGGGTCTTGCGACCATCCTTAATCTAGAACCTGATATGGAAGTGGTGGGGACAGCTATCGACGGCCGGGATGCGTATGCTAAAGTAACCGAATTGCAGCCGGATGTCGTATTAATGGATATTCGTATGCCAGGCATGGACGGGGTGGAAGGCGCTGAGCTAATTCTAAGGCACTTCCCGGAGATGAAAGTATTGATTCTGACCACATTTGATGATGCAGAACTGATTTTGAGGGTATTAGAGAAGGGTGTTCACGGCTATTTGCTGAAGGACATGCCCTCCGAGGCTATCGTCAGTGCCATCCAAACAGTATACAATGGGGGAACGGTTCTTCAGCCGGAGATTACCGCCATGCTGCTTAAGGAATTGAAGAAAATGCCTGCTGTTCCGTCTGTACCGGAACTCCTGTTGAATGAGAATGATGAAGAGCTGCTAGGAAGTCTGACGGACCGGGAGAAGGAAATTTTGGCTTTATTGGGACAAGGGCTGAATAATAAGGAAATAGCTGACCGCCTGTTTATTTCCGAAGGGACAGTTAAAAACCACGTATCCAGCCTCATGTCCAAGCTTGGGCTGCGAGACCGGACGCAAGCGGCTGTGTTTTCTGTCCGTCATTATAAGTAATTCAATCGCATGACTTTTGGCAGGGGGATGAAAATCTTCCTGTCTGTTCGCTAAAAATGCATACATAAATCATGACAACCCGCACATTTGCTGCGGGTTTTTTGTTGTTAAAATTCAGATTAAGAAAGGCGAGATCCTATGGAGGTGGCGGAAATGAAGTTTAAAAAATACCGATATTTCGTATTGCCGGTTGCTCTAGCTGTCGTCATGGCCTATTACTTCTACAATGGGCCTAACCAGTCCACATTGATGATGGAGGGACACCCAGCCGTGAATGTAGCTCATGCCGGTTCTGCAACAAAATATGAAACCGCCGTTTTTGCAGGAGGCTGCTTCTGGCAGTTTGAGCCGTACTTTGAGGATCTTACAGGCGTTCTCAGTGTTTCAACTGGTTATACAGGAGGTCATACCGAGAATCCGACTTATAACGAAGTATCCTCAGGAGGAACTGGACATCTTGAATCGCTGGAAGTTCGTTATAATCCAAGCCAGATTTCATATGACAAGCTGCTGCAGGTATTCTGGCACAGCATTGACCCGACAACGGCAGACGGCCAGTTCGACAACCGCGGCCCGCAATATCATACGGCTGTGTTCTACAACAGCCAGGAGCAAAAAAATGCCGCTGAAGCTTCCAGAAATGCACTAGCAGAATCCGGAAAATTCGACAAGCCCATTGTGACCGAGATTACGGCTGCAACTGAATTTTACATGGCAGAGGAAGAGCATCAGGACTATTACAAAAAAAATAAGTTTCTCTATAAGCTTAACCAGTATATGTCGGGGAGGGATTCCTTTTTGAACCGTACTTGGGGATCAGATAAAACAGAAGAGGCTGCTAATCAAGCGGAGGCTATGAAGGACTTCAATAAGGCGGAACGGCTGAAAGCATTGACCACGCTTCAATATAACGTAACCCAGAATGATGCCGATGAGCGTCCATTCGAGAATGAATATTGGGATAACCAGCAAGAAGGTATCTACGTGGATATTGTTTCTGGTGAGGCGCTCTTCAGCTCCAAAGACAAATTTGATGCCGGAACAGGCTGGCCGAGCTTCACACAGCCGTTAGACAAGGACCATGTTGTGCTGAAAGAAAAAGGTGGCTTTTTCTCAAAGACTACCCAGGTAAGAAGCCGGGATGCCGATTCTTTCTTGGGTGATCTGTTCCATGATGGCCCTAAGCCAACGGGGCTTCGCTATTGCATCAATTCTGCATCGTTGAAGTTCATTCCGAAGGATGAGCTGAAGGATAAAGGCTACGGCGATTATGTTGCGCAGTTCGAAGAACAGTAATTCTAGCAGGATGCGGAAAATTAGGTTGACCAATATGAGGAGGTATGAACGATGAGAAACGATTTTATTTTCGACATTTTGAAGAGCCGTCACAATCAATTGATAGAGCTGGTTGCACTGTGTCTGGAGGACAAGCGTAATATTGTGCCGGAAGGCTTCAAGAACAGCATTCATTGGCACATTGGACATGTGCTTACGGTGACAGAATTCCACGTATTTGGCCTTTCGGAATTTGAATGGAATCAGAAGCTTCCTGCAAGCTACCAACACTTCTTCGCTTATGGAACGAAGCCTGCAGACTGGCAAAGCGAACCGCCCGCATGGGATCTGCTGATCGATCAATTAAGGAAGCAGCCGGACGAAATTAGGGAATTGCTTAAGACTAAGCTGGACGTGCCGGTAAAAGAAAACTTCTTGAACGCTGAGACGTACGGAGAGCTGATTGTCTCCACGGTGCTGCATGCGGCCGATCATATCGGCTTTGTCTCCGCCATGCTGAAGGCATTGAAATAATTTAATGATTCTGATCCATGACAGCAGTTCAAAGGGGACTTTGGACTGCTGTTAATGGGTTTACAGCTATATCCGGCGTATACACGAGATATGCTGCATTATACGGGATTTATTTTAACGGGGGGATCATCATGAAAGGAAAGACAGAGGGGAACAGAAGACAATGGCGGTTCACGATCCGGAATAAATTGCTGGTTACCTCGCTCGCAATTCTGATCATTCCGGCATTGCTGGTAGGAAGCATGAGCATCTGGGTGTCAGCGCGAGAAGGTGATCGGCAGACGGAGACCAATCTTCGGAACACGGTTCAAATGGCTTCGGAGCTGATTGTTTCGTTCGAGGATGCGGTTAAGAAAGGCTCTATAAGCAAGGAAGAGGCGCAGGAGAGGATGAAGAAGCTGCTTCTTGGGCCTAAGCAGGGGGATGGCACACGGACCATCAATACAAATATAGATATTGGCGAGCATGGGTATTTTTTGTTCTAAACGATCAGGGTGATCTGGTAGCTCATCCGTCACAGGAAGGGGAGCATTTCTGGGACAAGCAGACGAGTGACGGCTTTTATCATATCCGGGATATGCTCCAGAAAGGGCAGCAGCCGGGCGGCGGTGTTACTGTGTATAGATGGCCTCTGCCAGATTCGAAAGCAGACGCTATGAAAATTGCCTATTCGCTAAGGAACAAGGAATGGGGATGGACGATTGTTGCCGGCTCTTACATTAAGGACTATAACGCGGGACAACAGCGAATTGTTCAAGGAATTGTATATACGCTGCTGGGATGCATTGCGGCCGGCGGGATTATTGTTATCCTGTTCGCGATGCGTCTTACCCGGCCGCTCGTCCAATTGACACAGCAGGCCAGACAGGTGGCTGCAGGCGATTTGTCACAACGAGTGATTGCCATACAAAGCCGAGATGAAATTGGCGACCTGTACGACTCCTTCCACGCCATGCATAACGGGTTAAGGGGTCTGTCGCAGGGGCTGCTCTCTCATGCGGATGCACTCTCTTCAGCCTCCCGTGATTTGTCCGTCACCTTCGAGGAGACAACAGCAGCGACAGACCAAATTTCCGTATCCGCGCAAGAAGTGGCTTTAAGCAATCATATGCAAAAAGGAAGCCTGCAAGAGAGCACCCATGCGATGGAGGAGCTGTCAGTCAGTGCGCATCGAATTGCATCAACCTCATCGACTGCTCTTGAGGCTTCACAGGTTACTTTAACTCACGCCGAACATGGAAACGGGCTGATCTCACAGTCAGCGGAGCAAATGGTTGCCGTATCTGCAACAGTGGGTGACCTCGCGCTAATTGTCAATCAGTTGAACGAGCGGTCGCATCAGATTGGCGAGATTATTGATGCAATGACGGCTATTTCGTCACAAACCAATCTGCTGGCGCTTAATGCAGCGATCGAGGCTGCACGGGCTGGCGAGGAGGGCAAAGGCTTTGCCGTTGTTGCGGATGAGATCCGAAAGCTGGCGGAGCGTTCCAGAATATCTGCAATGGAGGTCACCGCGCTGATACAGGCCATTCTAGCCGACATTAATAAAGCTGCCATTGCAATGGATCAAGGCGAGCAGGAGGTGCAGGCTGGCGTTGATTCCATCCGGCATTCGGGGGAGGCGTTCCAGCGTATTCTGATCGCAACACGCAGCGCCGTTTATCATGTAAAAGAAACCTCCGCTGCGGCTGAACAGATTTCCGCAAGCTCCCAAGAGTTCAATGCTTCTCTGCAGGAAATCGATCATATGTCGGTTCGGTCCAATGATCTGGCGCAGAGTATTTCTGTCGCTACGGCCGAACAGCTTGCTTCCATGGAAGAGATCGCCTCGTCGGCGGACTCTGTGAGCCGGATATCGGAAGAGATGCTTCTGCTCGTGAAGCGATTTAAGCTATAGCTCCTGTATAACAAAAGTGAACTGCCTGCCGAATAACTAAATCCAAGGGCTATTCATCTATAAATGCTTTTCATAAAATACCATTGTCATTTTGTCGTTAATTACTTTCGTTGCACCCGATTTTTTTATAGCCTATCTTTTCATACAAATAACAGTTTCCTTTCTCTTGTAAGATGGTGCCTAATTTCCATGACTTTGCATCATCATATATCTGCTCAACCATTGTAAAGACTTTTTGAGCAATTCCTTTTCCTTGGTGTTCTGGCAGTATAAAAATTGGACTAACACTATAAATTTGATTATCTTTTTTCACGACTCTAATTCCGCCAACAGCAACCTCAAGATGATGAATTATGAAATAATCTGTAAAAGATTGATTGATTTGAGTAATAATTCGTTCTAAGGTTTCATTGGCCGGGCTTGTTTCAAAATCCTGATATTTTTCCAACAAGGGCATAAACGCTGTGATTTTCATTTCATGAATAGTCACCGCATCGTTAAAATCTGCTTTATATAATGAAACCTCCATTTACATAAATACCTCCTATTTGAGACAGGTCTAAGTTAGGTGTTAGTTGCATTTAGAGCAAATAAATAAGAAGAATTAACATATTTTTCTTATTCGACGTAGTATTCTCATATTCCTTGCTGTCTCAAAGGACAAGCCATGAAAGTGTGTTCAAATGGCTTGTCCTTTTTTTGTTGCTAAACATGAGTTGAAATCAGAAAGTTTTAAAATTAAGTGTAAAATCCTGAAACAACTTTTTTATATATGCAAATATGCCAATAATCCTTTATGTATCTATATATAACCGGGATATTAACTTTTATAATAAAGGTGTAGGAAGTAAGCATCTAGAGACCACATTAGGGAGGAATGTTTTTATGAAGGATTCATTGCGTCAAGCTCACCGTTTGTTTAAAGAAAATTTGCCAAGCAATCCGGCATCTATTGAAGAATTGAGGGCAGGTGTAGAAGCGATGTTTGGCCTGCTTCTTGTACCGAGTGATTTGGTTACAGAGAAGGTAGATATAGATGGAATGGAAGCGGAGTGGCAAATACTTCCCGAGTCCAGAGATGACCGCGTGCTTCTATACTTTCACGGCGGAGGATTTATGTACGGGAGTATCGCGTCCTATACGATCGAATCCAGTGAAATGGGAAGAGCAGCGAAAGCACGCGTGTTGTCTGTAAATTACCGTCTGGCCCCGGAGCATCCGTTTCCTGCTCCGATTGAAGATGCGTTGAAGGCTTATGACTGGCTGCTGGATCAAGGGTATCAGCCTCGTAATATAATCATTGGCGGCGTATCGGCAGGAGGTAATTTAACGGCAGCTTTATTGATGAAAATCAGGGATACCAAGACGCCTATGCCAGCGGGAGGGGTCATGGTTTCGCCATGGATTGACTTGGGGCAAACAGGTGATACCTATATGACCAAAGAGGGTGTCGACCCCGTCGTTACCAAAGAAGCCCTCGTACAGTTGGCCGATAATTATTTAAACGGTGTTTCACCTAATGTCCCTTATGCGTCGCCGATTTATGGCGATTTGAGAGGCCTGCCGCCTCTGTATGTAATGGTGGGCGAGTCAGAAATTATGCTGAGAGAAGCTCTGACGTTTGTGACTCAGGCTGCACTGGCAGGCGTTGATATCAGCTTCAGATCTTGGCCATCCATGTTCCATAACTGGCTCAGCTTTCATTCCACCCTGGAGGAAGCGAAAGAGGGAGTAATCAGTACCGGAAACTTCATGAATGAATTGTATGAGAAAAACCAGTAATCGATTTGAAAAAACGCAACCTCATCAGGTTGCGTTTTTTCTGATGCGTTTAATCTATCAGCTCTGATCTCCGAAGCAGTCTCTGTACGATCGCGGCAGCCTGTACAAGCTATGCGGAGCGGTTCGGCATTGTGGACGAAGCGACACTGCGCAGACTATATGCCTTCACGCTTGGCCATCCGCTGACTCTGTCGCTTACGGTCGGTCTGTCACTAGAGGAACTATTCGTAGAGAAAAACGACGATCAGCGGGAGGATTTGTTCCGGGAATTAACTTATCGGTGGTTGCGTGAGGTTCCGGACGAATCTCTTCGAGAATTAGTAGAAGCGGCATCACTCGTCCGGAACTTCAATCAAGAATTGCTGGAGTCGATGCTTGGCGAATCTGTTTCCAGAGCCAGCTTCAGCAGGTTGACTGATCTCTCTTTCATCCGGCCCGGAAGGGGAGGCTATCGCATTCATGCGCTGCTGCGAACGTCTCTCTCCAAAGAAATTCGCGTTCGTACACCCCAACGATTCAAGCAGCTTCGGAATCGCAGCATTGCTTACTATCACCGGGAAATCGTCACTCCGTCCCCGGAAGGGAATATAACGGATACGATAGCGAATTTGATTTTTGGACTTGAGGATTCTGTTCTTCTCTCGACCTTCTTGGAGGATACACCTAACGGAGAATACGAATACGAGTCGGTGCATGCAGACAATCTTCACCTTGCCGAGCAGCATATTCAAGAGGTTATGCAAGCCGAAGCGGATTACGAAAGAAGCTATTTCAATCCCCAAACCGGGCAACTGCATCAAATGGACATCCCTGCTCAGCACGATCGTATCGCTTTCGGCAACCTTGAGCTTGCCAAGCTCATTACGTTCGGTCCGGATGCGGTCAGAATAATCAAGAATCGCGAAGGAGCAACGATCGGACTGGCCATTTTTATTCCCATTCACCGTCATTCTTTGTCTTATTTGCAGATCCAGCCCGTGTCCAGACATTATTTTAATACGCTAAACTCTGAGCAGTTGAAAGATTACCGTACTTCCCCCGATCAGCCAGCAGGAAGGTTTATTTATCACGTTGACCTGAGAAAGGATGATAGCATAGCTGCTCGCGCTGCTTTAATGCGCCTCTTAATTTCCCTTCTTTTGAAACCAGGGATGCTGGTATTCTCAAGCCCGCTGCCTTATCACCAAGAAATAACCAAGCGGATGGGCTTCAATCAAGTGGAGGGAGCCACGCATTATGAATTTGGTGAGCATATTCCTTCCCCTACCTTCATGCTGGACATTCGTGGAGAGAGGCAGAGGGCATACTTCGACCGCTGGGTCCAGAGCGCAGGCTTATCTCTAACTCCGCAGTTGCCGGACAATCTATTCGGCTTCACGGTCAAAGAGCGCGAGGTGGCTCAGCTTGTATTGTCTATCGATTCTATCGCTGAAATCGCGAATAAATTGAACGTTACTCAAGCCGCAATCAAGAAGCATCTCGCCCGGATCTATAAGAAAGCCGGTGTTGAGAGGAAAAGCCAGTTGCTAAAGAAGCTGATGGAGCTCTAGCTCCACCAGCTTCTTTAGTCTGTTTTATTCTTTTTGCATCATTATTGTTTCTGCGAAAGCCATGCCGCAAGCTCCTCTGTCTGCGAGAGCACAGCAATGGGGTCATAGTACCAGGAGCGCTCTTCCTTCCACACATACAGACGATCATTTTTGACGGCGTCCAACGTATTCCAGAGCGGATCTTTCTTATAATCTTCAAGCGTCCGTGAGTTGGAAGTCAGAATGATGTAATCGCCGGCGTATTGCGGCAGCATTTCTTTGGACAGCTCCACATATTGCTTTTCCATAATTTCAGCTGCGACGCTAGAGGGAGGCTTGCGTCCAAGCGCCTGATAAATCGGCTGACCGCCCCGGCCAAAATTATCTCCATAGACATAGACAGCCTTCTCTACATCCTCAAAAATCGTAAAAGTAGCTTCAGGCGGAATGGCTTGATCGATTTGCTCTTTCGCTTTAGCTAGTCTTTCCTCAAAGGCTGTCAGCCAAGCTTCAGCCTCTTGCTCCCTGCCAAGCAGCTTGCCGAAGTAGGTCAACTCTTCTCGGGCGTTTTTCAACTCGCCGTAGGGAACAGAGATAGTAGGAGCTGCTTTCGACAGATTGTCATATTTGGCGGGGTCATTCTCCGCTGTGATGATCAGATCCGGCTGCAGTGCAAGAATCTTTTCTAGTGAAACGTTGCCATAGTCGCCGATATCTTCAACACCTTTAAGCGCTTCGGCAAAATAGATGTTTTTCAGATGCAGGCCAGGCGTACCGACAGGGGTAACCCCAAGCGCAATTAAAGAACCTAGATAGTCATCGGTTACGATGCGCATCGGCTTGACCGGGATTTCAATGTCGCCCTTTTTTGTAGATACGATTTTGGTAGTTGAAGCTGTCGATTCATCTGGAGAAGAATCTGCTGTCGCTGCAGCAGCCGGCGGATCAACCTCTGAATGATTGTTCCCGCAAGCGGCCAGAAGCAGCACGAGCAAGAGTAAGGCAAGCCCCAAGCCGGTAAAATTCCATTTGTTTTGTTTCATCTACTTAATTCCCCTCAATCCCTAATAATGATAATCATCCTCACTTGATAACTTTAATCTTCTATGCTTCCATTCGCCATGTCACAAAATGATATGGCAGGATGGCATTTTATGATGTAAAGTTGGCCATTAATAGCTCTAGCTGTTGCAGGGTGGATTGAGGGTCAAATCCATAGAAGAGATCGGCATGCTTCAGAATGACGACCCGCTGCTGCTTAACGGCCTCCATTGCAAGCCAGTCTGGTGAACGAAATAAATGTTCGGTCTGCGGAGAATGGGGCAGATCCAAGAGAACGATATAATCTGCGGGGTAATGACATATCTGATCCAGAGTTGCTTGAATGTATCCGGTTGAATATATTCCTTCTTGGATTAATTGGTCGGGAATATCAAAACCAAGATCATCATACAGTACATGACCGCCCCGGCCATAACGATTGCCAAACGCATAGGCTATATTCTCTTGGATTTCCCATATAATAAGGCTTCCGCGACCGCCCAACACCTCATCCAGTTGAGTATTGGCAAGCTTAACTTCGAGGTTATACTGCTCAAGCAGATACTCTGCGTGCTGCTGCTTCCCGGCTATTTCAGCAATTTGACGAAACTGTTCACGCCAGTCTAGTCTCATAAACGGTATGGCAACTACGGGCGCAATGCTTTTTAATGTCATATCTTCAGACAACTTCTCGAAGCCAATGACGACGTCCGGCATTAAAGTCTGTACCTGCTCGTAACTATTCCCATCCCAATTCAGCTCATGATCCTGATCGTTTGGAGCACTTGGATATTGCGCTTGCAAATAGGTGGAGTAGGCGCCCAAAACCGGCTGGGTTTGTAAGGTAAGCAGCATCGCGGTATAGTTGTAGTTTGTCGACAGAATGCGTTTTGGCTTGCGAAGGAATGTAGTGGGGGATATGCCTACTACTTGCTTAAATTTGCGGCTCAAGTAATAGCCGTCCTTGTAACCAACCTTCTGAGCCAGATCATGCAAGTTACTGGAATTGCCGGTTAAAAGCTGTTGCTGTACATCCCTAATGCGCAGTGTGTTCATATAAGAGCTGAAGGTGCTGCCAATCTGCTTATGAAAAGTCCGGGAGAAATGCTCCGGGCTAATGCTCCCCAGGGCTGCAAGCTGCTCTCGTGTAAGCTCTTCCCGATAATGCATATGGATATGGCTTAGCACGCTTTGCAGCCAGTCACTTCCTTGGTATACCGCTTCTTCCAATTCAAGCTGTACCTGCTCGATAAGCTCAAGAAAAAGCCGCTGAGCCTGGTAAGGGTGCTGGGATCTCAATTGCCAAGCCGTATACAACTCGATAGCCAGCATAGCTGCACGATAAGAGCATGAAAGGGGTGACCTGCTGCATGGCAGCGGCCTTGGAGCAGAATGATTCAATGTCGTATAGTTGTATTCAATGAGGAATGCCTGTTGAACGTGCTTCTCTATTAATTGAAGGCGTGAGCCCCTTTCACATAACAACACCGAACGGCCTTTCAAAGACTGCTCAAACCCATTCACAACAAGTCGTATGCTGCCATCCATAATGACTAGTAAAAAAGGATATTCACTGGATGTCTCATGACCTTCAATAGAAAGGGCATTTTGTAAACGATGAACTTCAACAGGAAAATAATACGTATAGTCAGGCATCCCAGCTAGCTGTATGCTGTTGTTATTATACATGAGGATACCTCTTTTTTTGAATTTATTGATAATTATTCTCACTGAGAATTATAGTCGATGCTTGATCTATATTCAAGATTAATTAGGCAGGTCAGTGATGAAGTCACCATGAGGGAGAGGAGCCGCGATGTTAAAGCATACTTGGATATGCTCTCTAAACAAAAGATTTTTTAATAAAAAGGTACTTGTAAAACTAAATAAGGGCGTATATAATGATCACAAGATGAAAGCGGTTTATATGTTAGCGTTTGCAACAAATATGGAACCGATACCAGATAAACATGAGAATGATGGATCTGGCGACGATTTTGTAAAGTTTGAATCCAATATGGAATCGATACCAGATTTAACACCTAATCATTTATGGAACCGATACCATATCAATAGCAACAAATATGGTATCGGTTCCAGATGGCTTGGGAAAGAAATATTGAATGACTGAAGGAGGTGATGCAAAAGATAAATAAATGAATGCGAAGCAAATGAAGGATTGAATCATTAACTAGCTAAGCAAATGATCGTTTACTAATAGGGGGAGTACACCAATGAAAATGAAAGCCTATTCCAGTATTTTATTGGCACTATGCCTTGCACTTGTCATTTCAGCTTGCTCTCAAAACACTTCTAAACCAGATAACGAAAACAAAGGCGATAATGGAAAAGTTACGCTTAAGCTATGGTACTGGAACGGCGCTTTTTCTGATGCATCGCTTCAAGCGGCAAAAGAAAAGTTTCCAAATATTAATTTGGAAGCTGAAAAGCTTCCATCTGGCGATGATTATCTTACAAAGCTAAGAACGACACTTGCCGGCGGCGGTAATGGCCCGGACATTGTAGCGATGGACAGCTGGGTTTCCTCTATGCTCCAGTACAAAGATCAATTTGTGAATTTATATGACCAAGGCGCCAGTGACATTGAATCCCAATACTTGGACTGGAAATGGAAGCTGGCTGCAGACCAAGAAAACAAATATTTAATCGGACTTCCGATTGACGTAGCACCGGTCGTACTGTTCTACCGTACAGATTTGTTTAAGCAAGCAGGTGTAGCAAGTACGCCGCAAGAGCTTCATGAGCAAGTGAAGAGCTGGGAAGATTACTTTGAATTGCTGAAGAAAGTGAAAGATAAAACCGGCAGCCAAACCGGAAATATCGCCGATATCTTCAGATCGATTGTTGGTCAAAGCGCAGAAAACTTCTTTGATAAAGACGGGAAATATATCGGTGATCAAGGGGATGTAAAACGCGCTTGGGATCTTTCGGTTAAAGCGTTCCAAGATGGACTAACCTTCCCGTTCACGAGTGACACGGAGAAAAATGCTGCAATTAATGCAAATAAAATCAACTCGTTTAATGGCGCTTCCTGGAGCGTTGGCGATTTGATCAGCGCTGCACCGGATACAAAGGGGAAATGGGGAATTGCTTATCCTCCGGGCGGAGTTGGCAACCAAGGGGGCTCCTTCTTGGGAGCATTGAAGCATACGAAGCATCCGAAAGAAGCCTATGAAGTGATTAAGTTTCTGGTAAGCCCTGATAACTTGGTTCAAGCCTATAAGGAATTCGGCAACTACCCATCCACACCGGAGATTTATAACCTGCCAGAAATGGAAAGTAAAAATGATTTCTTCGGCGGACAAAACTTGAATGAAGTGTTTAGTGTAGCGGCTAAGGATGTTAAAGTTGCGCCTACCAATCCGCAAGACATTATGGTTCTGAATACGATTGTTGAAGGCTTGACCCAGGTAGACACCATGAAAAAGGATTCTAACCAGGCATGGGAAGAAGCCCAAACTAAAGTTAAACGTCAGCTTTCACGTTAGTCGCTTTAAAAACAGGGAAAGCGCCTCAGCTTTCCCTGCATCCTACTAGTGGAGGAATAAACATGGGAGGACTCTTAAAGGAGATTTATAAAAGCAGAACGTTGTATCTGTTTATTTCTCCGTTTTACATCTTGTTTTTATGTTTTTCCGTATTCCCGATTTTCTTTTCCATCTACTTAGCTGTTCACAGCTGGGATGGCATCGGGGAAATGAAATACGTTGGTTTCTCCAATTTCGTGTACCTGTTTAATGATCCGGTATTTTGGAAGGCTCTTCAGAACAATATTATTCTATGGCTGCTCAGTAACGGACCGATGCTGATCATTTCGTTGGCAATCGCCTTTATTATTAATTTGCAGCTTGTTCGATTCAAAAGCTTCTTTCGGATCGCGTTTTTCTTGCCTAATATTACGGCGATGGTAGCTGTCGTTATCATTTTTCAATCGTTTTTCGGTAATGAGTTTGGCCTGATGAACTATTTGCTGACAGAGCTCGGTTTGAATAAAATCGCTTGGTTTAACTCTGAGCTGGGCGTACAGACGGTCATTGCCTTAATGATTGGCTGGCGCTATATGGGCTACAACGCCATTATTTATCTGTCTGGTTTGCAAAAAATACCGAAGGATTATTATGAGGCAGCAGAGCTGGATGGCGCCACTTTGTTTCAACAATTTACGAAAATTACGCTTCCCGTTCTTAGACCGATTATTTTGTTCACGATTATGATGTCGACAATCGGCGGATTTCAAATATTTACGGAACCTCAAGTGTTGGCGGGTCCTCAATCGCCATATCCGGGCTCTGATACAGTCGTTTTGTACTTGTTCCGTGAAGGCTTTAAATACCAGCATTTCGGTTATGCCGCATCCGTGTCGTGGATTTTATTTATCATTATTGGTCTCTTCTCGTTTATTAACTGGAAGTTCTTTAACAAGTCGGAGGATTAGTAAAAAGAGGTGAACAGCATATGAGTGTTGAAACTTTATCGAAGAAAACAATTTTTTACACGCTGCTACTAGTTGGAGTTATTATTTCTGTGTTTCCGTTCTATTGGCTTGTAGTCATGTCAACAAACGAAACCAGTGCAATGTTCGCCTTCCCGCCCAAACTGACCTTCGGCAGTTATTTCTGGAATAACTATGACAATGTCATGCAGAACATGAATTTTTACCGAGCCTTTTTGAATACCGTATTTATTGCAGTTGTGAGCACAACCCTTCAATTGTTTTTCAACTCGCTGACGGGTTTTACGTTCGCTAAATTCAAATTTCCTGGTTCAAAGATTCTGTTTTATATTATGATTGGTACGATGATTCTTCCGAGTCAAATGCTTCTAGTACCTCAATTTATTATTATGAAAAATTTAGGCTGGCTTGGAAGCTATATAGCATTGATTATCCCGAGTATTGCAACAGCGTTTGGTACTTTTTTGGATCAGACAGTATGCATTGGCTATCTATGATGATTTGCTAGAGGCCGCTAGAATTGACGGATGCAATAAGTTCGGTCAATATTGGCATGTAGCATTGCCGGTATTGCGTCCTGCGCTGGCCTTCTTGGCCATTACTACGTTCGTAGGAGTGTGGGAGGATTACTTATGGCCTCTAATCGTATTGACTGATTCATCTAAATTTACGATGGTGCTTGCTCTTCAGCAGTTGAAGGCTGCTCATACATCAGATTACTCAATGGTAATGACAGGCACGATGCTTGCTACCATTCCATTGATTGTATTTTTCTTAATTGTCAGCCGTCAGTTCATTGCAGGAATTATGGAGGGGGCGGTAAAAAGCTAAAACGTTATATGGAAGGTAGGATGTTAATAATGGCACCGAAAATTAAGGATGTTGCTAAACGTGCGGGTGTTTCTGTAACGACTGTTTCTAGAGTATTGAATGGTGAAAAGTATGTGAAGGACGACTTGAAGGACAGAGTCAGAAAGGCAATTGATGAGCTTGGTTATTCACCCAGCCATATTGCCCGCAGTTTAGTTCGTAACAAAACCAATTTAATCGGGGTTATTGTACCGGATATAACGTCAAGCTTTTACTCCTCGATTCTTAGCAGCATAGAACGGTATACGAGCTTAAATGACTATAACCTTGTTGTATGCAACATTATGGAGGATGAAGACAAGGAATATAAATATTTGCAGGTATTTAAGGAAATGCGCGTGGAAGGCATTATCATTATGCACGAAAAGCTGAATGATGAGACGCGCGAGCTGATTGGCAAGCTGGGGATTCCAATTATTTTTTCCAGTGTAAAGCCGGTTGAACAGCCCTTTATTTCCGTCATCATTAATGACTTTCATGCAGCGTATGATGCAGCCTCTCATTTGATTCAGCTTGGTCATAAGCAAATTGCCTTTATAGGCGGAGATATGCGGGACGTGACCTCGGGGCAGAATCGTTATGCCGGCTATATCCAGGCTCTCAAGGATCATAGCATCGAAGTTGTTAAGGAATATATTCACTTTGGGGATTATAAAACGCCAAGCGGCTATGACATTATGAAGCAGCTGCTTGCGTGTGAAGAGCGGCCAACCGCAGTGTTTGCGGTCAGCGATGATATGGCGCTCGGAGCGATGAATTGTATTCATGATCATGGTCTAAGGGTGCCTAATGATATATCTGTAATGGGCTTCGATGGCAGCCAATGGACAGAATTGGTACGTCCGCGCTTAACCTCGATGGAGCAGCCGATTCAGGAGATGGGTAAAGAAACCGTTAATGTTCTATTGAAGCTAATTTCAGGTGAGCAGACTGTTGCGAATGCTGATGTTATTTTCGAGCATAAACTGGTCGTGCGTGAAAGCTGCAGACCGTATGGGGAGCAATCGCAGATATAAATGTGGACTGGAAGAGGGAGACAGAATGGTTAAAAATTTCGATGCTGTAGTTATTGGCGATGCCAATGTCGATCTGGCGGTTGTAGGCGCAAGTGAAATACCTCTGCCAGGTCAGGAGGTTTACGTGGAAGATGTCATGCTAAATGTTGGGGGAGGGGCGGCCATATTTTCCCTCGCTCTTGCTAAACTTGGTTTGCGCGTGGCGTTTAACGGTATTTTGGGCGATGATTTCTACGGACGTTATGTCCGGGAACATTTTTTAAAATATGGTATCGATACCAGAATGATAAAAACGAGTGAATCCAATCAAACCGGCATCTCAATTGCCTTTAATCCCGATAAGGACCGTTCTTTTATTAGCTACGCTGGTACGACTACAGAGCTGCGTATGAATGAACTCGATTATGAGCAAATTGCACAAGGCAGGCATGCTCATATTACGGGATACAAAGGCAAAAGCAATCATGAAGCTTACATTAAAATGGCAAAGGAACTGAAAGCAAGAGGGATGACGATATCCTGTGATGTTGGCTGGGATGATACGGGAGAATGGTACAAAGGCATCTTCGAGTTCATGACGTATACGGATGTGTTCTTAATGAATGAAACCGAGGCCTTTCATTACACAGGTCTTGAGGATATAAATGAAAGCTTGCGTTATATGTCCCAATATTGCGGCAATGTTGCGATTAAGCTGGGTGAGCAAGGTTCTGCAGCCATTAAAGACGGCGTGATTACGCATCAAGCGGCTTTCCGTGTACAATCCATCGATACAACCGGGGCAGGGGATTGCTTTAACGCCGGATATTTGATGGGTTTTCTGACCGGAGAGGATGTGGCTAGCAGTCTTATTCTCGGAAATGCTTGCGGTGCCAAATCGGTGTCTGCGTTTGGCGGAAGCACAGGCTTGATTGACGGGGCGGATCTGCAGCAATTTATTGCACAGCAGCAAGCGGATAAAGGAGCGGATCAAGCATGCAACTCCCAAGTTCAGTAATAGCCTTGCTGGAAGAAGCGAATCAGAAGCTGGCTCATGAGCCAAAGCTGCTCCAGCTGTTTAGAAACTGTTATCCGAATACACTTGAGACGACAACATCTGAATTGCGGGATGGCACGACATTCGTCATTACCGGCGATATTCCTGCGATGTGGCTGCGTGATTCGGTGGCGCAGGTTAGACATTACTTGCCGCTGGCAGCGGAGGATAAGGAGCTTCAAGGCATTATCGAGGGCTTGATCAAACGGCAAGTGGATTACATTCATATCGATCCTTATGCAAATGCTTTTAATGCGGAGCCGAACAGCAATCGCTATGATGAGGATTTGACGGAGCTGACGCCTTGGATCTGGGAGCGCAAATATGAGATCGATTCATTGTGCTATCCGATACAGCTTGCTTATCTCTATTGGAAGGCGACAGGACGCAAGGAAGTATTTACGGATAATTTCCGTGAAGCTGCCGGTATTATCCTTAAGCTATGGAAGGTAGAGCAGCGCCACTTCGAACAATCACCTTACCGATTTGCCCGTGAGAACTGTCCGCCGAGCGATACGTTGCGCAATAATCGGATGGGGATGCCGGTTAATTATACCGGGATGACTTGGTCCGGGTTCCGGCCAAGCGATGATGCATGCACCTTTGGCTACTTGATTCCATCCAATATGTTTGCTGTTGTTGTGCTGCGTTATCTAGTGGAAATAGCCAATGATGTATGGAATGATCAAGCATTTGCCGCACTAGCCGAGGAGCTTCGCGAGGAGATCGATTTCGGCATTCAAAATTACGGAACGGTTCTTCATCCGAAGTACGGGCGTATTTACGCTTACGAGACAGACGGATACGGCAACTGCAACTTGATGGACGATGCCAATGTGCCGAGCCTGCTGTCTATTCCTTATCTCGGTTATACGGATGCGAATGATCCGATCTATAGAAATACGCGTCAATTCCTGCTCAGTACAGATAATCCGTATTATTATATCGGCAGCTATGCGCGAGGAATCGGCAGTCCGCATACGCCAAAAGGCTATATATGGCCTATTAGTCTTGCTATGCAGGGCCTCACCTCCGAGGATGATGCGGAAATAAAGGAATTGCTGGACACTTTTAAACGGACGGATGCGGGTACAGGCTATATGCATGAGGGCTTCGATCCTAATGATCCTGCCAACTACACAAGACCGTGGTTTGCATGGGCAAACAGCTTGTTCGCGGAATGGATTCACAGACTGATGATGAAGGGTTATTTTAACTAGTTGATTGCTTGTACCTGAAAGGAGCGGATAACGGGTGTTGAACCTGGATCGTTATTGGGAAAACTTAGACGTCTTGCAAGTGAATCGAGAGGCAGCCAGAGCTCATTACATTCCTTATGGCGATATGGAAGGCGCAAGCTCGGGTAAACGCGGTTATTCGCCCTACTATCAGCTGTTGAACGGGGCTTGGAAATTTCAATATTACAGCAGCGTTGCAGACGTGCCGGCCGGTTTCTATGGGGAACATACGAATACAAAGCAGTGGGATGATTTGATCGTTCCCTCCTGTTGGCAGATGCAAGGATATGATCAGCGACACTATACGAATCTGAACTATCCGTTTAACGTTGATCCGCCATTTGTTCCAACCAATAATCCGGCAGGAACCTATGTGCGAGAATTCAATATCGCTGAGGATTGGGAAGCGAAAGAGAAGTACATCGTATTCGAAGGCGTAAATTCCTGCTTTTATTTGTGGGTAAACGGCGAGTTTGTCGGCTACAGCCAAGGAAGCCGCGTTCCTGCTGAGTTTAATATTTCGTCTCAGCTTCGTCCGGGAAAGAATCGGCTGGCTGTTCTCGTATTGAAATGGTGCGACGGCTCTTACCTTGAGGATCAGGATGCATGGAGATATACCGGGATTTTCCGCGATGTCTATTTGCTAGCTCGTGATAAGGTTCATGTCAGAGACGTGTTTAACCGTCAAACCTTCGAAGAAGGCTTTACCAGGGCTGTCCTTACAACGGAAATCGAGACGACCGGAGAAACGGCTGTCACAGGCGAGCTCAAGGATGCTGAAGGTCACACGGTTGCCTCAGCCAATGCGGTTGTTAACGTTGATGGAAAGGGAGCTCTTATCTTTGAAGTTCAGCAGCCAAAGCTGTGGAATGCGGAGCAGCCTTATTTGTACCGGTTGTATGTGACTAGCGGGGAAGAGGTTATCCGATTTGCTGTCGGTTTCCGTGAAATCAAAGTGGCGGACGGCCAGTTTTTGGTTAATGGCCAATCGATCAAGCTTAAGGGTGTGAACCGTCATGATTCTCATCCAGAGCTAGGGCAGACGATTCCGGTTAAGCATATGATTCAGGACCTTAATCTGATGAAGCGGCACAACATTAATACGATTCGTACCGCGCATTATCCGAATGACTCCCGGTTTATGGAGCTGTGCGATGAATACGGATTTTATGTAATTGATGAAGCGGATCTGGAGACACACGGAATGGGGATTGCCGGTCCGGATTGGAACCAGAAGAGTGTTCACCGCTTGTCGGCAAGTCCGGAGTGGCGTGAAGCGTACTTGGACCGCATCATGCGGGTTGTGGAGCGGGACAAAAACCACCCTTGCGTGGTGATGTGGTCGCTGGGGAATGAGTCCGGGTATGGTGCCAACCATATTGCGATGGCGGAATGGACGAGGGACCGTGACGGCTCGATTCCGATTCATTATGAGGGCGCTGCTCCTATTAATGAAGGATTAACGGATACTGCGTGTCTGGATGTCGAGAGCCGCATGTACACCTCTGTCCCAGACATCGTAGCTTATGCGACGGACGAGAAGAATAGCAAGCCGTTATTTATGTGCGAGTACAGTCATGCTATGGGACAAGGGCCAGGCGATCTTCGCGAGTATTGGGACGCCTTCTACCGGCATCCGAAGCTAATCGGCGGATGCGTATGGGAATGGTGCGATCACGGCATATTGCAGCATGCGGTAGATGGCACGCCTTATTATGCTTACGGCGGTGACTTTGGCGACAGTCCGAACGATAAGCATTTTTGCATCGATGGGCTTGTATCGCCTGACCGCAAACCGCATACCGGTTTGCTGGAGCTAAAGTATGTGATGGCTCCCGTTGGCGTGAAGGCACTCGATCTTCAAGAAGGCGTCTTTGAACTGGAAAACCGCTATGACTTTGTTGATTTATCTCATTTGGAGCTCTATTGGAAAGTAGAATCGCAAGGCAACGTTATTCAACAAGGCCGTATGACTGCGCCAAACATCGCACCTCACTGCGCGGATAAGGTATCGATTCCATATCAGCTGAAACAAGCGGATACCGGCGTCAATTTGCTCACGTTATCCTTCAAGCTGAAAGAAGAGACACAGTGGGCAGAGAGCGGCTATGAGCTTGCCTTCGCTCAATTTGAGCTTCCTGTACAGCAAGCGGCATCGGTATCAAGCTTCCGTCCGAAGCATCCGCTGCATGCTGCCGAACAGGGACAACTATTACAGGTGGAGGGCTTTGACTTCCGCTATTCGTTTAATCTTACAACCGGTATGCTGCAATCGATAGAACGCAATGGCGTTGCGATGCTGTCGGCTCCGTCGCAATACAATATTTGGCGGGCTCCTATCGATAATGATATGCAAATCCGGGAAAAGTGGCAGGATGCCGGGTATGACCGGGCGGTTATGAAAACGTACCATACAGAGTGGAATCAGCAGCGTGACGGTTCTATTCACGTGGAAAGCTCCTTCTCGATGGGGGCGGTTGGAAAGTTTGTTCTTCTTCAGGGCAAAGCAGTATGGAAGATAGCTGCAACCGGTGAAATTGTGATTAAGACCGATATCAAGGTTGCCGAGGACCAGCCTTTCCTTCCGCGCTTTGGACTTCAGCTCATACTGCCGCAAGGAATGGAGCAGATCGAGTATGAAGGGCTAGGCCCGGATGAGAGCTATATCGATAAGCGTCAATATGTACGGCATGGCCGGTTTCATATGACGGTAAAGGACATGTTCGAAAACTACGTCATGCCGCAAGAAAACGGCTCCCGCTATGGAACGCAGTGGGCGATTGCAGCGAATAGTCAAGGCATGGGATTACGTTTTGAAGCTGCTGAATCATTTTCATTTAACGCTTCCCATTTCATGCCTGAGGATTTGACTTCGGCGATGCATACTTGTGAGCTGAAGGCACGCAAAGAAACGATTATTCATTTGGATTACAAGATGAGCGGAGCAGGATCGAACTCTTGCGGTCCCGAGCTGCTTCCTGAATATCAATTAAAGGATCAGACATTTGCATTCGAGCTGACCATTCGTCCGATCTTCAGCGAGGATGAGCAATAAATAGCGGCGCCTGCGATTGGCGAGACAACCAAGGAGGAGTTCATAATGAAGCAATTGCATATTCCAGGTGTAGACAAGCCTCTCTCCCGGTTAGTAATGGGTACAGGCGACTTAAGAAAGCTGGAGGAGCCGCAGCGCCAGATGCTGGCTGCGTATATTGAAGCAGGCGGCAACGTATTCGATACCGCTCATCAATATCGCGGAAAAGAGCTGGTACTGGGACAATGGCTCGCCGAGAATAACTTGCGGGAAAAGATCGTTATTATGACGAAAGGGGCTCATCATGATGATGGAAGTCCGGGCGCGCGCGTGAATCCGGAAGCTATCCGCAAGGATTTAACGGAAAGCCTGGAGCGTCTAGGCACTTCCTATGTGGATCTGTATGCCTTGCACCGTGATGATCCCGCAGCGCCAGTAGGCCCGGTTATCGAGGAGCTTAACGAGCATCTGGCAGCAGGACGCATTCGCGTAATTGGCGCATCGAACTGGAGTCATCAGCGCATTCAGGAAGCCAATGATTATGCTGCCGCCCGCGGCTTGACCGGTTTTACCTTCAACAGCCCTAACCTTAGTCTGGCAAAGCCTAACGAGCCTCGCTGGGAAGGATGTGTGTCCGCAGATTTGAGCACGTGCCAGTGGCATACGGGGAATCAGCTGCCGCTGCTGTCCTGGTCGGCGCAAGCAGGCGGCTTCTTCTCCGGCCACTTTACGCCGGACAACTGGACCGATGAGGAAATGGTGCGTGTTTATTACAACGACAATAACTGGGAACGATATAGCCGTTCCGTTCAACTTGCGGAGGCGAGAGGGGTAACGCCGATTCAGGTCGCATTGTCTTACGTACTGAATCAGCCGTTCCCTACTTATGCGATTATTGGTCCTCGCAGTCAAGAAGAGCTGCAATCTTCAATCGAGGCTATGAATTTGGAATTGACGCCTCATGAGGTAGAATGGCTCGATTTGATCAGAGAGGAGCTGTGAGCATGGGAATCAGACATCAATTAGCAGCGCAGCTGTCTACTGTCCGCAAGGAACTGAAGCAGGACTTTGAAGGCGTATTGCGTGAGCTGCATAGAATGGGCTGGACCGCCGTTCAAATCGACGGCTTGCACGGCAATCCGGCAAAGGACATTGCTGCCATTATGAACGAGCTGGGACTCCGCACAGCAGGGATGCATGTCGGCCTTGAACGAATGAAACATGATTTGGATGCCGTACTGGAGGAAGGCCGTCTTTTCCAAACGAAGGATTTTATTTGCCACTCGCTTCCGGACGGCCTGCAGACGCCAGAAGGCTATGCAAGTGTACGCAGTGATCTATTAAGCGTAGCGGAACGGGTAAAGGGGACGGGCTTCCGTGCCGGCTATCACAATCATGATTTCGAATTTCACACCAAGCTTGACGGGAAATATGCGCTTGAATATTTGCTGGAAGACCCGGCTGTTTATCCGGAAATTGATACGTATTGGGTTCGGAAGGGCGGACTTGATCCATTAACCTTCATCAGCAGCTACGCGGGACGTATGCCTATTCTGCATTTGAAAGATATGACTAGCGACGGCAGAGAGTATTTTGCAGAAATCGGAACGGGTCTGATCGATTTTGTACCTATCTTGCGCTGGGGACTGGAGAATGGCGTCGAATGGTTTGCGGTAGAGCAGGACTATTGCCCGGGCAGCCCGCTGGACAGCTTGGCGCTTAGTCTGGAAAATCTGCTGAAATTAGAGAAACAGCTGTAGGCAGCCTGTTATTTAGGATTTTAGGAGGGAAAGAGTCAATGTTATTTACAGAAAAAAAGTTGAAGGCAAGGCTCCAAGAGCTGAGCAATACTCGCTATAGAGACATTATCAAGCTGGAGAGCTTCTGGGCTGCTGAAGATGAAGCGGGTGCAATCGGCGGCAGACCGCCTGCTGCAGCTTCTTCCTCCAAGCTTATGACAGGCGAAAGCTGGATTGGCCGGGACCGTTATTTGTGGCTGACCGCCAGTGCAGATATTCCTGCGGCATGGGCGGGAAAAGCGATTATGGGCCGTTTTGATTTTGGCGAGACAGGCGGAGGGAATAACAGCGGCTTTGAGTCGTTGTTCTATTGGAATGGAACGCCTTATCAAGGCGTGGATTCCAACCATCAAGAGGTTTTTCTTCCGGAAAATGCGGCAGGAACAACAGGGAAGATGGATATTCGCCTGTGGTCCGGCCTTGAAGGCGGCGGAGTGCCTCGCGACCAGAAGCATACGATCAATGTAGCCGAGCTTTGCTGGCTGGATGAAAAGATAGATGACTTGTATTATACGGGCCGCGCTGTACTGGAAACGATTGAAGTGCTGGATCCGAACAGTCCTGACCGTATAAGACTGCTCAAGGCTCTTGACCGTGCGTTTCTGCTTATTGATTGGGCCGTGCCAGGCTCCGAGGCTTATTGCGAGTCCGTATATGCGGCGCGCGAGCAGCTTCATGCCGAGCTGAATGAAATGGAGAAAAATCATCCCGTTACGGTAACTACAATCGGGCATACCCATATTGACGTAGCTTGGCTATGGCGTCTTAAGCATACGCGCGAGAAATGTGCACGCTCCTTCTCGACGGTATTGCGCCTAATGGAACGTTTTCCAGATTACGTGTTCTTGCAAACGCAGCCTCAGCTGTACGCTTATATTAAAGAGGATTATCCAGAGCTGTACGCGCAAATTCAAGAACGGGTTCGCGAGGGCCGTTGGGAAATCGGCGGAGGTATGTGGCTGGAAGCGGATTGCAACTTGACCTCGGGCGAATCGCTCGTCCGTCAATTTCTGTTCGGTACGCGATTTATGCGCGATGAGTTTGGTGTAGAGAGCACCTACTTGTGGCTACCGGATGTATTCGGCTATAGCTGGGCGCTTCCGCAAATTTTACGCAAATCAGGCTTTGATACATTTATGACGACTAAGATCAGCTGGAACCAAATTAACCGCATGCCGCATGATACGTTCAAGTGGCGCGGCATTGACGGCTCCGAGGTCGTTACGCATTTCATTACGACGCCAGATGACTGGGAGGAAGCCAATTCCTTCTTCTATACGTATAACGGCTTGATTTCTCCGCTGACGGTAAAAGGAGCCTGGGATGCCTATCAAGATAAAGAGGTTAACCAGGAACTGTTATTGTCCTACGGCTATGGTGACGGAGGCGGCGGCGTAAACCGCGAGATGCTGGAAATGCGCCGGCGGCTGGAGGATATGCCAGGACTTCCTAATGTGAAGACGGGCAGAGCGGATGATTACTTCAAGCGTTTGGTGACTACGGTGGAGGAAACTGATCGTTATGTTCACGTATGGGATGGCGAGCTCTACTTGGAATACCACCGCGGGACCTATACAAGCCAAGCGTACAATAAAAAGATGAACCGCAAGCTGGAGCTGCTTTACCGTGAAACAGAATGGCTGCAGGCTCTATCGGCAACCGTCCGCAAGGATTGGAGCAGCTATCCGCAGGAGGACATTAATCGCGGCTGGGTCATTATTCTTCGCAATCAGTTCCACGATATCATCCCTGGCACCTCGATTGCCGAGGTCTATGAGGACAGCCGCCTTGAGTATGCAGAAGCGCAGCAGCTGGCCGATCAAGCTTGGGCTAATGCGGCACATGCGCTTGGTGAAGCCAAAGCAACTGGCGGGCAAATGACGGTACTGAACAGCTCGTCTTGGCTGCGCGAGGATCTTATCGCTATTGAAGGCGAAGCTGATGGCGCTTGGTATAATGCAGAAGGCCAAGAACTGGCCGCGCAATATTCGGATGACCGCTGGCTCGTTAAAGCGCCATCGGTGCCTGCGCTTGGGATGGCGGGCATTCAATTCCGAGCTGCCGAAGGCTCTAAGTCAGAGGCAGAGTCGCCATTCCGCCTAGAAGGCCGCCAGTTGGCGACGCCGCACTATGAGCTGGAATGGAATGAGAACGGACAGCTCGTTCGTATTTTCGACCTGGATCACAACCGTTCCGTCTTGGCTGAGAGTGCTCGCGGCAATGTGCTTCAAGTGTTCGAAGATAAGCCGCTTCATTTCGAAGCATGGGATATAGACATTTTCTATCAGGAAAAAATGCGTGAAGTAACGGATCTGATCTCTGTTGAACTGACAGAGAACGGCCCGCTGGCTGCGACGGTAGTCTTCAAATGGCGTTACGCAAACTCGTTGATCACCCAGCATATGACGGTCTATGCGGACAGCCGCAGAATTGACTTCCAGACCGAAATTAACTGGCAAGAGCATCAGCAGCTGCTGAAGGTGGCTTTCCCTGTGGACGTTCGTTCCACCGAAGCGACCTATGACATTCAATATGGCAACGTGAAACGTCCAACTCACTGGAATACAAGCTGGGATTGGGCGCGCTTTGAGACAGTAGGTCATCAATGGGCGGATCTGTCGGAGCGCGGTTATGGCGTCAGCCTGCTGAATGATTGCAAATACGGCTATGACATTAAGGATAACGTCATTCGTTTGTCGCTCATTAAATCTGCGATCCATCCAGATCCAAATGCAGACATCGGCGAGCATTCGTTTACCTATTCCTTGTATCCGCATAGCGGCGACTGGTATGCAGGCGGAACGGTGCAAGAAGCATGGGCGCTGAACAATCCGCTGACAATTAGCAAAGCGGAATATGCGCAAGCGCCAGTGTCCCTGTTTACGCTATCTGCTTCCAATGTGATGGCGGATGCGGTTAAAAAGGCGGAGGACAGCGATATGCTGGTCTTGCGCGTGCATGAATTTGCCGGCGTGAGAACACGAGTGGAGCTTGGAAGCGATTATGGCATCTCATCCATTCAGGAATGCGATTTGATGGAGAAGGCGCTAGCGGATGGTGTGTTGTCCGCCCCTGTGTTTGAGCTTAAGCCTTATGAGATCAAGACGTTCCTGGTCAGACTGGGAGGTTAATTGTTTTATGGCTGGCTAATCGACACAGCCTAAATAAGCTATTAGGAAAGAAACTGGCGCCGATATCGTATCGGCGCCAGTTTTTATAGTGATCGGACTGGAGCTAGAAGGCTTCAATCCTCAATGGAATACTTGCCCGGTCTGCAGCTTTAGAGAAAGAGGGATCAGCATAGCCCAAATCCAGAACAGCAGCGATCCGTTCCTGCTTCTGTAACTGAAAGCGTGTCCGGAGATCCCCAGCATTCACCTCGGTCGCCACAGCAGTTCGTACACAAAGCTGATTGTCATTGGCGAGCAGACGGAAATTTTGAATGAGTCCATATACAGCGCAGAGATCCTCTGTTTGCTTATGTGAGGATTCGCTAAGACAGGCTACTACGATTAAATGTGCAGGTGCATATGGATGTTCGGGTAATGCATCCTTGCCTTCGTTACCATTCATATAAATAAACCGCCAAGGTTCACGAAGTCCGTCATTAGGAGCCCAGACGGATGATTCCAGCAGGGTGAGTACATCATTCTCGTTCACAGGGCGATCTGCCCATTTTTCTACAGATAATGGTTGTGGTACAACGAGCGTCATAGCCATTCCTCCCATTTCATTGTTATTCGGCTGTTGAATACACGGTCCAGCGTTTGGCAGCAGGGGTGCGTTTGCGCGGGCGAGGCGATTTGATGAAATATCCATAATGAATAATGCCCAGCATTCGTTCATTTTGCTTGAGGGAAAGGCTGTCCAGCAATTTAGGCGAATAGAGCAGCTCATCCGTATCCCACAGCATGCCAATTCCGCGCTCCCATGCCAGCAACTGAAGATTCTGCATCATGTAGCAGGCTTCAGCGATATATTCATCCTCTTGCTCTGTAATGACAATCAAGTGCCCCGGTATTTCCATGAAACGATTGTAGGTTGCCTCCAACAGTTTGTCTGGCAGCCACTTGCCTAACTTAGTGACGGAGAACGCATCTGTCATGCTGCGCGACAAGCGCGATCTCGTATCCTGGTCATTGGCCAGCAGGAAGCGGGTACCGCTCAGGCGCTGCGGATGAGGACATAAGTCAGCCGATAATTGCAGCAATTCATTCAGCACGGAAGTATCCACTTGTTTGTGTTCATATTTACGGATGCTTCTGCGATTCTCAATCAAATCTTTCATACTCATGCTTCACCTTCCTCTTCATGAATTCGTTGTTCTAATGAATGCCCCAATTGCTGAATAAATCGCAAAATGGTCGACAAGTCTTCGCTGCTCCATTCCTCCAAAAATTGTATGAATTCCTTCTCCGCTTGCTGATGCAGCTGTGCATGAAGCTCAAACAATTGCTGGCCCCGGTCAGTAAGCGAAAAGAGATATTCTTTCTTGTTTTGGGGCAATTGACTGCGCGTAATCAGTCCGTCACTTAATAACCGCGTACTGATTTTCGTGATAGCAGCCTTGGAAAGCCGCATGAGAGCAGCTAGTGCCGTCCCGTTGACTGGCTCGAATCGTCCGATACAGTCGAGCACATGAATGGCGGTAATATTTATCGAGAGCGCCGGAAATTCTGCCGCATCGGCCAGCTGCTTCAATTTCAGCGGCTCCAGCTCGACGGTGCGTTCTGTGATGTGAACCAGATGCAAGTATTGATCGTAAAATTGGCGTAAAAGCGTTTGTCGATCCATTAGCCGCAGCCTTTCTATTCAGGAATGATTAACTAGTTAACAATATTTATATCATAAACAATAATGAGAATCAATATCATTTTATAATTTGGGAAAAAGCCGAGTCAGTGTATGCCGTCCAAAATTGAAAAACGCCATCACATTATGTGAGGGCGTTTTCGTATCATCCTTGCTTATTTCTTTTATCCAGAGCTCTTACGGGTACCGGAACTAGGGCAGCTGCGTATTTGCTTAAGCCGCCGGGTCATTTCAGGCAGAGCGATTGAGCCTAGTACAATAAGAACACCTGCCCAGCGCAGCGGGCTAATCATCTCATGAAGGATGAAATACGAGGAAAGTACGGCGACGGGAAGCTCGGTAGCGCCCAATATGCCAGCCATTCCTTCTCCAACATGCGGAACGCCATAAGCGAACAACAGGGGTGGTATGAAAGAACCTAGGAATCCTAGAGAGAATCCATAGATGAGCAGCTCTCCAAAGATTTTACCATTAATCAAAAATGCCGGCGGGAACAAGATGAATACGAGCACGATACCTCCAGCCAGCATCCATACGCCTCGGGTGGCTACAGGCGCTTGTGGTACGGCTGATCCGCTTAGCAGGATGAATAAGGAATACAATACAGCGGCACTTAGCCCGAAGAAAATGCCAAGCGGGTTCCAGCTTCGTACTCCATCGTCCAGCAGACCAGCAGCAAGCACAGTCCCTATTAGCAAAATGATAATAACGATAACAGTCATACGATCCGGAAGCCGTCTGTTTCTAATCGCTTGGATCAGTGCGCCGATCCATATAAATTGAAATAACAAAATGATAGCTACAGAAGCAGGTACATAGGTTAATGATTTGAAATAAACCAAGAAGCCTCCAGTGAGTGGAATGCCTGCGCTGGCTAGCGTAAGCTTTTGTTTCCAGCTTAGTTTGCCATCGTTCATCTGGCGAGATGCTGCTTTCTGCTTTTGCCTGCTTGCACTCCGTTCTTTCACCGTATAGAAAACAAGAGACAATAGAAATCCAAAAAACAGTTGTGAGCCTACGACTTCGCCAAGCTGAAAGCCTCTTTCATTGGCCAGTACGGCTATTGTAGACAATAGTCCAAAGCATGCTGATCCTGCCATAACAGCTGCCATATATTTCATAGTGTCATTACCTTCTTCACTACTCCAGTAATAGCTTTCCCGTAATTATCCAAATTGCGGCTTTGACTCATTTATGCTCACCCTCAGCTTAAAGTTTTGTTGATGCCAATAAAACTCTAAGAGTTAGAGTGTAGTCGAAGTCAAGCGCTCTGTCAGATTTTTTTTGTCCATTATAGTTATGTTGATGCGTGAGTACTAGTTATTCGATATCCAGCCATGTACACTCTGTTTGCGCGTGTATCGCTTCCGTCCCTGCTTCAATAGCTGTTTTGTAATAGTCAATTTTGAAATCGATTTTCCTCAAATATTTGTTTAGTTCATCGATTTGGTTTAAGACCGCTTGTTTATGCGCTTCAAAGGTTGTAAGCCGCTCGGTTAACGTAACGTCTCCTTTCATGCACATCTTTATATATTCACTAATTTGCTTCACAGGCATCCCGCCTTTTTTTCAAGCAAGTTATAATATCCAGCCATACAAAATCACTTTCTTTAAAATCCCGATTCCCCGCCTTATCCCGATCAACGAAGGGCAGCAGCCCCAGCTTGTCATAATAACGCAATGTATGTGCAGTTAGTTCTGTCCGTTCGGCAACCTGACTAATTGTATATCCCAATGTATTAGCCACCTTTATTATGAAATAAATTGTCATTAACTTATCGATTATAACGGTTAGAGTATGCTCGAAGTCAAAGCAATATTCAAAGTTGTCCAGTTCGGAAGGAGCCGCTTGACTTAGACTAAGCTCTAACGATTAGAGTCATTTTTGCAAAGCAAATTTCAATCTAAAGGAGAGAGATCAATGAACAGCAAAGTTTGGCTCATCACCGGATGCTCCACTGGCTTCGGCAGAGAGCTTGCAAAAGCAACCATAGATGCAGGACAAAAGGTTGTAGTTACAGCACGGAATGTTAATGCGATTGCTGATCTTGTCCATGGAAATACGGATAACGTTCTAGCTATAGAGCTTGATGTTACAAAGCCGGATCAAGTGGACAGAGCCGTAAAGGCTGCTATAGAGAAGTTTGGCCGAATTGACGTACTTGTTAATAACGCAGGGGTCGGCTATTTCAGCTCAATTGAAGAAGCAGATGGGGAAGAAACACGGAAGATGTTCGAGATCAACTTCTGGGGTCTTATGCAAATGACCAGCGCTGTTTTACCTATTATGAGGAATCAGCTTTCCGGACATATTATTAATATATCGTCCATCGGCGGTCTAACTTCGTATCCAGGAGTTGGTTATTATAACGCTTCGAAATATGCGGTTGAGGGCATTTCAGAAAGCCTTGCTCAGGAGGTTGCTCCTTTTCATATTCATGTAACGCTCATTGAGCCAAGTAATTTCCGTACGGACTGGTCCGGACGGTCAGCAGCCAGGACGAGCTCGGCCATCAAGGAGTATGAGCAGCTAGTCTCTCCATTCGTAAATGGAGAAACCCATGGAAACGAGCCTGGTGATCCTAAAAAAGCGGCAGAAGCCATTATCAGCATTGCAGAGTCTGAAGAGCCGCCGCTTCGATTGCTGCTTGGTGCGGATGCGTACCATTTTGCGGTGAAGAAATATACCGAGTCGCTGAAAAACTTCGAGAAGTGGAAAGAAGTAGCGATTAACGCGGATTTTCAATAAAAGATACGTGCGCAGTCCAATTGGACTGCGTATTTTTTAATGAACAAGTCTTGTTAGGTTCTGTTCTGTTGCTAGAGAAATTGATTTTGTTTCGAGCTGTCCAGAAGCTGAAACTGAATTTTCTCGTATAGCGAGTCAAATGGGGCATCAAAATGTAAAAGTGCATGTTGTCAGCCGCTTTATTGACGATATATCGCATCAAAATGTAAAAGTGCATTTTGATTGGCCAAAATAGCCTCATTTGAATGAGTTTAGTCAGTTTCAAATGCACTTTTGCATTTTGAACGCTGTTTTGGGCATTTTGAGGCTGATCAGCCTGCACTTTTGCATTTTGTTTAACGCGGAGTACTGGGAGATAGGTATATGAAGTGGAATTGATGCGAAATTTATGCGGATGCGGGATAGGCGATTGTTGCGGTCGACCCCAACCTAAGCAGCTTTCTGCCTCAAATGTGTCAATATAGCTACAGTCATATTAAGTTCCTTCGTTATGTGATAAAATAAGTGGTCAAATTGATTTCTAGTAATCGGAGGCTTCTTAGTTTATGACATCATCGTCGCAACAAAATGTAAAAATTGTAACAGCAGACCCGAGTGCAATTGGATTATTTGGTCTGGCCATCGTCACGTTCGTTGCTTCATCGCAAAAGCTGGACATCACTTCTGGATTGAGTTATGTGATCCCATGGGCTATTTTCCTCGGTGCATTCGCTCAACTATTTGCTTGCATCCAGGATGCCAAGCATAACAACACGTTTGGTATGACCGCATTTGGTGCTTATGCGTTCTTCTGGTTTGGCATGGCATCGAGCTGGTTAATTAAATTAGGTGTTTTTGGTCCGGAGCTGGCTTCTGGCCTTGATGTTAAGCAGTTAGGCTTTGTATTCGCCGGCTATCTGATCTTTACCCTCTTCATGACCATCGGCGCCATGGAAACGAATAAAGTGTTATTCGTTATCTTCCTGTTAATTGATCTATTGTTTGTTGGATTAAGTTTAGATTCATTCGGAGTGGGGAACGGAGCTTTTCACGATTTGGCGGCTTATGCTGAAATGGCAATCGCTATCGTATCCTTCTATGGATGTGGTGCTGCTGTGCTGAACACACACTTCGGACGTGTTTTCCTGCCAGTTGGCGCTCCTTTCAGAATCTTCAAGAAGTAATTGATGAATAGAAACCTGCTTTGGTGAGGAGCGGGGTTCATTATAGGAACAAGGCAAGCATGGCACTGTTAATTGCAATGAGAAACCTGCAGGGTAGACTACTTCTAGAAAAGTAGCTCCTACGGGTTTTTTTGTTCGAATGAAATGATAAGGGGACGTGGGACAATTAAAGCCGTGATCTGATTTCTGCGAGAAGCAGCGCTTTCTCTTCCTCGCCGATTGCATCCGCACATAGTTTGCGAGCCGCAACGGGCATAATCCAGTCCTCGACTTCATCCAGAGAATTGCCCGACAACCGGCGATACTCCTCGCAAAATACTTCAATAATATGCTCTCTTAGCGAATCAAAGCGGGCAACAGCGCTGCTTGGCGTGTGTGGAGGCAAGATGGCATAACGAATCATGATTATATATTCGGCCAGATCTGCTTCGGGATTGCCCGTCGAAGCATTCATCCAATCGATGAGTACCGCGTGATCTCCGCGAACCATAATGTTGCCGGGGTTAGGGTCGCCATGACATACTTGCTTTTTGAAGGGCAGTCCCTTCAGATGCTCAATTACCTGAACTTTCTCGAATTCGGATAAATAGCCAGCCGAGCGAATAGAGTGCACCATCATTTCTTTCTGGGAGGGCAAAGGCAGGTTATTCATACGATGCGTTTCGCTTAATAATCTTGCAGTTATTTTTATCACGTCTTCATTATCATCAGTTTGATCGATTTCGGAAGGAGATTGCATGAGATAACGGAAAAAATGCTCCATTAACGATTCCCCGTGAACTCTCTCCATGACGATTGAAGGACGTCCATCGACTTCCAGAAATTCATAAGGACGGGGAGCGGGCAATCCATTTTCCCAGACAAGCATGCTATTTGAAAATTCTCTTTTCACCGCATCTGCAATGGTATTGCCTTTCGCCACTTTCACAATTTGCTCATTTCCGCCGCCCCATTCAAATACTTCGGAACAACCGCCTTCGCCGACTTTTTTACCGACCATTTGCATCATGATGATGATCTCCCTTCATAGGCCATGATGGCTTCATACATGTCTCTGACCATTTCCACAGCTTCGTGGAAATCCATTTTCAGCGTGCCTGAATGGATCATGGTGCCAATCCCAATTAGATAGATCGAGATTTTGATGAAAATATTTCTTTGCTTGCTTTCATCAATTGCCCGAAATCGCTTGCTGTGGAGCATCGGTTTCATGCTTAAGGTCTCGCCTATGAACACTTCCTGATTTAAATCAAAGCTTTTGTACCCGGATAAATACACGAACTGAAACATATACCGCTCTTGCTTGGCAAAATGTAAAAAACCGATCGCCATATTGAGCGCGGGGGAGTTTTGCTCATCCTGATAGCTGAATATTTGATTCCGCATGAGGTCTACTGCCATTTCATAGACATGATCCTTCACTTCGTCCATATTCGCGTAGATTCGATATACCGGCTGGGTTGAGCAATTGAGCTTCTGTGCAATGCCGCGGGCAGTCAAATATTCCAGCCCTTGCATCCGGACGATGTCAAATGCGGCTTGCAAAATCTGTTCTTTAGTTATGGTTGCTTTAGGAGGCATTGCTTTCAACATCCTTTTTAGATAACATTTGTTATGTAACTAATGTTATTTAAAGTCATCGGCGATGTCAACCCATTATTTTCCTTGCGGCAGAGATTTTTAAAGGCATCATCGAATGGTTTTATAACCTCTGATTGACTGTGCTAAGTAGGAAGACGATACATAGAGAATCAAAATGTAAAAGTGCAGGCTGATGAGCGTCAAAATGCCCAAAATGGCTCTCAAAATGCAAAAGTGCAGTTGAAATCGTCCATTTTACGCCATAGAGCCCTTTTTCGGCCAATCAAAATGTACTTTTGCATTTTGATGCGAGAAATCGCCGATATACGGCTAAACAACCTGCACATTTACATTTTGATTCGTGATGCGAAAGAGTCAGGAGCGAGCAGGGGGTCATAAGTTAGTCCATGGTGATTGGAGATAAACGCAGGGATAGCCGCGCAACATAAAGCAAGAGAATCAAGACATATTCCGCGATTCGCCCGACATGTAGTGCCGAACAGACTAAAAAGACCGCCGAGACTGTCTCGACGGCCTTACGCTAAACACAATCCTGTGTTTAGCGTTTTTTTTACTTCTTCGTGTGAATCTGCTCGGCAACCTGTTCGCCTAGTTCCACAGAGGCCCGGCTAAGGTAACTCAGCACAATGTTCTGCGTTTCTTGTGAAACGCCGCGCAGATCGGCAGCAAGATTGGCAACAAGATGTTCCTGCTGTACGGCTGGCAGCTCTTGATAATACTCGCCTGCTTGCGAAAAATCATCCGTCTTGAACAATTCGGACCGGACGAGGTGGCCTTCGACATACCGCCCAGAACCGCTGGTCACCAGGGAATCAGGTGTCCAATCCTGCTGATGATTGATCGGAACGCTGCGGAAGTCAGGGCCTATCCGCCGCCGCTGCGAATCCCAATAGATATTCGCTCGTCCTTGCAGCATTTTATCGTCGGATAGCTCGGCGCCTTCCAGCAGATTGGAAGGTGAGAAGGCGAGCTTCTCGACCTGTTCCATAAAATTGTCCGGGTTGCGATTCAATACGAGTCGTCCAACCGGCATGTATGGATACTGCTTCTCATCCCAAACCTTCGTATCGTCAAGCGGATCAAAGGGCAGATTAACTTCGTCTTGTGGGTTCATAAGCTGCACGTATAAGCCGTATTCAACCGTTTTCCCCGAAGCCAGATGATCATAGAGATCCTGGCCGGAGTAATCCGGGTTTTCGCCAGCTAATTTTGATGCTTCTTGGCTATCAATGTACTGGATACCTTCAAGCGGATACCAGTGATACTTCACATAAGTGCGGTGACCATTTTCATTAATCCAGACATAGGTGTTGACGCCGTGCCCGGGAATATGCCGGAGACTCTTGACCGTTCCTGCATCCGAGTACAGCCGTACAAGGAAATTCGTGGCTTCCGGGGCTCTGGCAATAAAGCTCCAGAATCGTTCCGGATCGATCAGATTATTGACTGGTGAAGGCAGAAAGGCTTTAATCGATTCCGGGAAGCGGATCGCATCCCGAACGAGAAACACAGGGATATGATTGCATAGCAGATCAAAGACACCGTGATCGGTATAAAATTTTGTGGAGAATCCGCGTACATTCCGTGAAGTGTCCGGAGTTCCCTTGTTGCTGACGGCAAGAGAGAATCTTACCGTAACGGGCACCTGTTGGCCTGGCTGCTGCAGAAAGCATAGCTTCGTATGTGCGCTCATACTATTCACGGTTTCGAAGTAGCCGAATGCGCCAAACCCTTTGACATGCACGGGTCTCTCGATGATTTTGCTATGTACAAAAGTCTCCAGTGTCTCATGTAAAATATTGTCCTGCTCCAGTACAGGACCCCGTTCGCCAACCGTCTGCGAATGAAGGACTGCCGGGATTTCGCTCTTATCTTTCACGCTCTTACCTCCTTATATGAATAGGATCGTCCTAATTAACATATGCGGAGGAGCAAGCCATCATGTTGCTAACATTTCAGCGTCCGGTTACGGATTCAGAAAACGATTGTTGAAGAAATCCATCAGCCAATTCGTTAATTGCCGCTGCGAGCTGCCAATGAACCGGTCTGCGTCATAGATGAGCTCAAGGTGGCGAACAGGGGTTGGTCCTGTAATGGGTATGGAAGTAATGTCCGGCCGTACTGGAAATTGGCTCAGCAAGCCTTTCGGTTGAATCGTAGCCCCTACACCTGCAGAAACTAATTGCAGCAGAGAAGTGGCTGAGCTGGTCTCCATAGCGGTCTGTAATTCAAGTCCTTCGTTATGAAACACTTCATCGACCAGATCACGGCCCAAATAGCCCTTAGGATACATAACGATCGAATGCTTAACCAGCTCTTCCAGTGTAATGTCTGTTCTGGCAGCGAGCTCGCTGGCCGAGTTGACGAATAGATGATAAGGCTCCGATCCAAGCGGGATTTGGACTAGTTTTTTATCAACGGGACCTTTCATGCCGATTCCCATATCGACCCGGTGATTAAGCACCTCATCTTGCACATGGATTGTAGAGAAAACCTGAAGCTGCGTGCCCGGGTACTTCGACTTAAATTGCACGAATAGCGGAACGAGCTGAAAATCCAAATCGGAAGGGAGTACGGCCAGCCGCACGGTACCCCGGTCTCCGGACAGAAGTTCTTTTATGGCACTCTTAGCATCACGTTCGGCTTGGAGCATTTTTTCTCCATACTGACGAAGGAGGTGGCCGGCTTCGGTTGCGACAACCTTTTTCCCGATACGGTCAAAAAGCGGCGTGCCAAACTCCGCCTCAATTATGCGAATTTGCTGACTTAAAGTAGGCTGAGAAATGCCGAGTTCTTCGGCCGCTTTCGTGAAATGAAGATGTTCATAAACGGCTATAAAATATTTGATATTCCGAGTATCCATTTGTCGCCTTCTTTATTGATAGTATTTTACTATCATAATAATATAAATTATAGGATTGTACAATGAAGTATGACCCCATATAATTGAGACTGTAAGATACAGATCAGAAAGAAGGCGCATCACGAATGAAGAAATTTTATCTATTGCTCGCTATATTCATTGCGGCATTAAACCTAAGGCCGATTATTACATCCGTTGCCCCTTTGCTGGGTACGTTACAAGATGATCTGGGTATGAGCGCATTAACAGCAAGTCTGATGACTACATTGCCTGTACTATGCATGGGCATATTTGCTCCGATGACTACGGTGCTGCGGGACCGATTTGGTCTGGAGCGTACGATTTTTATCGCTTTATTGCTCATTACCGGGGCAACGGCGCTGCGCGGAACGGTTGGTTCCATCTCGGTATTGGTTCTTACGGCGCTTATCGGCGGTATCGGAATCAGCTTGGCCGGACCGCTGCTGTCAGGTTTTATTAAAAAGTATTTCCCTACAAAGCCCGGAATCGTAAGCATCTATTCGGCATCCATGACTGTAGGAGCCGCATTGGCATCGGCCTCTGCGATTCCGTTATATAATCGAACCAGCCATAACTTAACGTTAACTTTATCATGCTGGGCTGTTCTAGGTGTAATTGCTCTTATTGTGTGGTCGACTTTTCTTAAAAAGAAAGGCAATAGTGCGCGCTTAGCAAGTTCCAAGCTTCCATTTCGTAACAAAAGAGCATTACTGTTAACGCTGTTTTTCGGATTGATGGCTAGTATGTTTTATTCCATTACTGCTTGGATTTCACCGATCGCTCATAATTTCGGGTACAGCCCGTCAAGCGCGGCTATGCTGCTTACCGTGTTTACCCTGATTCAAATTCCGGTGTCGCTGATTGTTCCTGGTCTTGTCTCCAAATTCGGTAAACGAAGATTTTTTCTAGTCCTTTGCAGCGTGTTTGAGTTAATAGGGATCGTTATGCTATTGCTCAAGCTGCCAATGCTCCCAGCTGTAATCGCTCTGGGAATCGGAGCAGGAGGACTGTTTCCTCTGGCGCTTATGCTGCCGATTGTGGAGACGAGTACTTCAGAGGAAGCAGGGACATGGTCTGCGTTATCTCAGTTTGGCGGTTATATCATAGGCTCGATGGGGCCGCTCATGATCGGCGTCATCTATGACAACAGCGGAAGCTTCGTCGCTGCGCTTATCGCGATGCTCGTCATAGTCATCGTGATGATCGGTGTGCAGCTGCTTATTACGGGTCGCAAGACTGAAGTGCAAGCAGGCTCTTAATTATTAAATCTCTTCCATACAACAAAGAAACGTTATCGCATCATGCGGTAACGTTTCTTTGTTGTATAAGGCATTGGGACGTGACTGAACTTCAATATACTTCCTTCAATAGCTCAATAATTTCTTCAAGCGAGAAACCAAATGATTTGTAATAGGAAATATCAATCGTCATCTGATTCAAAATCATTTCTTTGCGTCTTTGAAGCATCTCATCCGGGGAGAGCTCGGCTACAAAACATCCCTTGCCGGTTATGGTATAGATTAGGCCAAGCCGTTCGAGTTCTTCCCATGCTTTTTTTGACCGTAATGATGCTAACGCGAAGCTCTGTAGCTGCTTGCCTTATGGGCGGCAGGCTGTAACCGCTGCCAAGCTCACCCTTGAGAATCTGCGCACTAATCTGTTCGAAAAGCTGTTGATAGATCGGTTTATCAGAGGTGTTCGAAATGGCAATGTTCATTATGTTTCCACTTTCTCAAACCGTTTAATGGCAATATAATAAGCGATTATCGTAAATAGCGCAAATATAGCGATGCCAGCAATCAGGATGAACAGGTGGGTGGTGAAATGATCCGATGCCGTTCTTTTGAACAGATTAAACAAGGTCGAATTCTGTATGCCCAGCCATTCTGCGCCTCCTGCGAACAGAATAGCGGCTGTTGTCCCGGCAAACGTTGCTGTGCCGTATTTATAGGCTGTTTTATAGTAAATGGGTATGAAAAACAGGTTGAATAGCGCAAGCATGACGAAGCATAATCCCCAGAAACCTAGGGATGGTCCGTAGAAATAATAGATCAAATTCGGATATAACCGAAGGCTAATCATGCCGTAGATCATGGCAATCACGATATGCATAAGTTCCAGAATGACAATAACGGATACCTTTGCTTTTACCATGTCTTTTTTGAATACAGGGAGCATGTTGGTAAAGATCAAATCATTCTGCGTCTTATATCCGGCGAACATATTCGGTATTGTAAGAAAGCAAAAGTAGAGGAGGACGATGAAATACAACCATCCGGGAATCAGCATTAAAGCGCCTGTTAGAAAGGGCATTAAATAAAAGAACGGATTCACGCCAAGCTTTAATTCTTTCATTAATAGGTTATACACGGTCTTCCTCCTTTTTCGAGACATAGATCATAATTTCCTCCAGATTCGGCATGGTTGATTTGATATCCAGCATGGGGTCGAGATCCTGGGTATGAATCAAGCCTGTAAAGCCAAATGAATTCTTTTTATAGGAAATTAACACGTCTTTGATCAAATTCAACTGCTCCGTTCTCCCGTTCACCAGCCGGTAGGCCCCAATAAATTCTTCCTTATCGGCGCTGTTAATAATTTGTCCGTTGTCGATGTAGGTAATATAATCTGCACATTTCTCCAAATCGGATGTAATATGCGTGGAGAACAGAATGCTGATTTCTCCGTCTTTCACCAGCTCCTGAAAAATATCAAGCAGATTATCTCTTGCAACGGGATCAAGTCCGCTTGTTGGCTCATCCAAAATCAGCAGCTTCGCTCCGTACGACAAGGCGAGGGCCAGACGGTATTTCACTTTCATACCGGTTGATAATTCCGCTATTTTTTTGTTTTCGTTCAGGTTGAATTTTTTAAATAGCTGTAGTACGTCTCATCATTCCAATGCTGATAAAACGTCTTGATGACATTCGTTAACGTTTTGATTTTATTACGCGTATAGAAGCTGATGTCTCCAAATGCGGAGCCGATTTCCTGCTTTAATTCGAGCTCATGGGTATGCATCGCTTTGCCCAGAATGTAGATTTCACCGCTGTCAATGCGGTTCAAATTCAATATGGACTTAATCGTCGTCGTTTTTCCAGCGCCGTTGGCCCCGATAAATCCCATAATAAAGCCCTTCTCCAGCTGAAAAGAAACGTCTTTCAACTGAAAGTGCTCATACTTTTTATTGAGATTCCTAACATCCAATGCCAGCATATGATTCCCTCCGATTCAAAAATTGTGTATGTTGTATATGCACAATATATCAGCGGGACTGCGTGTATGTCAATTCCTAGATGCTGGTTTTAACATTTTATTCTATACTGTTACTTATGAACGTAGGGGACCACAAAGGAGAAGCAATGAATAATCCGATACATATTCTCGTTGCCGAGGACGATAATGACATTAGCCGCCTGCTGTGCAGCATTATTAAGAAAAGCGGCTATATCGCACAGCCCGCATACTCCGGAACGGAAGCGCTGCTCTATCTGGAACAGCGCCAATGGAGCATGCTGCTCCTCGATCTGATGCTGCCAGGCATGACAGGCGAAGAGCTTCTCAATCGTATCGACAGACGCGATGATATGCCCGTTATTGTCATTTCGGCCAAGGGTGAGCCAAGTACCAAAGTTTCTGCTCTGCGCGGGGGAGCGGATGATTTCATTACAAAACCATTCGATGTCGAGGAGGTTTCCGCGCGAATCGATTCCCAGCTTCGCATGTATGCCCGAATAGCGCAGCCGTCTGTGCCTAATGTGCTAACGCATAAGGAGCTTGTGCTAGATCGGGACACCATGTCGGTTACTGCAGCTGGGACGGAATTGACGCTCACCGCAAGAGAGTTTGAAATACTCTCATTGCTTTTATCAGCACCAAAAAAGGTGTTTACGAAGTCTAATCTGTACGAAAGAGTTTGGAAAGAGTCATTTTACGGTGATGACAACATAATCAACGTCCATATGAGCAACTTGCGCAGCAAGCTGGCCAAGGCGGCTCCGGGAAGCGAATTTATTGAGACCGTATGGGGGATGGGGTATCGATTAAAGCCTTAATACATTCTTAAGTATTGGCTTTAGTTCCTCTTATGTTTTTGTTTCTATACTTGGTCCATCACATAAAGGAGGCCAAGATGAAGATGCAGGAGTATGTATTAAGAACGAATCAGTTGTCCAAAACGTACAAAGGCCATAGAGCGCTGGATAAAGTGAATCTATCCATCCGCAAAGGCTCGATTTACGGGTTTATTGGGCAAAATGGAGCCGGAAAATCAACGCTGATCCGCCTAGTGACAGGGCTTGCTTTTCCGACCAAAGGATCGATAGAACTGTTCGGGGCGAGCGAAGAGAAGGCGTTGATTCAGGCTCGCAAAAGAATCGGCTCTATTATCGAGAGTCCGGCTTTATTTCCCCATATGACGGCAAGCGAGAACTTGGAGGCGAACCGGATTTTGCGCGGCATTCCCGGCAAAGAGTGCGTTCCCAGAATGCTGGAGCAGGTTGGTTTGCAGGGGACAGGCAAAAAAATAACGAAAAATTTCTCGCTTGGTATGAAGCAGCGGTTAGGTCTTGCTATCGCTTTGCTGGGTGATCCGGAGTTTTTGATTCTGGACGAGCCGACCAATGGGTTAGATCCGATGGGTGTTGTAGAAATGAGGGAGCTGCTCAAGCAGTTAAATCGTGAGCTGGGCATGACGATATTAATCTCAAGCCATATTCTTAGTGAATTGCATCTGATGGCAAGCCATTACGGCATTATCCATCGCGGTCAGCTGCTGGAGCAATTTACGGCGGCGGAGCTGGACGGGAAATGCCAGCAGTATATTTATATCAAAGTGAGTGATCCAGGCAAGGCGGCAGCCGTCATCCAAAACGAACTGGGCACAACTGACTTCGAGGTTATGCAGGATGGCGCGATCAAGCTGTATGGCCATATGGAACAGCCAAGTAAAATATCGTCGGTGCTTTTCACGGCGGGCCTGGAGATTGAGAAGTTCACACCGATGGGTGAAGACTTGGAGAGCTACTTTAGTAAGCGGATCGGGGTTGATTCGCATGTATAATCTGATTAGAGTAGAGTTATTCAAACTCCATAAGAACAGATCGTTCTGGACGCTGCTTATTGCCCTTGCCGTACTTTCACTGGCTTACCCTCTGTTATACTATTTTGACCATCGATCCAGCGGAGAACCTCAATTTACGGGCGCCGGATTTCTGATTACCTTCATCACAAGTAATGCTTATGTTATGAAGGTTGGTGTTGCATTTCTTGCCGGATTCTTTATTTCTAACGAATATTCTACCGGAATTATGAAAACGATCGCTTCATCGGGTAATACGAGGGGGCAGTTGTATGCGGCCAAACTGACCGTATTCGCAATCGGTGCGATGCTGATTTCTCTCGTTTTTCCAATCGTGAGTACGCTGGAAGTGACGCTGCTTTCAGGCTTTGGTCATTTTCCAGAGGGAAATACGCTGTTTTTCATTCCCCGGGTGCTCGGACTGACGCTATTATATACGGCGGCCTATGCATCCATTGGGGCGTTGTTCACTGTAGTTCTGACAGACAGCGGCAAAACGATCGGATTTTTAATGATTTTCTTTCTGTTGATTGATAGCGTTCTTGCCGGACTAGGTTCGAAGGTCGAATTCATTGGTACATTGTACGATTATTCGATCTTCAAATTAGTGGGAGAAGTCGCCAAACCTCATATTCATAGCGGTGATTTGCCGGCGCTCCTGCTCGTGCCTTTGCTGACTATTGCTTTAACCGCTATTCTCGGTATTTTCATATTCCGCAGGAAAGATATTAAGTAATTAAGGGGAGGGGAGAGGATGCTGCTTATTCTAACGATTTTATCGATGACGGCAGCAGCTCTCCTGCTTGTCCGTCTGCTGATGTTAAGGCGGGAATTAGGACGGATGACCCAGCAATTGCGAAGCTATAATGAAGGGCGAACCGGTAAAAAAATCGATGTGGCTCTATTTGATAGTAAGCTTGAAGCGCTTGCCGGACAAATTAATCGCCAGTCTCAACTAATCGTCGAAGCAGAAGCCCGCAAACAACGAGTCCAGTATGAATCTCGGAAGGCAGCGGCAAATATTTCTCATGATATCCGTACTCCATTGACTTCGATTATCGGATATATTCAATTGTTGGAGGGCGAGCGTATAACGCCTGAAGAGAAGTTTGAATATATCACTACTGTCAAAAATCGAACCAAACGCTTGCAGGCATTATTGAACGATTACTTTGAGCTGTCCGTGATCGAATCACTGGATTATCCCCTTAAAGCTGAAAAGCTTGGGTTAACTGATCTGATCTCTGGTATTCTGGTCGAATTTTATGATGCGTTCAACGAACGAGGCATTACGCCTGACATTGTGCTGCCAGAGGAAAATGTGAGCGTGTACGCCGATGAGGCTGCTGTACGAAGAGTCGTTGAGAATTTGCTTAATAACACAGTGAAGTATACGTCTGGACAGGTAGAAATTCGTTTCGAACAGCAGCGGGAGACTGCAGATCTGACGATAATCAACGAAGCAAAGGAATTGGCCGGAAGTGATGTCAGCCTCTTGTTTGACCGGTTCTACACGGCAGATCGTGCAAGGTCCGCCCAAACCTCAGGGCTTGGACTCTCCATTGCCAAAAGCCTGATGCACAACATGGGAGGCACGTTGACGGCCGAGCTGCAAGGCGATTCCTTCATAATCATCTGCCGCTGGAAGCTTGCAGCCAAGGCTGCTTTGTAAACATCTCCTTGTACGGAATTGACAGATGCGTTGCGGATGTAGTATCTTAAAATAAGTTAAGTGCTTAACTATTTAACGGTGGTGACAAGTTGAAGAATCTGCAAGAGTACGTTCAGGAAATGCCGCTGCATTCACTCGTTTTTTTCTCTTTGGTTGAAGCGACGGCGAACTTGGTCGAGGTGTCGGAGAAATATTGGAAGTCGAGGGGCTTGAATGGCGCCCGAATTCGGTTATTAGTTGAAATTATGAAAGAGGGCGGCACGATATTGCCTTCCATGCTCGCTAAGCGAATCGGAGTTACGAAGCCGAATATTACGCTACTGCTTGTCCCATTAGAAAATGACGGATTAATTCGCCGAACGAGTCATCCTCAGGACGGCAGAAAAACGGTTATTTCAATAACAAGTGAAGGCCAGAGCCTCTTATTGAAGAACCTGCCTGAGAATCGTCAACGGATTGCTGAGAAAATGAATGCGCTGGAAGAAGATGAATTGAAACAGCTTCTTGTTTTGTTGCAAAAATTACAGAGAAATTAAAATATTTTTTTCGGCATTTAGTTAAGTGCTTAACTAAAATGATGCCAGAAGGGATGAAAGCAATGTCGATCGTCATTACAGGTGCCAATGGCAAATTAGGAAGCTTGATCATAGAGCGGCTCCTTCAGAAGGTTGCGGCTGATCAGATTGTGGCCTGCGTTCGCGACTTAGAGAAAGGCAAACATTTTCATGAGTATGGAATTGAAGTGCGTCTATGCGATTACGATAAACCGGACACGCTTGAGCAGGCATTTGCTGGTGCTTCCAAGCTGTTATTCATTGCGAGCTCTAATCAGGATGACACGATTCGGCTGCGCCAGCATGCCCATGTCATTGAAGCGGCGAAAAAATCGAAAGTGGAGCAATTGCTGTTTACAAGCTTTGCTTTTCTGGAACAAGATTCGATTTCAACCTCACATTTGTACATGGCAACGGAGCATGCCATTCTTACGGCCGGAATGCCGTATACTTTTCTGCGAAACTCGTTATATACCGATTTTGTCGGTGTGCTAGGATTGGATGCTGCGATCGCTGCAGGTGAACTGCGTATTGCCCCCGGCGACTGGAGTTTTAATACAGTGACGCGCGATGATTTGGCTAGAGGCATAGCAGCCGTTTTGTCAGAAGGGGATCATCGGAATAAGATATATGAGCTGACGGCATCCCGTCCATGGACCTTCGATGATCTAGCAGCAGCTCTATCTGATCTGTCTGGCAAGTCCGTAGTTCTGCAAGAGGATGCTGGGATTCAAAACTGGATCTTTGGTTTTCTGCGCAAAATAAACACGTCTTCTACCTCGACCGATTTGGAACGGTTAATTGGGGGGCCTGTTACGCCGTTGAAAGAAAGCATTAAGCCATTTATTGCCTTATAAAATGATTTCATCATAATATATAAATCTTCTAATAAGTAGCTAAACAGTCTTCGGTGAACTATATTGGAGTCATGGTGGAAAGTCTGTTATTTTTACGAAATGAGGGAGATACCATGATTACCTATACGGATCACACCGGGATGTTTCAAGACTTTAATTTTAAATTAACAGTAATTGAAGCTTTGCTTGATCAAAATCCGGCATTTGAACAGGAACTTGAAAAGCTAAAATTGGATCATACGGATAAATATGAATGGTATACAGAAGACTCTGGACCCATTGCAGAACTTTTAGAGTTTTTCTCTAAGCTGCAGCTTGAACAAGGGGATTTGGACAAAATAACTGAGCTTTGCTTTGATGGTGGGAATGAAATTTACCATATCATTCAGCCTGATTGGGACGGAGAAGATGATGTTTTTGATATTCGGCAGGTAGCCGGATTTGAAAACCTGGTAAATCTCAGATCCGTTATCTATATCAGCATGTGCGAGGAAGAAGTACTGAAGCCTTTCATGGATAACAATATTGAAATTAAATGAACTTAGAAAAGAGGTTATTTCAATGGAAGCCCGTTAGGCTGCCGGAGAAATAACCTCTTTTTAACTAACTTAAATTCAAATTGAACCACTGGCAAAATTTCAGAAGTAGAATTTCTTTAAGGTTATCATCAGCCATACACATAATCTTTTCTAAGAAATGCTTATAGAACTCCAGTAAATCTGTTTCGATGGCTTGCAGCTTATTAATTAAGTCATTCCGGTCGTATTCAATATAAAACATTTTCTGTAAGTCTTGCTCCGGCAAATCTTTTCTATATGTACCAGAATAATCGTCAGACCAAACTCTGACCGAATTATTTACAAATTCCAAAGTGGGGTATGGGTCATGACCAAGCCATACATTCTTTTTGCTTAGGACCGCTTCAAGCACTTCTCTCCAACTCTCAAGCCCACAACAGCAACCCGGAAGTATTACTTTACTTTTATCCTCAAAGGCTATTCCGCCACTTATTACAACTTCATCAAAGGTAATGAGTTCATTTAATACCTCAGCAGGCTCTCTATCCACATCTATGTTGTTATACCCGCAGAGCAACGTCAGAAATAAGGTGGCATCTTCCGGCGTAGAAAATCTGGACAGATACGCAGTTTCCTTGTATTCAACTTTTGTAATCCAAGAGGGTTGCTCAAAATATGGATTTTGTATAACAGCACTAACTTTCCCCATGATTAAAACTCCTCATGATCTAATGTGTGCTTATAGATTATCATATTTCACTTAACCCCGAGCGATATCTCAGCAATCTCTATTCTAGCAACTATTTACCGGCTTGACCCAATCCAAAGATTTGAGGTTCTCATATCTTATTGTATTAAATTCTCGGGGTGATTTATTTGTTTCAATTAAACGGAATTGTCGGCGGCAGGCTCACAAATATCAATGTAGGCGGACGGAAAACTATTCTTCTGCAACAGATTGTGCTGGATGTAAAAAAGGGCCAAAAATTAATTTTGCGAGACATTAATTTCTTGTTCAATAATGATGCCTTCGCGATAAAAGTGGAAGCCCAGCCTTCACCTGGTACTTTTATTGCAAGAGGCGGTGCAGGCGATTTAAGACCCAATAAAATATTGTTTAATAACAATACAGGGGATGAGGTTCGTATCTTTTTATTAGTCAGTGCAATAAATACTGCACGTAATTCTAGAAGTTTAAGCCGCTCAGACAGCTGGCATTTGACATTAGCAAGACGTTAAAAAAATCAATGACTGGCGGTACACCATTGAAATTAAAAGAATAAGAGGTTATTCCAACGATAGCCAGTAAGGCTGCCGAAGAAATAACCTCTTTTTTTTTAATGCTATACACTAGTGGTAAGCTGTTTGTCTCTCCGCTGATTGCGGGAAGAAACATAACGGACAAGCTGGTAAGTTGCCTCCGCGAACAGAATTCCGCCAAATACATCGATTAACGCATGCTGTTTGGTGAAGACGGTGGAAGCAATAATGAGCCACAATAAGGTGTACATAAAAATTCGAATAGGCAGCTTGAGAGTCAGATCACGCTTGAAAGTGATGAACAGCAAGTAACTGGTTAAGCAGTGTACGCTCGGAAAACAGTTGTAGGGAGCATCAGATTGATAAATGAAATGAACAAGCCGGCTGGCCACATCCGTACCAAGGAGATCAGGACGAGGCACATAGGTAGGAAAGAAAAAGAATACGACGTTGCAAGCCATGACAGATACGTTATAGATCAATAAGGTCCGCCAATAAATGTTGCGGTTTTTGAGAGCCAGATATAAAAAACTAAGATACAGAACAGGCATCCAGCTTATATAAGGGAAGATGAACCATTTATTGAACGGAATCTTGGTATCAATCCAGAAATAATCCAGAAAAACATCCGATCCGACAGTTCGGGCAATCCCCATATAAATGAACCCCTGAATAGGAATGGATAGTATACCTAAAAGGTGTACCCATTTATTCAACCATAATTTCATTATGAGCCCTCACTTGATCTTCTTGAAGTTTTTTTCATTCTAAACGTTATAGTCCAACAGCACAACACACAGTTATTACATTTTTTGTGTTCGTTTATAATCTTTTTCTGTTGAGGTTTAATTATAACTTAGAAGTGCGGGGAGATGATAGCTGGACGAAAGTCGAGTTCTGCATATTTATCTTTTGATTTTTTTGAAAGCCGGCATCGGCCTTGATTGTTACAGTAATCATAAATTTTGGTTCAATTTTACTTTAATAGGGCGAATAAAAGTATAAACTAAACGTCAATCTCTGCCGATATAGAAGTTTATACCAGAAGAAATGGAATTTCGCTCCAATCGAGAACGTGTGCCGTTTCAAAAAAAAGCAAAAGGGGATTAAGATGTATTTCTTTAAATCAATGAATCGTTTCAAAATGGCTATGCTCACTCTGGCGCTTGCCGTAAGCATAGCTGCTTTACCAACTGTTGCTTTGGCGGAAGCTGAGGCAGAGACAGGATCGGAGACTGAATTGCAATGGGTCATAGGATCAGGGCAAAAGCTGGATCTCGGCCAAATTGCTCAGCTCACATTGAAGCAAGATTATGGTTTCCTGGACGGGGAGAACACGAAACAATATGTGCGCAGTTATGGCGCTATTCCTAGTGAGAAAGAAATAGGCTCTGTTTTTCCAGCTAGTGAGGATCAGCAATGGGTAGCCTATTTTGAATATACAGATTCCGGACATATTGAGGATAAAGAGAAGGATAAGATCGATGCCGATGCTTTGCTGGAAAGCTACCGGAAAGGGACGGAGCAGGTTAATAAAGAGGTATCCGATGACAATAAGATGTTCGTAGACAGATGGTTCGTGGAGCCTTCCTATAACGAAGCGCTGCACAGCCTTACTTGGTCCATCTTATTCCACGATATCAACAACGAGAGCATTATTAACTACAATATTCGAATGCTGACGCGGGAAGGTTATGTCTCGGCGATTCTAGTTAGTGATCCGGAGCATCTGGAGGCTGACCGTAAAGTTTTCGAGAGCCAGATCATCTCCAATTTCAGCGTAAAACCGGGAGAAACCTACAGCGACTTTGATCCGGCTACGGACAAGAAGGCGGAATACGGTTTAACTGGCCTTATCTTGGGAGGCGTGGGGCTGCTCGCTGCGAAAAAAGCGGGCCTGCTGGCTGTTGGGGTTGTGCTGCTGAAAAAATTCTGGTTTATCATTATCCTTCCGTTCATATGGCTATGGCGCGTTATTAGGGGCAAATCGAAGAAGAATGAGCAGTCCGCTGAGGATGAGTTCTCTCCTAATGATGGTGATGGCGGTCCAACTGTTGCGAAGTAAATGATCGCGCACGGATAGGAGCAAAACATTCAGACACAGATAAACGGAGGCAGAAATGGAACTTTTCTTTATGCGGAAATTTATACATCGAACATGGGCAAACTACCTGAGAAGTCCAGCTAAAACAAATCAATTCGGAGAAATGGTTCTTTCTTCAGGCGGCTGGATGAAATGGTTCCAGTTCATCATCTTCTTCATACTTGCAACTGTGAGTATGATGTTTTTTGCAGAAATAGCAGGCGAAGTGGAATTCGCGGCAGACGGATATGTCTATTATGATGAGGAAATCGAGTATAAAATTATTATCTTTCTCGCTACCGGAGTTCTTGCGTTTTTCATGATTTTATGGTGGATTGCGACGATGATCTCTAAATATGTTTTCAACCCGGAAGAGATTCGCATGTATAAATTTTACGGGAAGCGCACGATCCGTCTCGCTGATATTACCCGAATTGACCGGAGCAAACTTTTTGGAGGAGCTATCATCATCGTTGCTAACAACAAGAAATCGATGATGATTGCGCTGGATAATCGGGGCATCAGTCATTTCGTGAAGTTTCTAACCGAGCAGTTAGGGCCCGAGAGAACGGAGAATGCTGCTGCATTAATATCCGAACGAAGAGAATTGCTCGGAATGAAGGAGTCTTAATTGAGTATGCGGAAAGGGTCAATCAAGGTCAGTTTAGACCATGATTGACCTTTTTTGTATAGCAACGTTACGCAGATTTTGATAGATTCCTTAATCACAAAAGCATTCCATGGCACATATCCGATCGTCACTTAACAAATCAATAAATTCAGTTATAGGATGCTGCAGTTGTGCGGGTAATTGAGGCTTTAGCAGCTGAAATTCAGTGATCAGAAGGGGGATTTCATTCGCTTGAATGAAATGGTCATTATAGTAATCTTTTAGCCTAGCAAGGATAGGGAACGTCATCGGTTGAAAGTTTTTGCTGAAGATACCACGGTGTAAGAACTCATCGATTGGAAAATGACTGACCACTACTGCTGTCCGGTCTTTAAGGTAACAATCTAGCGCCACCTGGATTCACCTCTGTTCATCATTAGATTTATTGGACAATTCTTCTTTAACCATCTCAATGAATGTTTGCAGGGCTTTCGACAGCCATTTGTGTTTATGATACGAAATTTGCGAATAGAACATCAGAGGTTCGTTGAAGGTTTCGATTGCTTGCATTTTTTCGGTCCCGCAAAAGGGATTCTACACTAACGCGGGGCATTAAGCTGATCCCTAATCCGCTTACCACACATTGTTTTATCGCTTCCATACTGTTAAATTGTAAATAATTGTGTGCAGATATTTTCTTCTCTATTAAATACGCTTCAAAAAAGCGCCGCAATGAGCAGTTCTTCTCGCTGAAAATCATACACATTCCCTCAGTCTCTTCTAACCTAGTCAGCGAATGATTGTATTCACCAACAAAAATTAAAGGCTCTTCGGAGCAAACCTCAGCAGCAAGCTGGGGATCATCTAAAATAGGCTCTAGAGTTATCGCTGCGTCCAGCTCTCCGGAATGGAGTTTGCTGCGCAGAGGTATACAATTATCGTTGATGAGAGAAATCGTAACCTGAGGATATCGTTTTTTGAATTTAGACAGAACAGGTCCGAGCTTGTACACGGTTATAGTTTCGGACGCTCCGATTCGGATCTCACCCTTCAATGATGTATCGTCATCTGAAATATTTTTTATTTTAGAATAAGCGGATAGCAATTCACTAACATAAATATACAGCTCCTGCCCGGCGGCGGTGAGATGAATTTGCTTACCTAACCGGTCGAATAGTGGAAGCCGGAGTTCTTCCTCCAGCTGCTGAATATGTGAAGTGATAGAAGCCTGTGAATATTGCAGCGCTTGGGCAGCTTTCGTAAAGCTGTTATATTCAACAACGGCTTTGAAGGATTGGAATTGACGGATTTCGATAACGATTCCTCCATTCTAGTTATCAGAATATCTAAACCTATAGTTTACTTATTTCAATTTTACTAAACATCTATTCTCCCCTATCATACTTGAAAAGGAGCTGATGGGGATGAAAAAAGTGTGTTTGTTGTTGCCGAATGGCTTTGAGGCGGTTGAAGCAAGCGTATTTACAGATGTGTTCGGGTGGAATCGTGCAGAAGGCAATGGTGAAACTGAGCTTATAACTGTGGGGACCCGCAATGAGCTTAAATGCACCTGGAATTTGACTGTCATTCCGGAAAAGGTAATTTCAGAGGTGACGGTTGAGCAGTTTGATGCCCTTGCTTTGCCTGGAGGTTTTGAAGAAGCGGGCTACTATGAGGATGCCTATTGTTGGGATGTGCTGGAATGGATTCGGGAGTTCGATAGGCAAGGGAAGATTATTGCATCGATCTGTGTCGGTGCATTGCCGCTTGGTAAAAGCGGTATTCTGCAAGGCAGGAATGCGACGACTTATCATTTAAATAACCGCAAACGGCAATTGCAGCTTGCTTCAATGGGAGCGAACGTCATTTCGGATCAGCCGATTGTTATCGATGAGCATATTATGACATCATTTAATCCGTCCACTGCTTTTGATGTCGCTTTTACCCTTCTGGAACAGCTCACTTCTGTACAAAACGCAAATGAAGTAAGAAGGCTTATGGGATTTCTATCCTAATCACTTCTTGGGATTCATTGGGAAACGTTATTGCTCCATTAATGAGAAAATGATCGATACGAATAAGGGAAAGGAAAAGGAGCAGAAATTTGAGGAGTTTTCTGCTCCTTTTCTATATACCCATTGTGAGCAAATCTGCCTGCGCAGGCGTTTACTGTGAGCCAGATAATGTAGAGCGGTAGATGGTGGTTCTCAGCATGACAGCAAGGAAGGAGAGGACCATAAAGATGACACCGCCCCATACAACGTGCTCTGTTCCCATACCTGAAATGAATAATCCGCCTACCGATGTGCCGATCGTAACGCCCAGATTCCCAAAAGCTACAAAAAGCCCGTTGGCGAAATCAGGCGCTTCTGCAGCCGCGGATGTAATCCAGTATTGGGAGATATTCAGACCAAATGTGAAGAGAATACCCCATACCAAAATGAGGACTGCCATCGGAGCTGTGAATGTACCCATTAAATAAATAAGGACATAAATCACGCCTAATGCTAATGGGAATACTAGTGCAGTCTGGGCCGCATTAGAGCTCAGCCATTTGCCGGCAAATAAATTGCCGAGAACACCTGTTACACCGAACAAGACCAGCATGAGGCTGATCATGCCGCCGGACATGTGAGTGACTTTTTCCATATATTCCGCAAAGAAACTAAATACAGCATACACACCTGAGAGAATGAGTGCGGCAGTGGCCATACTTAGCCATAGTACAGGCTTTTTCAGAACGCTTAGCTGAGAGCCGTACGATTGCCGTTCGGTTACAGGCATGGATGGGATGATCAGCAAAATTGCAAAGAAGGTAAGAGCATTAACTAATGCAAAGAACGACATAGCCATTTCAATCGTGGAGATGTCTGCGATAAAAGAGGTGATCGGAATTCCGATGACCATACCAGCCGTAACCCCCATAAATACACGGGATATCGCTTTAGGCGCCTGATCTTTGCTCACGAAGCTGGCAGCAGACGTAAAAGCGACAGAGAAATATACGGGATGCAAAAAGGCAGGAATAATTCGTGCAATTAAGGCGACAGTAAAGTTAGATGCGAATATCGAAATCACGTTAGTGACGAGAAATAATCCGACGACCAGAAGCATGACGGTCTTGCGGTTCATTCCAGAGAAGACTAAAGGCAGAATCGGTCCCGCAATCGCGACGGCAAGAGCAAAAAGACTGACCAGCAGACCTGCTTGCGATACGGTAACGTCATATTTGTGAGCAATTTGCGGTAAAATGCCGATAATGCCCATCTCCGTATTAATGATGCCAAATATACCGAAGGCGAGTATGAGAACAATAAGTGATTTTGATCTAGCCATGGGATGGTTCAACTCCGAAAAAGTTTATAGTCAATAGCAGTTGGAATCGATGTTCGTTAAGGATAGGGGGTAGAAAGGTATGGCAGCCAGCAGTCTGCTTGGAATTATCGATAAACAGCTAACGTTGCGAGAATAGCTTCATCATGAGATTGGAGCTCCTTTTCATTTCTATCAATTAGACAGTTATAAAACTATCATATTGAAAATAGTTCGTCAAGCTTTCCATTTCGACGTGCAAATGCAAAAAAAGGAGCCTCTCGGCTCCTTCAGCAAATTGTATTTGTTATATAATTTCGCCCAATTGGGTTAAGTATGCTTTCAGCACTTCCTCTTGAAGGATATAGCTCACAAACTTGCCTTCACGAATGCCTTGAATTAATCCAGCTGTCTCAAGCTCTTTGAGATGATGAGAAATCGTTGCAGCACTAACCGGATGCGTTTCATGCATCGTGCTGCATGGCAGCGGCCCTTTGGCTGCTCCTATTTCTTTAAGCATCTGATAACGCCGCGGCTCGGCAAGAGCCCGTGAAATTCTCGAAAACTGTTGGTCCGATAGGGTAACCATTTAGCGTACTTCCCCTTTCTATGATTTGTCCGGCGGATACGCGAATCGAATCTTTTAAAAGTTTATAGCCATCATATCATAGATTTTTGCTGATTTAAAATTTGACCGCTATTCTAGCAGCCGGAAAATGAGTACAGAGTACTTCGTGAAATTACGGAGCGGGATAAGGTATACTATTGTGAAGACATGCGTGTCGATGAGGTTCAAAGACAGACTATAATACTAACGGGGAGATTGTGAAAATGGACATCAAACAAAAACAGCATGATGGCAGCTTATACTTGCCTGGAGATGAACAATTAGCCAAAGAACAAACCCTTTGTCTCGAGAGGCTTTACGATTTTAACCAAACACGGCCCTTGGAGAATGAAAAAAGAACTGCTTTACTCAAAGAGATGTTTGCCGAAATAGGTGAGGATTGCTATATCGAGCCTCCTTTTCACGCCAACTGGGGCGGAAAGCATGTTCACTTCGGGAAAAAAATATATGCCAACTTCAATTTGACTATGGTGGATGATACACATATCTATGTAGGTGACTATACCATGTTTGGTCCCAATGTGACTGTGGCTACAGCTGGACATCCCATCCTGCCTGAGCTTCGTGAACAAGCGTATCAATATAACGCACCTGTATCTATCGGGAAGAATTGCTGGATAGGCGCCGGGGCAATATTGCTTCCTGGTGTGACGATCGGAGATAATACGGTGATTGGTGCAGGCAGTATCGTTACCAAGGATATACCATCTAATGTTGTAGCGGTAGGCAATCCATGCAAAGTGCTTCGGGAAATCAATGAACATGATGTCCATTATTATTTCAAAGACCGGAAAATCGTTCCTAATGATTTAGGTTAATGAAATAGAGCGGCAGAGGATGACTTGCTTTAATTAATGTGGATTGAGAGCAGGGAGCAGGAAGTCATTGCCCAGGAAATGTTGTCGAATAAGGAAAGGAGCAGTTCCCCCTAGTTTAGGGGAGGCCTGCTCCTTTTCTGTGTGATTAGAAAATATAAAAGATAACGCCTTTGCCTTCAGCAGCAGTCTGGCTGTAGAAACGTTTGATCTCATTAAAATTTTGCAGCAGATATTCGAAAAGTTCATTCTCGTCTTCGTCTGCAGAAAACGGATAGATCTCCTCTTCTATCATTTTTTGAAAATCAAACTGTAAGCGGAGCTGAGCTTCATCCAGTTCAGCGATTGCTTGATATGCCTCAGCAACTTGCCCGGCACGTAAATAAAAGGCTCCGAAAGAGCCGTAATCCAGGTGTTGATCGGTTATAAGAGGTACAACATAGCTAAGAGGGGGCTCGCCATCCGAAATATCTTTGCAGAGCAAGTAATGAATCCCCTCCCAGGACTTATCGATGTCCAGATTAGGATAATCATGAGGATTCAAATCATTTAGTGAAGTTTCTCCTTCTATAACTTGCTGCATCAGAGTGTTGTCAATCGTAAAATAACAGCCGATCATTCCCATTCTTTAAATCCCTCCATTTTATGGCAGTGAATATACTAATTGTAGCATAAGATCGGTTTAATCGGATTTAGTTCTTTAGTAGCGGACGGGTCCCATCTTTTCCAGATACAGATACAAAATGTAAAAGTGCATTTTGATTCGTCATAAATGGCCCGAAAACTCGATCAAAATGCAAAGTGCATTTGAAATTGCTATATTTTGCTCTGTGGAAGGTTTTTGGGCTAATCAAAATGTACTTTTGCATTTTGAAGCGAAAAATCACCTATAAAGTGGAAATTATTTTGCACTTTTGCATTTTGAATCGTTTCAGCAGATAGAAAGCCCGGCTAGCAACGATCACAGCCACTGCTTAGTGTTGAATAGACACAAAGCAGGTGTTAATCGCTATAGACATAGTGTTGGTGTGGGAGGGAGTGCAATATGAGGTTTGATTAGTTTTTAATAGTATTGAATAGACGCGAAGCGAATGTGGTTTGTTCGGTTGTATTGGTGCGCAGTTAAGCTGAGTTTGGGCATTTGTTGTTGTGTATTGCTTCTATCTACACTGTGCGATTTAGGGGGAGCGGAGCGTATTGAGTTCGGGCTGACTTTTTGAAGATTCAATCCATTTCTCAGCGCATTGCGATGAGGCAATGGAATCAAGAACGGCAGCACGAACCAATACGCGCAGCGTCCCGAGCGGCTGCAAGGGCAGGGGCTATAGTTATAACAAACAAAAAAAGCCGCAGACAACTGCGGCTATCTCCCATACATCATCTATACTCTATTAATCTTCAACAGCTTGCTCGCCATATCGCCGTGCAGATTCACGTCGATTCCTCTGTACATCAGTGCGCGGCCGCTAAGCGGCTCTTCGATATCGCTCACCTTGTACAGCGCTTCCTCCTGAAGTCCTCTCAAATAAATGCGAGGCGAAGGGTTTTGGAATTTTTGCGGATGCATTAGCGCGATGATCACCGATTCGTTTTTATCAGCGGTTACGTATTGAACAGCAGTCGTATTGCCTTCCCTTGGGGAAAGAAGACGATATTGGTCGCCCTTCTGCACAATATGACGAATGGACTTGTACTCTTCTACCCAGAAGCGGGATTCCTCTAATTCCTCCTCCGACCATTGGGTTAAATTGCCCCCGATGCCAAGCGAGCCCATCATAGAGGAATGGAAGCGGTATGCGACAGAGGCAGGGCGGTTTTTGACCCATTTGCCGGCGTCGGCAACCCAGCACATCATCGCTTGCGCGTTATAGCCCATGGAGTAGCCCTCTTGAATGAACAATCTTTCGTAAGGGTCTGTATTATCGCTCGTCCATACCTCGTCGGTCAGGCTCATGATGCCCAGATCGATCCGTGCGCCGCCGCCGGAGCAAGCTTCAAATGCGACATGCGGGTGGTTTTTACGCAGGCGGGCGATAATATCGTACAGTCCTTGAACGTGACGAACCCAGATTTCTTTTTGGTTTTCTTTAGGAGCGTCAGGCCAGCCCGGCTCGCTAAAGGAACGGTTCATATCCCACTTCACGAAGTGGATATTGTTGCTGCGAAGCAGATTGTCCAGCGCTTCGAACATGAAGGCCTGCACCTCAGGCTTCGTTACATTGAGAACCAACTGATTACGGCTTTCCGTACGCGGCCGGTTCGGGAAGTGATACACCCAGTCCGGATGAGTCCGGTACAGGTTGCTGTCGGGATTGACCATCTCCGGCTCAACCCAGATTCCGAATTTCATCCCAAGCGATTCTACCTTGTCGATCAGCGGCTTGAGGCCGTTCGGGAATTTCTCCGGATTCACCGTCCAGTCGCCAAGTCCGGCGCGGTCATGATTCCGTTCGCCAAACCAGCCGTCATCGATGACGAATAATTCGACACCGATCGCGGCGGCTTTTTCAGCCAGCTGCACTTGGCCTTGTTCGGTGACATCGAAGTAAGTTGCTTCCCATGAATTGTACAGGACAGGTCTTACGTCCTGGGCAATAGGTTTAGGCAGTACATGCTCGCGCTGGTAGCTGTGAAGATTACGGCTCGCTTGGCCAAAGCCGCCGCGCGTATATCCGCCAACGAATGCCGGCGTCTGGAACGAGGTTCCGCCCGCCAAATGCCAGGAGAAGTCAAAGTCATGAACGCCTCCAGCAACCTGCAGCAGCTTGAATGGATTGTACTCAACGGTAATTTTCCAGTTGCCGCTCCAAGCCAGTGCTCCGTACCAAATCTCTCCCTGATCCTCATCGGCAGTCCCGCGATCGACGGCAAACCATGGGTTAGCCTGCGCACCGGTATTGCCGCGCTTGCTCTCCAGTGTCTTTTTCCCCGGCGTGATCTCGTCCTGATAGATTTGAGTTTCTTCGATCCATTTGCCGGCGAGATGCGTCAGGCGGTAGCGGTTTCCTCTAGGCGCATGCCAAGCTCCTGAAAGCGCTTGCTCTAATGTGATCGCATCTTGTCCTGTATTCTCAATAACGGCGTACCGTTCGATAATGTCATGCTCAGGGAATATCCGGTAGTGCAAATGAACGAGCAGCGGATAATAAGTGTCCTGCAGAACAATGACCAGTTCATCGGATTGCTTGCCTTCGGTTACGCGGTGTTCTTTATATACAAGTCTTGTATCTCTCACATCATCGGCAAAAGTAGCCTTTAAGCAAGGCTCATTATAGTACATCCCGCCCCATGCGGGGTATTCCTGCTGCGTGATGCCGCCTGACGGCTCAAAGGAGGAATGGTGAATTGCCGTATTCGCATCCGGCAAATCAGCAATAAAAGGCAGCTTGGGTCCATAATAAAGATGTTGCAGCGTTCCATTGCGGTCTACGCCGAGACCGTAAGACAAATTGCTGCCTTGAAGCAGCCAACGTGACGTTTGCGTATCAAACCATATTGCCAATCCAATTCGCCTCTTTCTAAATTTTAGTGAATAATTACTTTATAAGTGTAGTATAATTAAGTGAAAAAAGGAATAATCTTTTTCATATTGCGAATATAAAGCGCTACCATTCAGAAAAACGGAAGAAAAAGCGTTTTCAAATTTTGATTGTAAAAATATTCTTTATTTGTTATGATCGAATTGTTCGAAAAATGAGCTGTAAATTCAGTGAAATTTACACCTTGTGTTTCACTGAATAAACGACATAAAATATAACTGAATATATTAACCAGACAGGGTGAAATAGAATATGGCTACGATTCGTGATATCGCTAACTTGGCAAATGTTTCTAGCGTTACAGTCTCTCGCGTTCTTAATCGGGACAACACGCTTTCTGTCTCCAAAGAGACAAGGGAACGTATTCTGGCAATAGCGGAAGAATTGAATTACAAAACGCCTCGAAACCGCAAGGGGAAAGAAAATTCAGATCTATCAAACATCAAGATCGGTACGGTTATGTTTTTGACGGAGCATCAGGAGGAGATGGATCATTACTTTCTCGCTATCCGTCAGGGGATTGAGAAGGAATGTGTTGCACAGGGCATTAACTCTACCAACATTCTGAGGATGTCATTGTTCACAAATCCGGAGTTGAATTTCGACGATGTTGACGGCGTTATTTTTATTGACCGGTCGTTTGACTTCACAGTGCAGCATGAGAGCCAGGTGAAGAATGTCGTCTTTATCGACTCGTCTCCCGATGTGGAAAGCTTTGATTCGGTCGTCATTGATTTCGAGAGAGTTACGATGCTGGCAATCAATCATTTGATTTCGCTGGGTCATACCCGGATCGGATATATCGGCGGTTTCCGTACATACGGCAAAGATCAGCGCGAATATTATTTCGAGCGGATTATGGCGGAAAAGGGGCTGCTGGATCCCGAGCATATTTTTATCGGAGGCTGGGGCACGCCGGAGGGCAACCGCTTAATGAAGAAAGCGATTGATAAAGGCAATCTGCCGACTGCGTTTTTTATCGCCAGTGACCATCTGGCTATTGGAGCTATTCATGCGCTTAAGGAAGCGGGCGTTCGGGTTCCAGAGGATGTTGCTGTCGTGGGCTTCGATGATATTGAAATATCCGAGTTTATGAGTCCTCCGCTTACAACGATTCGAATTCAGGCGGAAATGATGGGCCGGACAGCGGTGAAGCTGCTGATGGAGCAAATGAACGGAAGAGAAATTCCATTGCAGGTGACACTGCCGGCTAAGCTGATTGTGCGCAGCAGCTGCGGTTCGTAAAGATCAATCTAAGAATGTATTAGGGGAGGTGATGCCTGATTAAACAGGCAAGTTTCATAATCAAATGGTAGCGTTCTCAAGCCAATACAATAACGAGAGGGGTATTATAAGATGACAAAAATGAAAACGCTTTCAATTTTATCTTTGGTAATCGTACTGTTATTTGTGCTGTCCGCATGCAGTGGTGGAAACACGCCGCCGCCAGCTAAACCTTCCGATTCGACGAATCAGGAAGCTGAAGGAAGCAAGAACCAAGAGGAAGAGAAAGAGCCTGTAGTGGAAGAAGAGAAGTATGATCTTGGCGGCAGAGAAATCAGATTTTCCGCATGGTGGGACGGTACGCCAAACGCTGATACGCCAGAGGGCGAGAAAGCGCTGGCGCTGCAGGCCGAAGTGGAGAAAAAATATAACGTAAAAATTAAATACGTCGCTCAGGACATGTGGGAAACGGCAGAGAAGTTTTCCTCCACAGTAATGGCAGGCGAGCCATTCGCTGATGTTGTTCTGGTACCGCACGTATTTGTACTTAGCCTGCTCAAGGGCGGATATTATACAGCGCTGGATGACTTCATGAACGTGAAGGAAGAGAGCAAGCTGTCCGATCTCATTATTCAATCGGGAAGCTACGGCACCGGCAAAACTTATGGTTTTCTGAATTCGGTTGCTCTATATGACAACACTGGTTTGTTCTACAACAAACGGATTTTCCAAGATGCGGGCTTGCCAACGCCTACTGAACTGCAAGAGCAAGGGAAATGGGACTGGGATACATTCGTTGATGTGGCGAAAAAGCTGACAATCAGCAAAAGCGGCAACGGAAAAACCGATCAATGGGGTCTTACAGGATCGCAGATGACGCTTGGCTCCTACCTGATTTACTCCAACGGCGGCGTTATTTATGACGAGGACACCGAGAAGATTGCTCTCGACTCGCCGAACGCGATGGAAGGCCTTGAAATGATGAACAAGCTGTACAACGAGTATAAAATCGTGAAGCGCGACGAAGGAAACTCATGGGAAGACCCGGTTCGCTACTTCAGAGAAGGCAAAGTTGCAATGTACCCGGCCGGACTTTGGGAAGTAGGCCGTTTCCAGAAGGAAATGGTAGATGAATATGCATTCGTTCCATTCCCTAAAGGGCCAAAAGCAGACGGCTTTATTATGGGTCAGCCGCAAATGCACATCAACGTTATCCCGCGCGGCGTTAAGGATCCTAAGGTCGTCTACAAAATTTGGGAGGACCTGCAAGACTTCGAGCATATCGATGAGAACAACCGCACAACTGCGGAGTCCTGGTTTACTGATGAGGCTTCTGTAGAAAATGCATTGGATACGCTCAATATCATTAAATTCGCTCGTTACGGCGGATTGAACATCGATGATGCGATGTGGGATCTCGTTCGTGACATCTCGGACTCCAAGCTGACTCCTGCTTCCGGAGTTGCTAAGCTGATGCCGGTTATGCAGGCAAGCGTAGACAAGGTGCTGAAAGGCACCGAATAACTAGAAGCGATAGCAATGGAATGAAATCCCTGCCTTTTAGTACGGGTGGGGATTTATTTTCCTCGTATACAGGTGCTTTGCTAGGGTGTGTCTGAGAACTCTGAGGGCAGCAAATTTTGCCGAATTTTCGTTCCATGCAAGGCGCGTTTGTGAAGGCGTACCCGGGGGGTACGTCAAGCAAACGGAACGAAGCAGGGGGCGCAAAGGCGGTGAAAGGTGCCACTGAACGGGTTTTCAGACACGCCTAGAGGGGTACCTCATAATTTTTCAGCAGGGCAGGGGATGTTTGTGAATATGCCTAAAGTGTTGCGCGTAGCGGTTGCATTGTTGCTTTTGTGCACATGGGTCATTCCATCGGCAGGACCGCATTTGGCAAATGCGGAAGAGAGCGGGAAATCGGAGCGTACAGATGGCAACGTTTTTCAAGCGAACAGCTATGACAGCTATTTGCAAACGCATCAAAACGCCGGCAGGCCAGACCGGAAAATCGTTGTGGAGGGCGGTTCCTTTACCTTTACGGAAGGAATGGAGCCGAAGAAGGTGAACAACGCGGGGGACCGGCAGGGCAATTTTGTAGAGACGGGCGACTCCGGCTCCATCGGCTGGGAGGTCAACATTCCAGAAGAGGGACTGTACAATTTGTCTCTGCGCTATTTTACAGTGGACGGCAAAGCTTCTTCGATCGAAAGAATGCTGATGATCGATGGAGAAGTTCCGTTTTCCGGTGCGAGAAGCTTCCTGTTTCCGCGCATTTGGACCGATGAGAAAGCAATTGAACGGGATAATCGGGGCAATGATATCCGTCCCCGGCAGGTAGAAGCTTTCGGCTGGCAGGAGAAGCCGTTCCGGGATTTCGAAGGCTATTATGAGAAGCCTTATTCGTTTTATTTTTCCGCAGGCAAGCATACGATCACGCTCGTTTCCTTGAAAGAGCCGGTCATTATCGATGCGATCGAAATCGGTCAAATCGAAGAGCCTCCTACCTATGAGGAGATCAAAAAGCAGTACGAGCAACAAGGTCTTAAAGAAACGAACGGACAGATGATTAAGGTTCAGGGTGAAAGCGCCCAATACAAATCATCGCCGACGTTATATCCGATAACCGACCGCTCCAATCCGGGCACGGAGCCGCAATCTATTGTGGAAGTACGGATTAATACGATTGGAGGAAACAATTGGCGGATGCCGGGAGACACCATTACTTGGAAGATCGATGTTCCGGAGGATGGACTGTACAAGATTGCGATTAAGGGAAGGCAAGAGCTGTTAAGAGGCGTGTATTCGACGAGAACGTTAAGGATTGATGGTCACATTCCGTTTGAGGAAATGCGTGAAATTCCTTTCTATTATTCGAGCGAATGGCAGATGAATACGATTGGCAACGGGGACGAACCCTATCTGTTTTATCTAACACAGGGAACACATGAATTGCAGCTTGAGGTAAGTCTGGGGTCGATTGCTCCGCTTATCCGGGAGGTGCAGTCCAGCATCCTGGAATTGAATGCGATATACCGCAAAATATTGATGATTACAGGTGGGGTTCCCGACCCGTTCCGTGATTATAATCTCGAGAAAAAGGTTCCGGAAATGGTAGAGGTATTCAACAAGCAAAGTGCGATCTTGTACAAAATTTCCGAGCAGCTAGTCGAAATTACCGGGGAAAAAAGCGATCAGGTCGCCATATTGACGAAGCTGGCTTATCAATTGGAAGATTTGGCCTCCAAGCCGGAATCGCTCCAAACCCGTTTGGAATCTTTCAAAATCAACGTCGGCGGTTTAGGAACCTGGATACTGAAGGTGAAGGAGCAGCCGCTTGAGATCGATTATCTCGTCATCGCTTCTCCTGAGAAGCGGATGCCGAAAGCGAAAGCTTCGTTTGCGAGTAAAGTGAAGCATGAGATTAGCACCTTGTTCAGCTCATTCTTCATCGATTACAACAGCATTGGCAATTCGAGTGAAAATGAACGGTCGGTAACTGTCTGGATTGGTACAGGCCGCGACCAGGCTCAAGTGCTGAAAGCGATGTCTGACGACAGCTTTACGCAGCAGACAGGGATTAGCGTCAATCTGAAACTCGTCAGCGCGAATGTACTGATGCCAGCAACGCTGTCTGGCCAAGGGCCGGACGTTGCGATGCAAATATCGAATGACATTCCTGTCAACTACGGCATGCGCACCGCGATATATGACTTGACTCAATTTAGCGATTTCGAGCAAGTGGCGGACAGATTCCGCGACAGTGCACTTACACCTTACAAGTACAAAGACGCCGTATTCGGCTTGCCGGAGCAGCAAGTTTTCCCAATGCTGTTCTATCGCAAGGACATTCTGGAGGAGCTTAAGCTGGATGTTCCGCAGACGCTGGATGATATATACGAGGTCATTCCGGTGCTGAAGAAGCATTATATGGACTTTGCTCTGCCGATTGCAGAGACGTCAGGCGTCTCTACGCTGGAGCCTAGCAAAGCATTTGCGATGATGCTCTATCAGCAGGACGGCTCTTTCTATGAGAAGGACGGCGTGAGCAATCTGGCTTCGGAAGCCTCTATGCAAGCTTTTAAACGCTGGACAGATCTGTATATGAATTACAAGCTTCCGCTTCAATTCGATCTGACAACCCGTTTCAGAACGGGCGAAATTCCGATGGCGATCACCGATTACACGTTCTACAACACGTTGTCGGTCTCGGCTCCGGAAATTAGAGGGCTGTGGGATTTCGTTACGGTGCCGGGAGTGCAGCAGGAAGACGGCAGCATTCGCCGGGATGTATCGAGCGGCGGCTCAGCAGTCATTATGATGGATCAAGCGAAGGATAAAGAAGCGGCATGGGAATTTATGAAATGGTGGACGAGCAAAGATACGCAGGTTCGCTTCGGCCGCGAGATGGAAGGTCTGATGGGGGCTGCGGCCCGTTACCCGACTGCCAACATTGAGGCATTGAAGGAATTGCCATGGCCGACCAAAGACTATCAAAGTCTGGAGAAGCAGTGGGAATGGGTTAAGGGCATTCCAGAAGTTCCGGGCGGCTACTACACCGGACGAAATCTGGACAACGCCTTCCGCGAAGTCATTAACAATGGCACGAACCCGCGGGACGCTTTGTACGACTATGTGGAAGAAATCAATCGTGAGATCGAGTTCAAACAAAAAGAATTTAATTTGAAGCAGAGTTAGAGGTGACCGGATTGCAGCAGACAGATGCATTGCCCGCACAAGTAAAAGGACGATCACAGCAGACCGCGGCGCAGCCGAAGCCCGGATTATTCCGGCGCATAATGACGGATGTAAAGCGCGATAAGCATCTCTACGTATTGATTGGTCCGTATATGATCCTGTTTTTTCTGTTTACGGTAGTGCCGGTAGCGTTATCGATTCTGATCAGCCTGACCTATTTCAACATGCTGGAGTTTCCTCGCTGGGCTGGCTGGAACAACTATATGCGATTGTTTCTTGATGACGACATTTTCATTATCGCCTTGAAAAACACGTTTATATTTGCCGTTATAACGGGTCCGATCAGTTATATTGCCTGTTTCTTGTTTGCTTGGCTCATTAATGAGCTTCGGCCGAAGGCGCGGGCAATTATGACGCTCGTATTTTATGCGCCTTCTATATCGGGGAACATCTATTTCATTTGGCAAATCATGTTCTCCGGCGACGCGTATGGCATTGTTAACGGCTTCTTGATGAGAACCGGCTTTATTAGTGAACCGATATTATGGTTCCAGAATCCGAAGTACACGCTCATGATCATTATCATCGTGCAGCTGTGGCTGAGTCTCGGAACAAGCTTCCTGGCCTTTATCGCCGGCTTGCAGACTGTGGACAGAACGCTGTTCGAAGCGGGGGCAGTGGACGGCATCCGCAATCGCTGGCAGGAGCTGTGGTATATTACCTTGCCTTCCATGCGGCCGCAGTTAATGTTCGGGGCGGTCATACAGATAACGGCGTCATTCGCCGTAGCGGATGTCGCCATGAACTTAGCCGGCTTCCCAAGCGTTCAGTACTCGGCGCATACCGTCGTTACACATCTCATCGACTACGGCACGATCCGGTTTGAGATGGGCTACGCATCCGCGATTGCTACGGTATTGTTCATGATCATGCTTGGTTCTAACTTGATTATTCAGAAGCTTCTCAGGAAGGTGGGTGACTAGACACAGTGAGAATTTCACTCCGATTTGGCGGTCAAAAAAGAATCAACCGTTCCTGGCAAGTGGATTTTCTGTTGTTTCTTTTGCTTGGTTTGTTTGGGGCCTTTATGGTCATCCCTTTGATCTATGCCATCAACAATGCTTTCAAACCTTTAGATGAGCTGTTCCTGTTTCCTCCCAAAATTTTTGTGCGAAACCCTACGCTCAACAATTTTCCGGACTTGTTCCATCTGATGGCGAAATCATGGGTTCCATTCTCCAGGTACATTTTTAACACCGTATTTATAACGCTTGCCGGGACGATAGGGCATGTTCTTCTGGCTTCAGCTGCTGCCTATCCACTTGCGAAATACAAGTTTCGCGGCTCGAAGGTGCTGTTCTCGATTGTTGTATTGTCTCTGATGTTCTCGCCGCAGGTTACAGCGATTCCGAACTATATGACGATGTCCTGGCTCGGATGGATCGATACGTATTGGGCGATTATTGTTCCGGCATTTGCTTTTCCATTGGGACTGTACTTAATGAAGCAGTTTATTGAGCAGATCCCGATGGCCTTGCTTGAATCGGCTAAGATAGACGGCGCGAACGAGTACCGCGTCTTCTGGTCGATCGTGATGCCGCTCGTCAAACCAGCTTGGTTCACGCTCATTATTTTGCTGTTTCAAATGCTGTGGGCGTCCGACGGAGGCAGCTTCATTTATAGCGAGGAGTTAAAAACGATGCACTTTGCGATGGGACAGATCATTCAGGGCGGTATTGCCCGTGCAGGTGTAGCGGCGGCAGTAGCCTTGCTGCTGATGATCGTTCCGGTTGTGATGTTTATTATTACCCAGAGCCAAATCATCCAGACGATGGCATCTTCCGGTATTAAGGAATAGGGCGGGGGGACACGATGAAGCTCATCAAGTTAATGACCAGTGCGGCTCTGCTGCTCGCAGCCTTCCAATTATTCGCATCGCCGCTGCAGGCGGCTGCTGCTCCCTACGAGGGGTATTCCTATTCGTATTGGGGAACGACGTCGACGACACCAAACGCGTATTTGCCGGAAACGGTCGTTAACGGCGTCGAACAAGGAATTGGCAAGTTCAAGGAGCCGACGGATCTGTATGTGGATGACGAAGGCCAGCTTTATGTACTGGATGCAGGAAACGGACGAATCGTCGTTTTTGACGAGCAGTGGAAGGTTGTAAGACAAATCCGCGGCTTTCAAAACGGGGGCAAGCAGGATCAGTTCGCTAACCCGCAAGGGATATTCGTAACGAAAAAGGGCCAGATTTTTGTAGCCGATACCGATAATAGCAGAGTCGTCGAATTAACGAATGAAGGCGAATTTGTCCGGGAAATCGGGGCTCCGAAATCGGAGGTCATTCGCGAAGGATTCGAATATTTTCCGAAAAAAGTAGGCGTGGACAATGCCGGACGTATCTATGTCATTGGCAGGGGCGTCTTTGACGGCATTATCGAATTTGATTCCGATGGTTCATTTAACGGCTTCATGGGTACCAACCGGGTCAAATTTGATGTATGGGATTATTTCTGGAAGAAGCTGTCGACCAAGGCGCAAAGAAGCAAGCTGGCTCAATTCGTTCCGCTTGAATTCAACAATCTGGATATCGATCAGGAAGGCTTCATCTACACGACAACGGCTGAAGTCAATTCCGCAGATCCGATCAAACGGCTGAATTCCACCGGCGTGGACGTGCTTCGCCGTGAAGGCTACTTTTTCCCTCGCGGAGATGTGTATTCCAACAATCCCAATGCAAGCTCGATACTGATCGATGTCCAAGTTGGGGCTAATGGCGTCTACAGTGCGCTGGATTCCAGAAAAGGCCGTGTATTTACTTACAACGAGGACGGAAATTTATTGTATGTTTTCGGCCGTATCGGTACGCAGGAAGGAACATTCAAAACGCCTGTTGCTGTTGAGAGCAGAGGCAGTCAGTTTTTTGTACTGGATCAGGGAATGAACCGGATTAACGTGTTCAGCCCGACTCGTTACGGCAGCTTGATTAATGAAGCCAATGCGCTTCTGGTATCCGGTGATTATAACGGAGCAGAGAGCAAGTGGCGGGAATTGCTTCGCCTCGATGCCAATAACGAGATTGCTTATGTCGGGATCGGCAAAGCGCTGCTGAGGCAGGGCGAGAATAAGCTGGCTATGGAAAATTTGAAGCTTGGCTATGACAGAGAGTATTACTCCAAAGCATTCGGGAAGTACCGCAAGGAAATGACGAGAAAATATTTCGGAGCGGGCATGACGGTTGTGTTCGTGCTCATCGCGGCCCTTTGGAGCTGGAGCATTATTAAAAGACGATCAACAGGAAAGGTGAAGGCCAATGTTATCTGAGTTCACAAAATTTCCGTTTTATGTGCTGCTTCACCCGTTCCAAGGCTTCTGGGATTTGAAATACGAGAATAGGGGAAAGCTTCGGGTTTCATTGTCCATCCTGCTGCTGTTGACGATTGCGACGATTATACTGCGTCAATACGCCGGCTTCGTAGTCAACTTTAACTATCCTTACGATTTGAACAGCATTAACGAGCTGCAATATATCGTGCTTCCCTTTTTTCTATGGTGTGTGTCCAACTGGTCGTTGACGACGCTGATGGACGGGGAAGGAAAGTTTAAAGAAATCGTCATGGCTACAGGCTATGCTTTGCTGCCGCTTGTGCTGATGCGCTTCGGCAATACCTTCCTGAGCAACGTCGTTACGCTGCGGGAATCCTCCTTTTATTATTTGATTGAAACGCTGGCTACGCTTTGGTTTGTGTGGCTGCTGTTTATCGGGACGATGACCGTTCATCAATATTCAGTAATGAAGACGATCGTAACGATGCTGCTGACTTTAGTGGTCATGGGAATCATTATATTTTTGGGACTGCTGTTTTTTAGCCTGCTGCAAGAGATGCTGGGCTTCGTGTACGCGATCTATACAGAGATTTCATTACGCTTGTAGGAAGGGAGGTAGCTATACGGATGAACAGCAAATGGAGAATAACGATGATGGCAGCCATTGTATGCAGTATGCTTGCTGCGGCAAGCGGCGCAGACAGCGTATCGGCTGAGCAAGCAGCTGAAGCAACAGCTTCAGGCGAAGCAGCGGCAACTGAAACGACGACTGCAGAAGCGACACCAGCAGAAGCGACGACACAGCCTGCAGTCGAGACGGTAAACGCAGCAACGCAGACAGCAGAGCTTGCCAATATGGAGCTAGCTGTCCAGAACGAATACTTGGCTTTGTATTACAACCGGCAGACGACAGAGATTGCCGTCAAGAACAAGCGCGACGGGTCGATTTGGTATTCCAATCCCCAAGACCGCGAACAGGATAATCAAGCATCCGCCTTCAATAAATCCATGCTCTCAAGCCAATTGCTGCTCTCCTTTTCCGACAATTCGGGCAAACCGCAGCAATTCAACAACTTCAATCAGAGTGTGAAGTATGAGCAGTATGAATACGAGAAACTGAGTGACGGCATTAAAATTACGTATACCGTCGGCGAGAAAGTACGTGGTGTCGAGCAAATCCCTCCTATTATAGGCGAGGAGCGTTTCCAGACACTCATTCTCGATAAACTTAAGGAAAAGGATCAAACCGAACTATTAAAGCGGTTCAAACATAATGCGGATAAGGGGGTTTATGAGCGGCGGGACGCTGCGCTAAACGGTCTGGCTCTGACCAAAGCGCTGAAGCTGCTTGCTGAAGCCGGTTATGATGAAACCGAGATGAACACCGACCGCGAGACCTATTCGGACGGGCAAGCCGCAAGCCAGGCGATATTCGTCCTCCCTGTAACCTACCGTTTGGAAGGGGAACAGTTTGTCGTACAAGTATCGACGGAGAACATCGAGTCTAACGGCTTCTATTTGCAGCAGTTGTCGGTGCTGCCTTACTTCGGCGCTGCGGGAAACGGGCAGCAAGGCTATATGTTTGTTCCAGACGGTTCAGGTGCGCTCATCCGGCTCAACAACGGCAAGCTGGATGCTTCGCCGTACAACGAGGTGCTGTACGGGCTTGATTCTACTCGTATCAATCAGTTGAAGCCGCTTGGCGGGACGCCTTCACGCTTGCCCGTATTTGGCATGAAGAGGGGCGATGCAGCGTTCGTAGCCATTATCGAGGACGGGGACGGAATCGCCCGAGTAGAAGCAGACGTTAGCGGCCGGACGCACTCGTACAACTATGTGCACAGCAGCTACGGGATCAATTCATTCGAGCCGCTGACGTTGTCCGGCAACTGGACGTCAAATACAGTGCCTAAATTCCAAGTGAAACCGTATCAAGGCAATTTGACGGTTCGTTACGGCTTTTTGCAAGGAGAGGAAGCCAACTACTCCGGCATGGCTTCTTATTACCGCACTTATCTGATGGATAAGTATCATCTGGAAAGATTGGAGCAGAAGGAGCAAACGCCTTTCTTCCTGGAGTTGATTGGCGGCGTGCCGAAGAAAAAGTTTTTTCTGGGCGTGCCTTACACTTCCTATCAGCCGTTGACTACGTTCAATCAAGCGCAGGAAATTATGGATGAGCTGAAAGACAGCGGCGTCGAGAATATCAAGCTGAGGTATACGGGATGGTTTAACGGAGGCGTAGCCCATTCGATGCCATCCTCGGTTTCGGTCGACAAAAAGTTGGGAGGACAAAAAGGGTTTGCGAAGCTGCTTGCGTATTCGGCAAGCAATGGAGTCGAGCTGTACCCCGACGCCAGCTTTATGACCGTAAACAAGAAATCCGGCGGCTTCAAGCCGAAGCGGGATGCTTCGCGCACGATGACTGGAACGTTAGCGAGTATCTATCCGTATGACCGTGCGGGTTACTATAAGGATACCTACTCCAGCGACCCGGCATTTGCTTTATCGCCTGCTAAATTGCCAGGTGTTGTTGAAGATTTTACGAGCAGATACAGCAAGCTGAAAGCGGATTCGCTGTCTCTGCGCGATCTGGGAAGCGATTTGAATTCCGATTTCAATACGAAGCAAGTAGTGACGCGTGAGGAAACGAAACGAACTGTGCAGGAGCAGCTGGCCAGCTTGAAGGAAACTTCCTCGAAGCTGATGGTGTCCGGCGGCAATGCGTATTCGCTTCCGTACGTGGACAGTGTTGTTGATGCACCGCTTTCTGACAGCGGCTACAACATTGCCGATGGCGGCGTGCCATTTTATCAAATCGCGCTGCACGGACTTATCGACTATGCCGGTTCCGCCATTAACATGTCCGATGAGCAATCGATGCGCTACCATGTTCTCAAGACGCTGGAGACAGGCTCGAATTTGTACTTTACATGGTTTTACGCTAAATCGTCGTCCGTGAAGGAGACTAACTTCGATTACTTCTATTCGTCACAGTACAAGGATTGGATCGGAGAGGCAACGGCCGCTTATAACGAGGTTAATAACGTGCTTCGCCAGGCTCGGAACCAGTTTATTGTGGATCATGAGCTGCTGGAGAAGGGCGTCTATCAAACTACCTACGAGGATGGAACAACAGTGGTCGTCAATTACAATGATTATGCAATCAACGTGAATGGCGACGCCGTCGAATCGATGGGATATCGGATTGGAGGCGTTCGCAATTGAAGCTGCCCAAATTGAGAATGACGCTGCATCAGAAGCAGAAGTATAAAGGGGTTTGGTTTATTCTCCCTTGGTTTGCGGGATTTCTCTTTCTATTCTTCACTCCGCTTGTCAATTCGCTGCGGTACAGCTTCAGCAAGCTGGAACTTAATGAAACGGGCTTTTCCATGCAGTTTGTGGGCTGGGCCAACTACCGGAACGCTTTGTTCGTCAATGAGCATTACGTTCGGGGGCTGACGGAATCGCTGCTGAACATGGTTATCAATGTGCCGCTGATCGTTATATTCAGCTTGTTCGCAGCGGTGCTGCTCAACCAGAAGTTTAAGGGCAGAGCCTTGTCACGAGCGATTTTCTTCCTTCCCGTTATTCTCGCATCTGGTGTAATCGCCTCTATCGAGAGCGGTGATTATATGCAGGGCGTAATCAAAGGCGCAAGCCAGCAAGCAAGCGGAGAATCCGCAATGTTCCAAAGCTTGGAGCTGGCAAAGCTGCTGTACAATTCGGGAGTCAATCATCACATCGTGCAGTACCTGGTTGGCGCAGTCGAACGAATCTATCAAATTGTCACCTCCTCGGGCGTACAGATTCTGATCTTTGTCGCAGGATTGCAGTCCATTTCGGGCTCATTGTACGAAGCCTCCAAAATTGAAGGGGCAACGGCTTATGAATCATTCTGGAAAATTACGTTTCCGATGATCAGCCCGCTTATTTTGACAAACGTTATTTATTCGATTATCGATAACTTGCTTGGCAGCCAGACGACCAAACAAATTCAGGAGACGGCTTTCAAGGCGTTCCAATTTGGACTTAGCGCTTCGATGGCGTGGATCTATTTTGCTGCTATTTCGCTCTTACTGTGGGTTGTCGCGATGCTTATTTCCAGAAAAGTGTTCTATTACGATTAATCGACAAGGAGGGGCAGCATGAAGACTAGTACGGAAAGCGCGAAGCGAAGCTTTGTGGATTACCTGTGGGAGCGGATGTCCAAAGGAAGCTTTTGGGCAACCAAGCTGAAATCCTGGTTATGGATATTTGTTCGGACCGTTCTCATTAGCGGCATTTCCTTTATTATTTTGTATCCAATCCTGATCAAAGTGGTCATCGCATTCAAAGATCCAATTGATTTGTACGATGCCACTGTCGTCTGGATTCCGAAGCATTTTACGCTGGATAACTTCAAGCTCGTTAGTGATGCCTTGCATTTTCCAAAAATATTGCTGAATACCGCCCTGCTGTCCGGAACGGTCATGTTTCTCCAGACGCTGTGCTGCGTACTGGCGGGCTACGGGTTCTCGAGAATTAAATTCCGCGGAAGCGGCCTGCTGTTCGGCTGCGTTATTTTCACCATATTGGTACCGCCGCAGACGATTATGATTCCGACGTATTTGCAATACAAAAACTTCGATGTGCTGGGCATTGTTTCTCTGTTTACAACGCAGCCATTGAATCTGATCAATACGTACTGGCCGTTTCTCATTTCGTCCGCACTTGGAATGGGATTGAAGACGGGATTGTTCGTCTACATTTTCAGACAGTTTTTCAGAGGCATTCCGAAGGAGATGGAGGAGGCTGCACTCGTAGACGGCTCCGGCACCTTCGGGACGTTCGTCAAAATCATTTTGCCAAACGCAATGCCATCAGTTGTAACGGTCATGCTGTTCTCGTTTGTCTGGCAGTGGAATGATTCCTACTTTACGAATCTTATTTTGAATGATGCCAAAGTGATGTCGTCGATGATGTCTACAGCGGCCGCGCAAATTTTGTTTTACCTGACGCCGCCGGGAGGATCCTTCAAGCCGGACCCGCTGTATCTGTCTATGATTCAGAACACGGCGGTACTCATGGCCATTACTCCGCTTATCGTTATGTATCTGTTTGTACAGCGTCATTTCGTTGAAAGCATGGAACGCAGCGGTCTTGTCGGCTAAGTGATTGTTCTGCAGCCAACAGCAGCCAAGTATCGCAATACAGGAAGGGAAAGGTGATGCGGTTGAACAGACAAAGGTGGACGCGATACTTTGCGGCTCTGCTTATCGTCATCGGAATATCATTCGTTATTTACCGGATCGCTGTTCCGGGGCAGACGAAAGAGGAAATCCCGGTTGTTCAGAATGAGAGCGTAGAGGAGGAGAGTTCCCCAATGCCGGAAACTGCTGAGGTTGTGTATGCTTATGAGGCGCAGGACCCTGCCAACACATTGAAAGGGCCTCATACGAATATAGCGGATTGTGCTCCATGCTCTGGAGGAAAGCAGGTTGGCGGCCTATTCGAAGGCGGGTCCGTGCAATTCAATGGGGTTGAAGTGCCGGAAGCAGGCGACTATGTCGTCACCATCCATTATATTTCCGGTGATCCTCGTTCCTTCTACGTAGGCGTGAACGGCGGAGAGTCGGAAAAATACGATTTGCCGGCTGTAGCGAAGGACGATTGGGAATCGGTAGGCACTTATGATGTAGCTGTAAAGCTGAATGCCGGCAACAACGTTCTTCTATTCTCGGATGGAGACTGGTATTCGCCCAATCTGGACCGGATTGTCTTGAAGAAGGCGCCTAACGTCACGGAAGGACAAAACCCGAGGACCGTCTGGGGTGACTCCGGCAATATTGGGGAACAGGTTTCTGCACAGGATTACGGGTCCATTAAGGTCGTTCAGCATGCGAACGGTCTGACGATCGATAACGGTGCCTATCAGATTCTGTATAATACTTCGAATGGCTTAGCTGCTTATTCTTGGAATGGCCGTATCATTGCCAAAGGGGTATACAGCAGCTTCAAGCAGGACGACAAACTGCTGAACAGCTATGAGTACGACGCTCATCAGCTGTTGCTGGATGGAATCGTCCCGGTAGAGGATGGTCATGGCAAAGGGATCAAGCTCACGATTCGCAATGAGAAGGAAGGTCTTCCGTCCTTTGACCAGCATTACTACATCTATGAGAAAATCGGCTACTTCGTAACCGAGGAAGAAGTAAGCGGCAATGAGCCGCTGAGCAGCAACTACATGGCTCCTGTTGTCCTCGACACAGAGGGTGGAGTCGATATCGGGCAATATGAGGATAACCGGGTATTAATCGTTCCTTTCGATAACGATGCGTTTGCCCGTTTTGCTTCCAAGACGATTAATACGAACTTGAATACGGAACGCAATATTAGCTCGGAAGTGACGGCGGTCTTTGACAATGTCAGCCGCAACGGACTCATTATGGGCTCGGTCACACATGATACTTGGAAGACGGGCATTCACTGGAGCGGCTCGGACGACCGGTTGAACAAATTGCAGGTATATGGAGGCTTCACCTCCAAAAGCGTCACCTACGATACGCTGGAGCATGGCAAAATTTCAGGAGCGAAGCTCCGGTCCCCTCAAGTATTCGTTGGATTTTATAACGATTACCGGGACGGAATGGAGGAATACGGGCGGGCGAATGCAGCTGTCGCTCCTCCGCTCAGCTTCGGATCAAACCTTCCGAAAGGCGTACCTGTAGGCTGGAACAGCTGGGGCGCTTATGCCGAGCATCTGTCGTATGACAAAATGATCGATGTATCAAATTTCTTCCATAAGCATATTCAAAATTCTTCATTTAACAATGAAGGAAATATTTACATTAACATGGATTCTTTCTGGGATAATCTTACGCATGAGCAGATTAAGGACGTTGTCTCGACCATTCATAAGAACGGCCAGAAGGCAGGCTCCTATCATACTCCGTTCGTCTATTGGGGCAAAAACTTCCTCCAAGAGGTAGAGGGTACGAACGGCAAGTACACGTATGGCGATATTGCCCTCAAGGACAGCGAAGGCAAGATCGTTCCTTATCAAATGGGGATTGCTCTTGATCCGACTCATCCTGGAACGAAGATGAAGATCGATCATGATATTGCGAAGTTCAAGGCGGACGGCTTTGAATTCCTCAAGCTGGATTTCTTGACGCATGCGACGCTGGAAGGCGAGCACTATAATAAAAATGCGCAAACGGGAATACAGGCTTACAACGAAGGTATGGCTTACCTATTGGAGCAGCTGGACGGCACGATGTTTATCAGCGCTTCGATCGCTCCGATCTTCCCGAGCCAATACGCGCACAGCCGGCGGATTTCTTGCGATATCGACGGCTCGATCGGAACGACCGAGTATCAGCTGAACAGCTTAACTTATGGCTGGTGGCAGAACGGTACGATCTACCCGTATACCGATCCGGACTATATGACGCTGGAAAAGGGCGAGACCTTCGAAGGCTCGCAGACGAGGGTGAATGCCGCGGTCATCTCCGGTACTGTATATTTCAGCTCTGATGACGTGAATAAGCCGGAATCGCAGAAGCTGATGAAGCAGCTGTTGACGAATCCCCGGATTAATGAGCTGGCTGTAAAAGGAAAAGCTTTCCGTACGGTGGAAGGCAACACAGGAGCAGCGGCATCGGATACGTACGTGCTGGAGGATAACGGTACTTACTACTTGGCCGTATTCAACTTCAGTAAAGACGGAGCGGAGAAGACTGTAGATCTTGCCCGGGCAGGAATTAGCGGAAATTATAAGATCTCCGATATGTGGACGGACAAATCGGTTCAAGCTGCAGAGGGCAAGCTGAAGCTGTCGCTTGTGGGACGGGAATCGAAGCTGTATCAAATTACGTTCTAATCGTAGCAGTATGAAGGAGACTCTGGTGCTTTGCACCGGGAGTGAAAATCGAGAGTTCTGATGGCATGAAGCGCCTTCAGAGCTCTTTTTTCTTTGCATGTCAGTGTGGTTCGAATACGAGAACGTTACAATAAGCCGTTTGACTTCATGAATAAGGGCTGATATTTTAATCATCATAGCAATAGACGTGTGAGCGTGGAAGAGGTGAGCGATCTGAGCAAAGTGCTTATCGTGGAGGATGAGAAGGAAATCCGCAAGGGATTATGCGGTCATCCTTTGTGGCGGGAACTAAATATTGGCCCTCTCTATGAGGCCGATGACGGATATACGGCTCTGGAGATCGTGAGACAATTGCCCGGCATCCGGCTGATCATTACAGATATTCGAATGAAGAACATGTCGGGTCTTGAATTGATTCAGAAGCTGTACGAGGAACTGGCTTACGACGGGAAAGTCATTATTATTAGCGGCTACGATGATTTTCAATATGCACGTAAGGCGATGAGCTATGGGGTCGTCGATTTTTTGCTAAAGCCGGTTAATATGGCGGAGCTGGGCCAGGTTGTTATGAAAGCGCTATTCCTGCTGGAAAAGGAGGACAGGCAGCAGCATAGCCTTAGCATTATTGAGGATGCCATGCCTAAGCTGCGGGAGAACATGCTGCAGGAGATGGTGGAGCAGCCAGCCCGAGGAAGCGCTGCACCGTCCATTCATCATTTGCTGGATCAGTATGAGGTTGGCTGGATTGGCTCTGATAAGCTGATGCTATTGCTGCTTGAGGCGGATAATTTGAAATCATACGTTCATCAGGGCTACTCCGCGACAGAGCAGAACCGGATTATGTTTGCGATGGGCAATGTGCTGGAGCATTCCTTGCTGGAACAGGCCGAGCAGGCCGGCCGTTATGTACGTTTTCGCACGATGTCTGAAGACAGATGGGTCGTTCTGTTCAGCGTTCCTCATGGCTCATCAGCTGCATTTTCCAATTGGATGGGGGCATTCAAGTCTACGCTTGCCTCCCGGATCAAAAAGTTTGTGAAAGTAACGGCAACGATCGTCGTGACGCCAGAGGGATCGATGGAAATGCTTCCGGATTTGTATAAAGACGCGCTCGACCGATTGACCCAGACCAAAATATACGGTGATGCGGAATCAGCGAACGAGCTGGAGCTGGAAGCTCTGAATGTGTTCCGGGATGTCGACCTGCTGCTGGAGACGAAGGCACTGGCAGATTTGCTGAAGCATGGCGAGGAGCATGATGTCCGGGAGGCGATGTCCCTCTTTCCTGTTATGGTTCGGGAGCGGGGCGTCAGCCTGCTGCGGGATGTGCATCATCTTGTGTTCGAATGGCTGCTGGAAGTGTTCGACGATGCGAGAAGATTGGGATGGAAAAACGAGGAATGGCGCAAAAAGCCTCTGCTTGTGTGGGAGAAGATCGAAGCCTTCGATACGGTAGAAGCGCTCCATCTGCTGGTGCTCGATTACTTGTTGAAGGTGAATGCCGAGCTGCAAGGAAGTCCCCGCAATCAGATTTTGCAAAAGGCGGAGCAATATATCCAGGAGCATTATTCCGAGCCGATTACGGTGCAGATGGTTGCGGACTATGTCTATTTGTCACCGGAATGGCTCAGCACGCTGTTCAAAAAGAATGTCGGCATGACTTTTCTGGATTATGTCACGCATCTCCGGATGGAGAAGGCGAAGGAGCTGCTGCAAGATGTATCCCTGAAAATTTACCAGATCAGCAGCGAGGTGGGCTACCGGGATACCGTCTATTTTTCCAAGCTGTTCAAAAAGAAATTCGGCTATACCCCCAATGAATATCGCAACTTAAAGGGGATTGACGGCAATGATTAAGCGCTGGCTCCATTATCCGATGTCGATGCGATACCGGTTTATGTTCGTGTTTTTTATTCTGATCGCTGTCCCCTTTGCATTGGTTGGTTATATTGCGTTGTCCAAATCGGAGAAGACGATTCATAACAGCAATTTGGATTCGGTCGTACAGACGGGCAAAAACCTGGACAACTTCTTTTATTACGTGAGGAATGAGCAGGACAAAATTATGGCGTCGGATGAAATGCAGACGTTATTCAATGACGAATTAAACGATCATATCGACGAAATCGATTATGCCAATAAGCTGATCGCGTATACGGACACTTTGAATTATGCGAATAAGCTGTTCAAAATCCGCTTGTTTCCGCTCCGTCCGGACGAGCATCCGACCTATATGAAGTCGGCTTATGATGTTGTTGATCTGAACCATGTGCCTTGGTTTGAGGATATCGTGGCGAACGGCCGGTCCTTCTGGAAAGTATTCGGGCCCGAGGATCACCCCAGCCAATTCGTTCAATCGACACTTGGCAGCGTGAAGCGGCTTCACAGCTTAAAGACCTTTCAGCCGCTCGGCATCGTCGTTATGGAGATTCGGCCTTCCATTCTTGCCGAGTTTATATACCCCGTCAAGCAATTGGACAACCAGAAGCTGATGCTGGTCAACAAAAACAATGAAGTCATCTACAGTACAGACGACAAGTACGTGGAAATCGAGGACAGCTTGAAGCCTGTGCTGCTGGATTCGCAAATCTCGAAGACGATGAACTACGAGGGTAAAAGCTCGCTCATTAGTGCTTCCGCTGTAATGGATGGCGAGCTAAGGCTGGTCAGCATCGTGCCGCTTAAGGATTTGAACAATCCCGTTGCGGTCTTGAACAAATTGACACTGGCGTTCCTGATTTTCTATTTCCTGCTGTCGATTTTTCTTGCCGGTTACTTAACGGTAAAATATACGAGTCCCATCTCGTCACTGGTCCGGCAGATGAAGGTGCTGGCCAGAAACAACTTTAAGGAAGACAGCTTGTCCAGTACGAATCTGGTGGAGAGAAGCGATGAGGTCGGCTGGCTCTATCGCGGCATGCACAATATGATCGGGGAAATTAACAAGCTGCTTATAGAGACGAAGGAATCGGAGAAACGGAAAAAACAGCTGGAGTTTCAAGTGCTGGCCTACCAGATCAATCCTCACTTCCTGTACAACACGCTCGATACGATCCGCTGGAAAGCCGAAGCTCATCATATCGATGAAATTAGTGAAATTGTCAGTTCACTCGGTTCCTTGTTCCGACTCAGCTTGAACGGAGGCAAGGAGATTACGAATGTGCGCCGGGAACTGGAGCTGCTGAAGGCCTATGTTCATATCGAAAAGGTGAGGCAGTCGAGCCTCGTTCGTATCACTTATAGGATCGAAGAGGAGATCCTGCATCTGCCGTTCATGCGTCTGGTGCTTCAGCCGCTGGTAGAGAATGCAATTCGGCATGGCATTGCGGACAAAGGGGATGCCGGTATGATCTTAATTCAAGGCGGATTGGAGGAGCACGGCATTTGCTTCCGGATTACCGATAACGGTCCCGGCATTCCCGATGAAATCAGGCAAACGCTGCTTGATCCTGCTGCAGAAACGAGACATGGCCGTGAGGGCGGGCTTGGTCTGATCAATGTCCACGAACGATTAAGGCATTACTTCGGAGAAGCTTACGGTCTGGAAATCGAGAGCGAGATCAACAAGGGGACGACAATCGTTCTCTGGCATCCTGTATTGCCTGAAGATATAACGGAGCTTGACGGCTAATTGACCGACAGACGTACGAAAGGACAGACAGACGGACGGGTAGAGCCGGAACTGAATAAGCGGAGTGTCTGTCTGGATGGAGATGGCGGGCAGTCCGAAGTTGCGGGAGACTCATGCATGATGCATGGGTCTTTTCTTTGTTTTATCGGAGGCAGGGTTGATTCCTTAGATTTATAACAGTAAAGCTTAGAGTTGTCTCATAGGCAGCTATTTGCCCCGCTGGTATCCTGTTTACAGGAGGGGAATGCAATGAAGGAACTGGATGCATCATTGAAACCAAAGAGCAATCGAACATGGAAAATATTCAAATCACAACTAACGTTGCAAATGATGATTTTGCCCTGCATGCTCTTTCTGCTCATATTCGCCTATATTCCGCTGGCGGGTAACATTATCGCTTTTCAGGATTTCAAAATCATTTCCGGATTTACGGGAAGCGAGTTTGTCGGGCTGAGTCATTTTAAGGAAATGTTCTCGGACCCCACTTTCTATATGGCGATGAAGAACACGGTCATTCTAAGCTTGTTTTATTTGCTGGTCGTATTTCCTGCGCCGTTGCTGTTTGCCCTGCTGATCAATGAAATTCCATTTGTACGGTTTAGAAAAATACTGCAAACGACAAGCTACTTGCCGCATTTTATTTCGTTCGCGATGGTCGCTTCCATGTGGATTATTTTGCTCGACTCCCAAGGAGTGGTCAATCAGTCGCTGCTGACATTGCAATTGATTCATCATCCGATCGAATTCTGGACAGACCCGGATCTGTTCCGGCCCTTGTCCTTGCTGGTGAGCATCTGGAAGGAGACCGGATGGGGAGCGATCATCTTCCTGGCTGCCGTTGCGGGAATTAATCCCGATCTGTATGAGGCTGCGATGATGGACGGGGCTGGGCGAATCAAACGAATCATTCACATTACGCTGCCTAACCTCATTCCTTTGTTCGCGATATTGTTTATTTTGAAAATCGGCACTTTGTTTACCGGCAACTTGGATCATTCTATTCTGCTTGGTAATTCATTCAACAAAGAATCATCCTACGTCATTGAGTATTATTCCTTGCAAATGGGACTTGAGCTTACCCGCTATTCCTATGCAACCGCAGTCAGCCTGTTCCAAGCTGTAATGTCGCTGCTGCTCGTATTGTTCGCGAATTGGTTCTCCGGCAAAGTATCCGGCAACCGCTTGTTTTAAATTAACTGATGGGAGTGACTGCGATGCGTTCACCTATAAAGCTGACGCGAGAAGACAAGATCGTGAACGTTACCGTAATAATCGTTGGTTTAATCGCTTTTGCAGCAACCTTTTACCCGCTTTATTATTTGCTCATTTACTCATTGAATGACCCGGTGGATGCGGCCAGCGGCCAGCTGTACCTGTTCCCGCGGCAGTTCACCTTGTCTAACTACAGTGTCATTTTTCTGGATGATCAGCTATTGAATTCCTTTCTCGTAACAGTTGCCCGCACGCTTATCGGTACGGTTACGGGCGTATTGTTCACTGCAATGGGAGCATACGCGCTGTCCAAGGACCGACTGCTGTACAGAAAAGCCTATTCTTTAGTGGGTCTAGTTACGATGTATGTGAGCGGCGGATTGATTCCGAATTACTTGCTGCTGCAAAAGGTGCATCTGCTCAATTCCTTCTGGGTGTATATTATTCCGTCCTTGTTCAATATTTTTAACGCTTTGTTGTTCATGGCCTTCTTCCGGCAAATGCCGAAAGAGCTGGAAGAGTCGGCGAAGGTGGACGGTGCGGGTGACTTTTATATTTTCACACGAATCATTTTGCCATTGTCGAAGCCGGTTCTTGCTACCGTCGCTTTGTTCGTAGCGGTCAATCACTGGAATGACTGGTTCAGCTCTGCCTACTTTGTATCCAACCAGCAGCTATGGACGCTGCCGACGATTATCGTCCGAATGTTATCCGATACGGCTATTATCGACAACATGCAGAACCTGCCGCCGAATATGCGGACCGATCCGCTGTCGACCTTGCTTGCTATTAAGTACGCGACGTTAATCGTCACGGTATTGCCAATCACAATCGTCTACCCATTCATTCAAAAGTATTTCGTTCAGGGCATGATGGTTGGGGCTATCAAAGCTTAAATAGGGTATCATAAGGTCTATCGTTTACGGACCTTTTGGATATAAAAACATAGGGGAGGTAGTTTTTTATGAAAAAATCAATTCCGGCGTTATTAATCGCTAGTCTGCTGGTTGCCATGCTGGCGGGATGTGCAAACAAAAACAACGATAACACTAGTCCTAGCACATCGCCCGGGACGAATGGGGAAAACAGCGAAGGCGCGATTACGCTCGATCTTTATTCCGACCGCTCTTGGTACAGCGACTGGACTGGAGCGGGTGCGAAACGGATTACAGCCAAGACGGGCATCAGCTTTAACGTGAAGAAGCCGGTTCAGGATGACGGCGACGGCAAAGATATTTCATTGATGATCGCAAGCAACAGCTTGCCGGATTTGCTGGTGGTTGATAAAGAAAATAAAATGCTCAATCAACTAATCGATGGCGATTATTTGTATTCGATGGATGAGCTGATCGACAAATATGCACCTAATCTTCGTAAAATACTGGACGAGCAATACGGCGAGGAATTGCTGACCAACTTTAAAGAGAAAGACGGCAAAACCTACAAGCTCATTTCCGGCTATCAGACGAAAAAATATTTAGAGGAAGCGAAGGCCAATGGCGGACTGGCGCCGGTATGGCTGCCGCAATTCGTAGTCCGGAAGGATTACTATGATGAAATCGGCCGGCCTGACACTTCGACTCCGGAGAAATTTCTGGACGCGCTCCAGCAAATGGCCAAAAATCATCCCGACAAAATTCCGTATTTAGGCGATAAAGGACAGCATTCGAAAGACTTGGGCTGGTTTTTGCCGCAATTCGGAATTGAAGACTATTATGTAAACGGTGACAAAGTTCAGCATAAGCTTCATAACCCGCAGTACAAGGAAATGATTAAATTCGCGAATGCGATGGCGAGCAAAGGCTTGCTTACAAAAGAATCCTTCGTTAACACTGGCGAGGTTACTGCGCAGAAGGTTGCGGCGGGCTCGGTTATCGTATCGGCTCAAAACTCGGCTGCCAAAAACAATGCGGCGCCAAAGGACAATCCGAACACAAGCTTTGAAATGCTGTCGCCATTCTCGACCTATATGTATCCGACGATTCCGAAGGGCTGGATGGCGCTCGTTATTCCGAAAAGCAACAAAAACCCGGAGCGTACGATTAAACTGCTGGAATATGCGGCATCAAAAGAAGGCCAGGCTGACTTTTTCTTCGGTGTAGAAGGGGCAGGCAAGGATGATTTTAAAAGTCTGGAAAGCGGACCTCATTTCTATTATGACCAATCGGTTCCGAATAACTATTTCCCGCAAGGCAAACCAAGCTTTACGACCGGCTTCAACGATGAGCTCAGCAAGGATTGGAGCGGTTCATGGAAGCAAGCGGGAATGGGCGAGCCCATTATGCTGGTAGCGAACTGGGCCGTATCGAATACCGTTTTCTGGAATCCGCAGGACCCGGACAAATTAGCTTATGATAAGCTGATGTCTCCGAAAATGAAGTTTTTCCCTGAATTCAACTTCACGATCGACAGCACAAGTGAAGTGGGCGTTATTGAAGCAAAAATCAATACGCTTCGGGCTGATTATTTGACTAAGCTTGTATTCGCGAAATCGGAGACGGAGTTTGATTCCATCTACAGCGATATGATGAGTGTCGCGGATAGCATCGGCATTGCAAAGCTGGAGAGCGAATACACGAAGCAATACGCGGACAATAAAGCAAAGCTTGCGAACTAATAGTACAGAAATAGTAAAGGAGAGGGCGGAGAGTTGGGCGCTGCCCTCTCCTTTGCTGTTAGAAGGAGGATATCGCATGTATATTTTGGAGAATGAGGATCTAAGAGTAGAGCTGTATGACTGGCCGGGGGTAAAGCAATATTTGCATAAAAAGACAGGGGAAACGATGAACGGCAGCGGCCCTGACGGCAAATGGGCATTGAACGGAAATACGGTTGCATGGGAGCAATGGGAGATTGCTGCTGAACATGATCCGCGCAGCGCAGCGGTTTCTTATCAGATGAGATTGAGAGAGTTTGATCTGGAGATTTCTGTGAACTATCAGCTGGAGCAGAATGAGGTACGGGTCACGTTAAAAGTGGCGGAGGACCGTTCCCGGTGGCTGCAGACGATCGATTGGATGAATCAGCCTCTGCTTGCCTGCGACGATAGCAGTTATTCCTATGCCCGAACGGAGATTCATGCCAAGAGCTGGCGATTGATTCCGACCGGAGGCCGGGGATTGTACGACCGCAGACAGATCAAGGAGCTTATTAGTGATTCGGTTCCGGATCTAGCTGTCGTACCAACGATGCATACTTGCTTGTTCAATGATGAGCTTTGCTGCTTCGTTCATACTAATTATCCCGTTATTCCGCTTCTGAGCGAGGCTTCAGGCAGCGGCAAGTATAAGGGCCGGGCGGATGCTTATGCTGTTGGGCCCAATACGTACCAATATCGGGTCCGCAATGGGGTGATGGAGCCGCTGGAGATGAGCGTCGTTTTTCTGACGGACAGCAACGGCGACGGCAAGGCGGATGAATGCGATTATCAGCTATGGCTGAATCGGAAGTTCCCGGATGCTAATCCTATCTATAAAGAAGCAATCTGGTATAAAGTGTTTTGTGCGGAAAGAAAACGCGGCGTACTTACGACGTTCCAGGAAACGCTGGACATCATCCGCCAAATTCATCATATTACCGGAGGCGTCCCGCAAATCGTCTACTTGGTCGGCTGGCAATTCGACGGGCATGATACGGGGTATCCTTCGCTCAATGTTATTAACCCTAAGCTGGCCGTCAATCCGGACAGAGCCCGCGAGGAGCTGCTGGAGCTTATTCAAACCGCTAAAGAGCAATATAATTGTACGATCAGCTATCATATTAACGTTGATGATGCTTATGAGGATTCACCGGATTGGAATCCGGCTAATCTGAGCCGTGATCCGGATGGAGCGGCGCGCGTATGGCTGGATTTGGAGCATCGGGTGTACCATATTTCTCATACGAAGGATGTGGAGAGCGGTCATGCATTTGACCGGCTGAAGCAATTTCTGGAGCTTGTGCCCGTGGAGAAGACGGTGCATCTGGATGCGTTCAGAAATACGAATGATAGCTGGGATGAAGAGGGTTATATCGGACCGTTGGAAGAACTCATTTGCGGCATGAAGCCGATTATTGCCTATTTCAACGAGAGAGGGATCGACGTGTCGACCGAGGGCCAGAACGGCATGCCGATCGAAGACAGCGGAGTTTTCAGCGCATATTGGCACTTTTCTCCTTCGCAATTGTATCATGGGAAAATTGTCGGCGGCGGCAGCGTCGATCTGAACGCAGTGGCATGGGGCAAAGGCGCCTCCATCGATGCCGATATTTTGTACCGGGGCGAGCCTACCCGCCTTGAAGGCGAGATGGTGCAATCGACGGCCTTCCATGATAACTGGAATCAGGTTGTCGATATTATTTATCTTGGTTCCATGCTGTACCGCTTCTACTTGGAAAGAGAAATGGTGGAGATGCGGGAAGAGGAGAACAGCGTAATAATGCGGTTCGGAGATGGCGTTACCGTGCAGATCGATAAAAAGAATGAGCAGCTTGCCGTCACATGGGGACCGCTGGTCATCGCGGACAATCACGACCGCTTCATTCCGATGGATAACCGGATCTATGCGTACAGCAGACATGGCGTCACCCGGACATGGCCGCTGCCGGAGAGCTGGCTGGCAGCCGATTACTCAGTATACCGCCTTACGAAAAACGGCAAAGAACTCCTTTACGATTATACCGTGAAGGACGGCGCGATCGAGCTCAAGCTGGAGCCGCATGTGCCTGTTATGCTGGAGTTGAAGGCTTAAGATTAGAACCGCTTCCCGGCATTCCGCCGGGGAGCGGTTATTTTTTATACAATGATGCTGCCTTAGGTTCGAACTGGGGGGAAAGACATCACAGTAGGGCAACGGACAGGACATTTCTACTCCTAAAGTGTTCGGGTTTGGAAGGGCTGATATTATCGGCAAATAGGCGGGCAGAACGCCTGAGGAATCGTTGAATCGTATGCCGGTGCTCATCCAATCGCTTAAAGAACTCCATAATCCAACCTTATTCTTGCGTTACCCTAGACCTGACTCTCATACGATACCTGGGCTAGCCTCGCTCACTAAACAAAATGTAAAAGTGCAGGTTGATCAGGCCTAAACGGCCCAAAATCGCCTTCAAAATGCAAAAGTGCAGTTGAAATCGCTCGATTTCACGTTATAGGGGCTTTTTAGGCCAATCAAACTGCACATTTGCATTTTGAAGCTCAAAATCGACGATAAAGCGGCAAACAAACTGCACTTTTACATTTTGATTCGTTGCAGCCCTATAGCCTAGTTGACTGGGGTGAGTGGAGCGTTTTGAGCTCAGGCTGATTTTCGTATTATTAGGTCAACCAGAGATTTCTGGTTGGCCTATTTTTATGGCTGTTTTATGATGGCGGTAGCCGGGAGAACGCAGGCTGACTAGGGTCAACGAACCCGTTGCAAAAACTGTTCTCCTACTACCTCCAATGACCATGTTTGGGCTGGTTGGGGCATTTGACCTCGTATCACAAGCGAAGCTATGGGTTTGGAGCCATCGTAGGATTGCCGGCAAATTATTGTAGGAGGTTGTTATGGAGCGAGTAGTAGGTGTGGACGTTGCAAAAGGAAGTAGCGTGATTCAAGCCTTTTTGACACGGAATGTGCCGTACGGGAAATTGGAGAGCATCTCGCACAAAGAAGATGGATTTGATCGTTTAAACGAACTTCTGGCTCAATTAAAGGCAGAGACAGCAAGCGACCCCATCGTCGTACTTGAAGCAACCGGACATTATCATCGTGGTCTTACTGATTATCTAGAGCGCAGTGGATGGACATACTTCATCGTTAATCCGTTGCAAGCGAAACGAGCAAAAGGGACACATTTACGTAAGGTAAAGACGGATGCTGCGGATGCCTGGCATTTAGCGGAGATGTACTACCGAGGCGATGTAATGCCGCATCGCAGATGGAATGAGACCTATACGGAGCTTCAGCATATGACCCGGCACCATGAATTTATAACGGGTTTGTTCGTGCAAGCGAAATTAAATATGAGATCGTTGTTGGATCAAGTATTTCCAGCCTATGAAAAGATCTTTAGCAATCTATACTCTGTCACCTCTTTAAAGGTGCTGGCTCATTGTTTGGAAGGTTGTGTTGGAGGGCATGGCGAAGTAATTAAATTGAACGCAGGAAGATCACATTCCAAGCGGTGGGTAAAAGAGAAAGTGGAACGACTCGAGGAAGCTCTCATTCACTGGAACGAGCAGCCGAAAAGTCGATCCCAGACTGTTATTCTCCAGGGTATGGTCGCTTTGCTGCTATCGTTTTCTGAGCAACTAAGTGAACTAGAGGAGCAAATGACCGAAATAGCATTACGTCTACCTGAGGTAGCGTTGGTGAAAAGCATACCAGGCATTGGAGACAAACTAGCCGCAGTAATCGTCGCTGAGATCGGGGACGTACGACAGTTTAATGATCCGAAGAAGCTTGTTGCTTTCGCAGGTCTAGATCCTGCCATATTCAGCTCAGGTAAATTTACGGCAACGAGTTTACGGATTACAAAGCGTGGGTCTAAGAGGCTGCGTCGTGCTTTGTATTTAGCGGTGCAGTGCGCCATTCGAAAAAGTGCGAATTCGAGAATTCAGGAGTACTACAAAAAGAAAAGAGAAGAGGGCAAGCCCTACAAGGTGGTTGTGATCGCTTGCGCCAACAAGCTTCTCCATCACATCTATGCCATCCTCAGTAAGTGCCAGCCCTATCGAACCTAAGTACCCATATTTACCCATAACCTTCACGCCAATGAAGGTTATTTGTCATGCTTAAAAAGAGTATACCAGCAAAAGTGCTAATGACCAATACGAATGACTTGACAAGTATTAGCTGGTTTTTGCAGATTCTATCCATAATCATCGTGATAGCGATGAGACTATGGAATCAAGAATAGCAGCATGAGCCAAAACGCGCAGCGACCCCGCGCACAGCAGCCATCCCGCATCTACGATTCAGCTCCACTAATAGCCAGCCGATAGTCAGACGGCGAGATCCCATGCACCTGCTTGAATTTTCGGAAAAAATAGTTGGGGTCGAGGAAGCCGACCGCCGTTGCGATTTCCGACGCTTTTAGAGGTGTAACAGCCAGCATCTTCTTCGCATGATCCAGCCTGACGCGGTTAATATAATCGTTGAAAAACTGTCCCGTTTCCTTCTTAAACAACCGGCCCAAATAAACGTTGTTCACGTTGAACTGGATAGACAGCAGCTGAAGCGAGAGCTCCTCGCTGTAGTGTTCCTGTACATACCGTTCGACCTGTCTCGTAATGGGATTCTGAGAGATCACGCTTATCTCTCCATGATTATCCCCAACTGGTTGGCTGCTGCATTGCGCCAGTGCTTCCTCATACGATTCATGAAGCTTATTTGGCAGGCAGGTCACCTTCCCGAAATAATTGCTCCAAGGCGTCTTCAAGATTGCGCGATACCGTTCGGAGAGATCGGCCATCCAGCTGTTATTGCCGGCACTGAAGCAATCGGCATCCTGCTGACTCTCGTCGGTGAACAAGACAATGATTTGCCTATGCTCATTGAGAAAAGCGATGCCGCGGCCGCTTTCCTGAAGCGCTTCCTCGACACTATTCAGAATAGCGAAGGAGCGGTACTGCTCCTCGCTTTGCGTCAGCTCGCTCTCTTGCCGGTCATGCCAATCGATGATACAAATTTGGTACCGCTCATTCATTAGAAGAGGCAATTGCAGAAATTTCAGCTTATCCCGGAGCTGGTCATATTGAATCCGATTTTGCGCCCAGCGCAGCAAAATGTTATTTTTCAGCAACAGGAATGATTCACGCTGCATTTGCTCTTCGATATATTGCCCCTGAAACCGTTCGGTGCAGGAGGCGATAATTTGAGTAAGCTCTGAGGCATCGATAGGCTTCAGCAGGTAATCCTCGACCTGATATTTCATCGCCTGCCGCACATAGGCGTATTCATTGTAACCGCTCAGCACGACAATTGAGGTTTTCCAGTTGCGCAGCCTAATCTGCTCGATTAGATGCAGACCGTCGCCCTTCGGCATACGAATGTCGGTCAGCACAATATGGGAGCGATTCGCCTCCATGAGCTCCAGCGCTTCATAAGCGCCCTCCGCCTCCGATAAATGTGTCACATTCAGCTCTTCCCAATTAATTAATCGCTTTAAGCCTTCTCGAATATATTGATCGTCATCAACAATTAATAGCCGGGTCATCGGAATCCTGCCTCCTTATGTAAGTTGGCTAACGTTTATAGGGGAAAATCATAAATAATCGAAACGGCTGATCGCCCGATTGCTTAGCGGGAAGTGACAAGCCATACTCATTGCCGTAAAAATGCTTGATGCGCTCATGAATGTTTTTCAGCCCCAAATGCTGCTCCGGGAATGTGTTTTCCGTCTGCAGCAGCTGCTGCAAGCGGTCGTATTCCTCGGCTGTCATCGGCTTGCCGTTGTTATGAATTTCGATAATGAGCAGCTCAGACTCTCTCTTTATTGCCACATGAATGACAGGCTCCTCGTACTGCTCCAACTGGCCGTGCTGGATTGCATTTTCAATAACCGGCTGCAGGGTGAATTTGAGCATAAAGCAGTTTTCCAGATTAAGCTCTGCCGTTACTTGAAGCTCGATGACGTTGGACTTTCCTAACATCAGCAGCTCCAAGTAGTAGTTGGTATGCGCAAGCTCCTCCTGCACCGATATGAGATCATCGGTAGGCTGCAGCATCCAGCGGTAGAGCCGCCCCAGATGATAGAGCTTCTCTGCCAGAAACGGCTGGTCGCTAATTACGGCCTGCATACGCAGCGATTCCAATGTATTGTATAGAAAATGAGGATGAATCTGCGTCTTCAAAGCGATAAATTCGGCGTTTCGCTTACGAATTTCAGCTATATACACCTGGCTGATATGATTTTGCAGCTCTTGCGCCATCCGGTTGAAGCGAAGCATCAAATCGCTAATTTCATCTTCGCCGCTCACAGGCATTAACGGGGCGAAGGGATTGCGCTGCACCTTTTTGAAATGCTTGCTCATCAGATTGAAACGCCCGACAATAAACCTCTGAATGACATGAATGATGACGATGCAGACAAGCCAGCTTAACCCCAGTATCATAAAAATGCGGAAAGCGATGTCTGAAAGTTTACTCTGCAGATTGGATTTATAGCTGATACCGATAATATCGAGTTCGTACTTATCAATAGAGAGCCGGGAGATGAGATCATTGGAATGATCCCAAGCGGACGGCTCCTCCGGCCTGCTGTCCAGCAGCACATTATCCTTCTGCTTAATAATGAGGCGATAGTCCAGGCTTTGAGTATCGAACTCGTTCGCAATCGTGCGTGTATTTAATGTAACGAGATAATAGCCGTACACCCGGTCGGGGTGAATGCTTGTTGGATTATAGATCGGATTGACGATATATAACATAGGGTCTTCAGGCGCCAGCAGCTGATCCGAGCTTCCGAAATAAGGATGCCGGTAAAGCTTCGGAAAGGCTTCGAAAAACGGTTCATACGGAAACGAAAGATGAGTCCGGTACTTTTGCTGCTGTGACTCCATAAACAATCGTTTATCCTGCACACGGTACATCATCACGGATGAAATATAAGGATTGCGGGAGAGCATATGCGTCATTACGTTTTTAATGTAATTTTGTTCCGAAAGCGCTTTCCTGTCTTCCGTCACGTCCGGAATATTTTCGGGCAGGAACAGCTCGTACACGCTCGTCTGCATATTGCCGTTCTGATAGAGGCTCATCGAATCGTATTTGAACCGTTCCATCATATCGGTCATTAAAATTTTCAGCTTCTCTGTGCGAAAGGTTAATAGCTCCAACTCTTTCTTTTCCAGTATAGAGTAGAAGTTGTTGTAGACGACGAGGCCCAGCAGCAAAAAAATGACGAGCAGTGCAGCGCCAATACCGATATTCAACTTGCGAAATATAAATCTGCCGACCCATTCACGGTACAGCTTTTTTATCCACATGAAGCCGACTCCTTCGCTGTTGATCTTACGTCATTTTAGGAGCAAAAATAAAGCGCTGTCAACTGCTCGGAGGCGTTCAGATACAGTTTCTCCAGTTAAAATATGGTTTTTACTCTAGCATCGGCAAATGGACAGCGCAGGTTTGGAAGAACCTGTTAAAAACTATTCATCATTGCCGGGCTTCTTCCGCAAAAAGAAGTTTAATTGCTCTAGTGAAAGTGGAATTTATGCTGTGGCGGCATGTAACGACATCTTCCTATAATAGATTCGAGAATACTAAACGAGACGAAGAGGTGGTCGAAATGAAAAAGTGGTTCGCATTATGTATGGTGATTATGCTGGCTGCGGTATTGGCGGCTTGCGGCGGCAAAACCAATAATAGCAGCACTGGAGAGAAGGGAACGGATCCAGAACCGGCGGCTAAAGATGTAGAGATCGTGTTTCAATCCTGGATTACGCCAAACCTGACAGTCGAGTATTACGATAATTTGATTAAGAAGTTTGAAAGCGCTAACCCGGGCATTAAAGTGAAACGCATTCAGCCTCCGGCGAATGAAGGAAACCCGGACAGCTATCTCAAAACGCTGCTTGCATCCGGTGACTTCCCGGACGTCGTTCAGAACGCTACGATCCAAATGTTCGTAGATGCGGATGCGCTGCTGGAAATTCCAATCGATGACGACATTAAGAAGATTAACAACTACGAGGCAGAGATGATTGACGGCAAGCTGTACAATATTTCGGCAATTAGACAGCCGCAATCGCTTATTTTCTACAATAAGAAGCTGTTTGCGGAAGCGGGCATTACGTCCACGCCGAAGTCTTGGGCTGAGCTGGAAGCAGCTGCTGAGAAGTTGAAAGCGAAGAACATTACACCGCTGCTGACGGCAGGTGATTGGACAGCCGGATTCACTTTCTCGGTTATGACGTCGCCAACGATCTATAAAGATAATAAAACCTGGTACGCCGACCGCTTCGACAACAAAGTGAAATTCACCGATGCGAACTGGAAGGAAGCAGCAGCCTATTACAGCAATCTGATTGAAAAGGGTTATTTCAATAAAGGCGCTTTGAGCATCGATTACACGGCTGTTGAGCAGGAGTTTCTGAAGGGCAAAGGCGCGATGTATCCGATGGGCTCGTGGTTCAGCGCAGCTGAAGCCGTTGCTCAGAAGGACTTTGAAGTAGGCGTATTCGCAACACCAACCAAGGATGGTACGCAATATTTGCTAGGCGGGGAAAATGCAGGCGGCTACGCGGTTGCCAAGAACAGCAAGAACCCGGAAGCTGCGCTGAAATTCGCCAAGTTCATGATGCTTGATCCGGAAGCGCATAAAGGCTATCTGCAAGCCGATGCCTTGTTCTCCAACTTGAAGGAGCCGCTCAAATGGGAGATGTCTCCGCTGCAGACGGAAATTTACGAGCTGCTGCTCAACAACCCTCCGATGGTTGGTCACATGAACAATAAGGTTGGCAGAGTGCCTGTTGCAGGCATTCAGGATCAATACAACAAGGTGGCGCAAAACATGATGCTCGGCGACATGGATGTCGAGAAGGGTATGCAGTCACTCGACGAATATTGGGATAAACATAACAAATAAAGCTGCTTGCAGAAGGGGCGGGCAAAGCGCTTCGCCCCTTTCCCAATGGCATCATTAAGGCGGTGGTACGATTTGCTTAACAAGGATCGATGGTCTTATGCATTAATGTTCTCACCAGGCATTCTTATTTATTTCGCATTTCTTCTGATCCCTATTATTCTGTTGGTCTATTATTCGTTCTACAATTGGGACGGCATCAGCCCCTCCTATCAATTTGCCGGGCTGAGTAATTACACGGAAGCTTTTCAGGATAAAGGCTTTAGGCGTGCATTGCTGGTTACTCTATTTATTGCGGTCGTCTCTACTTTCTTCGTGAATGTACTAGGTATCGCTTTTGCGGTTCTGTTGAATAAAAAAGGCCGGATGACGAATTTCTACCGTTCCGTCTTCTTCTTCCCGCTGCTGCTCAGCACGGTGTCGGTCGGCTTTATTTGGAAAAGCATATTAAGCTATAACGGCTTGCTTAACAATTTGCTGGAGCAGCTTGGCGCGGAGCGGATCGAGTTTTTCGGCAATCCGAATCTCGCGGTATTAACGATTACATTCCTTGCGATCTGGCAGTCTACCGGCTTTATCATTGTTATTTATCTTGCAGGTCTGCAATCGATTCCGGGAAGCCTCTATGAGGCGGTTCGAATCGACGGGGCCAACCGCTGGCAGCAGTTCAGACATATTACGTTTCCGATGCTGGCGCCTGCTTTTACAATGAGCATTATCTTTATGTTCACAGGCTCCATGCGGGAGTACGACCGTGTTGCCGTACTTACTTACGGCGGTCCGGCTGGTGCGACGGAGACGATCGCCTATCAAGTGGTCAAGGTAGGCTTTGGCGCGAATCGGCTGAGCTACTCAGCAAGTCTGGCGGTATACATGCTCATCATTGTAAGCCTGCTGTCGGTATGCTTGACAGTCTACTTGCGGAGAAGGGAGGAGAAGCTGCTATGAGGAGAAATCTCACAAACTATCTCAGACACCTATTCCTCATGCCGTTGTCGCTATTGCTGCTCGTCCCGTTCTATATTGCAGCGGTCAACGCATTCAAGACGAAGGCGGATATACTGGACAATCCTTTCTCACTGCCGCTAGTCCGGCTGACGGTAGACAATTTTATCCGATCGGCAGTCACGCCTTCGTTTAATATTTTCAAAGCGTACGGCACGTCTATATTGATTACATCGGTGTCGGTGGTGCTGCTAATTGTGCTCTGCTCGATGATGTCATTCGTATTTGCCCGCGTGAGCAACCGTTTCCTGTCGGTATGCTATCTGCTGCTTCTGTCGGGGCTCATGATCCCGCCGCAAGTTATTCTAATTCCGCTAGTGAAGGTGCTGGCGAAGCTCGGACTAATGTTCACGCCGCAAGGGTTGATTCTTTACAACATCGGATTCTATGTGCCGTTTACCGTCTTTATATTCGTTGGATTTATCCGCACACTGTCACGGGAGCTAGACGAATCTGCGAAGATTGACGGCGCGAGCCAGTTCACGATTTTCTGGAAAATATTATTCCCGCTGCTGCGTCCGGCAACAGCCTCGGCAGTCATTTTCCTATGTCTGTGGATTTGGAATGACTTTATCAATCCGGTCATCATCTTGGGCTCAACCAAGAGCTATACGGTGACGACTGGTATCTTCCAGGCTGTCGGGCAGTACAGCACGAACTGGGAGGATGTGTTTGCATTGGTGGTACTGGCCTCTGCACCGATCTTCCTGCTCTATCTGTTCATGCAGCGTCAATTCATTGCAGGACTAACGGAAGGCTCGATAAAGGGATAACAGGTTTCATACTCTCTGGAAAGGGGGCGGAATGCTGAAGTTAGCAGCGGGGATGGCCGGTGCGGGAGAGGGGGTGATCCTGCCTGCGCTGGCTGTGACGCTGCAAGAATTGGAATCACAAAACGATAAGAAGCATAGGAGGCATAATTCGATGAAAAGTAAGCTGGCATTGCTATTATCTCTAATCCTGGTATTTACAAGCTTATCGCTATCAGGTGCAGCTCCGCGCGCTCATGCCGCAGCACCACAAAGCTTTTACGTATCGCCGCTTGGCGACGATACGAACAGCGGGACGGCTGAAGCGCCGTTTCGAACGATTGAAAAAGCAAAGCAGGCAGTACGGGCAGTCAACCAGGCGATGACGGATGATATTTATGTTTATTTGCAAGACGGCGAGTACTTCTTGAATGACACGCTGACCTTTGACAGCCTGGATTCCGGCAATAACGGATACAATGTCATTTATACGGCGGACGACGGTGCAACGCCTGTCATTAGCGGCGGAGTGGACATTAGCACAGGCTGGGAGCTGTATGACAGCAATCAGAACATTTATAAGAAGACAGGCGTAGACTGGAATTTCCGGCAGCTGTATACCGGCGAGGACCGGGGTGTACGGGCCCGTCAGCCCAATCTGACTGATGATGTTGTCAAAGGCCCTTATTACAGAGCGAAAAACGGGGAATATCCGTATGTGATTGGTGATGATGAGCGCGCTTGGGGAGAACAGTTAAACGGCACCTCCGCAGAAATGGTTATTCTGCAAAGCTGGAGCCAAGTACGCGGCCGCATCGACAGCATGAATACAACGACCGGTCAGGTTGATTTCAAGTTTCCTGAAAGCGGTTTCTCTTATAATCATCATGGTCAAGGAAATTCGCCATACTTTTTTGAAAATGCTTTATCCTTGCTGGATGCAGAAGGAGAATGGTACCTCGATACGGCTGAAGAGACGGTTTATTACAAGCCTAGAAGTAATGAGACGATGAATACGACTCGAATCATCGCGCCTAAGCTGGAGACTGTCGTGAAGCTGGAGGGCAGCGCGGGCGACAAAGTGCATAACATTACCTTCTCGGGCATTCAATTTATGCACAGTAATTGGCTGGCGCCTTCAAACTACGGTTATGTAGATGTGCAGGCCGGCTTCCGCTATCAGTCGGTGACCGGGGGCAATAACAGCGAGATTCGAAACACTGCGCGTTACACAGCCTCCCGGGCGATGCTGGAGCTGAAGTATACGAGCCATATTACGATCCAGAACAATGCATTCCGCTATGCGGGAAGCTGGGGCATTATGGGGTACGAGGGTACGGATCACACCCTGATTACTTGGAACCATCTTAGTGATAATGCCGGGGGCGGGATCGCGATGGGCATTGTCGGAGATCTATGGGATGACAACGAAGGACAAGACCCGACGTATACACTGCCTGACGGTCAAAGCCAATATGATACCATTACCCATAATACGATCGATCATGTAGGTCTTGATTATGGCGATATGGTCGGAATTGGAGCTATGCTGCCCCAGAACATGACGATTGCGCATAACGAGATCAGCAATCTGCCATACTCAGGCATTAGTATCGGATGGAACTGGGCGGATACCTACCATGGCATGACGAATAATCAGGTGCATAACAACTATATTCATGATGGGGTAAGACTGGTTCAGGACGGCGGGGGTATCTACACACTGGGCCGGATGGACGGCAAATCGAATATCTACCACAACTATATTAAAAATATGCGGCAAGGCCCGTATGCGGCCTGGAATCATATCATGGGCGTCTACTTGGATGGTGAGACGAGCTACAGGATGGTGGAGCGCAATGTGATCGATAATACGGAGCATGGCTTCTCCGGCTCGGCGCATGACAATATTATTCGCTACAACTATTACAACGTGGACTTCGGCGGCGTCAATCCTTCCAGCACGGCTTATGGAAACATTAGCGTGTCCGGCAATAATTGGCCGCAAGAAGCGCAGGACATTATCGCTGCTGCAGGGCCGGGTAAAGCTTCTCTGCCGCTGCCGACAGAGCCTGTCAATCTGGCTTTGAAAAAACCGGTAACGGCTTTATCGCAAAGCAAAGATCCTGCATTTGCCGTTGACGGCGATACGGGAACGAGATGGGCGCAGGAAGAGGGCAGAACCGATCCGCAATGGCTGACCGTAGATTTGGGAGATGTCTATTCCGTTGCATCTACGAGCACGATGTTTGAGCTGAACTCGGGCTATAAGTATAAAATCGAATATTCGGAGGACGGGGAGAACTGGTCGCTGTATGCCGATAAGATGGCTGCTGCGACAACTCAGCAGACGAATAATGACGTGAACGCCGTCATGGCACGCTATATGCGAATTACGATGACCCATGATTGGGGCGGCAGCATCTATGAATTCAGCGTATATCCGGGAGCAGGCGGCACGCCGCCGGAAGCCAACTCTTTAATTCTGAAGGATGAAGTCACCTTCGATAAAAATCCGTTAAGACAAAGTGATATTCAGGTCAAGATGGTCATGAACGGCGGAACGCTGAACGGAATTAAAAATGGTACAGCAGATTTGGTGCCGGATCAAGACTACACGCTGTTCTGGGATCAGGTATTAATCTATAAATCCTATCTCCAAACACTGCCGGCTGGGGAAAACAGGCTAACTTTCGATTTTGCAGCGGGTGCAGATCCCGAGTTGAAGGTCAACGTGATTGATGATGACGGCTCCGTCAATGTGGCGTTGAACAAGCCGGTGACAGCTTCTTCGCAAAGCTTTGATCCTGCCCTTGCAGTAGACGGGAACAGTAACACAAGATGGGCGCAGCAGGAAGGGATCTGGAATACGGAAGGCTGGCTCATGGTTGACCTGCAGGGCGTATACAATATTAAATCCGTTACGACAATGTTCGAATTGACCAGCGGATATAAATACAAAATCGAGTCTTCCCTCGACGGGCAAAGCTGGAGCACCTATGCCGATCGTACGGCAAGCACGACGACGCAGCAAACGTATCATGATAATTCGGCAAGTCCCGTAACGGCAAGATATATGCGTATCAAGGCGTTTTACAGCCTGGGACCAAGTATCTTTGAATTTAGCGTATTCGGTACGCCGGTGACGCCGAATTCAACGATTGATAAAACGGCTGCTGCATTCAATAAGACGCCAAGCAAGCAGTCGGACATTACGGTTGGATTGGATCTTCAAGGCAATACGCTGTCAGGCATTAAAAATCGGATGCTCTATCTGAAGCCAAACGTGGACTATACGGTTTCAGGCAATGAAGTGACGATTCTTCGCTCCTACCTGTCTACTCTAGGTGAGGGGAAAAGCACGCTGGCATTCGAATTCAGTGCCGGCGACAATCGTAATCTCGAGGTAACCGTAACAGAGGCTGGCGGTACAGAAATCGATATTGCGTTAAGCAAAGCGGTTAGTGCTTCCTCGCAAAGTAAAAGTCCTTTTTACGCGGTTGATGGTGATCCTGCGACCAGATGGGCGCAGCAGGAAGGCTTAACCGTGCCGCAATGGCTGAAAGTTGATCTCGGCAGCGCTTATGATATTACCGGTGTCAACACGAGATTTGAGCTGAATACGGGCTACAAATACAAGATTGAATATTCGACAGACGGATTCAGTTGGACTACTTATGCGGATAAGACGAGCACAGCAACTACGCAGCAAGTAAATGAAGACCGCAAGACAGCGGCCGTATCGGCCCGCTATGTCCGGTTGAGTGTAACGGATTCCAACGGTAACGGCGCTAGCGTATATGATTTCAACGTCTACACGTTAAAGGCAGCCGATCCTAATGAAGGCGGAGGCACCGGCGGTGAAAACGGCGGCAACAACGGCGGTGAAAACGGTGGTAACAACGGCGGCGAAAACGGTGGTAACAACGGCGGCAATAATGGCGGCAACAACGGTGGCAACAATGGTGGCGGCACCGGCGGCAACAATGGCGGCCAAACTGGCGGGAACAACGGTGGAACAGGTAATAACAATAGCAATGGCAATAACAACGGCAGCAATAAGCCGGGCGATACAGGTGCCGAAGCTGCAAAGTTTACCGATGTGAGCGGCCACTGGGCGCAAGCCAACATTGAGGAGGCTGTGAAGCTTGGCATCGTTAAGGGGTACACGGACGGCACATTCAAGCCTAATGCAGTCGTGACCCGTGCAGAGTTCGTTGTGATGCTAATGAACGGACTGAAGCTTGATGGAAGCGGCGGAGAGCTGAGCTTCGCCGATGGCAGCCAGATTGGCGCCTGGTCGCAAGAGGCGATCGCGAAAGCGCTGCAAGCCGGCATCATAACTGGCTATAATGACGGGAGCTTCCGCCCTTCGGCGAGCGTAACTCGCGCGGAGCTTGCAGTGATGATTGCCCGGGCAAGCGGAGTGAAGCTTGCTGACGTGGAGACAACGGGCTTCGCAGATGATAGTGACATACCAGCTTGGGCGAAAAGCGCGGTCTATGCGATAAAGGCAGCGGATATTGTTAAAGGCAAAGAAGACAACACGTTTGCTCCCAATGCTAAGGCAACTAGAGCTGAAGCGATTACGATGATTTTGAATGTATTGGAGGCAGACAAATAATCCAATCTTTATGAAAAGCTGCGGCCGCTCCCGGATATTAACCGGGGGCGGCCGTTTCGCTTTTATGCTGCTTATAAATCAATGGAGAAAGACCTATTAATAAGTAAAATTATAAGTTTTTATTCTCATTTGCCTTTATTACCAACTGTAAAATGGCAACTCCATTTTGTACACTTAGACTCAAGCAAAGCGAAGGCTTTCTTGGATGCCGGGTGCACCGATCCACTACTCATGTATAGGAGCTGCTTCAAATGAATATATCAAATAGTACTGGAATTTCGGGGACGGCCGCTGCTAATGCGGACACTGGCCGCCTTCCCTGGGCAGCATTACTTGCTTTAGCTATGGCCGCCTTCATCTGTATTTTCACCGAAACGATTCCTGCTGGCCTATTGCCGCAGATAAGTGAAGGCTTGGCTGTCTCGGAGGGGATGGCTGGGCAGCTGGTTACCTTGTATGCGATTGGTTCCGTGGCGGCTGCGATCCCTCTAACTACAGCAACACGAGGCTGGCGGAGAAAACCGCTTCTGCTAACGATTATGATGGGCTTCTTTCTATTTAATAGTGCAACGGCATTATCATCTACGATCACGATGATGCTGATTGCCCGTTTTTTTGCGGGCGTGTGCGGCGGCGTACTGTGGGGAATGGCAGCGGGCTATGCGCGGCGGATGGTGCCGGATGTGCTTAAAGGCCGGGCGATGGCTGTTGCGATGGTTGGTGCTCCGGTTGCCATGGCGCTTGGCGTTCCGGCAGGAACACTGCTTGGAACGATGACGGGCTGGCGTGCTGCGTTTGGTGTAATGTCGCTGCTCACCTTGCTGCTGGTAGCTTGGATCATTTGGAAAATGCCGGACTTTGCAGGACAGTTAGCGGAGAAAAGGCTGCCGCTTCCTAAAGTTTTCCTTATAAAAGGAGTTCGGCCCGTACTCGCTGTCGTTCTGATCTGGGTGCTTGCTCATAATATTTTGTATACCTACATCGCCCCTTATCTTGCTGGGGTTGGACTCGCCGGGCGAGTCGACCTGATTCTGCTTATATTCGGCGTTACATCGATCGCCGGCATTTGGATTGTTGGCATGTATATCGACCGGCAGCAGCGTTCATTGGTCTTGATCAGCCTTGCCGGCTTCGCCTTGGCCTCCCTGTTGTTTGGTATAGGCAGCAATCAGCCGTTGTTCATTTATTTAGCGGTTGCCGTATGGGGATTGACATTTGGCGGAGCGGGAACTTTGCTGCAGACGGCCATAGCAGAAGCCGCCGGCGATAGCGCAGATATCGCGCAATCGATGCTGGTTACATCATGGAATCTGGCTATTGGAGCGGGCGGCCTGACCGGCGCATTATTACTCGGAGTAATGAATGTTCGTTCATTTCCATGGGTGCTGCTCATTCTCATCCTGGCCGCTTGGCTCATTACGTATCAGTCCAAAAAATATGGCTTTACTACTAAGCAGACTAATTGAGAGTAATTGAGTTTATTCATCGAGAGAGAAGATCGGATTTTTATATTCCACAGGCGAAGACATCGCAATCAGAATGGAATATGTTCCGTATTTATCGCAGCTATTGCCGAACTCTTCAAGAGAGCGATTAGATTCTGTAATGACTTTCATTAAATAGTTGTGCTCGCCGCTGATGCGGTGACACTCGATGACATGGGGAGAGGTTTGGACAAAATCAAGAAAGGCGTGGCAGTCGCTTGTCCGGAAAAGCATAAATGCAGTGGTATGCTTTCCTGTTTTTTCATTCGAAATGATTGTACGGTACTGCTCGATAATGCCCTTCTCTTCCATTCGCTTTACTCGTTCGGTTACAGCAGGCTGCGATAGATTTACACATTTGCCGAGCTCTGTCATCGACATTCTCGCTTGATTTTGAAGATGAAACAGAATTTGTTTATCAATAGGATCCATAGCTGGGTGTCCTCCTTTGTATTTTCGGTAATATTCCGACATGTCTTTAAATTTAACCGTATAAAGTTAATTTAAATTTGATTATCTAGATTAAAGTGAAGATTTGATTAGTATCATCAACGAAAACCGCTTATTTGGCTACTATGTAAATGCTTGAATGCTGCCAGTGCTGAAATAACTCATTGCAGATAACCATTCTATGAATAGCAGGTTAATAGGATCAATTTTAATGTTAGCATGACTTGCTCTTAACCTTCCTATGACATTTCATTGCTAGAATGACTTGAATGTTTAGATTGGAGAGGGGTTTATCCATTTGAAAAAGATTAATCAGCGCTGGGTCGCGGCAGTTCTTGCGATAGCGATGTTCGTTCAAGTACTATGGCAGTTTGCAGGAACAGGTTATGCTGCTGCAGCAATACCGGCTAATACCGACAATTTAGCCAAAAATGTAGTCATCAGCCAGTTTTACGGCGGGAAGCTCAATGATACTGCCGACCTTTACGACAATGACTTCGTAGAATTATTCAATCCGACAGCAGCTCCGGTATCGTTAAACGGCTGGTCGATTCAGTTTGCGGATAACGGGCAAAACACTTGGAAAGTTGCGGCTCTTGGTACGCCTACAGACAGCATTCCGGCTTACGGCTATTACTTGGTAGCCTTGGGAAGCAACGGTATCGTTCAGAGAAGTCTGCCTGTGTCTGATGCGGCGGGTTCCTTCAAACTGGGCAATAACAGCGGCAAGCTGGCGCTGCTCAATACGACTCAGCCTCTAACCGTGAATAACCCTGCGAATGATGCATTGAAAGACAACATCATTGACTTTGTCGGTTACGACCCTGTAGTGGATGCTTATTGGGGCAGCCCGGCCAAGCAAGCCGGCAAGTCGAATACGATGCAGCGGCTCGTATTCGACCCGCTCGACCCTGCCAAGAACACAACGGCATTAGCGTTCCCGAATCGCGGGCACAACTGGGATACGAAGAATAATGGCAAGGATTTTGAGAAAGTAAACACAGGGGTTCCTCATAATTCCGCCAATTCTGCTGCATACGTCGTTTTGGGAGAGAGCCAAAGCATTCGAATGAACACAGGCTCTACTGTAGATCCCGCGAATAACAATCTCTACTTGACTGCATTCAATGGCCTTGTGAAGCAAGGGGGATGGGCAGCAGGCGATTTTACGGTAAATGGTCTGCCAGCAGGCCTGACTGCGACAGCTAGTGCTAACGGATCGGATATTGAGATTACGGTAGCGGGGCAAAGCTCGCAGAACGTGGATACCGACACTAACCTGACGGTCGATATTAATCCGGGGGCCTGGGATCAAGTCAACGCGCCGTCAGGACCGGTCGGTGTTTACCAGAAGACGAATACGTTAAGCTTGGTTAAATACACACCGTCTAATATCATTGCTGCTGCTCCGGATGCGTCCTCGCCGGCAATCCGCATGAGCGGTGCTAAGGCTTTGAACGCTGTCATTAAGCTGAATGTAACAGCTGGAACGGCTGTGAACGGTGAGCTGGATGCGGATGACTATCTCGTATCGGGATTGCCGGCAGGCAACTGGAGCATCTCGGCAGAGGGGGATAGCAGCGGCAATTCCATTACGATCTCCATCTCAGGCACGGCCGACTCTGCTGTCATGAAGACGGTACCGCTTACGATCATTTTGAATCCGGGCGCTGTACAGGAAAACGGCTTCCTGACTTCTGACCCGATTGGAATCAGCCTGCTTCGTTACAGCCAGCCGCTTCTTACGGATGAAGCACGGAAGCAAGCCGTAGTGCAAAGCATTATTGGGGACAATACATTCTTTAATGATGCCGTTACGAAAGAGTACAAATACAGCAGCAGTGCAATGGGAGCAAATGAATATACGTTTCTGCGCGGTACTAACACTTTATTTAAAGCGGACCAAGCCAGCAAACTTATCCCGTCTCCGGAATCTTTAATTGACGGGTGGAAGGATAAGGACATTCAGGTGTATACACAAGGCGATGCCCATATTCAAAACGTAGGGTCTTTCAACGACAGCACCGGCGAGATGGTGTTCAGTCTGAATGATGTGGACTCCGCCGGAATTGGCAGCTTCTATGATGATCTGATTCGTTTTGTAACGAGCATTTATGTTGTGAAATACGATAAGGACAGCTCTGGCATCGTGAACTTGCAGGACTCTGATTTCCGGGAGGTATCCCAAACGTTCCTCGAGACGTATAAAGATACGCTGATCGAGATTCATAACGACAACAGCAAGAAAGCAACCAAGCTGACGAAAAACAACGTGACGACTTATACGAAGAGCATGATGGACGGTGTATCCAAAGTGTCTTACGCCGAAGCGCTGCAAAAATTGCTGGGCAAACGGGCGCTCAACGGAAAATTGAATATCGCTGGCAATTCCGATAAGTTTGAGCTTGCGACAGAAACGGAAATTTCCGCACTGACAGCGGGCTGGGAAGCTTATAAAGCGCAGGTCAGAGGCCAGTTTCCGAATCTGAGCGATGAACAATTCAATCAATATTTTACAATTAAAGATATTGTGCGCCGTATCCATCAAGGCATTGGCAGTATCGGCGTTATGCGGTTCAACGTATTAATTGAAGGCCCAAGCGGCGCCAATACCGATGATATCCTGCTTGACGTGAAGGCGCAGACGCGGGATGCCAGCATATCGAAGGATGCATATCTGAAAACGTCGATCGATGTGGATTCGTACCTGGGCGCATTGGAAGCGTTGAATGCCTCATTCCTGGTCCGGGAAGTGTCGCCTTTCAAGGGAGATTACACCGATAAGCCTTTCAAAAACAAAGCGGAGCTGGAGCAATATTTGATTGATGCCGCTAAGGCATACGCTTATGCGGGTTCCCGCTTGAACAAGGTGTCCGATGAGCTTAATTACAAGTTTGAAGACCGCTTTGTAACCGACATCGTTCCGGTGTGGAGCGAGCTTGAGAACTTTATTATTAATGCGGCGGAAGACTATTCGCATCAGATTGTGGCCGACTTTGCACTTGTTAAGAGTGATATGCAGGCAGGGAAGCTGGTCGACGTATCGACACTTGATTCACTGTCTGTAGATACAGGTACGCTGAATCCGTCCTTCAATCCGGCTGTATCCAGCTACAATGTGTCGGTTGATTCAACAGTTAATGCTATCGCCGTTACAGCGAAGGCAAGCGATGCTAAAGCGGCTGTTACGGCGAAAGGCAGCCCCTACACTAGCGGCACCAGCCAGTCCTTCCAATTGTCCGAAGGGCAAAATGAAATTCCGTTTATCGTTACAGCGCGCAATGGTTCTACAAAAACCTATATGGTGACGGTGAACAAAGCTTCGTCGGCAACACCGACACCGTCAGCAACACCGACACCGTCAGCAACACCAACGCCGTCGGCAACACCGACACCGTCCGCAACACCAACGCCATCGGCAACACCAACGCCGTCGTCCACCCCGGCCACTTCCGGGAATATTCCTTCGGCGGGCGGTTACTTGTCCGTGAATGGAGCGGGCATTCAAGTTCCGGCTGGCGCCCTTGACGCTGGCTTCGAGATTACAGTAACGAAGGTGAGCAACACCTCCAGCCTGTTTGCTGACGGCAAGCTGAAATTGCTGGGCGAAGTTTACGAGATTATCAAAAACAAAGCAGGCAGCTTTGCTAAGCCGGTTACGATTACACTTAATTATGACAAGTCGAAAATCAATTTATCGAAATCGGATTTGGGCTTGTACTGGTTTAACGAAGACACGAAACAATGGATCTCATTGGATAATATTCAAGTGGATCAAGTGAACGGAAAAGTGTCCGGAACGGTAACCCATTTCACCAAATTCGCAATACTGATGTCGGATAAGCAAGAGTCGAAACCTCAGCCAACCGTGACATTTACCGATACGAAAGGGCACTGGGCGGAGTCAGGCATTAATGAATTAGTAGCGCTCGGTGCAATTACAGGCTATCCGAACGATACGTTCAAGCCGAATAACAAAATTACAAGAGCGGAATTCGTTACCATTATTACGAAAGCCTTTAATTTGCAGGGCTCGGCAGGCAAAGGGTTCACCGATACCAAAACGCATTGGGCAAAAGACGCTATCGCGACGGCTGCGTCGCTTGGCATCGTGAATGGTTATAGTGACAATACGTTCGGCCCGGACGAGTGGATTACCCGCGAGCAGGTTGCGGCAATCGTCGTACGCGCAGCAGGTATTGCAGCAGCAGAGAAGAGCATTACTTTCAAGGACAGCTCCAAAGTATCGCAATGGGCTAGAGCAGCGCTTGCGGCAGCTGCCGAGAAGGGAATTGTCAGCGGCTATACAGACGGTACAGTGAAGCCTCAAGGCAACACGACTCGTGCTGAAGCGGTGGCCATTATACTAAGAGCATTGCAGAATTAATGCTTGAATGAATCAGAGGGTGTCTCCAGAGCCATAGGCTTAAGAGGCACCCTCTTTCATTTGGATTATTAGGCTGAATTGCAACATAAGCTGCGGCTATTGCGTCATCTAGAAGCAGGAGTTCATTTAATATGTTGTACATACGGAGGGAAGTTAGTAATGGCAGTCAATCATTGGCTCAGGGGATCCGCCATTTTGCTGGCGTTATCAATAATAATCGCAGGGGCAGTGACGGCCTCAATCAAATCCGTTCATACGTCAGTATCTTCAGAAATTGCTGCAGGCGAGGCGGCTATAACCGATACTTCCAATGTGAATCCTAAATTTGACCCCAAAGCAGCCCTCGGTGTTGAAGTGCAAGAAAAGCTGAAGCATGCAGGCCCTGACGCTGTAATAGCCCGGAATTCATCCACCGGCGTAACAATCGTTACGGATCGAAAGCCGGTCCGTTCTGTAAACATATTTGGCACCGAACCTTCAACGCCTTCCAGTTCGGATGCTGTCGAAGAGGGATCTAACATATTCACTCCCAATCTAGTCATTGGAACCGATAATCGAAGCCAGATCACGAACGTCAATGCCTATCCTTATCGTGCTGTTGTATTTCTAGAAATTACTTACGCAAGCGGGGCAAAAGGAACGGCAAGCGGCGCTTTTGTGAGCAATACAGCTATTCTGACAGCAGGGCATGTCGTTTACAGCCAGAAGCACGGCTGGGCAACTTCTATTAAGGTCATACCCGGAGGAACACGCTCCTCCAATAAAACCGCAACTACGTCCGACGTACTGTCCGTTAATGCTTGGGTCAACAATGCGAATTGGGAATATGATTATGGCATGATTAGAGTTCCGGCAAGTTTAGGTACCGGGTATTTTGGCACAAGCGCTAAAAGCGATGCTAATTTAACCGGTAAATCCGTTTACAATTATGGTTATCCCGCAGACAAGAAGTATGGAACATTGTGGTATGATTCCGGAACGGTCGGCACGGCAATGGCAAGAAGGTTTCCCCACAATACAGATACCTCCTCTGGAAGCAGCGGCGGCCCTATAAGCCTCAATACCGATTATACCTATATCGTTGGCATTCATTCCGACTCATATAATTCAAGCTATAACATCGCTACGCGAGTGACAGCCGATGTTGTTGATTTCATCCAGACGAACACCAGCTGGTGATGAACTAATGTTCATCATCGATGAAAAGCAAGCCTTGTTCTCCTCATTTGTTACTGAGAGAGCAGGGCTTTTTCTATTCCTGGTTATCGTTACAACATTTTAACGAACATAGTTCTTTACGAACAGTGTTCGTTATGGTATAAATAAGAGGTCGACGTTAGCGATGAGCTTGAAGGAGGGCGATAATCCGCATAGGAGACAGCGAACCAGCTTCGCTAAATAACGAAGCTAACTTCGTTCGGCGATGGCTTTTATAGATGATGAAACAAAACAGCGAAGTTATTTTCGCTAATGGAGAACCAAGGTTCGCGAAGAGCGAAAATAGCTTCGCTCCAGTCGCAGGCACCCGCTGTAAAGGCTGGATTAGCGAAGAAAGGTTCGTAATAAAGCGAAGCTGGTTCGTTCGAGGCCAGTGTACAAGCGGCCAGCAGCGAATTGGTTCGTTCGAGGTATAAATACAGCGGGGCAGCAGCGACTTAGGTTCGTTCGACGCGCAAGCATACATCTGAGTGGCGAACTACTTTCGTCAACTAAACGAAGCTTAGCTTCTCGTTAAAGCAAGTTCATCTCGATTATGAAAAAGAAATGAGGTCGTTTGGTTTGAGTACACAAGCTCAGAGCGCTCCATCCGTGTTTTCGATGAAAAAGATTTTGCCGATTCTGCTTGCTGTGGCAGCGGGCATGTTCTTAATTATTTTAGACAGCACCATTATGAATGTGGCCGTTCCCAAATTGGTCAGCATCTTTCACTCAAATCTCGCTACGATTCAATGGGTAATTACGGCTTACACATTGGCGCTGTCCGCAGTCATTCCGCTCGCAGGGTGGTTTTCGGAACGGTTCTCAGCGAAGCGCATGTTTCTCATAAGCATTGTATTGTTCGTTATCGCATCGATGCTTTGTGCGCTGTCACAGACGCCGGAACAGCTGATTGCTTTTCGAATTTTACAGGCTCTAGGCGGAGGAATGGTCGCGCCTATCGGAATTGCGATGGTGTTCAAGGCATCGCCTCCAGACAAACGCGGTTCCGTGATGGGGATTCTTGGAATTCCAATGCTGCTGGCGCCAATTCTTGGGCCGATCCTGTCGGGCTGGCTGATTGAATTTATTAATTGGCACTGGATATTTCTCATTAACCTTCCCGTCGGCATTATCGCCTTTGCAATGGCGTGGCGCTTCCTGCCAGCCTCCAAGCCTGGCAAGGAAATGAAGCTTGATGTTCCAGGTGCATTGTTGGCACCAATCGCTTTTGCCTCATTAGTTTTCACTGTTCACCAAGCCGGTGAGAAGGGCTGGCTGAACGAATGGACACTGGGATCTTTGGTACTAGGCATCGTTGCTTTGCTGCTGTTCATCTGGAATGAGCTCAATCAGGAGCATCCGCTTCTTGAGCTCAGGGTATTCCGCTCCCGGACCTTTACACATGGCATCATTTTAGCTTGGATGAACCAAATTGCTTTGTTTGGAAGCATACTGCTGTTTGTACTCTATTTACAGCAGGCGAAAGGACTCTCGCCTCTGGAAGCCGGGCTATACGTTATTCCTCAAGCGATCCTGTCTACGATCGGGATTAATGTAGGCGGCAAGCTTTTTGACCGATATGGGGTTCGCCCGGTTGCACTCATCGGTATTTTATCTTTAACAGGAGCACTGTTCGCATTAACGCATATTACAGCCAGTACCGGCGCATTTTATATCATGTGCAGCTTCGCCTTTGTCGGGCTTGGCCAAGGTTTAACGATGATGCAGCTTAATACGCATGTGCTGAAATCCGCTCCGATAGAGCTTGTAAACCGGGTGACACCGATTACGACTTCAGCGCAGCAGATCATGTCTTCATTTGGTGTAACGATTACAGCCGCGTACCTGTCACATCAAATTCGGAATTTGCCTGAAAATCATACTGCTGATCAATTGGGACAATCATTTGGTCACACGTTCTGGATCACGGTATCCTTTGGAATCATTGCTTTGGTGCTTAGTCTATTTCTGAAAAAATCACAGCCTTCATCCAAGAAGCTTTCCTAACAATAAGAAGAAGTATGTTATTTATTTTTACCATTAACGAACATCGTTCTTTAAGAACGGTGTTCAAAATAACAAACCACATTACTGAAGGAGATGCATTTCTATGACAACAGGTACTCAAGAACAAAAACGGATTGCGATTATCGGAGCTGGCCCGGGCGGATTGACATTAGCTTTGCTTTTGCAGCGCTACGGCATACCAGCTGTTATCTACGAACGGGAACAGCAGGATCAAAGTCATGCAAGAGGCGGCACCCTGGATATTCATGAGGAATCCGGCCAAAAAGCGCTTAAAGAAGCTGGGTTGTACGAGGAGTTCCAAGCTCTAGCCCGTTATGAGGAAGAAGATTTCCGCATTGTGGATAAAACCGGGAAGATCTATATTGATGAAGAACCGGAACCGGAACAGCTGGAAGCAGAGCAAACAGGCGGGCGTCCAGAAATTGACCGGGGTGTTCTATGCGATCTGCTGCTGCAAGCCATTAATCCCGGAACGATCAAATACGGGTATAAGCTCCATAAAGCAATTTCGCTGGAAAATGGCATGACTGAGCTTCATTTTGAAAATGGCGAGGTTGAGACGGTTCATCTCTTGATTGGTGCAGACGGCGCATTCTCCCGGGTTCGTCCATTGTTGACGGATATCGATGTCGAGTATTCAGGTCTTACAATGCTTGAGCTTAACATATTGAACGCGGCTGAGAATCATCCCGAATTGGCGGCCTTCAACAAACGCGGCAAGATGTTTGCTCTGGATGATAACAAAGGCATTCTCGGCCAGCTCAATGGAGATGGACGAATTAAAGTATATGCCAGCTTTAAGGCGGAAAGAAATTGGCTGGAGACAAGCGGTATTCCATTCGATCAGCCCCAAGAAGCCAAGGCGCAGCTGCTGGAGATTTTCCATGACTGGGATGAGCAGCTCAAAGACTACATTCGTTACGCTGAAGATGCCATCCTGCCAAGACGTATTTACATGCTTCCAATCGGCTTCAAGTGGGATCGCAAGCCTGGCGTTACGCTGATCGGAGATGCGGCTCATGTTATGTCCCCTTTTGCAGGTGAAGGTGTGAATATGGCGATGTTTGACGCTTTGGAACTAGCGCTTGCTCTTTCCCGGAATACAGATGATTTTGGCAAAGCGATTGCGGAGTATGAGGAGATTATGTATCAGTTTTCGGCAGAGAAGGCCCGGGAATCGAATGATAACCTGCAGCTCACTTTCTCAGAGGATGCCGCTGCCAATCTTGCTGAGCTAATGAATTCGATTCATGAGCAATTTGCTCAGCAATAAAGATGTTGAATTTCTCACTGCGCTATATTATAAAGAGAATATGAACAATACAAATCGGGTTATCGTGAGTCGCCGGGACCGTCCGGCCAAAGATCCTCTTAGCCGTGAGCTTATCGTTAGAACCGCCTATGAATTACTGAAGGAGCAAGGCTTGGCGGGCATGAGTATGCGCAAAGTGGCCAAAGCTTTAGATACAGGGCCATCTTCGTTGTATGTATACGTTAATAATTTGGAAGAGCTAAACTCCTATGTATTGGATTTCGGGTTAGGTGAACTGGTACTGCCTGCTTCCGGAGAAGGCTCCTGGAAGGAGCGATTATTCGAAGCATTGAGCTCGTACTTCCTTCTATTGATCGAGAAGCCGGGTCTTGCGGAAATTTCATTTTCCACGATTCCTCGGGGTGACAAATATATGGAGCTGATCGAATACATTCTTACTGCCCTGCATGAGGGCGGAGCCAGTCCGAAATCTGCAGCTTGGGGAGTAGATCTGCTGCTGCTGTATGTGACTTCCATAGCATTCGAGAAGAATACCTGGAGGAAGAATGGGACGATGCAGCCGTCCGATATCAAAGAAACGTTTAAAAATGCGGACCCGGGCCGTTTTCCTTTCATTAGCAGTCTGAATGACCAAATGTTCTCCGAACAAACCGATCTCAAGGAACGGTTTAGATGGGGTCTGGAAGCGACTTTGCACGGTATTCAGCTCAATGATAAGTAACGCACAGCCCATAAAAAGAACAGCTGATCCCGGTCAGTTGTTCTTTTTGTTATATCGATGCCGTTTTCATTTTTTTGCGGGAATTATGCTATAATTTGATCATCAAAAAGGGGGTGCTTACTGATGGACAATCTCTTAAGATTATCTGGTACTGCTTCCACTCATGCAAAGCCTATTATTAGAAAAGCTATACTTTGCATGGGGCGAAACGTTTTACTATAGCGCTGAACGAATGAGCTTTCCTAATAGTTTGGCTTTGCACCTTATTTTTCACTATCAAAATAAGGAGCGGGCAACCCATGAAATATACGAATGCATCAAAGGTTTTACCGGAAGAACTGATTATCGAAATCCAGAAATACGTGCAAGGGGAGACGCTTTACATTCCTAAGCAGCAGACGGAATATAAACATTGGGGCAGCCTGAGCGGCGGAAGACGGATGCTGGATCAGCGGAATAACGCCATTCGGATGGCCTTTATGAATAACAAGAGCATTGAGCAATTGGCAGCCGATTATTTTCTTTCCACCGACACGATCAAAAGAATCGTTTATTCCCATAAAAAGTAAGGAAACACACTGGTGAGAGCTTTTCATCAGTGTTTTATTATGTCAATATTGATTCTAAGTCATCTTTATCATTTCGAAGAGTTATCACGCTCCTTACAATAGAAATGTGACGATAGGCGAGCTGGGGCATAGGGCATCCCCGGAATAAAACAAATGGAAACAGGCAAATAATGAGGTTGGATTCAACAAGAGAGTGAGGCAACGATAACGATGAATGAGCAACAAAGCAGAAGCAGACATCTGATTGATCCGGAAATTGTGAGTGCAGTTGATTTAATACCAACAACCGATCTTACCTATTCCAAGCTAATTGAATCACGCGAAAATCAGTCGAAGATGATGGCACAGCAAATCGATATAACGGAGAAGTTCCCAGTTACCCTTGAAATAAAGACTGTAGCCAGCTATTTTGGCGGTCTGGCAATTCAAATAGAGATTATTAAGCCTAAGCAGTCCAAGTATGATAAGCTGCCGCTCTACTATTCTATTCATGGCGGCGGGATGGTTATGGGAAGTCCGGCGGGCGAGCGTACCAATAATGCCTCGCTTGCGGTAAAGCATGGTTTCTGTTGTGTATCGGTGGGTTATCGCCTGGCGCCGGAGCATGCCCAGCCAAGCCAGCTGCAGGATTGCTATTCAGGTCTGAAATGGTGCATCGAACACGCAGAGGAAATAGGAATCGATAAGGAGAAGGTTGCTCTTGCTGGAACCAGTGCCGGGGCCGGATTAGCAGCGGGCGTAGCCTTATATATTCGGGATCAGAAGGAATTTCAGATTCATCATTTGCGGCTCATAAGGCCAATGCTGGATGACCGTACGAGTGTGGCGCCGGATCATCCCTATGCAGGCGAGTATATTTGGAACAACCGAAGCAACTATTTTGGCTGGAAATCGGTATTAGGCCATGAGCCTGGTCAAGAAGAGGAAAGCGAGTATTACGTGCCTGCCCGTGCAAAATCATTAGCCGGCTTGCCGCCGACCTATATTAATATAGGTACAGTTGATTTATTCATTGATGAAGCTCTGCTCTTTACGAAGCAGTTGACCTACGACGGTGTCTTAGTAGAGCTGCATGTATACCCAGGGTATCATCATTTATCGCCGATGTTCCCGGATGCGCATTATTCGAAAGAAGGCGCCCGGTCAAGCGAGCATGCGTTATTGAAAGCTTTGGAGCTGCTGTAATTTGCACAATATAGAAGTGAAACGACAGCTATTAATGAGCCTTGGGGAACTTATGACAGAGGATTTGACGTGCTATTTGGCACGTCTTTTTCTATTAAGAAACAACAATTAGTTCAAATTATGGATTGTTTTTAACTTGGTTCTGTTTACACTTGGTGTTGATTTAAGCCATCAGACAGTTAGTTCCAATATGTGTTAAAATAATTCGTATGACGTTTTAATTGTGGGAGTTGATTTTCTGCGAGCCATCGTAGATTATGTAAACCGATTTCTTAGAAGGAGGCAACAAATGGATAGTGGCCTCCTATTTAAGCATATTTATCTATATTATGATGAAAAGGGAACCGAAGCCTTTCTTGTACCAAATGGATGGCATGAGAAACTAGGAGTTGTGTTGATTGATATTGTTGAAAGTATTCCTTTGCCTTTTTTAAAAGAGGAGTTATTTCAAGCAGTAATAAGAACCTTAAACAATTGTTTTGCAAAACAACCTCCTGAATTTCCTACAAAAGATAACGCTATACCGAGTAAGCTAGGCGGCAAGAATTGGGCTGCTGCAACGAGAGGTAAGAAATTAATCGTTATGTATTGGTCCAAGGATGAAGGGTACATCGTATATCCTACAAAAAGAGAACATGGTGGCAGTTATCAACATTTGACTGATAAAGGAATTTATCTTGGAAAAGAACTTAAATCTGAGGCTTTGTTAAATGCTGTACAAGTAAGTATAGATTTATCGTTACGGTAGGTATGGGTAATACTATTGACTGCTAAGTCAACTTAAATAAATAACATAACAAAGAGAGAGTATCCATTACACACTATGGATATTCTCTCTCTTTGTTTCGTTACATATTGGGGCTTTTATTTATTCTGAATGAATACGCTCACTTTCCGGATCGTTTAAATTCAGTTTAAAAAGCGGAGTTAGGATGGCATTAAATTCAGAAATATTGGAGGAATTGCAATGGGGCAAATTCAGACGAAAAGACTGGAGCCGAACAACGGAGATTGGGCCGTTGAGGCGCATGGTCTTGTTAAAATGTTTGGCGACAATCGGGCGGTCGATGGCGTTAACTTGAACGTGCGGGCGGGCTCGATCTACGGCGTACTGGGGCCAAATGGCGCCGGGAAGACGACGACCATCCGCATGCTGGCAACCCTACTCAGACCGGATGCCGGTAAGGCGCGTATTTTCGGGCATGACGTGGAAAAGGAGTCACAGATCGTCCGCCAACTGATTGGCGTGACTGGGCAGTATGCTTCGGTCGATGAGTCGCTCAGCGCAACTGAAAATTTGATTATTTTCTCGCGGCTGCTGGGGCTGGGGCGGGCAGAAGCAAAGCGCAAGGCTGCTGATCTGCTCGAGGAATTTGGATTGTCCGAGGCGGCGAAGCGGCCGCTCCGCAATTTCTCCGGCGGCATGCGGCGACGGTTGGACTTGGCTGCAAGTCTTATTGCGCAGCCTCCGCTCATTTTCCTGGATGAACCAACGACAGGCCTTGACCCGCGTACACGCTCTCAGATGTGGGATACGATACGCCGGCTGGTAAAAACAGGGTCAACGGTTCTGCTTACCACGCAATACTTGGAGGAAGCCGATCAGTTAGCTGACCGGATTGCCGTTATCGACCGGGGGATAGTCGTAGCCGAAGGGACGGTAGACGAGTTGAAATCGTCAGTTGGCACTTCATCGCTTCATCTGAGCGTCCAGCATCCGCTGCATATTGAGAAAGCCCGCCAGATCGTGGAGCAAGTTCTTCAAATTCAATCTGTCGTATCTCCCGAAGCGGGTAAAATTACAGCACCGATGGCTGATGCCGATCTTGTAACAGATCTGCTTATCGCCTTGCGGACGGCTGGAATTTCCCTGGCGGAGATGAGCGTTCAGAAACCAACTCTTGATGAGGTATTTTTATCCATTACAGGCCATGGTGCCACAGATGCTCCGGCATCCCGCGAGAAGGAGGAAGCCACAGTATGAACAGTACACAAGTAAATGCTGCAGCGGACCGCAAATTGAAAAACCATACGAGCTTTGGCCAGGCGGTGCGTAATTCTTTAACGATGGCTTATCGAGGTGTACTGAAAATTCGGCGTACACCGGAGCAGTTGTTCGATGTTACGCTCCAGCCGATTATTTTCACCCTCATGTTCACTTATATTTTTGGCGGGGCTATCTCTGGGGATGTATTGAGCTATCTGCCGGTCATCATTCCCGGTATTCTTGTACAGACGGTCATTACAACCTCCATTGTGACAGGTGTTCAACTGCGCGAGGATATGGATAAAGGGGTATTCGACCGGTTCAAGTCGCTTCCGATTGCACGAATTGCTCCGCTTGCGGGTGCGCTGCTCGCAGATACGATCCGGTATACGATTGCCACGGTGCTGACCTTTGGCATGGGGTACATTATGGGCTACCGTCCTGAAGGCGGACTTGGTTATGTAGCGCTTGCTGCACTTCTTGTCATTCTCTGTTCTTGGTCGATCAGCTGGATCTTCGCCTTCTTCGGCGTCATCGCCCGTACAGCGTCCAGCGTTCAAGGCATATCGATGATTGTGCTGTTCCCGCTCACCTTCCTGTCCAACGCTTTCGTGCCGGTCGACACGATGCCGAATTGGCTGCAATGGTTCGTCAACATTAATCCGATCTCACATCTCGTATCGGCAGTAAGGGAATTAACGAATAACGGAACCGCAGGCTGGGATTTAGGCATTTCCCTGATTGGTGCAGCAGTTATTGTTGCCGTGTTTGCGCCCATCACGGTTCGCGCTTATATGCGCCGGACGTAGAGTAGGGTCTGGATAATAAAAAAATGAGCCTCATCCTTATTAAGGATTGGGGCTCATTTGTTTTGTTGAATATTACTCGTTAGTCAACATCTGTTTTCTTTGTCTGCCAAGAACAGCAATAACGGCAAACAGCAAGAGCACGAGGCCGGTAAACCTGAACCCGTCGATGATACCGAGCGACAACCAGCCTAATACGGAAGAGCCCGCAACGACGCCCAACGAGAAGAATGCGTAGAAGTAACCGTAAGCTTTGCCCCGAAGCTCTGCAGGCACAGCTTGTATGAGCAGCGTATTGATTGACGGGAACAAGAAGGCGAAGCCGACTCCGTAAAGACCAAGTACGATGTACAGCGTTAAGGTCGTCGTCGATTGGCCAATCAGCAGCTGACTGATTCCCATTAAGCCGATGCCGATAGCCATGGTCCAGGAGGACGCAACACGATCAAATATTCTGTTTGTTGGAAGGACGAAGATCAGTACCGCAATAATCCCGAACGTACTCATCAGCGTGCCGCTTAATCTGGAGTCATAGCCCAGTGTCTGAATGTGCAAAGGCAGCAAATAAGCGATGACGCCTTGCGAGAACATTAAGAAAAAAGCGCCGCTATAAGCTTTGATTACACCGGAATTAAACAACGAAGCCGACGATGGAGCGGAAGCAGATTGCTGCTCTTTTTTCGGTATTTTATATTTGCTGAGAAAAATAGCCGACAGAATAGCGAGTGCCAGCCCTAGTGAGGCTACGCAAATAAACACAAAAGGAACAGAAGTCTTGCTTGCCATAATTCCGCTGAATGCAGGCCCGATAATAGCAGCAAGTCCTACAAACGTACCGGTAAAAGCAACCTTTTTCCCCTGTTCATCCTTTTTGGTCGTATTCGCAGAGAAAGTAAATGCCGCGGGAACGATTAAGCCGGCGACAAAGCCGTGCAGCAAGCGAACGACAATTAGGAAGGATGGCTCCTCTACAAATTGATAGAGCAGCAGAGCGCCGCTGGATAGCAGCAAGCCGGCCATTAAAATTTTGAACGGCCCGATTTTGTCGGTCATAATACCGGATAAAATATTGCCGATCGTATTGGACAACGAATAGAGCCCGATAACAAAGCCTGCTACAAACGAGCTTGCGCCGACGGATGCGGCAAAGGTGCTCATAACCGGCAGCTGCGAGAACAGATCAAAGAAGGAGAAGAATACGATGCTGTACACGAGCAGGCTGTAGTTGAACGGCTTTATCGAGTACCTCGTCTGTGCCTTCTTGAGCTGCCAGTCCAGCAGAAAGTTGCCGAAAGGGACGAAGGCTGCGGCAGCCGCTGCCGCTGGCCAAAGCAGGTTCCAGTTTACTCGTAAAGCTGAATATAAGATCGTCAGCGCATAAAGACTAAAAATGCCTCCGTGAATGCTTCCAACAATGGTGACCGCTTGCTCGATGCCCCAAATATATTTCAAGGGCATAGCGATACCAAGCAAAACTAATAATGAAATGCCGTCTAAAAGTCCAGTAATACGTAAAAGGTAGATGGGATGTGTCCGCACTTGAGCTGCTCCTAATTTATATTCACCAGCCCGTTCTGAAAAGAGCCAGCTTATCCATTATAATAGAGGAAAACGTTCCGTGCACCCTTATACGGCCTTTAGACAAGAATACGTCAAAAGAATGAAATACATTCACACTTAATGGTTATGGAGGCTTATTTGTGAACAACAGGATTGTCCCGGAATGGGAGGCGTCCCACTTTCCATTATATACAGCTGACAGCATTCATTCGGTCTACAGCACCTCGAGCCGTCCGCTACATCACATACATGAGCACTTATCGGTATTGATTGCCATCGTCAGCGGCAAAGGCAGCCTGAAGACAAGCGATCAAGTGTATGAGGTGACGGAAGGCAGCGTTATCTTGCTTCCGGCATACAGCGAGGCGGAGCTGACCGCAAGTTCCGCGCATCCGCTTCATGCGTACACGCTGGCCATCCGTGCGCGGGAGGGAGCAAGCTCCCTGAATGCGGGAGCCATGATGCAGAAGAGCGAGGCGGCCTCCAATTCCGTCGTTTATTTTCTGCCCAATGAACCGGCCATTGCAGCTCATGTGGAGGAACTATATGTCCACCGGCTTCCTGAGAATGAAATCCGCCATGTGCAAAACCAAATTATATTTCATCAGATTATATTGCAGCTGTTGCAGGGGCAGGAGGCCAAGTACGCGGGAAGCGAGCAGCCTTCTATGGAACGGAGCATTGCCTGTTTGGAGAACCATTTCAGCGAGAAAATAACGCGCGAGCAATTAGCCGAAATCGCGGGCGTCAGCAGCTCGCATTATTCGATTCTGTTCAAACAAATGACCGGCTTCTCGCCAAGTGATTATTTGTCGCGTCTTCGTGTTCACCGGGCCAAGGAGCTGTTAATTGGCGGATCGGGAACGCTTAGAGAAATTGCGTTGAAAGTCGGCTATAAGGATGAATTTTATTTGAGCCGCCGGTTCAAGCAGCAGACTGGAGCTTCGCCTTCAGGCTATAACCGCAGAAAGTTCGAGCGTGTAGCAGTACTGCTCTCGCCCTACGCCAGCCATTTGCTGCTGCTTGGGCTGGAGCCGGCTATCATCATTTCCGACAGCAGCGAATACGTCCATACATCAGATTTGCAGCCGCCGCAGTCGATCACCTTTATCAACATCAATAGTTCCATTGAACAGGTGAAGTCTCTATTGCTCGAAGCTGATATTGAACTAATAATCGGAGCTCAGGAGCATCTGGATTTATCCGGTTTCCATGCGGAGCATTTACGGGCTATAGCACCTGTTGCGGAAGTATCCTGGATGGATATGGGCTGGAAGGAGCATTTACGCATTATTGCTCAGATTATTCAACGGCAGGAGCGGGCCGAGCAATGGCTGGCGGAATTCGAGCTGGAGGAACAGGCGGCTCGTTCACTTGTCAAGCAAAGCAAGGCAGTGAATGAGACGATAACGATCGTTGTCATTAAGCCGGAGCAGCTATTTATTTATGGAAACCGCAATTTTGGTTATGTGATCTATCAATCACTAGGTCTTAACCCCCCGGCAAAGGTTAAGCAGCAGATGGACAAGCTTGGAGACCGGTTTCATTCCATACCCGTTGACCTCTCGGAGCTTGGAGAATACGCGGGAGATCGGATGCTTGTCATTATTTTTCCCGATATAAAAGGCTCGATTGAGCATTCTGAAACGGTATTCAAGTCCGGTCATTGGGAGGAGCTTCCAGCTGTACGGCAGGGGAACGTGCATGTGCTAGATCTGGATGAGTGGATTCCTTACAATCCGATTTCCATTCGTCTGCAGCTGCAGCGGGCTGTCGGCTTATTTACGGCCAATCAATAGTGCAAGTCAATTCTCCAACAAAAAGGCATGGTTCAGCGATGAGGGTATCCCTATAATTGGTGTAAGAAATGAAAATGATAATTATTTTCATCAATTAATAAGGGACAATAGAAAAGGGAGAGACTCATCGTATGAAAAAGCTTGCCGTTCCATTTATTCTGGTTTTTGTTATTATTCTGAGCGCTTGCGGCGCCAACCAAGCGAACAAATCAAATAAGGATGCGAATGCTGCATCTTCACCGGCACCTACAGAAGCGGCATCCCCGTCTAATGAAGCTGCTACTTTTACTTATCAGTCGGAGACAGGTCCTGTTGAAGTTCCGACTAATCCGCAGCGTGTCGTTGTCATTACCCGGTTTTTGACCGGTAACGTTATGGCGCTGGGCGTACCTCTTGTAGGCGTTGATGAAATGTCCAAAGAAAACCCTAATTTCAAGGATAAGCTGGCAAATGTAGAAGCGGTAACGGACGAAAGCCTGGAGAAAATCATGGAACTGGAGCCGGATCTGATTATCGGATTGGACGGTATTAAAAATATCGATCAGCTCAAGCAAATCGCGCCAACTGTCATTTACACTTACGGCAAAGTCGATTTCTTTACCCAGCAGCTTGAAATCGGCAAGCTGTTGAACAAAGAGAAAGAAGCGCAGGCTTGGGTGGATGATTTCACTGCCCGTTCGAAAAAAGCCGGAGAAGAGATTAAAGCGAAGATTGGTGCGGACGCGACAGTGTCGGTTATCGAGACCTTTAACAAACAGCTGTATGTGTACGGGGACAACTTTGGCCGCGGCACGGAAATTTTGTATCAGCAGTTTGGTTTGAAAATGCCGGAGACGGTAAAGGAAGCGACGAAAACAGACGGCTACTTGGGCTTGTCGACGGAAATTTTGAACGAATACGCCGGTGACTATGTCATCTTCAGTAAAAATGCCGAGGAAGACAACACGTTCCAAGACACCAAGACGTACAAAAGCATCGAAGCTGTAAAAAATAATCATGTCTATGAAGCCGATGCGAAAGCATTCTACTTCAATGATCCAATTAGTATGGAATATCAGCTTCAGTTTTTCATTAAAAGCTTTCTTGGCCAGTAGTCTGCCCTATGAATAATAAAGATTAACGGGTTCCGTCGAGGCACAAATGGACGGACTCGAATAAACGCTCTTGTGCGTATCCGAAAACCGGGTACGTGCAGGGGCGTTTTGCTGTTCATCATGTAAAGTTTCGATGCTGGGAGAATGGATTTTAAGAATATACATAAATTGGATAAAGGAAAGCTTCATTTAAACAACGGATGCAGCCTTAGTCGAGTACATTGAACAGGCGGAGGGGACATACACGTAATGAAGATGGCAAATCGGAATCCTATGGGCGTAATTATCGGGGGCTTACTGCTGGCTATCCTTATGGCATCGATGGATAACACCATAGTAGCCACTTCAATTGGTACGATCGTCGGCGAATTGGGCGGCTTCGATAAATTAATGTGGGTCACCTCAGCTTACATCGTGGCTGAGATGGCCGGTATGCCGATTTTCGGCAAATTATCGGATATGTACGGGCGCAAACGATTTTTCATATTCGGCATTATCGTTTTTATGGCCGGTTCTGCGCTATGCGGAACAGCGGAATCGATCGTTCAATTGAGCATTTATCGCGGGATTCAGGGGCTTGGCGGCGGAGCGCTGATGCCGATTGCCTTTACAATTATGTTCGATGTCGTTCCTGTGCATAAACGCGGCAAGATGGGCGGCTTGTTCGGCGCAGTATTTGGCTTATCCAGTCTATTCGGTCCCCTTCTAGGCGCGTATATAACAGACTATATTCATTGGTCCTGGATTTTCTACATCAATTTGCCCCTTGGATTGATTGCATTCATTATGATTGCATTTTTTTACAAGGAGTCTATCGTCCATTCCAAGCAAAAAATCGACTACTTTGGCGCAATTGTACTGGTAGCTTCGATCGTCTGTTTAATGTTTGCACTGGAGCTCGGCGGGAAGCAATACGCTTGGAATTCCGCGGTTATATTAGGTTTGCTTGCTGCTTTTGCCGTGCTGATTACCGGGTTCGTATTTATTGAACGGCGAGCGGAGGAGCCCATTATTACCTTCGGCATGTTCAAGAACAGACTTTATGCGACGAGCAACATTATGGCGATGTTCGCCGGCGCTGCATTTATTACTGCGTCCATCTATATCCCCATCTTCATTCAAGGCGTTCTAGGCGGTTCAGCTACTAATTCGGCTCTTGTGCTGCTTCCGATGATGCTCGGCTCTGTTGCTACGGCTGCAGGCGGCGGGCTACTGATGACCAAATTGAAATACCGGACGATGATGATTCCGACCTTGACGCTGCTAGTCATAGGCATTGGGCTATTGACTACGTTAACGACCGGTTCGTCACATTTCATCGTAACGGTCTTTATGATTCTGGTCGGCCTCGGGATCGGCGCATCATTCTCCGTATTGAGCAGCGCGGCCATTCATGGCTTCAGCATCCGGCAGCGCGGCTCTGCCAGCTCGACGCTTAACTTCATGAGGGCGCTTGGTATGGCGCTTGGCATTACCGTATACGGCATGATTCAAAGTCATCTGTTCAGAAATAAACTGGATGCCCAATTCACCGGGGGCCATACCGGGATGCCGGAAGGACTCGATCTGAGCGATCCCCGTAAAATATTAACGCCGGAAACACGGGAGCTTATTCCGGCATCGGTATTGGATCAAATAACGGATGCGCTTAGCTCCTCCGTCGTTCAGACCTTTGCTTGGGCGCTGATCCCGTCCGTCATTGCTTTGCTTGCGTCCTTCGCTATGAGCAAAGAGAAGCTGGACCCTTCAGCCAAGCAGGAACAATACTCGGCTTCACATTAAGTAGGGTCAGCTCTAGATTTGCTTTCAATAGTCAGGTTAATGGCAGACGGAGCAATTGAATGATTCTGGAGAAGCGTCAGCGTTCGCTTTTGTGAGGGGATTCCAACCTTGCCTCGTTGATTTAATGGAATCCCCGAGCAATTGCGATCGGAAGAACATTCAAATTCATAGGAGGCTTTTAACCTAAACAAAAAAGAGGCTATCCCATTTGTCATTTAATGACTTAAGGGATAGCCCGTTTATTAATTCAAATAAATTAACCAGCCACATCACGCTTCGTAAACAGAAGCCACGCGATGAATTGGAAGGCCAAGTAGTAGATGGCAAGCATGAGAATAGAGAAGGATAACGTCATCTCCGGCCGGAGGGGCGAGGAGCCTTCCAAATATCGCGTCAGGTCGATGTTGGCGAAGAGCAAATATTTTACCCAGCTGTAGCTGCTTAGCAGCATCGTTACCGTATTGCCTACCAGCATGAACAATAGCGAGAATGCAATCGCCATGGAGGAGCTGCGGAATGCGGAAGAGATCATAAAGGCCATCGTGACATACATAATGAGCGAGATGACGGCAAAGCCGTACTTTTGCAATACGTCAACAATCATAGAGCTTTCCTGCACGATACCATCCGCATTGACAGACAGAAGAGGCTGGCTGAGTCCGTCGAAGCCTTCCAGGATGCCGCCTGCAGCGAAGGCAGATCCAAAGCAAAGCAAGAGCAGCAGCAGTGCAAATCCCATCGTAGCGATATATTTGCTGACCATAATTTTCGTCCGTGATGCGGGACCGATAAGCAGCAGCTTAATTGTTCCCCAGGAAAACTCGGCGGCGATCATATCGGCTGCAATAATAACGGTTAGTATGGTGACCAGAATGATTAGGGAGGAGGAGTTATTGACATAGTCCCAAAGTGAAAGCTCGCGGGGATTGATGCCCTGCTCCAAATAATATTCATTAAGCTTAATCTGTTCTGTAAGCTGCTTTTTCTGGTCGCCATTTAGCTCTTGGTTGTTCTGCAGCTCTTGCTGCATGCTGCTGTTAACTTGGATTAAGCCCTGTTCCCAGTCGGTGCTGGGGTTCCGGTACGATTCCCAATTCATAAGTCCGCTAAGCAAAGCGACGGTTAGCAGGAGGAAAGCGATCATAATCCATGTCCGGGGACGCCTATAAATTTTCATATTTTCATTGCGGATTAGCTTCGACAAACTAGACAATCATCTCACCCCCGGTAATTTCAAGGAATTGATCTTCAAGCGATTTTTGCACCGCATGAATGCCAAGCACTTCAATCTCTGCATTGACGAGAAGCTTCGTAATATGAGGAATCGCTTCTTTATCCGCCGTCAGCTCGAGCTGATCGCCTATTACGTTCATTCGGGCAGTATCGAAGACGGAAGCAAGCAATTGCTCCGCGGCCGGTATATCGTCAACTTCAATAATGATTTTGGTCTGGGCAGCATCGCGTGTTTCTTGCAAGGATCTAATGTCCATAAGCTTGCCGCCTTGAATGATAGCTACTCTGTCGCACATCAGCTCCATTTCGGAGAGCAGATGGGAAGAGACGATAACGGAAATGCCTTCTTCTTTCGTCAGCTTGCGCAAGTAGTCCCGAAGCTCGCGAATGCCTGCGGGATCAAGACCGTTGGTTGGCTCGTCAAGAATGAGAAGTGAAGGACGATGCAGAATGGCTTGCGCAACGCCCAGCCGCTGGCGCATGCCTAAGGAGTAGCGCTTCACTTTCTCATGAATCCGGTTTTGCAGCCCAAGCATCGTGACGACCTCGTTAATTCTTTCCTTCGTAATGCCGTTGTGCCGTCGTGCGAAGAGAGCTAAGTTCTGGTAGCCGGTCAGAAACTTATACATTTCCGGATTCTCAACAATGGCTCCAACATGGGTCATTGCGAGCTCGAAGTAATTGCGGACGGAGACGCCTTTAATGAGTGCTTCGCCCTTCGTCATGGAGATTAAGCCGACGATCATGCGAATTGTTGTTGTTTTGCCAGCCCCGTTGGGCCCAAGAAATCCAAATACTTCCCCTGCGGGTATATCGAAGGTAAGATTATCGACAATTGTGCGTCCGCCAATTTTTTTCGTTACATTGCGAAGCTGCAATACGGCTTCTGTCATACGGTTAAACCTCCCGAAATTGTTCTACATCAGAACTATACCGGAAGACCGTCTAGTATAAAATAGACCTACGAACAGGTTTCTTCCCCTTCTTAGGTCGAGTATGCGGATTGCTGCGATTGATGATGGAAAGGCGAAATGCTCAATAAAGAAGGGAAAGAAGAGTCAAACGGGGCTGTAATGAATGATAGAACAAACAGGAATAAGCCATAATAAAAGCAGCCAGCTTTTATTATGGCTTATTTTGCATGGTTTTCAGTTTAGCTCGCAACCAGCTCTTTAGCTTGCTGTTTGCCGGAGGCCAGCAGCCTGTCGCTTAGCAGGGGATCATTAACAGACCGGGCAAGCACAAGCGTTCCAACCATCGTGCTTAACAGTACGCTGCCTGTGGAGACATCAACCTCAGCTACATCGGCAATAAACTGGATCATTCGCTCCAGCTCTTGCGTATACACGTTGCGGACTTCTTCCGAAGAGCGGGATATTTCGCTGGAGAGAGCGGGAAGAATACAGCTCATTTCCGTCTGGTCACGATGAGATTGGCTTAAATAATAGTCAATGACCGCGTGAATTTTGGGATCACCCTTAGCATTCTCGGCCGCTTCCCGCAAGTAAGCAATCGTATCGTCAATCGCATAGCGGCATGCTTCGGCGACCAGCTGCTCTTTATTGTCGAAATGCGAATAAAACCCTCCGTGAGTCAGCCCTGCTCCTTTCATAATAAAAGGCAAGCTTATGTCGCGGATGCCGTTCGTTCGAAAGGCTTGTGCGGCACTTTCAATGATTTTGCCCCGAACTTTGAGCTTATGGCCCTCTGGATAAGGCATCGCAATCACTCCTGTCGCTCGAAATCGATCTTTTTTTAAAATATTATAATCATCATAATAAAGCCTGTCAATTTGGCCTGCCGAATGCCGAAAGGGATAAGGAGGCTATTGACGATTTTAAAATATGATGATTATAATATATTATGGTCATAATATTTTAAGGAGGAATCAAGATATGAGTCAGCATGAAACGATCGACAACCTGGTCATCGGTTCCGGTCCGGGGGGATATGTAGCAGCGCTGCGTTCTGCGCAGCTTGGCTTGAAGACAGCTGTGGTTGAACGTAATGGGATTGGCGGAGTGTGCACGCATGTGGGCTGCATTCCTTCAAAAGCATTGATTGCTGAATCACATCGTTATCAGATGCTCAATCAATTGAACAGAGTGAATGATCCGTTGATTTTCGAAAGTGCTCAAGCTTTCAAGCAAGGGGTCGTGAACAAGCAGTCTGGAGGAGTCAGGTTTCTGTTGAAAAATGCTGGCGTACAAATTGTCGAGGGGGAAGCCAGCTTTATTGACGAGCATACAGCTCTTATTAAAGGAGCGGGCACGGAGCAGCATATTACATTTAAGCATGTCATATTGGCGACAGGCTCCCGTCCGATCGAGCTGCCGGCTTTGCCGTTCGGCGGCCGTATTTTATCCTCTACTGAAGCTTTGTCGCTATCGCATATTCCAGCCAGCTTAGTTATTATTGGCGGCGGTTATATTGGCGTGGAGCTGGGACAGATGTATGCCAAGTTCGGAGCAAAAGTGACGATTCTCGAGGGGGCCGAACAAGCAATGCCAGGATTTGAGCCGGAGCTTACTGCTCCCGTGTTGAAGCAGCTAAAAGCGGACGGCGTAACGATCATAACCGGAGCAATTGCTTCGGCAGCAGAGCAGACTGCGGATTCCGTAACGCTGCATTATTCACAGAATCAGGAGCAGCATGTCATTCAAGCGGACTATGCGCTGGTGACCGTTGGACGAAAACCGAATACGGACGGCAATTTGGGGCTGGAGCGTATCGGCCTGCCTGTTACAAGCAGAGGACTCATTGAGACAGACAAACAAGGCAGAACGGCTGTACCTCACATTTTTGCCATTGGAGATATTACGGCAGGCCCTGCCCTTGCCCACAAAGCTTCCTATGAAGCGAAGGTTGCGGCAGAAGCGATAGCAGGCCAAGCCTCAACTATCGACTATAAGGCAATTCCGCTCGTCATGTTCTCGGAGCCGGAGGTGGCAAGCGTTGGCTTAAGCGAGACCGAGGCTAAAGCGAAGGGGATTGCAGTTGTCACCGGCAAGTCGCCTTTTACAATTAATGGCAGGGCTCTTGCGCTGCAAGCGACAGATGGTTTTGTGAAAATTGTTGCGGACCAGACATCCAACATTGTCATCGGTGCGCAAATCGTTGGTGTGGAAGCTTCAACACTCATTTCAGAGCTGGCTCTGGCCATCGAGATGAGCGCGACAGTAGAGGACTTGGCTTTAACGATTCATCCGCATCCGACGCTTGGAGAAGTCATTATGGAAGCGGCGGAGCAAGCTGTGGGGAAATTAACTAAAAACAGAGCCTGACATGATCAGGGAGAGGGAGAGACATTATAATGAAGGTCAAAACAACGGTATATCTGGTTCTTGCTGTCCTATTAATTGCAGGAGGTTCGCTGCTTGCGATTAAAGGAAGAGATGCAGTCAGCCAAGCTGAGAACAGGAAACAAGGCATCCTTGAATCGGAGCAAACGGCTGTCAGATATGGCAGCAATCCCGGAAAAATCATTGAGGTTTCAGTAGCGGCAGGCGATACGGTCAAAAAAGGCGATTCACTGTTCAAGGTTCAGACAGCTGAGGGAAGCGACGTTGAAGTCATTGCACCGGAAGACGGGTTCGTTACAAAAATCGCAGCCAACGAGGGCGATGCCATTGCGCAAGGCATGCCTTTGGCTGTTGTGCAAAAGACTGCCTACTACACGGATATTTACGTGCAGGAAAGCCAAATTCAAAAACTGCAGCTCAATCAAAGCGTTAAGGTTCATTTTCCGAATGTGAAAATTACGGATGATGCCGAAGGGGTAATTGCTTCAATCGCCGCCGCTCCTCAATTCGCCAGCTTGCGAATGAGCCGTGAGAAGGGCCAAGCAGATTTGAGCATGTATCTTGTCCGGGTAGCGATAGCTTCAGATGATAAATTAATGCCGGGTATGACTGCAGAGGTGGATCTTGATGAAATCGCTTCTTGAGGAATGGAAATATGTTGCGGGCAGCAAGTTTCTCATCTCCATCTTTGTAGGACCGATTATTGCGGCCGTATTTTTTGGCTTCATGTTCTCGCATAACCAAATTGCCGAATCGCCGGTCGTCGTTATTGACGAAGATCACAGCTCCTATTCGCGGGAGCTTATCTCCAAGCTCAATGCTTCCCCGTATATGAAGGTCACGAATGTGTTCGCAAACCGGATGGATCCTGAAACTTTGCTCGCCAACGAGCAGGCTGTGGCGGTTATTACGCTTCCTAACGATTTGGAGCTGCGGCAGCTGCAGGGCAAATCCTCGAACATTGGAATCTTGATGGATAATACGATGCCATCCGGATTAATGGGGATTCGAACCGCTATACAAGAAATCGTTACGACGGAAAATACGACGATCGCGATGACCCGTCTGGTCCAGACAGGATGGGATGCCGAAGCATCGAAGGGGCTGATTGCTCCGTTGTCGCTTCAGCAGCGCATCCTGTTTAATCCGACTGCCAGCTATGTTGATTTCATGGTGCTTGGCTTCGTCAATATTATCGTGCTCATGATGACTACGTCCGCAGCAGGGTCTGTTGCCCCGCGTCTCCGTAAGGAAGGCAAGCTGTTCGCAAACGGCGATTCGCCGCTGCAGCTTTGGGTTCGCAGCGTGCCCTATGCGGTTCTAAGCACGCTCTCGTTGCTGTTAGCTTATGGACTATTGAAGCAAATCGGGGGGATGCGGTTCGAAGCTGCGCCGTATATCTTCATTATCCCTTTGCTGGTCTACACGTTTGCTTTATCGCTGCTGGGCATGCTGCTTGGCTACACGGCGAAGGATGCGTCCAAGGTGGGCCTCCGAACAAGCTTCGTCTTATACCCTTCGTTTTTGGCGACGGGCATTCAGCTGACCCCGCTGGCGTTTCCTGCTTTCTTCCAAGTTACGGCATGGGCGCTTCCGATGAACTGGCTGAACCGTCTGATCCGCGGAATGGCGTTCCGGGACGGTGCGCTTACGGCTTACAGCCGGGAGATAGGGGCGCTGCTGATCATTATTGGCGCCGTCTCGTTAATAATCGGGCTGCTCGTTATCCGGGAATCTCGTAAAGCGAAATTGCCTGCGGATCAGACAGCTGGAGCCGGCGTTGATCCTCAGCTCGCAGTGGCACAAGGGTAAGTTTATTCCTGTCTGGCGGAAGATTCGGCTGGAAAACAATTCTATGTTAGAATAGAAGCATAGTTTTTACGCTGGACAGGAAGCTGTTAGGGCTTCCGGAGAGGGGAAGGAATGGCAGTAGTCAGAAAGATATTTAGAAACAAGTGGCTAACAGGAACGCTTGTCATCGTATTTGCAGTAATATTGGCATTTTCCATTTTTTCGTATTTTTTGATCAATTCGGTTTCAGCCAATTTTGCAGCAGGAAGCATCGAAGCGAAATATGCAGCGGCAGGGCAGTTTGAAGTCCAATCCACAGTAATCACCGATGAGCATGGGGAGAATTTGTACAAAATCTACTATCCTTCCGTGCTTGATACCGCTTATCCGCTAATTGCCTGGGGCAACGGAACGGGGGCGCTTCCGGCAAATTACGACGGGCTGTTCCAGCATCTCGCCAGCTGGGGATTTGTCGTTATCGATACGTACAATACGACGACGGGAACCGGGAAAGAAATTATAGATTCTATATCCTACATGCTGGATGAGAATGATAATGCTGACAGTCTGTTTTATCAAAAAATTCAAGCGGATCAGATTGGCGCTGCTGGCCATTCCCAAGGCTCGACAGGTGTCATCAACGCCCATACGCATTTCGAACGCGGCGCCGACATCAAGACCGTCGTATCCATTGCCCTTCCAGAGCTGAAATATTGTGATCCGGAGGATGTCTATGATACGTCGGAATTGAAGGTTCCGTTTCTCGTGCTGGGAGGAACCCGGGATTTCATCGTTTCGCCTTCCGGTTCCAACAAGCTGGCTATTAATGGTACGAGCCCGGATGTTCCGGCCATGATGGCTATGGCCAAAGGGGCGGCGCATACTGCAATTGAAAAGGACGGCGGCCAGCATAGAGGTTATTTGACGGCCTGGATGCGGTATCGTCTTATGAATGATTCAGAAGCGATGCGTGCCTTCGAGGGGAAGGATGCGGAGATAGTCGCCAACAAGCGCTGGAAAGACGTAGTGTCGAACGGGTAACAGACAGTTTAGATAGAATAGATCTCTAAGGCAGCCCGTACATGTTTCTATGAAGCAGATGTCGCAAGGCTGTCGTATAAGAACCTTCAAATTCACCGGAATGGTGGAGATGAAGGTTCTTTTTTACGGCTTACAACTCAAGTTCAATGGATGCTGAAGCAACATGTAAATCCGCAGTTTATCAGCCTTTTTCCAATGGTATTTGCGATTTGATTGTTGACAAAAGACAGAAAACTCATTAAAGTGATGAAAGTGATAATCATTATCGTTTATAGTTGGAAGGGGATATTTTGAATTATGAAAAAAACTGCTGTAGCCGTCATACTGTTGCTTACTCTTGTCATCAGTGCTTGCGGAGCGAACCGTGAACCGCAACAAGAGGAAGCAGCCGGCAAATCCGGAACACGCGAATACGTATCGGAGAATGGGCCGATCGAAATCCCGGCTGATCCTAAGCGGATTGTCGCACTGACCAATGCGCCGAACATATTGGCAATGGACGTTGAGCTTGTTGGCGTGGATGAATGGACGAAGGCCAATCCATTGTTCGCAGACAGACTGGAAGGCGTTCAAACGGTTTCCGATGAGAAACTGGAGGAAGTTTTGGCGCTGAAGCCTGATCTTATTATTGCAGGCTCTACGATGAAAAATTCTCGATAAGCTGCGCGAAATCGCGCCGACGATCGTCTATACATGGGGCAAGCTGGATTACTTGAATCAGCAGCTTGAAATCGGCAAAGTGCTGAATAAAGAGAAAGAGGCACAGGCATGGATCGACGATTTCACGAGCCGTGCGAAAGCCGCTGGTGAAGAGATCAAAGCAAAAGCGGGTGCCAATACGACCGTATCGGTGTTTGAGACCGATTCGCAAAACTTCTATGTGCTTGGTAATAACTGGGCACGCGGAACCGAAATTTTGTATCAAGCCATGGGACTGCAGATGACGGATAAAGTAAAACAGGATGCACTTGCTCCGGGCTACTATACGATTTCGCTTGAACTGCTGCCTGAATATGCAGGTGATTTTATCGTGCTTAGCCGGAAGCAATCTGGTGAGAACAGCTTTATGCAGTCCGAGGTATGGAAAAAAATCGACGCGGTTAAAAATAATCGTGTTATTGAGATCGATACCGAAGCATCGTCATACAGCGATCCGATTACGCTGGAACATTTGCTGAAGATTTTCCACGAGCAATTTTTAGCTAATTCCTAATCGTTAATCCATTATAATGCAGTCAAAAACGGAACCCCAATACCGGCTGTGGTACTGGGGTTTGTTCTATTTTATGAACAAAAAGATTCAATTCTGTGAAAACGTTAATCCTTTTGACCTACTTAGCTGTGGTATAATTTTGCCCATCGGATATTTGTTGGGAGATTACACCAACCGGAACACAAGGAGGTACACATGATTAGAGCTGGAAAGCCGTATATATGGGCTATCGTGCTTGCATTGCTTGCATTTGGCTTTGGGCCGCAGTCGCATGTACTCGCCCGGGAAGCCGCTGATGCGAATGACATAACGATTAAGCTTGACGGCAAGAAGCTGACCGCTTCGGTCCGCAAGCTTGATGGCAGACTGTATGTGCCCGTCAACCGGATGGCCGAACTGTTCGGCGCTACCACGAGCTGGGATCAGGATAATGAAGAAGTAACGATACATACTGCACTAAATGATAAAATTGTACTCGGAATCGGAGTGCCAACCGTTTATTTCAACGAAGACCGCTACCGGATGGAGGAGGCCCCGTTCTCCTCAGAAGGCCGAATTTTTGTGCCGCTGCGCCAATTAACGGAGATGCTGCACGGAACATTGAAGATGAATGCTGAGAATAGCGTTGTCGAGCTGGCTAAGGTGCAGCCCGCCGTTATATCGGCAGAGTATACACTGGAAGACGCCAGCAAGGAAGCTGGCAGCAGCAAGGCAGAGCTTCTGAAACGGAACGGACTGGACAGCAAGCAGGTTAAGCAGGGGACGAAGCTCAAGGTTGTCGTACCTTCGGTACTGAGTCAGCCAGCCAAGCCGTTTACAGACGCCGATTTGCAATTGCTTGCCAAGATTACGATGGTGGAATCGGGCTATGAGTCCTACCAAGGGCAGCTTGGCTTGGCGAACGTCATCTTGAACCGGGTGAAGGACAGCAGGTTCCCGGATACGATCCGCGACGTTATTTACTCCGGAAAGCAATTCCCTCCGGCGCATAACGGCACGCTCGACAAGAGCAAGCCTAACGCCAGTGTCCTTCGCGCAGCAAAGGATGCATTAAACGGCAAGAACAATGTGGAAGATGCACTCTACTTCTTTAATCCCGACATTTCTAAAGGCTCATTCTGGTCGAGTCTGGACGTCATTGTTACGATCGGGAATCATAGCTTTGCTAAATAATAGACATAACAGCGCGTACCGTTTGCTAACGGTGCGCGTTTTTTTTGTAGATGGGATAAAGCGAAAAAAGGATTTTATTCCTATTTTATCTAATTAGAGTTTGAAGAGTGCGGTTTTGTAAGTCGGGAGGTAATGAGAGTGATGATACTAAATTATAAATCGATATATCGATCACAAGAGGAGTCTAAGGCCGCTGCTAAAAAATTGATTGTATTATTGAAACCCAACATCGCATCAGGCAGTTTGGTCGAGAATGTGAAACACCAAGATGATAAGTCCATTTACTATTTAACGAAATTGAATTTCTTTCAATCAGATATTCATGATTTCTCTTATGCACAAGAAATTTTAATGGTTTTAAGTAAATCATGGACCTGGAGGTTATCATCGGCGCATACTGGTAAATTTTCTGCAGCTTATGAGGAAGGCTTTATCGATTTTCATTTTATTGATGTTTTACATAACGAAGAGGGATCTAACTTGGTTTGTCATTTTTTTGTAAAAGGCAATTCTGAATTAGAGGTTGCAGCTCAGTTAGGGAGATGGCTCCAAGGAATTTTCATTAAATTCGAGACACTTCAAGTAAACGAATATTTTAAAATAGAACAATGCTATATCGTAACGGTTAGCATTGGTTTGGCTAATAATTCTTTTGAAGAAGTGAGGGAAGTACTGTTAGGTTTTACGGAGAGTTGGAATGCAGCCGGATTGGAGGCTTATACAGATGAGTGTACAGTTGATAAAAATATACTAGCTATACAAGCTAGCTTTAAAGAAATCAAGCTATAGAGAAGGAAGTGTTCGCTTGAAAGTTATTTTATCAATAATTACAGTAGTTGTACTTGTGTTTAACTATTTTGTTTATAGCTTTATACATGGCAATCCATTAAGTATGTATCTTTATCAAAAAACAGTAGAACAATACTTGGAATCGAAATACGAGGAGCCTTTTAAGGTGGAAAAAGTAAAGTATAGCTTTAAACAATCTACGTTAAAACATAGTTATTATACGGCAACTGTGAAGGTTAGTTAAAAACAAGGTGCTCCAGTCAACAGGAGTACCTTGTTTTTTTCAATTAGACAGATAAAAATTATTGAAAATGATAATTATTATCACATATAATAGATGCGTAAGTCATAGATAAAACGGGAGAGTAAGAGGAAGGGGAGAACGAGCTGGTGAACCTTAGTGACCATGCCAGGCTATGGGATCATACACTCATAAAAATATTAGATGTACGCCATACGAAGATGGAACAAGGAGAGGAATTGAGCTCCTATCGGCTGCCTTCCAGCGCCTTCTTCTACATTACGCGCGGCAGCGCGCAGATCCGGCTAGACGGAGTGCAGCATACGATGGGCCGGTTCAGCATTCTTCACGGCGGCAAGGGGCTTTGTCTGGATATTGCGGCAGAGGAGTTTTTGGAGTATTACATGATTTTGTATAAAGCGGTGCTGGCGCTTCCGGCCCGCCCAGAGCTGGTTAAGCTCATGGAGCAGAATAATCCTTTCCGGATGCAATATTCGTTCACGCCTCATTATCCGATTCCGGTCTTTCACAACGTCACCATGCTGAGTAAAGTATGGGAACGCTCGGATACATTGGATAAATTACATATCAAATCGATATTCTATCAATTGCTATACGTCATATTTGAACAGATGGAGCGTCAGAGTGTCATATACGTGAAGCCGGATCTTGTGGCGCAAGCCATTCAATATATTCATGAGCGGTACATGGAGCCGATTACGCTTGAATCCTTGCTGGAGATGCTGGACTGCAGCTCGCGCCAGCTGCTCCGGTCGTTCAAGAAGCAAGTGAGAACAAGCCCGATCGATTATTTAATTCAAGTTCGGATGAATAAAGCGAAGGAATTGCTGCTGACGACGGAGCTGACGCTGAAGGATATTTCCGAAAGCGTCGGTTATGCGGATAGCTATTATTTTAGCCGGATATTTAAGAAGCACGAGGGTGTTTCGCCAACCTTGTTCAAAGAAAAAGCACAGCAGCAAAAGCAGCGTCCAAATAATCCATCCTATTTGTTCAGATATCCCATTGTTGCGAGAAGGCAGCAACGTTATATTGGTAATGAGTTTGAGAATCGTTATCAATCTAAACGAGAAGGGGATTTACCAATGTACAGGAAGTCTAGAACGGCAATGGCAGCAACACTATTATTTTGTTTTGCATTGTTTTTGAGCGCATGCTCGACAGGCGGAACGAATTCAGGCGCAGCGAACGGCAATACGCCAAGCGGCAATGTTGCGGCAACGGCTACGGCCAGCCCGGCTGCTGAAACTGGTGCGTCAACGAGAGTAATTAAGCATGCGATGGGGGAAGAGACGCTTACCGGCAACCCTGAGCGTGTCGTTATATTGACGAATGAAGGTACAGAAGCGCTTCTGGCTATGGGAATTAAACCAGTTGGTGCCGTACAGTCCTGGATCGGCGACCCTTGGTACGATCATATCAAGGAAGAGATGGAAGGCGTTACGGTAGTTGGGGATGAGCTCCAGCCCAATATTGAGCTGATTGCGAGCTTGAAGCCTGATCTCATTATCGGGAATAAGGTTCGTCAGGAAAAAATCTACGAGCAGCTGAAGCAAATTGCGCCGACGGTTTTCTCGGATGATTTGGCGGGAGACTGGAAAATCAACTTCAAGCTTTACTCGGAGGCTTTGAATAAACAGCAAGAAGGCGAACAGGCAATGGCTGCTTTCGATAAGCGCGTTGAAGAAGTGAAGGGCAAGCTCGGCAGCAAAGCGGATACGAAAGTGTCGGTCGTACGCTTCTCAGCGAAGCAAGTGCGTATCTATCAGAAGCAAACGTTCTCAGGCGTTCTTCTGAATCAGCTTGGCATTGCCCGTCCTGAATCGCAAGACAAGGATTCATTCATTGAAGTGATGTCCAAGGAAACGATTCCGAGCATGGACGGAGATGTGATGTTCTACTTCGTATCAGAAAATCCGGGCAAGACGGATGCAGCTAAAGTTGTTGAGGAATGGAAAAAGGATCCTTTGTTCCAAAACCTGAACGTAACGAAAAACGATAAAGTCATTCAAGTCGATGAGGGAATTTGGAATTCAGCAGGCGGTTATGAAGCAGCCAACCTGCTGCTGGATGAAATTGTAGCTTATTTTGACGTGAAATAAAGTTAGGTGTGAAGCTGGCGTCGTTGTCGCGTCAGCTTCTTAATGATTTCTGATATTGTGACAAATAGGAGGCTTGTGGTGGGCGGAAATAAGCTCTTCGTGATGCGAAGCAACAAGAGCAAGACTATAGGGCTTGCAGCAGCTGTCCTGCTGCTGCTAATCAGCGTCCTATGCAGTATTTTGTTTGGTCTTCATCTCTATGGAATCAAGGACTTGTGGCTTGCGTACAGCAGCTTCGATGGCTCGAATGACCATCTTATTCTAACAACCGCGCGAGTGCCAAGAGCATTAATCGCCGCTTTGGTAGGTGCAAGTCTCGCCGTAGCAGGCGCTGTTATGCAGGTGCTGACACGAAACCCGATAGCATCCCCTTCGGTATTTGGAGTGAATGCCGGGGCGGTGTTATTTATTGTGATCGGATTAACGACATTTGGCGCGTCCCTAACGATGAACGGAATGGTGTGGCTCGCTTTTGCCGGTGCGATTACGACTTCGATGATCGTCTACATATTGGGCTTGCAGGGCGGAGGGTTCGAGCCGATTAAGCTGACGCTGGCTGGCGCCTGCATCGCTGCTTTCGCTACCTCCATTACATCCGGCATTATATTGATTGATAAGCAATCGCTAGAATCGGCGTTGTTCTGGATGATCGGCTCCGTGGAGGGAAGAAATCTGGAGCATCTGCTGATGGTGCTGCCGTATATGGCTGCGGGTCTGCTGCTCGCTGCGCTGCTTGCCGGATCGCTCAACATTATGGCTCTTGGCGATGACGGTGCCAAAAGTTTGGGACAGCGCCTTACCTTCGTCCGCCTGCTGTCAGCCGCGGCAATCGTCCTGCTGGCAGGAAGCTCCGTCTCGGCGGCAGGACCGATTGCCTTCATCGGGCTTATCGTTCCGCATCTTTGCAAATATTTGATCGGCAATGATTACAGGTGGCTGCTTCCTTACTGCGCCGTAATTGGGGCTATTTTGCTGGTGACAGCCGATTTGGGCGCACGTTTCATTCTAGATGGCAAGGAAGTTCCTGTGGGCGTGGCGACAGCGGTAATCGGGGTTCCGTTTCTGATTCATGCGGCTAGAAGGAGGAGGCATGTTTAGACAACGCGCTATGAAATATACCGTCATCCTATTCTCTTTATTTGCTGCGGTTGTTCTCCTGTCCCTTCTTAGCTTGTCATTAGGCGGAGTAAAGGTGCCCGTCCACGAAATTTGGCTATCCCTAACGGGACGCAACACGGAGAGCAGCAATTTAATTGTCATGCAGTTCCGTCTCCCGCGTATACTTGCAGCTGTATTGATTGGAGCAGCTTTGGCTGTCGCGGGTGCTATTCTGCAAGGCGTTATCCGCAATCCGTTAGCGTCGCCCGATTTGCTTGGAGTTACAGGAGGCGCTTCCGTTGCGGTGGTCGCGTTCATGACCTTGATGACAGGGTACAGCATTCACTGGGTCCCGTTCATCGCAATAGCCGGCGCATTAGCAGCCGTTGTACTGAATTATGTGTTCACTTGGAAAAGAGGCGTGTCGCCATTCCGGCTGGTGCTAATCGGAATCGGTATCTCCACAGCGATGGGTGCGCTGACGACTTTCCTGCTCATTAGCGGACCGGCCTATTTGGCCGCCCAGGTGCTGAATTGGATGACCGGCAGCATTTACGGAACGAACTGGAGCTACATTAAAGTGCTATGGCCTTGGGTAGCTCTATTTATCCCGCTTGCTCTGCTGTATGCGAAGGAATTGAATGTGCAATCGTTGGGGGCAAGAGACGGCCCGCGGACTGGGGAGCCGCATTCAGCTTAGCCGGATGATCTTATTGTTCTATAGTGTTGCCCTTGCCGGGGCTGCTGTCGGAGTAGCCGGTATGATCTCTTTTATCGGGCTGATGGCTCCCCATATTGCAAGGAGACTAGCAGGCAATTCTTATAAAATAATTATTCCCGTGTCCGCGCTTATTGGGTCGATTATTTTGCTATTGGCCGATCTGGCAGGGCGGCTTCTCTTTCAGCCGCTCGACATTCCGGCTGGCGTATTTACTGCGGGAATCGGTGCGCCTTTTTTCATGTATCTGCTGTTTAAGCGCAAGAAGGTTTAGAGGGAGGCATACAAGATGACAGAGAAGCTGGAGCTTTATGACGTAACGATTATCGGCGGAGGTCCCTCCGGCCTTTACGCCGCCTTTTATAGCGGAATGCGCGATATGAAGACGAAGCTGATTGAAGCCAAGGAGGAGCTTGGCGGCAGAACGCTTATTTATCCGGAAAAAATGATCTGGGATGTCGGCGGAATAACGCCAATCCGCTGCAGCCAGCTCACACGTCAATTGATTGAGCAGGCGTATACGTTTGAGCCCACTATCGTATTGGGCCAGCAGATTACCGGACTGGAGAGGCTTGCAGACGGGACGATGCTGCTCACGGCCGAAAGCGGAGAGCAGCACCTCAGCAAAACCTTGATTTTGGCGCTGGGCCATGGGGCGCTCAAGCTTGCTAAGCTGGATATTTCCGGTGCCGAACGATATGAAGTGACCAATCTTTATTACACGGTGGAGGAATTGGCGGGCTTTCGCGGCAAACGGGTGCTTATATCCGGCGGAGGTGACTCTGCGGTCGATTGGGCAAATGAGCTGGTGAACATCGCTTCATCCGTTACCGTCGTGCATCGGCGTGAACGATTCGGCGGGCATGAGCGGAGTGTGAGACGAATGAAGGAATCTTCCGCTGATGTTCGCACTCCCTACGCCGTGACTCAATTGCATGGCAATGGGGATCGAATTGAAGCGGTATCGATTGCGCCTGTCAATGCGGACGGGGAGCCGGCAGAGAACTCCGAGCAGATTGCGGTGGATGCCGTGCTGATTAATCATGGCCTGCGGGGTGATTTCGGTCCTGTTGTGAACTGGGGACTGCAGAGAGAGGATTGGAATTTCAAAGCAGACGAGAAGCTCGCAACGAATTTGCCAGGCATCTTCGTAGCCGGCGATGCAGCCAATTATGGCAGCAAATTGTATTTGCTTGCCGGAGCCTTCACGGATGCGGCGCTGGCTGTTAACAGCGCGAAGCGGTATTTGGACCCTGATGCGCCGCAGAGGGCGCAGGTTTCCTCGCATAACGCCAGATTCGCGGAAAAGAACAAGGCGTTTGATACCGCTGTTGAGGAAGAGGTATAGCCTTCTGCTATTATGTACTAGAGGGGCGGGAAGCCTCTGCCTGTTTGATCAGGCAGGGGCTTCTCTTTTCTGTAAGGCGGCGTTATACGCAGAGTGATTAAGCCGTATGTTCTCGTAGGAGCCGCTGGTTAAGACCCTACGGGGGACTTAACGGCCTCCCACGAGGGTGAATATAACGCTATAAGACCCTCTGAGGTCTTACGCACACCGGATGGCTGTGTTTTTAAAGCGTGAGGCCTCGTTTTCACTCGGTTAAGACCCTGCGAGGGTCTTAAGGGCCTCCCGTGAGGGAAAATACAACGCTATAAGAGCTTTTGAGGGTCTTATGTACAAGCAAAAAATAAGACCAGTTCAAGGAATCATTGAATGGCGCAGGAAGAGTGCCATACGCAAAAAATGATTTCCTGAATCGTCAAGAAGACCTTCCGTTGTCACGGAAGGTCTTCTTTTATTTGTACGCGGCGGCCTATCTATCAGACTTGCAGCTTGGCGGTAGAAGCGCGAACGATGAGTTCCGGCTCTAAGAATACCGTCTTTAACGATTCGGGGCGATCAATCAGCTCGAAAATCGTAGCTGCAATAGCTGAAGAAATCGTCGAGATGGCAGCGCCAACTACAGTCATTGGCACGCCGATCTCTTCCATCTGGGGAAGATTGTCGTAGCTGACGATCGATATATCTTCCGGCACGCGAAGTCCATGCTCTCCAATTGCCCGCAGCATGCCTCGCGTCAGGTCGATGCCGCCGCTTATGACAGCCGTTGGTCTTACTGTTCTCTCCAGCATGGCGCGGGCCGCCATGAAGCCGTCATGGAATTCCAGGCCGTTCAACTGCAGAACGGAATCGGGATCATAAGGGAGGCCCAGTTGGAGGATTTCCTCGCGGAAGGCTTCGATCTTGACAGTTTGCAGTGGATCGGGGCTATCCGGTTCCCCGATATAGGCGATCTGCCGGTGTCCCAATTGCACCAGATGGCGAACGGCGAGACGGATCGCTTGGCCACGGTTGACGTCAACAGCGGAATGCGCGGTATGGCCGGCTGTGCCATAGGTCAAAATCGGAATTTGCGGCGGAATTAAGAGAGGCGCGCTGGCTATACTGTCCCTATCTCCAAAAACGAGAATAGCGTCTACCTGATAGCGGCGGAAAATTTCGACCGCCGATTCCATATGGCTGATCGACAGCAGCGTAATATAGCCTTGTTTTTCAAGCTCTTCATTCACCTTCGTCAAGAGCGAGGAGAGCGCAGCGCGTTCGATAGACGGCCATACGACGCCGATGGCTCCGCTTTTCCGGGATACGAGACTGCGGGCCGCGATGTTAGGCTGATAGCCCATTTCCTTGGCGATGGACAGAATATGCTGTTTGGTTTTGTCCTGCACAAGCGGGCTGTCCCTCAGCGCCTTCGAGACGGTTGAGAAGCTGACGCCTGCGCGGTCGGCAATATCTTTAATGGTGACCATGGTTATCCTCCGATAAAACGGTTGGCGTACGAGTTAGTAGAATGAGCTTATCATAATACAGCTTTTTCAGAAAAGAAAGCGCCTTATTTTCTGCTAGACAGCAAATGAAGATTCAGATATCATAAAAATAACAACGTTGTTATTATGGTGAAAAGGGTGGTTTAGCTGATGTTTAATTTGCAAAATACAGTATCCGTCGTCATCGGCGGCAATGGCGTGCTGGGCGGCGCGATGTCGTCTGCACTGGCGGCAGCCGGATCTAAGGTAGTGGTCGTCGGCCGGGATATGGGGAAGGCCAACCGGGTATGCGAGGAGATCGAGGCAGGAGGCGGTCAAGCGATTGCCCTCCAAGCGGACGCTACTAACAAAGCCGAGCTGGAATCGGTGCTTGAGCAGGTTTTGCAATGGGGAGGCCGGGTAGATACGCTAGTCAACGCCTCTGGAACGAACAGCACGACACCGTTTTTTGACCTCACCATGGACGAATGGGACCGCATTATGGACGTGAACTTGAAGAGTGTCGTGCTTGCCTGCCAGGTATTCGGCAAACAGATGATTGAGCAAGGCGAAGGCGGCTCTATTATTAATATTTCTTCCGTATCCTCATCGCCCCCGCTTTCCAAAGTGTTCACCTATTCCGCTTCGAAAGCAGGCGTCAACAGTGTAACCCAGTTTCTCGCCCGCGAGTTTGCTCCGGACCGGGTAAGGGTCAATGCGATTATTCCGGGCTTTTTCCCGGCTGAACAGAATAGAGCGATTCTATCGCCGGAACGGGTGGAATCGATTATGAGGCATACGCCGATGAACCGCTTCGGTGATCCGGAAGAGCTGCAAGGAACGGTCGTATATCTGGCTTCCGCCAAAGCATCATCATTTGTCACTGGAGCGCTGCTTCGGGTAGACGGAGGATTTGGAGCGATGACGCTATGAGTGACTTACTGAAAAGCCTAGTAGAGCATACGCCGATTCCAAAAATGGTGAAAATTCGCCAGTCGTTTGACGACACCATTCTGGACGATCCGCTTGGAGAGCTTGAACGCCAATTGCGGAGCGAGCCGTCTATGGGGAAAATCCAAGCCGGGCAAAAAGTAGCGGTAGCAGTCGGCAGCCGGGGCATTTCCCGTATTGCAGAGCTGACCAAGACGCTTATTGATGAGCTGAAGCGTATCGGTGCGGAGCCGTTTATTGTCCCTTGTATGGGCAGCCATGGCGGTGCTTCCGCCAAAGGGCAAGCGGAGGTGCTGGCGCATCTGGGCATCGACGAGGAGCGGATGGGCTGTCCGGTTCGTTCCTCCATGGAAGTCGTGGAGCTGGACCGGCTGCCTAACGGCCTGCCGATTTATTGTGACAAAATCGCGGCGACCGAGGCCGACGCCATCGTCGTGATCAACCGCATCAAGCCGCATACAGCGTTTCGCGGAGCGATTGAAAGCGGCCTGCTCAAAATGATCTCTATCGGCCTCGGCAAGCAAAAGGGCGCGGAAGCCTGCCATCAGCTTGGCTTCAAATATATGGCGGAGAACGTTCCGGCAATGGCCCGGGTTATGATTCAGAAGCTTCCCATTCACTTCGGCGTTGCTGTCGTAGAGAATGCCTATGACCAGATTTGCCGCATTGAGGTGCTTGGCGTCGATAGGATGGAAGAGAGAGAGAAGGAGCTGCTTGTAGAGGCGAAAAGCCGCCTGCCTCAAATTCTTTTTTCCCAGCTGGATGTGCTTGTTATTGATTATATCGGCAAAAACATAAGCGGCGACGGTGCTGATCCCAACGTTACCGGCCGTTATCCCACGCCTTACGCCCATGGCGGGCCGGACGTGAACAAAATGGTCGTACTCGATCTGACCCCCGAATCGAAAGGAAACGCCAACGGGGTAGGCACCGCTGACTTCACGACCAGCCGCTTGGTCGGCAAGACAGACTGGCCGGGAACGTATGCGAATGGACTGACGTCCACGGTATGCGCGCCAACGAAGCAGGCGACTACGCTTGCTGATGACCGGGATGCGATTAAAGCGGCGATCAAGACCTGCAATATTTTGGACTATACGATGTGCAGGCTGGCCCGGATCAGGGATACGCTGCATCTGGGAGAAATTGAAATTTCGGAATCTCTCTTGGAGGAAGCCAAAGCGAATCCGCGGATTGAGATCCTGGAAGGTCCTTATGAATGGACGTTCGACGAGGAAGGATATTTGGCGAAATGATAATGAATACTCAGCTAGTATTAGCTATCGATATTGGCACGACCAGCACGAAAACGCTGGCTGTGGACGCAGACGGAAACATTCATGGCAGCCACTCTATCGGGTACCCGCTGCATACGCCAAGTCCCGGTTATGCCGAGCAGGACCCGGACGTTATTTACGAGGCGGTGCTGGACGGTGTTGCCGCTGTAATGAAGAATGGCGGCTGGACGGCGGCTGACATTCGCTGTGTCGCCTTCAGCTCAGCCAATCATAGCCTGATCCTTGTTGATGGAGAAGGCGCGCCGCTTACGCCAAGCATTACTTGGGCGGACCAGCGCAGCGCCGTTCAAGCGGAGCGATTATTGAGCGACGGTACTGGCTTGGCGGTTTATTCCCGAACGGGGACGCCCATTCACCCGATGTCGCCGCTCGTCAAGCTGATCTGGATGCGTGAAGAGCGTCCGGAGCTATTTCATGCCGCGCAGCATTTTATCGGCATAAAGGAATATGTGCTGAATAAGTTATTCGGAGTTATCGTGATGGATTATTCACTGGCGAGTGCAACGGGGATGTTCAATTTGAAAACCCTTTCTTGGGATGCGGAAGCGCTGCAGCTGGCTGGTATTCGCGAGGAACAGCTGCCGCAGCTCGTACCGACAACGAAGCGTCTTGAAGGGTTGCTGGGCGAGCCGTCGAAGCGGATGGGACTTGATGCGAATACTCCATTTATCGTCGGTGCACAGGACGGCGTATTGGCCAATCTCGGAATTGGAGCGGTAGAGGAAGGTGTGATGGCGGTCACGATCGGCACAAGCGGTGCGGTACGCACAGCTGTCCAGCGCCCAACCTTTGATCCGGAGGGACGGCTGTTCTGTTATGCATTGACAAAATCGCATTGGATCGTCGGCGGCCCTTCTAATAATGGAGCAATTGTTGCGCAATGGATCTCGGACCGGCTTTATCCCGGCAAGCCGCTGGAGGAAGTGCTTCCGTTAGCTGCGGCTTCTCCGGCAGGCGCAAACGGCTTGCTGTTTCTGCCATTGTTATCCGGAGAACGAGCGCCATTCTGGGATGCTCAGGCCAAGGGTGTTATGTTCGGGCTGACGCTGGCTCATACGGAAACCGATATGCTGCGCGCTGCATTGGAAGGAGTAATGTTCCAGATTGCAGCAATCATTTCTCTAATGAAGCAAGCAGGCGAGAAGCCGAAGGAGATTCGAGCTTCGGGCGGTTTTGCCCGTTCCGCGTTATGGTGCCAGATGCTGGCTGATATGCTGGGCGTTCCTGTCAGCGTGCCGGACTCGGTTGAAAGCTCAGGCCTCGGTGCTGCCCAGCTAGGGCTGTATGCCCTGGAAGACTGCAGCGGCCCGCTGCTGCGATGGAGTCAATTGAAGGGCACACGTTATGAGCCGGATTTGTCCAATTACGAAAAGTATGAAGCACTGCTTCCATTCTATTTGAATCTATACGATCGGTTGAAAGAGCCGATGCGAGACATTGCCAAGCTGCAGCCTGCGAGCAACCGTTAGCCGAAGGAGGAATACAGAATCATGCATGATAAATACGATAAGCTTCAGACGATTCTCTCCGAAATGGAATCCGTTGTCGTCGCGTTCTCGGGAGGCGTTGACAGCACTTTTTTGCTGGATGCCGCAATTAGAACGCTGGGCGCTGACCGGGTTCTCGCCGTTACCGCCGATTCCGAGACTTATCCGACGGAAGAGCTTGAGGAAGCGATCGAACTGGCGAAAAAGATCGGTGCGCGGCATCAGGTGATCGAGACGTCGGAATTAAGTATTCCGGGGTATAAAGAAAACAACGCCAACCGCTGTTATTTTTGCAAAAGAAGCCTGTTCGAGCATTTGGAGCCGTTTATTGCGGACGGTGCCTACAAGCATATCGTCTACGGGCTGATCGCCGATGATATGAACGAGCACCGGCCTGGTGTACAGGCGGCGAAGGAACGAGGAGTTCGCGGACCGCTGCAGGAGGCAGGGCTGTTCAAGGAGGAAATCCGCGATTTGTCTCGCGAGTATGGCCTGCCGACTTGGAGTAAACCAAGCTTTGCATGTCTTTCCTCGCGGATTGCTTACGGGGAGACGATCACGATTGAGAAGCTTGGACGGGTCGGAGAAGCAGAACGATATATCCGCTCGCTTGGATTCCATCAAGTGAGAGTGAGGAGCCATGGCGATATTGCCCGGATCGAGGTGGAGCCGGCCGTCATGGAGCGCCTGCTGGCTCACTCGACGGAAATATCTTTTCGCTTGAAAGAGCTGGGCTATCTTTACGTTGCCATGGATTTGACCGGTTATCGCAGCGGCAGCATGAATAAGGCGTTGAAGCTTGGGGGTACGGCAGGATGAATGAATTCGAGGATCTAGGATTTTGCAAGCTGGACGTCGGACGTGATGAACGAACGGGACATCCGGAGGTTGTGTTTGGAATGGGGAAAACAACCGATCAGGTAGAGACTATCTTTGCCCGGCTTGCCGAAGTTCATGGCCGTGCATTGGTCACTCGGGCTACAGCAGAGATGGCTGAGCGGGTATTGGGCAAATACCCGGAGGCTCGTTATGACAAAGTGTCACGTCTGATCTCTCTTGGACAATCGGCACGAAAGCTGCCCGGGAAAGTAGCGGTATTAACGGGAGGCACATCAGACATTCCGGTCGCGGAAGAGGCAGCTGGAACGGCCGAATGGATGGGCTGCGAGGTGGACCGGATATTCGATGTCGGCGTCGCAGGCATTGACCGGCTGCTTAGTCAAAAGGACAGAATTCGCGAAGCATCTGTCGTCATTGGTGTAGCCGGCATGGAAGGCGCGTTAGTAAGCGTCGTTGGAGGTCTCGTGCGAAGACCGGTGATCGCCGTACCTACCTCGGTAGGCTATGGAGCTAATTTGCAAGGAATAACGACGCTGCTTGCTATGATGACCTCGTGCGCGGCGGGTGTTACCGTCGTGAACATCGATAACGGCTTTGGGGCAGGTTTTCAGGCCGGAATGATCCTACAACTAGTAGCGGAGGGCAGGTAGCATGAGAACAGTCTATTTGGATTGTGTTTCTGGCATTGCAGGCGATATGGCATTATCGGCTTTGGTCGATGCAGGTGCGGACGCTGCCTATATCGTTAATCATCTCTCCAGCCTGCCGATCGACCCTTTCACGATGGAATTCGTCAGCGTTGACCGCAGGGGCATTACGGCTAAATGGCTGAAGCTAAGCTTCGACCATGACGTGCATGAGCATGATCACGTTCATTCGCATTCGCATGAGCACGATCATCATCATAGCCACGCTGTGTACACACACGGGCATGATCATGTCCATCATGATGATGATCATCACGGTCATTCCCATGGACATAGTCACGATCATAGTCACGATCAGCACACACACGGGCATGACCATGTTCACGTTCATTCGCATGAGCATGAGCACGGACATGACCATGTCCAGCATGATGATCATCATCATGGTCATACGCACTCGCATAGTCACGATCATGCCCATCATGATCACCATCATCATAGCCATGGCGAGCACGACCATCATCACGATCACGGCCACCATCATGAGCATCGGAAGGCTTCGGATATAATCGGGATGATCGAAAGTTCAAGCTTGCCAGAACGAGTCAAAACAAGGAGCCTTGCAATCTTCCATCTCATTGCCGAGGCCGAAGGCAAAATCCACGGAATGAATCCGGCGGACGTTCACTTCCATGAAGTTGGAGCGATGGATTCCATTCTGGACATCATCGGCGTTTGTCTTGCGCTGGAGAGTCTTGACGTTAGCCGCATTGTCGTTTCCCCTGTGCCGACGGGAACCGGCCGGCTTCGGATGGCTCATGGCCTGTACCCGATTCCTGCACCAGCGACAGCAGAGCTGCTTCGCGGCGTTCCGCTATCGCCGTTCACGGCCAAGGGGGAACTGACCACGCCAACAGGCGCGGGTATTGTCAAAGCGCTTGCTGCAGAGTTTGGCACTTTGCCTGCCGGTACGATCGATCGCATCGGCTACGGGGCAGGAACGAAAAACTTCGAGCATCCGAATGTCTTACGAGCGGTGTTGTACAAGCATGAGCATGAGCATGAGCAAGGACAACAACAAGGACAACAACAAGGACAACAACAAGGACAACAACAAGGACAACAACAAGGACAACAACAAGGACAACAACAAGGACAACAACAAGGACAACAACAAGGACAAGACCAGGGACAAGGAGCCAACTCAAAAGAGACAGTTGTCGTCCTTGAAGCACAGGTGGATGATTCTACCGGGGAAAGGCTTGGCTATGCAATGGAGCGGCTCTTTGAAGCGGGAGCGCTTGATGTGTACTATACACCAGTATATATGAAGAAAAACCGGCCGGGCGTTCTGGTAAGCGTATTATGCTACCCGTCCAACGCGGAGCTGTGCGAGGATACGCTGCTTACGGAGACCTCGACCTTTGGCGTGAGGCGCAGTGAATGGACACGCAGGGCGCTGGACAGACAATGGATCCAAGCGGAAACAAAATACGGAACGATACGGGTCAAACAAGCGCTCGAAGCGGGCCGTATTATCAGGCAATCTCCTGAATATGAGGATGCAGCACAAGCGGCGAGAGCTTTCGGTGTTTCGCTGGAGACGGTCTATAACGAGGTTTACCTGTCCATCGGACGACTAGAAGCTAAAGGGGAGAACTGAAGATGACGACACACACGCAAACGCAAGAAGTCGTAAGCTTGGCCGATCTTCGGCAAACAGTAGAACGGTTGGCCATGACAACTCCTGTTACCGATATGCATACCCATCTCTATGCGCCGGAATTTGGTGAGCTGTTGTTGTGGGGTATCGATGAGCTGCTTACCTACCACTATCTCATTTCGGAGTCGTTTCGCTGGTCGGATGAGGCGTACACCCATTTCTGGTCGATGACCAAAAGCGAGCAGGCGGACTGGATATGGAAAAAGCTGTTCATTGATCATTCTCCCGTAAGTGAAGCGGCAACTGGGTTTATTACGATTCTGCAGCGGCTGGGGCTGGATGTATCCTCCCGCAATCTCGACGATTACCGGGAGGCGCTGGCCAAACGTACGGTGCAGGAGCAGGTCGATACGGTCATGCAAATATCCGGAGTGAGCAAGATCGTAATGACTAACGATCCCTTTGATTCCGTCGAGCGTCCGGTTTGGCTGGCGGGAGAAGGGAAATCCGATCCCCGGTTTTATGCGGCTCTTCGTGTAGATGCGCTGCTTAATGACTGGCCTCATGCGGTGAAGGAGCTTCAAAAGCTGGGCTATGATGTGCAGACGGAGTGGAGCGAGCGGACGAAGGAAGAGACACGCCGTTTTCTGTCGGAGTGGATTGTACGAATGGATGCCCTCTACCTTGCAGTCTCCATGCCCGGAGACTTTGTCTATCCAGCAGATGACCATCGCAGCAAAATGATTGATGAAGTGATGGTTCCGGTATGCGGGGAACAAAATATTCCGTTTGCCCTCATGATTGGCGTCCGGAGAAGGGTGAATCCGTCACTCGGTCTGGCCGGAGATATGAGCATGCGCTCGGATGTAACGGCTGTCGAGGCATTATGCCGCCGCTACCCGGAGCAAAAGTTTCTCATTACGATGCTGGCGCGGGAAAATCAGCATGAATTAACGGTGCTTGCACGCAAATTCCGCAATCTGATGATTTTCGGCTGCTGGTGGTTTCTTCACATTGAATCGATGGTTGAGGAGATGACGCGTTTCCGCGTTGAGCTGCTCGGCACCTCGATGATCCCTCAGCATTCCGACTGCCGTGTCTTCGAGCAGCTTATTTACAAATGGGAGCATTCGCGGAAAATTATCGGCAGCGTGCTGGCTGACAAATATGAAAAGCTGCATCATAGCGGCTGGAGCGTAACGGAAGCGGAAATTCAGCGGGATTTGGACGATATGCTGAACCAGAACTTCTGGCGTTTTCTTGGCAAGGAACCTAAATAGTAGTGACAAAGACTTGATGCCTGGCGACCGCTTACTGCGGCTCGTCAGGCATCTTTTTCATATCCGTATGGAAGGCTTTCTGCTAAGGCAATCAAAAGAAATCTATTACACACTAGACGATGAGAATGGTTTTCAATTACAATCAATAGGAAGCATTCTCACGAAAGGGTGACATGGAATGACGATTGCTGCGCATTCGTCCTCGAATCAGCCATGGAGCAAGCGGTGGCTTCATCAGGCGTGGATTCGGTTAAAGGAAGCCTCCAAGCAAGACCATAGCACCTTTCATTATAAGGTGTTGTATGGAAGCGCTCCTTCTCATTTATTTATCGTGCTGAACGGCCAAACGGGCAATATCATTGTGGATGGCTTACTCGGCCCGGCCAGTTCGGATAAAGTATATTGGATAAAACCCGGTCAGCGGGTTGAGATGCATTATTCCTCAATCGGGACAAGAGAACTGTATCTATTCCCGTTCGAAGCAATGGATCTTGAAGCTTCAAGAGCAGAGGAGCAGGAGAAATTTTCTCCGGTATCTGAGGGAATGCCTGCAGCTTCCCCTTCCGAGCTTCTAACGTTATGCGAGAAAATATTCGATCATTGGCATAGCGGAGATGAGGTCGACCGGTTTGCCAGCCAGGCGGGCTTTCAGGAGCTGCTCCATTTGCTGTTCAAAAAACAAGGGCAGCACGAGGAAGCGCTCGACCGGGTCAATGAATATATGAAGCACAATTACTGGGAACCCGTTACGGTAGGGGCATTGTCCGAAATGGCAGGCATGAGCCGCTACTATTTCATGAGATCGTTTAAAGACCGTTTTGGGCAAAGTGCTATGGATTACTTAACGGAGCTTCGGACGAACCAAGCGAAGAAGCTGCTGGAAGAAGGCTTTCCCCTGTGGGATATCGTAGATAAAATCGGCTACAAGGACCCGCAATATTTTAGCAGCCAATTCAATAAGAATGTGGGAATATCGCCCAGAACCTATACGTTAAACCGCAGATGCAAGGTTGCAGCCTACAGTTGGCCGAATATCGGACATTTGCTGACCCTTCAAGTGATACCGTATGCCGCGCCGATTGATCAATTCTGGTCAGATGATTATCGTAAAAAATATCGTTTCGATGTGAAGCATCTGCTGAGCCATGATTATAAGTTTAACCTTGAGGCGCTGAGACGTTCCCGCCCGGATCGGATCGTTGCGCTCGATGAAATGCTTCCGGAGGAAGAGAAACAGAAGCTCCGGCAAATTGCTCCCGTTCTGTTCTTGCCATGGCATACCGAAAACTGGCGGAAGCATCTGCAATTGACCGCTCAATTTCTGGAGCGAGAGAAGGAAGGCGAGAGGTGGCTGGCCCGTTACGATCAGCAAGTAGAAAATGTGACGGAATGTATGCCTATGACCTTCAAGCAAGGAACGCTGCTCATTATCAGCATTACTTCCCGGGGAATTAACGTGTGGGGAAGAAGAGCGGGAACGGTGCTGTATGATGATTTGGGACTGACATGTGCACCGGGCGTCGAGACAATCGAATTCACGGAATACGTGCAAATGGAGCAGCTTGCAGCTTATGATGCGGACTCGATTCTTATCCATGTTTTGAAGGACCGCGACTCGCAGTCGGAGTGGGAGCATCTCCAGCGTTCGGAGGCATGGCGGACACTGCGGGCTGTACGCAGCGGTAATGTCTATCATACTTCAGGACAGGCTTGGCTCGCAGAGCCGATTCTGGAATATACGGCAAATCGGCATGATCATATGCTGCAGGAGCTTAATGCTTTATTTCGTGCTCAGTAACGGATGCAATCGGGCATGATTTCACATTCCTTCGCGGGATAAAGGTGATATAATGATGTATATGATTATGATTATCACTATCAGTGGAGGCGAAACCATGCATCAAACAGAGAAAGCTTCTCGCGCAGGTAAGCGCGAAGGGCTAAGTCAAACAAGAACAAGAGGGTTGGGTCTTCTGATCCTTATCTGCTTGGCAGTAATCGTTAGCGCTTGCGGAAAACAAGCGAGCACGAATAGTAGCAATACGAATGAAAAGCCGGCAGCGACGGCTTCAAATGAAGGTACGCAAACGATATTGATTAAGCATGCATTTGGCGAGACGGAAGTACCTTCGCATCCGAAACGGGTTGCTGTATTTGGGCTTGAAGATATTATGCTGTCGTTGGAAGCTCCCATGGTGTACGCTTATGGCTTTAAGGGCTATTACCTGGAAGAGCAATTGAAGCAGCAGAATGTTAAGCTGTCTAACGATACGAATTACGAGCCGAGCAATGAAGAAATTCTCGCCTCGCAGCCTGATCTTATTATCGTTCAACAATATGCTATCGATCAGAGCAAATATGAAGCATTGAGTAAAATTGCGCCGACGATCGCTTTCGCTCCAAGTGACTGGAGGTCGTCTATTGTTGAAATCAGCAAGGCGCTGGGCAAGGAAGATAAGGCGCAAGAGGTCATTAAAGCGCATGACGAGAAGCTCGAGCAAGCGAAAAAAGCGGTTACCGATGCGGTTGGCACAGATAAAACCGTTGTCTATATGCGTCCTTCTGAAAAGGATTTGCAGGTGTTTTTCCCAAGCTTCAGCTTTATCTATACGGCTTTTGGTCTAAACCCGGATGCCAGCATTGCCGAGCTCCAGAAGGAATCGCCTGACGACTGGGGGATTGACACTTCGCTTGAAAAACTCCCTATTATTACAGCGGATTATATATTCGCGATCTATGGCGGATCGCTTGATACGGAGGAAACCGTACAAAAGGAGCTGGACAGCTCGGCGGCCATTGAGAAGCTTCAGGTCTGGAAAGTGATGCCGGCCGTGAAGGCCAACCATGTATTTAAAGTGTCGCCAAGACATTGGATGTCTTCCGGTCCGATTGCGGAAAGCAGACAAATCGAAGATGTGGTAGCTGCGGTAACCGGCAGCAAATAACCGGCGTTCAGGTTCAGAGCGCAGCAGAGGCCGCTTATGCCAAGCGGTCTCTGTCATGCTGTAAGGGGACTTTCGCTTATTCATTTTTTGCAGATGAAATGGAAGGAGATTTTTTTCGTGATATACAAGTTTTTTTCCTACTATAAGCCTTATAAAACGTTGTTTCTAATCGATTTCTGCTGTGCGGTATTTGCGGCTCTGCTGGAGCTTGGGTTCCCGCTTGCCGTAAATCAATTCGTTGATAAGCTGCTGCCCAGCGGCAACTGGAATATGATTCAATGGGCTTGTCTCGGCCTTCTTTCGATCTATGCGCTAAATAGTGTGCTGCAATATGTGGTGACATACTGGGGGCATAAGCTCGGGATTAACATTGAGACGGATATGCGCAAAAAGCTGTTTAATCATGTGCAAAAGCTGTCCTTCCGGTTTTTCGACAATAACAAGACGGGGCATATCATGACGCGAATGACCAACAATCTGATGGAGATCGGCGAATTGGCGCATCACGGCCCGGAGGATTTGTTTATTGCGGCTATGACGCTCATCGGCGCTTTTGTCCTGATGCTGATGATCAACTGGAAGCTGGCGCTGCTCTCCGTCATCGTTATTCCAGGTCTGATCTATTTATCGCTCTACTTTAATCGTAAAATGATTCGTGCCTTCCAGAAGATGTTCAAGGATGTCGGAGAAATTAACGCGAGAGTAGAAGATAGTGTTGGCGGCATTCGTGTCGTGCAGGCGTTTACGAATGAAGCGCATGAGTCGGCCCGTTTTGCGGCAAACAACGAACAATACCGTCAGACGAAATTTATTTCCTATAAAATTCAGGCGCAAAATGTATCGATCAGTTATTTTCTGATGCGGATGGTTATTTTGTTCGTTCTCGTCTGCGGCACTTGGTTCGTTATTGACGGTCAGATGACGAGCGGCGATTTTGTCGGTTTTCTATTGCTGTCTAATGTATTCCTGGGGCCGATTAACAAAATTAATTCGGTCATTGAAAGCTATCCGAGAGGGATGGCTGGCTTTAAGAGCTATCTGGAGCTGCTGGAGACGGAGCCTGATATTGCAGATGCGCCGGGAGCACGGGATGCAGGTCAGCTGCGCGGCGATATTCGTTACAGCGGGGTTACGTTCGGGTATGAGAATAAAGCTCAAATACTGAAGTCTATCGATCTGTCGATAAGCGCCGGGGAGACGATTGCGTTCGTTGGCCCTTCAGGAGCGGGCAAAACGACGCTTTGCAGCTTGCTGCCGCGTTTTTATGAGCCGGAGTCCGGGACCATATCAATAGACGGAATCGACACGGCCCAGATGAAGCTGGCCTCGCTGCGCGGGCAAATCGGCATTGTGCAGCAGGACGTTTTCCTGTTTACAGGTACGATTCTCGAAAATATTGCCTATGGCGATCTAAATGCAAAGGAAGCAGATATTTGGGAAGCAGCGCGCCGGGCGCAGCTGGACACGTTCATTCGCTCGCAGCCGGACGGCCTGCAGACGATTATAGGGGAGCGTGGCGTCAAGCTGTCGGGCGGTCAGAAGCAGCGGCTTGCAATTGCCCGGATGTTTCTGAAAAATCCTCCGATTCTCATTCTGGACGAAGCAACCTCTGCGCTCGATACCGAGACGGAAAAGGCGATCCAACAATCGCTTGCCGAATTGTCCGAGGGAAGAACGACACTGGTTATTGCGCACCGGCTGGCAACGGTTAAAAACGCCGATCGTATCGTCGTTGTGACGGAGAAGGGGATAGCGGAGCAAGGGAAACATCAAGAGTTACTAACGAAGGGCGGCTTCTACAGCAAGCTGTATGAGGCGCAGTTTGGCGCCTAACTAACGTAATAAGAGGTTCTTCTTCAAGTAAATGCTTGAAGGAGGACTTTTTTTATGCTGATAGTTATAAATAGTGTCGAGTAATAAGGACTTATGAACCATTGAAACAAATCTGAATCGCGATAGTGTGGTATATATTACCATAAAACGGATTGGTTATCCGCTCTATCTTTTTCATCTTAGGTTAGGAGGAAGCATAGTGAAGATATTTTTATATAGCAGATCTCTTGTTATTATTCTTATTCTAAGTGTAATCATTGCAGGCTGTCAGAAAGAACAGGAAAAAGTTGAATTTGAATATCCATCATACACCGAGCTTAAAGAAGGGATGTATTTAATTACTAATGAGTCTGACTCGATGCAATTGTCTAAAACAGAATATTTATCATTCGATAATGGAGACCTTGTCATAGATCCAAACTATTATCAAACACATGATGTAAAGAGAGGTGATGTGATCTATTTTGAGATGCCAGCTGATTATAAATCCGATAACCTTCAAAACAATATAGCTCGAATTATTGCTCTTCCTAACGAAAAATTGCGTATAAAGAAAGGGCAGATCTATATTAATAACGAGAAATTGAAAACTTTCTATGGGAAATCACTCACTGGAGGTTTACATAAGAAGGAATTTTTAAAAATGATAAAAAAGGCTCCCGGAAGTAAATGCGAAAAAGACTGCTTACATACATTTAAAAGTACGTTTGATTTCAATCTAAAAGCAACTCTAATTCCTGATCATGCTATTTATGTAATTGGCGATAATTGGTCAAGGAGTTTCGACAGCAGAATTTTTGGAACACTCCCTGAACTAAATATTTTAGGAAAAGTAATGGGTTACGCTAAGCCTTAAAATCATACACATAGGACGCAGTTATCCGCATTAAAACCAGGCATACCCATACAATAGATCAGAAGGTGAAGTTAGAGAGGAGTATGGAATTATGCCTTTTCCTGTCTATCCCTATATCGGCTGGGAGCGGCGCTGCACGGATGTTCCGGTCGTGTTTCCGCCGCAGCATCAGAATAGACATCCCGGCTATGAGTATGTCATGAATCCCCGTCCAATATCGGATAATCCGGTCTATATTGGAAGCGGTAAGCTGAAGGATAAGGTGGCAATCGTAAGCGGCGGGGACAGCGGGATAGGCAGAGCTGTCGCCATTGCATTTGCCAAGGAAGGTGCAGATCTCGTTATTGCTTATCTCGATGAGCATCAGGATGCGGCGGAAACGAAGCAATTGATCGAGAAGCTGGGACGGCGCTGTATAGTCATCGCTGCTGATTTGAGGCAGGAAGAGGCATGCAGCAGCGTTGTGGCAGCGACGATCAAGTATTTTGGACGGCTTAACATTCTCGTCAACAATCATGGCGTACAGTTTCACCAGCCTAGCATTATGAATATTACGCAGGAACAGCTGATGAATACGTTTCAGACGAACATTATTTCTTTTTTCTCCATGGTAAAAGCCGCCTTGCCCCATCTGCCGGCCGGAAGCACGATCGTCAATACCTCGTCGGATACCGCTTATTCCGGAATGGCGAATATGATTGATTATACGGCGACCAAAGGGGCTATCGTATCGTTTACCCGTTCCCTGTCTCTGTCGCTTTCCGCAAGCGGTATCCGGGTCAACGCGGTAGCGCCGGGGCCAATTTGGACGCCGCTCATTCCGTCCGCTTTTACGGCGGAGGAGACAAGGACCTTCGGAACGGAAGTGCCGATGAGGCGGCCAGGCCAGCCGTTTGAGCTCGCTCCCGCCTATGTATGGCTGGCCTCCGACGATTCCTCTTATGTATCGGGGCAAATCATTTTCGTAAATGGAGGCTCGATCGTCACTTGAATGCTGCAAAGCGCTTGGATCAGCCAAGCGTTTTTTTGCTGTGTGCAGAGAATAACAGGATATCCATCGTTTTTGTCGAAGTAGCGTTTAAAGGAAGGGTTATTGATCAAAGGAGAGAGTATGACATGCATAAAATAATGGTCGTAGAAGATGATCCGAAAATCGCGGAGCTTCTGCTGTCTACAATAAAGAAGTACGGCTATGAGGGAATACGAGTCCATGATTTTCAGCATGTGTTAGAGGAGTTCCATGAAGCGAAGCCGGATTTAGTACTTCTGGACGTGAATTTGCCTAGCTATGACGGCTACTACTGGTGCAGGCAAATTCGTAACGCCTCGATATGCCCGGTGTTGTTCATATCCGCTCGTGACGGTGAAATGGACCAGATTATGGCGCTTGAGAATGGGGGAGATGATTATATTACGAAGCCGTTTCACGCCGGAATTGTGTTAGCCAAAATTCAAAGCCAGCTTCGGCGGGCATACGGGGAGTATGCAGCTAGAAACAGCGAGCGGGTTCTTGAGCAGGAGGGGCTTATTCTTTATCCCGAAAGACAGGAGCTGAAGCTTGGGGATACTGTCATACTGCTTACGAAAAAAGAATCCGACATTGTCGAAAGTCTGATCGAGCGCTATCCGCGGGTGGCCAGCCGGGAGGCTCTGCTAGAGAAGCTGTGGGATGATCAAACGTATGTCGATGAAAATACGATCAACGTAAATATTACCCGCGTCAGGAAAAAGTTTCAGGAGCTAGGCATTGAGGATGCTTTAGTGACGGTTAGAGGGATGGGTTACCGGCTAAACGTTACCTGGATGAAGGAGAGCTGCGAGTGAAACTCTTTCTAAGAGAGCACGCTTTACTTCTTGTCGTCCAGTTTGTGCAATTAGGCTTCATCGTTTCGATTTATTGGCTGGACGGCTATCGTGATCTGTTGACCGTTCTATATTCTGTATTTATTGCTTTCTTTATATTAACCGGATATCTGGTGTACCAGTTTTTCAGCCGGAAGCATTATTACCTACGCCTTAGCCAGCCTCTCGAATCTTTTGATGCTTCCATTCAACAGCGCGAGCATGCTCCCGTCTCCGAGGCGCTTCAGAAGCTGCTGCATAGCCAGTACCGCCAGTATGAGCAGCAGCTTTATACGTTGAAAAAACAGCAGGAGGAGCATCTGACCTTCATGGACCAATGGGTGCATCAGATGAAAACGCCGCTGTCGGTCATTGATCTCACGGTTCAACATATGGACGAGCCTGAGTTTGCCAGCATACGAGAGGAACTGGAGAGAATGCGCTTAGGCTTGAACACGGTTCTTTATATGTCCCGGCTTCGCGCCTTTGAACAGGATTTTCATGTCAAACCCGTCGTGCTGTCACAAATTGTGAGCGCCGTTATTCACGATAACAAACGGCTATTTATCCGCAACCGGATATACCCTGAGGTTCAAGGCTATACGTCTGAGATAACGGTCGAAACGGATGAGAAATGGCTGTTTTTCATGCTGTCTCAGCTCGTTATCAATGCTATTAAATATTCAGCCGGCACAGATGAGGAAGGGAAAAAAGTTGTGGTTTCCTGGATTTGTATTCCAAGATTTTAACCTGCTCCAAACCCTTACGGTTGAGGAAAATATCGTGCTGCCGTTAACGCTGGACGGAAACAAGGTTAGCGAAATGAAGCAAAAGGTCAAAACGATAGCAGAAAAGCTGGGGATTACAGAGATTATGAGCAAACGGCTGTATGAAATTTCCGGAGGACAGGCTCAGCGTGCCGCTGTTGCCAGAGCGATGATTCACTCCCCCAAGCTGCTTCTTGCCGATGAGCCAACCGGCAATCTTGACTCCAAATCAGCGAAGGATGTCATGGAATTGCTGGAGCGAATTAATCAGGAGCAGAAAGCGACGATGATGCTGGTTACACATGATGCAGTGGCTGCCAGCTATTGCAACCGTGTTGTTTTTATTAAAGACGGCAGGTTCTATACGGAAATACATCGGGGGGACAATCGCCAAGCCTTTTTCCAGAAAATTATCGATACACTCTCGCTGCTAGGGGGACATCACAATGACGTTTCGTCAATTCGCGTTCCGTAACGTCACCCGGAATAAAAGGCTCTATGCGGGATATTTTCTTAGCAGTCTGTTTACGGTCATGGCTTTCTTTACCTTTTCAATATTTGCATACCATCCGGAACTTAGCGGGGTAGATAATAGCAGTGTGACACTCGCCCTGTCTGTATCCAAATGGATTATTTATGTGTTCTCCTTCTTTTTCGTTCTTTACTCGATGAGTGCATTTCTGCAATCGCGAAAAAGAGAATTTGGGCTAATAATGATGCAGGGCATGACTACTGTACAGCTTCGTCTGATGATTTTTTTAGAAAATATGATAATCGGATTGTCCGCTACAATAGGCGGCATTGCTCTGGGGCTCGTGTTTGCCAAGGTTATATTGCTTGCAGGAGAAAACTTTCTTGCAGTCAATGAAAAATTATCTTTCTACTTTCCATCTAAAGCGATTGTTCTGACACTGCTGTCCTTTTTGCTGCTGTTTATCTTGATCTCCTTTTTTATTTCAGCCGTACTTCAGAGCGGGAAGCTGATTACGTTATTAAACGGGGATAAGCAAGCGAAAAGCGAGCCTAAGTCCTCCGTACTTCTTACTCTCCTAGTGCCGATTCTGCTGGGAACGAGTTACTTTCTTAGCTTGCGAGCCGAAGGCTTAGAAGCACTATTTTTACTTGTTCCAGTTGTTATTATGGTATGTATCGGCACCTACCTGTTATTCACACAGCTTAGCGTCTATACGATCCGGAAGCTGAAAAGCATGGAATCGATTTTTTGGCTGAAAACAAATATGCTGCTTTTTTCCGATCTTGCCTATCGCATGAAGGACAATGCACGTTCCTTTTTTCTGGTTGCTATTATTTCTACCGTTTCGTTTTGCTCTATAGGCTCGCTATACGGATTCCAATCGATGATTGGCGGCCACAACGTCAAGGATAATCCTTATTTATTTACCTACACGACCACAAATGGTTACAGCAATGAACAAAACCATATTGAGCAAACCGCTCGCTTAAAGAAGCGAATGTTGCAACCGAGAAAGCTTCTCTTAAACTTGGTTACTACAAGGCTTACAATAGCGATAAAACGATTGCAGTCGTTCAGCTATCAGACTACAACCGGATGACGAAACTGATGGAGATGAAGGGGATTAAGCTCTCCGGTGGAAAGGCGGCAGTTGTTGATTTTGGATTATCACGAACGGGTCAATCCATGCTTAACCAGCCTGTAGCCTTGCAGCCCGATGTTGTCATTGAGGCCAATCAAGCGGTTGTGTCGTCAGCGGTGCACGGTATGAACGGCTATTTCGTCGTATCAGATGATCAATATGCAAAACTGGGAGCGCCTGTGCAAGAGAAACACTACTATGCTTGGCATGGGGCGCTTGGGCAAAAGCAATCCATAGCAGCAGGAGAAAAGCTTTCTAATAGCTTTCCTTATTCGGACAGCTACGAGTTCCTTGCCCTGGAACACCAAAACTTTGTTCTAGATCAGCTATTTGGTCCTATATTGTTCCTCGGTTTATTTATCGGCATCGTGTTTTTCGTCTCTGCAGGCAGCTTTCTCTATTTCCGGCTGTACAGCGATTTGGATGATGACAGACGGAAGTTCAAATCCGTTTCCAAGATGGGGCTTAGTGAAAAAGAGGTTACAAAAATATTGAACCGGCAAATCATATTGCTTTTCTTTGCGCCAATTGTTGTTGCTCTGGCGCATGGGGCTGTAGCGCTTACTACACTGTCCAACATGTTTCAATATTCGCTGCTTAAGGAATCCATACTCGTTCTCGGTCTATTCTTTATCGTTCAAGTGATCTATTTCTTTATCGTCCGCTTCTTCTACATCAGGCAGGTAAAGATGGCGATTACCTGATCGCGCAGGCGTAATGAATGAGTTAGCCGCAGCAGTATTGCAAGGTGTGAAAGGCTTGCGTGAGCATGCCAAATAAATAGGCGGCGGTATCCGCAGTCCGTCACGGATTCGAGGTTTGAAGCGATATGATAGGATGAGGTTGCTTGAATGCATACAAGAAAAGCACTGAGGAGGTGCTTTTTTGTTTGCATAAGACCCTGTCAGGGTCTTAACAGGCTAGAACGTACCTTCTTCACACGGTTTAAGGCCCTCGCAGGTTCTTAACTGCCCCATAACTGGCAAGAAAAGCGCCGAGAAGATACTTTTTTGTTTGGATAAGACCTCGCGGGGCCCTTAACAGTCCAGAAAGTGCCGTCTTTTAATGGTTTAAGACCCTTGCGGGGTCTTAAACATTCATGCAACACCAAACAGGACCACACTACACAAGTTACTCAAGTTACGTAAAACAGCTTAGTCCAGATTTTGCTGCAATTCAGCACTTTTATCCGATTTATGCAGCTGCTGCTATTACGATGCCCCATATGCTAAAGCTCTACGAAGCAGGGAGAGCATACAAACAATAGAAACGATTAAATGAGCTTTTGTTGAAATACGTATGATTTAGCCTGTTTTTACGCGGTTTAGTTAATCTGTATTGAAATGGCTAACTTAATAATCTATTAAAAGAACGGTAACGTGCGCATAACACTCCATTGATAGGATGAAGCAGTGAATTCTAACGATGAGGTGATAGGTTTGAACCGTTTGATAAAGAGTAAATGGTTAGTTTTGTTTTTGACGGTATTAATAGCTGCGGGGGCGATCGTTCCGGTTGCAAGTCCGCGGGAAGCGGAAGCGGCGGGAGAAGCAGGTCCAACTCCTGTTGAATTAGTGGGTAAAGGTTCCCATTGGAGCTACAGCGCGGAGGGAATTGATTATAGCACAGCGATGAAAAATCCGTCCTTTGATTTCTCGGCATGGCAGCTGGGATTAGCCCCGCTAGGCTACAAGGAGAAAAGCGGCGTAGCATCAAATGATGTGGGAGTCGATCCGTTTGGCATGGTGGCAACGATCATTAGCTACGGGCCTGATGCCAAAAAGAAATATCCGACGTCTTATTTCAGCAAAATCATTACTATTGATGACGTTAGCAAATTTGACAGCTATCCTACCACTTTTGGCGTAGATGACGGTTTGATCTTTTATGTCAACGGCACCGAAATCTATCGGGTGAGCTTGCCGGCAGGCGATGTAGACTACAATACGTTTGCTACAACCGGTTATTCGGACCCTAAGGTTTATTCACCGGATTTGAGCACAGCACTCAAGGGCGCTTTACATAACGGTGCCAATCTATTGACGGTTGAAGTTCATAATCAAAGCTTGACGAGCTCTGATCTTTACTTCGATATGATGATGACGGCTCTTCCAAAGGATGAAACTGGCGGCGGGAATCCGGAAGTGCCAGGACAACCAGAGGTGCCTGAACAGCCGGAGGTTCCGGGTCAGCCAGGGGTGCCAGGCAAGGATATACCGCTGCTTTCCAAAAATGCGGCATGGAAATACCTTGATAACGGTACAGACCAAGGGACGGCTTGGAGAGCAGCAGACTTTGACGATTCGGCGTGGAAAAGCGGTTCGGCTCCGCTTGGCTATCCAGTCGCCACTTCGACTGCGCTGTTCGGCGGCATTAAACAGCTGATCAGCTTTGGTCCATCCAGCTCCAAAAAATATATTACTTCGTATTTCCGGACGACTATTGATGGTGCAGGCCTGTCCGATATTACGAAAATCGTCGGCCAATTCGGCGTAGACGATGGTATTGTCCTCTATGCAAACGGGACGGAAGTGTACAGATTCAATATGCCGGATGGCGAGCCTAATTATTTGACGCTCAGTGCGACGACGCTGAACGATCCGTCTACGGAGACGGCAGACTTAACGCAAGCTTTGAAGGCTGTGCTGCACGAAGGCACCAACGTGCTTGCTGCTGAGGTTCATCAGCGCAGCGCAGGCAGCTCCGACGTTTATTGGGATATGCAGCTAATTGGCAACCCGCAAGCGACAACACCTGGTACGCCGCTTGATCCGCATCCTACTGCAATTGCACTGACGTATAAAGGTGATCCGAGCAATACGCAAGGTTTTGCCTGGTACACAGATCCAGCCGTGACAGGCACGCAGCTTGAGCTGGCGGAAACCTCTAAAGTGACCGGAGGAACGCTTCCGGCAAATGACACGCTGTCATTCACCGGCGATACGATGGAAGTGTATGTATTCCAGTCGAGCGCGGATAAGAGCGCAGGCAAGAAGACAACGTATGCCAGTCATAAGGTGGCGGCGGTTGGCTTGAAGCCGGGTACGGAATACAGCTACCGGGTAGGGGATGGCGAGACCGGCCATTGGAGCGACATTCGCACGTTCAAAACGGCAGACCCTAGCGAAGGGGCATTCACATTCCTCTATACGACTGACCCGCAAGGAACGACTGAAGCTGAATATGTAACTTGGAATCATACGCTTGAGCAAGGCTTGGCGAAATTTCCGGATTCGCGCTTCATTACAATTACCGGCGATTTGGTGGATAACGGGGATATTGAGAACCAGTGGATGTGGCTTCTGAATAAGCCGAAAAACATTTTTGCAGAAGTGCCGCTTGTTCCAGCGCTCGGCAACCATGAGAGCAAGCTGAACAACAACTTCTGGTATCACTTCGACCTGCCTAATATTTCGTACACGGGGGCGAAGCCGGATGGCTCGGTCTACTCCTTCGACTATGGCGACGCTCATTTCATGGTTATGAATACGGAATATAATGAAGTGAACGGCGTTGACGTTGTATATAAGAAGCAAGAAGAGTGGCTTCGTGCAGAGGCAGCTAAAAGCGATAAGAAGTGGAAAATCGTCATGTTCCATAAATCGCCTTATTCGGTAGCAAACCACACGAACGACAGCGATGTTCTGTTCTTCCGCAATAAGCTGACGAATCTGTTCGATGAGATTGGCATTGACGTTGTTCTGAGCGGTCATGACCACACGTATACAAAATCGTATCCGATGTACGGCAATGTGCCGCAAAAAGATACACCGACCGATGCGGACGGCAGCCTGCTTAATCCAAAAGGCACGATGTATCTCGTAAGCAATGCGGCGGGCGACAAACGGTATACGCCAAAGGCGGGACCATTCCCGTTCGCGGAGAAATACGGTCAGCCGAATAAGGAAATGTTCACCGGCGTGACGGTTACGAATGATAAGATTTCATTCGACGTGTATACGACGACGGAGAACGGCACGACCGACCGTTACGATCAATTCAGCATTAAAAAAACGCAGCCTGCTCCGAATCCGGTGCAAGATGCGAAAATGAGTAAGATTGAGGACGGGGCTGCAACGCTGACTTGGTCCGCTCCATCAGGCGGACGTGATGTTACTGCCTATCGGATTTATGAAAACTCAGATCAATTGGGCCCGAACTGGTCTGCACGCATTCAACCGGAAAGCGGGAAAGCAGCATACGAATATGCACTCACCGGGCTGGATACAACGAAATCGTATCAATTCGTTATTAAAGCTTTAAGTGATAAGGATAACTCTGCCCCAGTTATCGCACAAACGGCAACTGATCCGGGCAACGGAGGCGGAACGAATCCGGGCAACGGAGGCGGAACGAATCCGGGCAACGGAGGCGGAACGAATCCGGGCAA
>NZ_CBVJ010000066.1 GCF_000513275.1 Paenibacillus gorillae | reverse complement strand
GGCGGAACGAATCCGGGCAACGGAGGCGGAACGAATCCGGGCAACGGAGGCGGAACGAATCCGGGCAATGGAGGCGGAACGAATCCGGGCAATGGAGGCGGAACGAATCCGGGCAATGGAGGCGGAACGAATCCGGGCAATGGAGGCGGTACGAATCCGGGTAACGGAGGCGGTACGAATCCGGGTAACGGTGGCGGTACAACTGAGCCTAAGCCGGTACTGAGTGATATCGGCAGCCACTGGGCGGAGTCTGGCATCGAGCGGGCGATCGATAAAGGATTCGTAAACGGCTATGCGGACGGCAAATTCCGTCCGGATAACAAGACGACTCGCGCGGAGTTCATTACGATGCTGGCACGGGCATTAGATCTGCCTGCGGCTGGAAAAAACAGCACATTCAACGATCAAGGCGCTATTCCGCAATGGGCACAGGAAACGATTGCGAAGGCGGTTGAGCTGGGACTTATCGGAGGCTATGCCGACGGTACGTTCCGCGCGAACGATCAAATCTCGCGTGCCGAAATGGCAGTCATTATCGTACGTGCGGCTGGCCTGAAAATTGAGCCAAACGCTTCGCTATCTTTCGCTGATGCGGGTCAAGTACCAGCATGGGCAGTCCCTTACGTAGCCGCAGCTTACAAAGCGGGCTATATTGAAGGTGTAGGCCAGAACCGGTTTGCTCCTAACGCAAGCGCGACAAGGGCTGAAGCGGTTACGCTGATTTTGAAGCTGTTGTCCCAAAACGGGAAATAATTCATTGATTACAGTAAGGTAATAAAAGACAAGGCGGTGCAGGGATAAACTCCCGGCACCGCCTTTCAGTTATTTTCGCCAATTCCTATGAATTAAGAGCCGTATACTTCAAAGTCATAGAGGGAATAGCCGTATGCCGTTCCTCTGGCCGAGCAAAGCACCCGGACGTATTGTCCGCTTTTTGCCGCAAACGTCAGATCGTCGATTCCGCCGTCACCGGTCGTTGTGGAGTAGGCGTCCGTCCATGTGGAGGTGTTGTTGGATACTTGGATTTTATAGCTTTTGCCGTAAGCAGCCTCCCAGTTTAATTTAACCCGGTTGACGCTTTTGGTTGATCCGAGATCGACATAAATCCATTCATTGTTGCTGCCTTCATTGCTAGCCCATCTTGTCGACGAATTGCCGTCTGTCGCTTTATTGGCTTCATATCCGGTTCCTTCGATTGAACTGGCAACTGCGGTTTTGTTCAATGCAAGATTGGTGCCGGTAGACGTACCTGAGGTAGTCGTCGCTGTTGCCGTATTACTGTTTGGCGAAAGATTGCCAGCCGCGTCAATCGCTTTGACGGTATAGCTGTAGGCTGTCGAAGCAGTTAAGCCTGTATCGCTGTACGTTGTGCCCGAGGGCGTTCCGACTTGTGTGCTGCCGCGGAATACGCGATAACCCGTTACTCCCACATTGTCGGTCGATGCCGTCCAGCTTAAGTTAATTTGGCTGCCGGAGACAGCTGTTGCAGTCAGGCTGGACGGTGCAGTAGGCGCTTGTGTATCAGTTGGAGTGCTGCCGACAGTTGGTTTCCACCAGTTGCCCGAGATAAAGAGCATGTTCAACAGGTTGAAGGAGTCGCTGAAGTAGGATTCCTTCTTATTCTTCATCCAGTCCCAGCCGGAGTTGACCCAAGCCTGATGGGCGGTGTTAGTAGTAGCTGCTGAGATAAAAGGCGATACGAATACGGCCGTCGCGTAGCTGCCGCTCGCTGTTCCGTTCAACTGATAGCCGTCTTTAATGTTGCCGGGAGTTCCGCCCGTATTGCCTTTAATCCATACCGCCATTTTGTTCGCGATATCCCGTCCGCGAGTGTCGCCGTACAAGGCGTAGTCCATAACGATCCGCAGCGGAACACGGCTGGCATTGTAGAAGTATTGATTCGTTTCCGGAAACTCATCCAAGTAGTTTTGCGGAGCCGGCTTAGGCGGATTGTCGACTACGAAGTCGGAGATCAGCCCTGTAGTGGAAGAGTAGGTGTTCGAAAACTGGGTGTATACACTGTACAGATTGTTAATGACATTCAACCACGTTTGATCCCCTGTTACTTCATGGAAGGCTCTGAGATGAGAGAGCATCCAGTCGGAAGGACGCGTATTCAAGGCACTTTTCGAATCCCAGTCACCCAGGTTCAGCCTGTTGTTCGTCGTTACGTTGCTCGCTTTAATGCCGTTCGTAATCATTTTTTTGGCTTCTTCTAAGTAGTTGATCGTTCCGGCAGAACCCCACTGGCGATCTGCAAGAATGAGAGAGTAGGCAATATCCAAGTCGCCGTCTGTAGCCGAGGAGAAGTGTCCTTGGGCAGCGCTGCTGTCCGCTACCACCCAGCCCATCAGGTTGGAGTTGGTCGAGCTTTTGAACGCTCTGGCGGTTTTGAACATGCCGTCATAGATCGTTTTGGCATTGGCATCGTAGCCGGCCATCAATACGGTAATCACCATGCCGTAGCCTTGACCTTCGGAGGTGCCGAGCGGGGTAAAGCCTTCGGCGCTGCCGGTAATATCGCCTTTTACATAGTAACCGCCAGGCAGGGAGGACAAGTTGTTTTTCACATACTTCCCTTTCCAGTAGTCATAGTAGCTTGCGACCGAACTATTCATAGCGGCTTGCGTGACATGATTAGGCTTAATGATCCCTGGATAGCTGACCTGCTGCGGGAAAGGCTTCAATTCACCAGCGGCGTGAGCCTTGTTCTGGAACGGAGCGGGAGCGCCGAGCAGTGTGACAAGCATTGTGAGACAGAGAAGAGCAACACCAAACTTTTTTGATTTGCTGCGGTTCGATTGTTTCAAAATGAAATTCCTCCTTTTATTAGGTTGGAACTGAACTTGACCTCTGTCGCGGCCCTCCCTTCATGAATTGCATTTTTATAAATTAAAGCGCTTAAACTTTTGCTGTAAAAAAATAGGATCAAGCAAATAATATTTAAGCGCTTTAACTTTAGCGGTAACAAAAAAAGCAATTCAGTTGATGACGGACGGGGTCTTTGCACCGCGGGATCAGCCAAGTTACTTCTGCCTTCCATTTGTTGAATGTTGATGATTGTAACAAGAATTTATCATATCGAAATTGTTTGTGTCTACCCTAATATTATTTTTTTGTGAAAAATAGGACTGTATGCCCTCTATGCGGGGTCCCCTAAATTTTCGGACAAGCGCTATTAAATGTTATACTTGCAGTAGCCTTAATAAGGAGGACAACGATGTTTATTGCAATCGGCATTTTATTTCTAGTGTTATATGGACTCATCGTGTTTTATATCGGCTGGAGCGGCTGGTCCTGGATGAAGCCTTCCTGGTCGCGCCGATTCCGGTTCATTTATGGGGCTGCGCTGATCTTTCTGGCAAGCTCCTTTATTCTCGCCAGAGTGTTCGGAGGCTCCGTCATTCTGAATGTGATCGGCAACTATTGGCTGGCCTTGTTCAGCCTGCTCGTCATGCTGCTGCCGATCGTTCACCTCATCGTATGGCTGTCGCGGCTCACCCGGCTGCCGCGCCATAAGGTACAGAAGTGGGCGGGTATCGTGACACTGGTTGTGCTGGCTTTTCTTATGGGGTATGGCAGCTTTCAAGCTTATAGTCCAACCGTTCGCGCCTATTCCATTGCGATTGATAAAAAAGGGCCGGAGAGCGGCAAGCTGAACATCGTGATGGCTTCTGATATGCACTTTGGCTATTTATCGGGCAAGAACCATGCTATTCGCATGGTGAAAGAGATTAATGCGCTGAAGCCGGACATCGTATTATTTCCCGGTGACATAATCGACGACGATATTGTGCCGTACAAGAAGAAGGGTATCGGCGGTATTTTGGCAGAAATTGAAGCGCCTTATGGTGTGTATGCATCGTTAGGCAACCATGATAAATTCAACGGTGAAATGACTGAATTAATTGACCTTCTGGAAGAGAGCGGGATGCAGGTGCTTTACGACGAAGTCGTCACTGTAGGGGACTGGCTGACTATTATCGGCCGCAAGGATGCAAGTGACAAGGGGCGGTCCGAGCTGGCTGATCTGACCCGCGGAATGGATGAATCCCGCTCGGTGTTTATGCTGGATCATCAGCCGTTAGGCTTTGACATCGCGCAGCGTCAGGGCGTCGATCTGGTCGTGTCGGGACATACGCATCATGGGCAAATTGCGCCGGGCAACCTTATTACTCAAAGGCTGTTCGAGAATGATTGGGGCTATCTGCAAAAGGCCCAGCTGCATTCCATCGTCTCCTCGGGGTATGGCTTCTGGGGGCCGCCGATCCGCATCGGCTCTCGTTCAGAGATCGTGCAAATCGAAGTATCTTTTACAAAATAAAAGCAAGCAAACTTTAAATCCGGAGCAAGCGCCGGCACCAAAATAATATGGTTCCATCCCTCATATAGATAGAAAGTAGAAGGGGGATCAGAACATGTGGATTATTATTCTAGTGTCGGTCGGCTGTCTCTCCGGATTTTTTTTGTTCAAAAAACACACATTGCCACTCGACCCCGAGCTTGAGCCTTACCGAGGAAATATGAAGTTGTCCGTCATTATCCCGGCAAGAAACGAAGCCTGTAATTTGCCTCATTTGCTCCAATCCCTTCAATCACAAACCGTCCCCCCTTACGAGATTATCGTGGTAGACGACTTCTCGGAGGACCGGACGAAGGAAATAGCGGAAAGTTACGGTGTAAAAGTCATCGCCGGCAGCACTCTTCCCTCGGGCTGGACCGGCAAAAGCTGGGCGGTATGGAATGGTTATTTGAATGCAACGGGCGATGCGTTCGCTTTTCTGGATGCGGATATCCGTTTGGCTCCCCATGCGCTCGATGCGTTGTTGAAGGCGAGGGAACGGGCGGGCGGCGTCGTATCGGTCGTTCCGTTTCATCATACGGAGAAGGGGTACGAGAAGCTTGCTCTAGTCATGAATGTGCTGGGCATATTTGCGTTTACGTCGAAATTTGAGCGGACCAATCCGCAAAAAGGGCTGTATGGCTCTTGCATACTGGCCTTGAGGGAAGATTATGAGCGAATCAACGGCCACGCCAGCGTCAGAACCGAAGTGTTGGACGATCTGCTGATCGGCTCGAAGTTTATTGAGGCTGGGATAGCGGTCACTAATTTTATCGGCTATGACCTCGTCTCATTCCGCATGTACCCGCAAGGTATTCAAAGCGAAATCGAGGGCTTCAGCAAAGGAGCGATATTAAGCACTTCGAGGCTGAGCCCATGGACGATTATTCCGATCGCCATCTGGGTGGTAGGGCTGCTTGTGTCGGAAGCGGTGTTTTTCGCTATCGGCACCTCATGGTTTATCCCGCTGCTGGCAGGATATTTGCTGTACATGCTCCAATTCATCTATTTTAAAAAATATGTGGGTAAATTTGGCCTCGTCATTCCGGTGCTGCATGTCATTGCTGCTTTGTTCTTCATTGCCGTCATGCTGTATTCGGCTTACCAGTTCGTATTTCTCGGCCATGTGAGATGGAAGGGGAGGAAGATCCGGGTAGGGGGCCGACGGGAGCAATGATCATCTTGTTGACGGTCTGTTCGTTTCTGTCGGGTGCGCTCATGTTCTCTTATTGGCTGGGGCTTGCGGGCAAAAAAAACTTGAAAGCGGTTGGCGACGGCAACCCGGGCGCTTTGAATTTGTGGAAGGCTTCTGGCTACAGGCTTGGCATTGCCGGCGTGCTGCTGGATTTTCTGAAAGGCTTTGTGCCGCTGTTCTTGATTATTGAAAGTGGTTATGGAGAAGGGTATGCGCTCATTCCGCTTGCACTCGCGCCTATTCTGGGTCATGCGTTTAGTCCGTTTCTTAGAGGCAAGGGAGGCAAGGCAATTGCTGTTACATTTGGCGTCTGGACTGCCTTAACCAGCTTCGAAGGCGCGTTGGCTTATGCCGTTATCTTGGCGTTGCTGGCAGCGGCCAGCCGTCTGTTGTCGAGATCGAATACGTTGTCTTCGCGTGCGGATGGCCTGCAGGTAGTCAGCGGTATGCTGCTGCTCTCCGTATATTTGGTCGCCAGAGCGTTTGCTCCAGCTGTTCTATGGGTATGGTTCGGAAACTTCGTCATCCTACTGTACACGCACCGAAATGAATTGACTGCATTGTTGAAGGAACGCCAGGGCGGCTGATGTTGACATAGCTGAAGTTGCAGTTGCAGCTAGAGATGCTGCAGCTACAGCTGCAATAGCAGCAATAGCAGCAATAGCAGCAATAGCAGCAATAGCAGCAATAGCAGCAATAGCAGCAATAGCAGCAATAGCTGCACCTATAGCTGCCACACTGGTAGTGTAGCTGCATTGTTACAGATACCATCATCGTAACTTGACCCCGTTGCAGTCGCAGTTTCAGCTTCTAAAGACAAGTAACATTTAATATAAGGTAACGAAAGAGAAAGCTACGATATGCAACAAATGCCGGGTTTCTCTTTCGTTTCTAAGGGACTGTTTTTCAATAGGGAGTAGTATTGGATTTTCAATTATATGGAATTTTCAATCGGGTAAGCCGCGACAAAATGCAATAATACATTTTGATTCGCCCTAAACAGCCCCAAAACGGCCTCAAAATGTAAAAG
>NZ_CBVJ010000065.1 GCF_000513275.1 Paenibacillus gorillae | reverse complement strand
TTAATTGGATAGGGAGACTCCAGTTTATCTAGGGGGCCTTTGGGAAAGTGCATTTAGAATCGCCCGATTCGGCTCTTTTCGTGCTTTTTAGGCCAATCAGCCTGCACTTTTGCATTTTGAAGCGATAAATCGCTCGAAAACCGGCTGACAAACTGTATTTTTGCATTTTGATACGTTGTAGTCTGCCGTGCAAAGTGAGTACGACACGTATTCAGAGCTATCTGCGCTAACCTGGCTCAATGAACGAAATAAACTTCATAATCTGATAGCACAACAAATTTACTTTTCGATCAAACATCCGTTTCTGTTATTTGCATATATCCTATCTTGCTGGTTTGCTTCCATTATGCTGCATGTACAGCTCTCTCAAGTTTCGTTTGAAGTGCAAGGTTTGTTTGCTGCGCATCGAATGGTGTGTGTGCTACTTAAGAATTCGTGATTTTGCTGGAAGTGGTACATGCTAAGCATCGGAGGGGGAGCGGAACGTTATGAGTTCAGGCTGACATTTCGCAGATTCTATCCATGATCCATCGTGAAAGCGATGATGCAATGCCATCAAGAACGGCAGAATGAGCCATAACGCGCAGTGACCCCGGGGTCGGGGATTGCCGCATACTCCGCTCTGAGTGCACCACTCCGAGCGCCCCGATAATTGCGCAGCAGCTTGTCCGCTAGCATAAGAAGCCGATTGTTCCTCCCGAGCAATCGGCTTTTTGCGCTGCCTGGCTCGTAATGTCATCCAAGAAACGTACAGGTTTTACGAAAGATGTGGGGTACTGCCCGCTTTTAATAGCCCTTATGATGAACGTACATGAGGGAACTCATGCAGCATCAATAGACAAAGTTGTCATTCAAGTTGGGCGAAGGGGTGACTTATGTATAAAATTGCGGCAGTTATAGGTGATTATTATCATCGCGAGGATGTAATTCAGTCAGCGCTCATGTTAGCGGTGCAAGAGACTTTCGGCAGCAAAGCTGCTGTTGATGTATGGATAACCGATGCGCTTGAGCTGCCCCAGACGCTGGCAAAGCGGCCGGACGCCGTTGTGTTGTTCAAGGAAAACCGCATCGATCCGGAGGGAGACAGAGAAGCTCTATGGATGAACGAGGCCATCGCCCAGTCGATTACGGCCTATGTGAAGCAAGGGGGCGGCTGGCTGGCCTGGCATTCGGGTCTGGCTTCCTATCCGGAAGAGGGTGCTTATGTCGATATGCTGCGAGGCAGCTTTGCATCGCATCCGGAGCTTCATGAACGAGTCGAATATGATGGGGACGGGGTTCAATTCGCAATCATGGACGAGCATTATTTTGTCCACTGTGACGAAGCCAGAACCGAGGTGTATTTGCGCTCCTCATCAGTTGACGGGAGCTCAATCGCCGCGTGGCGCCATTATTATGGCGAAGGACGGGTATGTGCACTGACGCCGGCGCATCGGCCGGAAGGGCTGCAGCATCCAAGCTTTATCGGACTGCTCGGTGAGGCTTTGGCCTGGTGCTCAGGCGCAGCAGAGCAAGCCAATTACAAGGAGGTTTAGCGGATGAGCCATATAGCAAATTCACATACAGCGGATGCGGAGCGAGTCGCGCTGGTCAAACGGGCGCTGCTTAGCATGCAGCGATATTCCTGGGAGCAGGGAGTTGCTGCACAAGCGCTGCTGGAGTCCGGCGATACGGAGCTGGCTTTCCTGCTTGCGCGCGACGCAGTCAATCGCCAAGATGCTTCCGGCAAGCTAGGGGTCATGAATGACGGTTATTCCGTCACGGATTCGGCCGCTAATGGCGAAGCCGTTGCACTGGCGGCTCAAGTAACGGGAGACCCGCTATTCGTGCAAGGCGCGTCAAGCATGCTGGACTGGCTGCTGAATCACGCGCCAAAGACAGAGGAAGGCATCTTGCGGCATGTTATCGACAAGCCGCAGGTGTGGATCGATTCCTTTTACATGGCGCCGCCGTTTCTGGCGGTTTCGGGTTATTACGAGGAAGCGGTGAAGCAGATCGACGGGTACCGCAAGCTGTTGTGGAATCCCGAAGCCAAGCTGTTCTCCCATATTTACGATGATGAGGCGAAATCGTTTATCCGGCAAGCGCATTGGGGTGTAGGCAACGGCTGGGCCGCCGCCGGTATGATTCGTGTGCTGGCAAGCTTGCCGGAAGCCATGACGGAGGAACGGGAGCGGATTGCAAGTTATTTGCAACAGTCCGTCGACGGCAGTCTAGCGCATTTGCGGGAGGATGGTCTGTTCCATGATGTGATGGACGATCCGGCAACCTTTGTCGAGACGAACGCGGCTCAAATGGTAAGCTATTCGATTTACCGCGGCGTGCTGCTCGGTGTGCTGGATAAGGACTACATTCGTTTTGCAGACCAAATGCGTGCAGCTGTGCATGCGCGGGTTGATGAGAGCGGATTGGTACAAGGCTCTTGTGCGGCACCGTTTTTCGACCGGCCGGGAACCGCACCTGAGAGCCAAGCCTTCTTCCTGTTAATGGAGAGTGCAGCCAGCCAATATGGGGAGACAGAAGGAGGTTCGGCATGAAGCTCGATGTTATTTGCTTAGGTGAATTGCTGATCGACTTCGTATCGACGGCGAAGGATGCGGCGTTAATCGACAGCCCCGGATTTGTGAAAGCGCCGGGAGGCGCTCCGGCCAATGTAGCCGCAGGCGTTGTGAAGCTGGGCGGTACAGCCGGATTTATCGGCAAAGTGGGCGATGATCCGTTTGGTCATTATTTGAAGCGTGTGCTGGATGAGCTGACAGTAGACACTCATTGTCTGGCGCTGGATAGGGAAGCACGCACGACCTTGTCATTCGTCGCGCAAAAGCCCGACGGCGACAGGGATTGCATGTTTTACCGCCATCCCGGCGCAGATATGAGGCTGTCGGCAGCAGACATTGACGAGGAGTACATGAGCCAAGGCACCATTTTTCATTACGGATCGATCAGTCTGGGCAGTCCGAGCAGCAAGGAAGCTACACTGCAAGCATTGGCTTATGCTCGCGCCCATGGGCTTCTTATTTCTTACGATCCGAATTTGCGGATGGATTTATGGCCGGATCAGGAGCATGCCCGCAAGGAAATTAACGAAGGCTTTGGCTATGCCGATATCGTGAAAATCAGCGAGGAGGAATTCCGCTTTATTACGGGATGCTCCACCGTGGAGGAATGCGGACGTTACATTTTGGAACGCGGACCGAAGCTGGTCATCGTTACGCTGGGTAAGGACGGCTGCTATTATACGAACGGTGAATTAAGCGGCTATATTGAAGGCTTTAAAGCCGAAGTCGTAGAGACGACGGGTGCGGGCGATGCTTTTGTCGCAGCGGTGCTGCAAGGCTTGGCTGAAAGAAAGAAGGCGGGACAGCCGCTATTTGATGAGCAATTGCCGGAGCTTCTCCGCTTTGCGAATGCAGCAGCTTCGCTTGCCACGACGCGAATTGGCGCAATTCCTTCCCTGCCAACGCGGGAAGAAGCGCTCGCAAGGCTCGGCTGAATAGCGGAATGCTTTGCCGGATACTAACACGCTAGATTAACAGCGGGAATGTCAGGCTGGACAGCAGTGTTCGATTCGCGCGGAGTGAAGCGTTTCGAGTTCAGGTGAACCGAAACGCGCAGCAAAGCGCTGCTTTTAGAAGAAGGAGGTGCTTCCCTGCAATGAAAAGCTTGATTGTAGATAAAGATGGACAGCTCTCTGTCCGCGAAATAACAAGACCCTCGTATGGTCACTACGAGGCGCTGGTGAAGATGGTCAGCTGCGGTATTTGCCGCGGAACCGACACCAAGCTGATCCATGGCGAATTCAAGGGCTTCGATACGTATCCGGCTGCTTTGGGTCATGAGGGCGTAGGACGCGTCGTTGAGACGGGAGCGAATGTACGGCATTTGAAGGTTGGAGACCTGGTGCTGCTGCCGTTTTTGGAAGGTGAAACGGACGGCATTCATTCCGGCTGGGGCGCTTTTTCCGAATATGCGGTAGTGGGCGACAGCCAGTCTCTGCTTGAGGATGGAAAAGGTCCCGGCTCTCCGGAGTTTTCCGAAGCCTATTACGCGCAGCAGAAGCTGCCGCCGGACATCGATACGACGATTGCGCCGATGATCGTAACGTTCCGCGAAGTGCTCAGCTCCTGCAAACGGTTCGGCTTTCGTCCGGATGCCAGCATTGTCGTCATCGGAGCCGGCCCCGTCGGGCTTGCTTTTATTACCTTCGCCAAGCTGCTTGGCATGGGTCCGGTCATCGCAGCCGTAACGAGCGAGACGAAAGCCGAAGAGGCGCTGCAGGCTGGCGCGGACTATGTGGTCAACAGCAAAACCTCGGATCTGACGGCCGAAGTGCGGGCGATATGCCCGGGCGGCGTTGACTTTACGGTGGACGCAGTAGGCAAGAACGAAATCATTAACCAAAGCATGGAACTGCTCGCCCCTTATGGACATATTTGCTGCTACGGCATTTCATCGGAGACGACCATGCAGCTGGATTGGAGCAAAGCGCCGTATAACTGGCATTTGGATTTTAACCAGTGGCCCTCCAAGCTGGAGGAGTCGCAAAGCCATCGACAAGTGCTGAGCTGGATGCACAGCGGCGCACTGCGGGCGGAGCAATTCATCTCCCATGTGTACGGATTTGACCAGATATTAGAAGCTTTCGAGCAAGCGGCCCAGCCGGGCGGAATGAAAAAAAGCGATTATTACATTCTAATAGCCGGGCGGAAATGCCCGGACTAACAGGAGGATAAAACGCTATGAATACACCCCGATTGTTTACTTTATTGCCAGAAGAGCTTGTAACGACACCGGATGGAATGGCGATTGCGGCAGATGGAGAGCTTGTGCTGTCCTGCCCGAATTTCGCCGACCATTCGCGGCCAGCCTGTCTGGTCAAAATCAATGCGAACCACCAGGTTCGCAAGTGGGTAGACGTTCCTGTCCACCCGGACACCGGAATCGCTTGCCCGATGGGCATTGCGTTTGGCCCGGATGGCGACATTTACGTATGCGACAATCAGGGCTGGTCGGGTTCGCCGGAGGGCAGCTTCCAAGGCCGTATTCTCCGGCTGCGTATCGAGAACGACCAAGTCGTCTCGACGACAATCGTTGCCCAAGGCATGGAGCATCCGAATGGTATCCGCATTCGCGACGGGTATATGTATGTAACACAAAGCGTGCTGACGAAGGTTCAGGACCCGACCGGCCTGCTGCGCAGCTGCGTCTACCGCTTCGGTCTGGACGAGGAAGGTATCCAGATTCATAACAATCTGGACGATCCCCATATGTTGACCTCGCTGCTTACACTTAATGAAAACGATCAATACGGTGCAGACGGCATCGAATTTGATCCGCAGGGCAATCTGTACGTCGGCAATTTCGGTGATGGAGCTGTCCATAAAATTACGTTCCATCCTGATGGCTCCGTAAAGGATAACGTCGTATGGGCGAAAAATCCGGAGCAGCTGCAAACGACGGACGGTATGGTAATGGACGAGGCCGGCAATCTGTATATCGCCGATTTCTCGGCAAACGCAATCGCTAAGGTGTACCCGGACGGAACGGTAGAGCGTTATGCGCAAAGCCCGGATTCCGATGGCTTCCAGGGCGAGCTTGATCAGCCAAGCGAGCCGATTATTTGGAATGGAAAGCTGATCGTTTCCTGTTTTGACTTGGTAACAGGGCCTGGAAAAGTCAATACGAAGCATGAGCTGCCGGCTACGATGTCAGAGCTGGATCTGTAGAGGGGTGAGACGATGCCGAAAGTGCTGATTACGCCAAAATCATTCGCGAATTACAAAGCTTCCGTCTACCCGCTTATTATCGAGCAAGGCTACGACATCATTGAAAACAACTTGGGCCGCACGATGACCGAAGCGGAGATCGTGGAACAGGCTCGTGAAGGCGTGGTCGGCATCATTATTGGCGTCGACCCGCTGCCTGCCGAAGTGCTGGAGCAATGCAAGGATTTGCGTGCCGTATCCAAATATGGCATGGGCATGGACAACATCGATCAGGACAAAGCGAAGGAACTGGGTATCCAGCTCCGCAACGCGGCGGGCTCCAACCATATTTCTGTTGCAGAGCATGCGATCGGTCTGTTGTTTGCATTAGCGAGGAACATCCCTCACATTGTGGCAGCCGTCAAGCAAGGGTATTGGGAGCGTTCGATGGGCATCGAGCTGACGGGCAAAACGATAGGCGTAATCGGCGGCGGACAGATTGGCCGCGAGGTTGCGCTAAGGGCGAAAGGCATAGGCATGAAGCCCGTTATCTACGATCCGTTTCTGCGGGATGAATCGTTTCTGGAAGCAAGCGGCATCGGCCGGATGCATGACCTGAACCAGCTGCTGGAGCTATCCGACGTTGTATCGCTTCATCTTCCTTACACGCCGCAGACGAAGCATCTGATCAACGGAGAGACGCTGGCCCGAATGAAGCCTTCGGCTCTTCTCATCAATACGTCGCGGGGCGAGCTGGTCGATGAAGATGCGCTTTATGCTGCATTAACGAGCGGCGGCATCGCAGGTGCTGCACAGGATGTGTTCTCTGTGGAACCGCCGGAAGCGGCGCATCCGCTGCTGCAGCTCGACCGTTTTCTGCTCACCTCGCATACTGGTGCATTTACGAAAGAAGCCGTTGCGCGAATGGCGACTCTATCTACGCAAAATCTGCTGGATATGCTGAGTGCCCCTGCTGAACAAAAGGCTTGATACGAAAAACGAACAGACGGCTTGAAAGGAGCAACTCCATGCTTAATTTGCAAAAGGCTGATCAGCCTACTTTATATTTCATCGGCGTGACAACGACACAATCATCCATTATGAAGCTGTTTCCGCTTTGGGCGGAAGCGCTGGGACTGAAGGATGCGGTCATTCGCGGCATCGACATCGGCATTCATGCTGACCCGGCCATTTACAGGGAAGCTGTACAATTTATTAAGGATGATGAGCTTTCGCTTGGCGCGCTCGTGACGACGCATAAGATCGACCTCTATCACGCAGCTAAAGATTTATTCGATTATTTGGCCCCTTATGCGACGATGTTCGGCGAGCTTTCCTGCATTTCCAAAAAGGATGGCAAGCTGGAGGGCTACGCGAAAGATCCGATTTCCAGCGGTCTGGCCTTGGAGGCTTTTGTTCCGCAAAATTACTGGCAGGAGCATGACGGCGAGCTGCTTGTCATGGGAGCAGGCGGCAGTGCGATTGCCATTTCCGCTTACTTGCTGGATAAGCGGCGGCCGGGACGGCCGAGCAAGCTGATCGTGACGAACCGCAGCCAGCACCGGCTGGATGAAATTGAGCGCATCATGAATGATATTGCGCCGGACGTGCCGGCTGCTTACCATTTGACGCCGCAAGCGAACGCCAACGACGAAGTAATGGCTTCGACTAAGCCGCATTCACTCATTGTAAATGCGACTGGCCTTGGCAAAGATCAGCCGGGCTCCCCGATTACCGACGATGCGCTTTTTCCGCAAGACAGTCTCGTGTGGGAGCTGAATTACCGGGGCGCGCTGGACTATTTGCATCAGGCGAACCGCCAAAAGGAAGATCGCAGCTTATACGTGGAGGACGGCTGGATCTATTTCATTCACGGCTGGACACAGGTTATTCAGGAGGTATTCCATCTCGAAATCGCAGCTGATACCTTTGCTGAACTGGAGCGCATAGCCGGAACCCTGCGCTGATTACGATACAATTCAACAAGAATGGAGCGTTTCATAATGAGTACTGTCCCTTTTTCCGCGCATTTCGATTTGCTGAACGGATCATCCCGGGATTATGAGCCGACGAAGCGGCTATTGTCCAAAATGTCTGGCATGTATGAGAATGCCGAGGCTCTGGCAGAGCTGGTGGCATCGGGAGACCCGCTCGTTTATGAGTTTTACGAGCTGTCGATGCCGGAGTCACCTAATGAGCTGCTGTTCGGAACGAGCATCGTACACCCCGGTAAAGTCGGACGTGAGTATTACATGACGAAAGGCCATTTTCACACCATACTGGACACCCCCGAGGTGTACTATTGCTTGAGCGGGGAAGGCTATATGCTAATGGAAAATCCTGAGGGCGAGTGGCAGGCCGAACGGTTCGCTGCAGGGCAAGCTGTATATGTTCCGCCGCGCTATGCTCACAGAAGCATCAATACGGGGTCCGTCCCGCTCGTTACCTTCTTTGTCTATCGCGCGGATTCAGGCCATGACTACGGAACGATCGAGAGTAAGGGCTTCCGCAAGCTGATCGTTGAACAAGACGGCGAAGCTGTCATTGTCGACAATCCGAAATGGGAGGAGAGATAAGGCCATGCAATACAGCTACTTGGGCAGAACGGGCATGAAGGTTAGCCGGCTTTGTCTCGGCACGATGAACTTCGGCGTGTCGACCGACGAGAAGGAAGCGTTCCGCATTATGGATGAGGCGCTGGACGCCGGCATTAACTTCTTCGATACGGCGAACATCTACGGCTGGGGCGAAAATGCGGGGACGACGGAGCGTATCGTCGGCCGCTGGCTGGCACAGGGCGGTAACCGCCGTGAACGGACCATTCTCGCGACTAAAGCATATGAAAAAATGTCCGATCCGCTGGACGGTCCAAATGATGAGAAAGGCTTGTCGCTTTACAAAATCCGCCGTCATCTCGAAGGCTCGCTCCGCCGGCTGCAAACCGATCATGTTGAGCTTTATTTCATGCATCATATCGATTGGCGAACAGGATGGGAAGAGCTGTGGGAAGCGCTGGAGGGTGTCGTTCGCCAGGGCAAAGCCGACTATATCGGCTCCAGCAATTTTGCTGGCTGGCATCTCGTCAAAGCGCAAGCCGCAGCTAAAGAAAGGAAGTTTATGGGGCTCGTCGTGGAGCAGCATATTTACAGTCTGCTGAACCGGACGCCGGAGCTTGAAGTGCTTCCGGCAGCGCAGGATCTTGGTCTGGGCGTCGTCGCTTGGAGTCCGCTGGCCGGAGGGGTGCTGGGCGGCAATGCGCTAAACAAGAACATCAGCAACCGTACCGCCCAGCAGGCAGCCGTCATTGAGAAACACCGCGCCAGTCTGGAAGGCTTCTCTGCACTATGCCGTGAGCTGGGCGAGAAGGAAGCCAATGTCGCTCTTGCTTGGGTGTTGGCGAATCCGGCATTGACCGGGCCGATTATCGGACCGCGCACGGTCGAGCAGCTGCGCGATACACTTCGGGCCACTCAGATTCAGCTTGATGACTCAACCTTGCAGCGGCTCGATGAGCTGTTTCCAGGACCGGGCGGCCCGGCGCCGGAATCTTATTCCTGGTAGTCCCTGCCCCGTACAGCTGCAGGATAATCCTGTACCAGAACGATATAGTAGCCCGGTTCCTCAAAGGAATCGGGCTGTCTATCTTTTCAGAATCAAATTTGCGGAGTAAGCTTATACGTAAACGGGCAAAAGGGAGGAAGCGATATGCTGGCCAAAATTAAAAACATATACCTGGAGCTTCCGATCCGGTTCAAAATCCAGCTGTGGTTCATGCCGATGCTCGTCTTTACGGCAGCCAGCATCGGTTACGTCTCGTATACGACGGCTTCCAATCAGGTGCTGGAAAAGATCGCTCAGGCCCAGGACAACATTGCTTCGCAAACGATCACTCATCTGGATTATTTGGCCAAAGATATATACGACACTTACAGCTATCTTTCGCTCTCCTCAGAGCTTCACGATGTGCTTTCACCTGATGCCAGCTACAATTCTGCGCAGGTGGTCAATTCGATGATTAACCGGCTGCTCAGCACGCGGCAGTTTTTTCAGTCGCTGCTCATTTTCTCAGACAACTTCCCGACCATCAAATTCAACAGCCTGAACAATAATGAAATTATCGGCTATGACGAATATAAAAAAAGTGAAATCTATGAACATACAATAGACAATGTCATCAAAGGGGCTTGGGGCGTAGAGGAAGATCCGCTTAAGCTGTTTATCGGCGATGCTCGCAAAAAAGTATTTTACAGCAAAGTGCTCGTCAATCCGGAGACTTTAGTGCAGGAAGGGCTGATGATCATCGGTATGACGGAAGCGGATTTCCGCAAATCATTTGGCCCGAAGCGTGACAATGTCGAAATTGTGGTCATGAATGAATACGGTACCATTATGTCGGATTCGGACGGCATTTGGAGCGGACATGCCTTTACCGAGCTGCCCTATTACAATCATATGCCGCTGGATCAGGTGGACTGGTCGGAGCACGACAAGCAATGGTTGATCTCGCATGCTTCGTCCTCGGCGACCGGCTGGCATGTGCTCGTCATTCAGCCGAGAATTGAAGAGCTTCAGCAGCTGAATAAAATCCGCTGGCTGACACTAGGCTTCGTAGTTATGATTATTCTCATCAACGTTCCGCTTAGCTGGATCATCGCGAAGCTGTTCCTCAATCCGCTCAAGCGGCTGCTGAAATCGATGCGCGAGCTGCAATCCGGTGACTTCAGCCAGTATGTCGATATGGAGCTGCGTGACGAAATCGGGCAATTAGGCCATGGCTATAATATTATGGTGACGAAAATCAAAGAGCTGATTCAAGATGTATACGAATCCGATCTATCGCAAAAAGAAGCGGAGCTGCGCATGCTGCAGTCGCAGATCAATCCGCATTTTCTATACAATACGCTCAATTCCATCACATGGATGTCCTATCGTGAAGGTGCGGACAAAACGGCGGATATGATCCAGCGTTTATCGGTGTTCTTCCGCTTCAATTTAAGTCAGGGCGCCGACATCATTACGATTGAGAAAGAGCTGGCGATCGTCGAAAACTATTTATTTCTCAGTCAAATCCGTTTTGGCGACAAGCTGACCTATTCGATCGAAGCAGAGCCTCATCTCCAGCAAATACGCGTGCCGAAGCTGCTGCTGCAGCCGCTTGTAGAAAATGCGGTCGTACACGGTATCGAGCAAATGGAGGGACAAGGCTTCATCCATCTCTATATTTATGAGACTGAGAATGAGCTGGTGATGGAGGTTACAGATAACGGGATTGGCATTGCGCCGGATAAGCTGGAGACGATGCGTGCTGCTATTGAAGCAAAGCAACGCTCAAGCAACGCTGAACATACCGACGGATTTGCTTTGTATAACATGAAGGAGCGGCTGCGCAATTACTTCGGAGACGACGTTGCCATCGAAATTAATAGCAAGCTGAATGTCGGAACATCGGTCAAATTAAAGATCGACCGCAGCCGAACAGGAATGCAAGGAAAGGATGAACCGCATGCTTAAATTGCTGATTGCAGAAGATGAAGCGACATTTCGCGAAGGGATCTTAACGATGATCGACTGGGAGTCGGAGGGAATCCGTGTGCTGGGAACAGCCTCTAACGGCCGGATTGCGCTGGAGATGATGGAGAAGGAGCAGCCGGATATTCTGTTGACCGATATTCGGATGCCGCAAATGACAGGCTTGGCACTTATCGAGGAGGTATCCCGGCGCGGCTGGGATCTCGTCCCAGTCTTGTTGACCGGATATAGCGAATTCGAATACGCGCAGCAAGCAATCAAGCTTGGCGTGCTGGATTACATTCTGAAACCATGCAATCCGAAGCAGGTGCGGGAAGCCATTATGCGGGCCAAGCTGAAAATCATTTATTCCAGAAGCCAGCATCAGCAGGTAGACCGCTTGGAGCGGCAATGGAATGCCAACGTACGGGCGATCAAGGAGGATCGGCTGATGAAGTGGCTTCGTGCCGTCAAGCCTCTCGATTCCGGGAAAATGGCGGCTGAGATTAAGGAGTATGGCATTCAACTCGCAGATAAGCCTGCACTTGTCATCGTATTCCGGTTCGATAAGAAGGCGCTTAATGTCCTGTCCTATACGGAGGAGGATCTCCCGCTAATCCGCTATGCGGCTTCCAACATTATGGAGGAGACGATCGGCGACCGGTTCGCTGGTCATCATGAATTGTTGACGCTGGAGGAGCAGTTTGTATTGATTGCCAACGTTCCGGACGGCATGAAGCTGCAGCTGGAGGACTTCCATGATGGCCTTGAGCCAATCCAGCGTAATTTATCGCAATTTTTGAAAGTAAGCATCAGCATCGGCGTCGGCGGGGCGCATCCCCTGAACCAGCTGCATGTTTCGTATCGGGAGGCGGAGGACGCATTGTCCCGTCGTTTTTTTCATGGCGGACAAGGTGTGTTTATGGCGTCGGAGAGGGAGCTGTCCGAACCCGATGCAAGCCGCAGGACGAAGTTTAAGGAGGATTTCGCCGACTTTGAGCTGCGCATCCGTGAATCCTTAGAGGCGAGCAACTATTCCGATTTCGTTATGGAAGTGGAAGAGTGGCTGAACGCGTTCAAAGATCAGGAGCTGTCGATTCAGCGCATTCACCTGCACTCGTATTCCTTTATTAACGCCTTGATTAAGGAAATTAAAGCGGCGAACGGGGAGCTTGCTAAGGAAGCGGTAGAGCAGATGGAAAGTTTTGCGGTTCAGGTGCAGCGGCAGGAAACGTTTGAAGAGCTGTCTACGCTGCTCACCGTTGTGATCCAGAAGTTCGTCGAGTTCCGCCGGATGAAGAAGCTGCCGCATAAGACGATTCAGCATGTCTTGAATATGATCGAAGAGAAATATATGACGAACCTGACGCTGAAATCAATTGCCGAGGACGTTTTTATATCGCAATCCCATCTATCGACGTTGTTCCGCCACGAAATGGGCATTAACTTTCTCGATTATTTGCACCAGTACCGGATCGAGAAGGCGAAGCAGCTATTCAAGCAGGAGCAGTGCAAGGTGTACACAGTAGCAAAGCAGGTCGGATACTATGATGAAGCGCATTTTGTCCGTTTTTTCAAGAAATGGACGGGCATGCTGCCTTCCCAGTACAAAAAAGCAGAACGGCTTCTAATAAACATACAGCTTTACCGAATAATCACAGGTTATCCCTTCAATAAGCCTCATTTATAATGAAGCTACAGCGCTGATGAAAGATATTAAGAGGAGGGTTCTTTTGAAAAAGTTACTTACTACGCTATCTGCAATTCTGGTGTTTACAGCCGTGGTTACCGCTTGCGGCGGCAACGCTGAAAAGCCGGCAACAAACGACGGATCGAAGCCAGCCAACACGGCAAATACAGATAAAAAGCCAGATTCCGGACAAAAAGTTGAAATCAAGTTTTTCAGCAACAACCCGGATCGCACCGGCGGCCAGGGCAAAGCGGAGCAATTGCTGATTGACCAGTACATGCAAGAGAACCCTAACGTAAAGATTACTGTGGAAACGCTTTCTCCTGATCCGCAATTTCAAGATAAGCTGAAAATTTACAACGTCTCGGGTGATCTTCCCGATGTAACGATGATGTGGGGCGGCGCGCGTTACTTGAGCCCGTTTGTTAAAAACAAATCGCTGGTTGCTTTCACGAAAGAGGATTTTGCAGGCCAAGGCTTTATCGACGCTGCATTTGATTCCTTCACAATGGATGGCAAAATTTACGGCATCCCGAAAAACACCGACTTCCTCGTGGTTTATGTCAATAAAAAAGTATTGGCTGACAAAGGTCTTGAGCCGCCAAAAACGGAATCTGACCTGTTCAAAATCGCTGAGAAGCTGAAAGGCACCGATATCGTTCCGATGGCGCTTGACGGCAGAGACGCTTGGCCGCTGGCCCTGTTGTTCGATGCGGTTGTATCCCGTCAATCCGGCGGATTCGATGTTTACCACAAAGCAATTGACCGCACGGGCTCGTTTAATGATCCGGCAGTTGTAGCATCTGCGCAAAAACTGCAGGATATGGTGAAAAGCGGCGTATTCGGCGATGGCTTCCTGAACCTCGACTACGGCGCGGCGCGCAACCTGTTTGGCCAAGGCAAAGCGGCTATGTATTTGATGGGCCAATGGGAAATGGGTCTGTCGACCGATGCCAACTTCCCGCAAGAAGTGCGTGACAATATGATTGCGATTCCATACCCGGCTTCTGATGACGGCAAAAGCCCGACAACAGACCTGCTCGCATGGTTTGGCGGCGGCTACAGCGTAGCCAGCACTACGAAAAATACCGACGAGGCGAAAAAATTCGCGATCTGGCTGTTCAAGAAAGAAAACTGGGCTAGAACGGTATGGCAAAACGGTATTACGTTCCCGGCGCAAGCTTATGACGAGTTTGTAACGGGCAATGAAACGCAGCTTCAGAAGGATTTGACGGAAATCTTGAAATCCGCCGATGAAATTAGCGGCGCGAATTCCCAGGACCGTCTGTCTGCTTCAACATCCAAAGGCTACCTCGATTCCATTACGGAACTGCTGGCGCTCAAAACGACGCCTGAGAAATTTGCCGAAGCGATCGATGCAATTGCTGACAAATCGCATAAAGAATTGAATCCTTAATATTAATCAACAGCACCCATGGAGCAAAGCGGGAACGATAGTTTTGCTCCATTTTTGCAGAGAGAAATGGAAGTGACGGATATGAATAAACTTTGGATGGACAAACGGAATATCGCCGTGTTGATTACGCCGGGGCTGCTGTTCATTCTCGGGCTGATCCTGTTGCCAATTCTGGTTGCCCTGTACCTCAGCTTCACCAATTACGATGGCGTCGACTACCAATTCCAAGGGTTTGACAACTATACACAATTGATCTTCCATGACCCTATATTTTGGAAATCGCTCCGGCATGCGGTCTTTCTCGGCTTAGCATTCGTTCTTTTGCAGCATCCGCTTGCGATGTTCATGGCCATTATTACGCCGTATACGGGGAAATTTGAGCGGATACTGCGGGTGGTCATATTCATTCCTTCCATTATCTCCACGTTTGTCACGTCGCAAATGTGGGTCAGTATTCTATCGGTTCAATTTGGTCTGATTAACCGGGTATTGGGTCAGGTTGGCTTAGCTTCCTGGAGACAAGATTGGCTGGGCGATCCGTCCATCGCGATTTTCTCTATTATATTTGTAGCGAGCTGGCAAGGCTTTGGTTACGCTTATCTGCTCTATTATGCAGGCATCAAGGGCATTCCTTCCGATTTGTACGAAGCGGCAATTGTAGACGGGGCCAACCGCTGGCAGTTTAATACACGCATTGTGCTTCCGCTCATGTCGCCAGTCATCCGCATTAATGTCGTGCTTGCAATCGTTGCCGGGTTTAAACAAATGGAAACGGTTTTCTTAATGACAGCCGGGGGCCCTGCCAACAGTACGCAGTTTTTGGCCACGTATCTGCATTCGAAAGCTTTCCGTGAAGGACTGTTCGGTTACGGCAGCGCGATATCTGTTCTGTTCGTCGTCTTCTGCCTGCTCATTACACTCGTAATGAACCGCTTGTTGAAGAAAGATGTAGGTGAGTTCTAATGGTGACATCAACGAGTAAATTCATCGTAAAAGTCGTTCTCTACGCAGGATTGGCCCTCGTGGCACTGGCTCAAATCTTTCCGTTGATTTGGATGTTCAACTTTTCGCTACTGAAGAGCGGGGATTTCTTCGGCAGCTATATTCTGAAGTGGCCGGAGCCTTTTCAATGGAAAAACTATTCCGACGCATTCAACTTCGGTCATGTCCCCGCCTACTTGCTGAACAGCGTTATCGTCACGGTCGTCGTCATTGCCGTCACCGTCGTTGTATCGTTAATGCTCAGCTATGTCATCGCAAGGATTGACTGGAAATGGAATAAATATTTGGCGGGGCTGGTCATGATCTGCATGATTGTACCGATATACGCAACGTTGCTGCCGAATTTTTTCATATTTACGAATACGAAATTAATCGATACGTATTTGGCCTTGATTTTACCGAATATTGCCTTTATGATTCCTATCAGCGTCTTTATATTTATGGGCTTCATGCAGACGACGCCGCGGGCGATCGAAGAAGCGGCCGTTATCGACGGATTGAACTTGCTGGGCGTCGTGTTCCGGATTATCTTCCCGATCTCCAAGCCGGTTATCGCTTCCGTAACGGTTCTTACCTTCATGAGCACATGGAATGAGTTCATTATGGCGGTCACCTATATTCGCAGCGACACGTTCAAGACGCTGCCGTTCTCGCTCATTCAATTTACGGGGCAATATGCTTCCAATTACGGCGCTCAGTTTGCGGTTATGACGATTATTGCTTTGCCGTCCGTGCTGTTGTACATGATGTTTACGGAACAAATAACAAACAGCCTTACTGCAGGCGCGGTAAAAGGCTGATTTATAAGCAGGTGCTGTCCGGCGTGCAGTTGACTGCCAATGGACAGCTTTTTTTATTACGAATTGGATGAGGAGGAGGGACGAATATGCCGATACAAACCGTTAGAGGGCTTGTGGACAAGCAGCAGCTCGGATTTTGCCACAGCCATGAGCATCTATTTCTGGCAAAGGGGCATCCATCGACGCTTAACCCGGCGCTTTGTCTGGATGATTATGAGACGACGCTGGAGGAGCTGCTGAGCCTTCGAAGCTATGGAGGAAGGGCGGTCGTAGATGCTCAGCCGCTGGGCAGCGGAAGGATGGAGGCTTGGCTGCTGCGGGCATCCATTGATGCAGATATGCATATCATCGCTTCCACCGGTTTTCATAAGCTGATCTTTTACCGCGACGATCATTGGATTCACCGCTACAGCGAGAAGCAGCTGACGGAGGTATTCGTCCATGAATTGACCGAAGGGATGTATACGGGAACGGATCTTGGCGAGCCGGTCCATTCCATTGCCGCCAAGGCGGGCATTATTAAAACGGCAATGGATGCACAACGGATGAATGATCCGGACAAAAGATGGATTTTATGCTGCTGCTGAGGCTGCTATTCAGACGGGAGCTCCCATTCTATGTCATATCGAATCGTATGACGAGGCGGATGAGCTTGTGAGGCTGTATATGGAGCGGGGTGTTCCAGCGGACCAGATCATCGTATGCCACTTGGACCGCAAGCTGGACTATCCGGAGCGGCACCGAAGGCTGGCGGAGCTTGGCGTATATTTGGAGTATGATACGATTGCCCGATACAAATATCATGGTGATGAGGAAGAAGCGGAACTGATCCGCCAGATGATGGATTGGGGACTGGAGCGGCAGGTCCTGCTAGGTCTGGATACGACCCGCGAACGGATGAAGAGCTATGGCGGTTCTATCGGATTAGACTTTATTTCGGTTAGCTTCCTGCCTTTATTGCGGCAATATGGGGTGACCGAGAATCAGATTGCGAGCATGATGATCGGCAATCCGGCAAATGCGTTTGCATGGCGGGAGGCGGGGAGAGGCGTATGAACGTATTGACGTTTGCCTCCAATGAGGAGCTGTCTGCTTATGCGGCTGATTACATCTTAGACCTGGTGCGGGCGAAGCCGGATGCCGTTCTAGGATTGGCAACGGGCGAGACGCCCATCGGTGTCTATGAGCAGCTCGTTGACCGGCATCGGAAGTCGCAGATCAGCCTCCGGCAGGTCAAAGCATTTAACTTGGATGAATATGCGGGGTTATCGCCTGATCATGAGCAAAGCTATCAAGTTTATATGCGCAAGCATTTGTTCAGCGGCATTGATCTGCCGCCTGAACAAGCATATATACCATGCGGCATTGCAGATGATCTATGGGCTGCGGCCCGTGATTATGACCGTTTGCTGAATGAAGCGGGGCCGCTGGATTTGCAGCTGCTGGGAATCGGTCATAACGGTCATATCGGCTTTAACGAACCGGGAGAGGAACTGAATGCGGAGACTCATGTCGTTAAGCTGACAGAGGAGACGAGGGCGGCTAACTCCCGTTACTTTCAATCGCTTGCGGAGGTTCCCCAATATGCGGTAACGATGGGTGTAGGACCGATAATGAGGGCTAAGCAGGTTCTGCTCATTGTCCGGGGTGAAAATAAAGCTGGTGTGCTGAAGAAAGCATTATACGGTCCTGTTACGACAAGGTGCCCGGCCTCGCTGCTGCAGCTTCATCCGCGGCTGACCGTTTTGCTCGATGAAGGTGCGGCTAAGGAGCTTTAATTGTTACAGTGCAAACCACGCTTGGACCGCAAGTCCAAGCGTGGTTTTTTTGCGGATATTAGGGCGTGCCCCCGGGTACGCCTTCACATATGTGCCTTGAATGGAACGAAAATTCGGCAAAATTTGCTGCCCTCAGAGTTCTCAGACACACCCTAGTACAAATCGAACATGTTGACTTCATAACCCTGCATTTTCAAATAAGTAAACAGCTGTCCCCTGTGATGCTGAAGATGGGTGACGATCTCGACTAGCCACTTGGCTTGCGCAGTGGGATGGTCAAGGTAGAACGGTTTCGTCTGCAAATGGAGAAACTCATCATCCGTCAAGCTGTCCATATAATCCCGCAATGCTTTTACACCGTCCTGCATCCGGGCGCTTAGAGCATCAACCTTCTCTTCAGCGGCGTACACGGCTTCGAGTGTCCGGACCTCATCCTCCGTTTTTTGCTGCAAAATAATGAGATCGACAGCAGGGATCGCCGCTAAGTGCTCGGCCAGTTCCCGTAAGGAACGCATGTTTTCACGAGGACGGAAATTGAGATCCTCCTGTTTGATTTTGGACAGCAGATTTACGGATGTCCGGACGATAAGTTCCATTTCTTCATACAGCAATGCTTTCATTTGTTGCAGCGCTGGCATCATATTCGCTCCTTTTTTTAAAATAAGTGTACTGGCTGGACGTTCTTCTTCATTGTAGATTAAAATAGTGACAACTATTGTCACATTTTCAAAAATGAATTGATCAAAAAGGAGAGCTGCCTGATGCCCAAATCAAAACGGCTGCTGGAGCTCATGCTGACGATTAACCGCAAACGGAAGTTTACGGTAAGAGAGCTTGCGGAGGAATTTGGCGTATCGTCCCGTACGATTCTGCGCGATCTGCAGGAGCTTGGCGAGCTGGGCATGCCGCTTTATTCGCAAGTGGGGCTGCACGGAGGATATCAGGTGCTGAATGAGCGTACGCTCCCGCCGATTGCGTTTACCGAAAATGAAGCGGTGGCGATTTTTTTCGCCAGTCATGCGCTGCGCCATTATCCCGTTCACCCGTTTAAAGCAGAATCGTCTTCTGCGCTTAACAAGTTTTATTTGAATATGCCCGGCGACACTCGCGAGCGCATCGATCAGATCCGCAACCGCTTTGATTTGTTTACGCCGTCTCGTGCGGCCGATTCGCCTCATTTAACTCTGCTGCTCGAAGCGGCTATATCCCAGCGCGTCTTATCGATCGAGTATGAAGCTTCGAAAGGACGAACGAAGCGAATGATTCAGCCCATTGGAATCTACGCCGAAAGCGGCCTCTGGTATTGTCCGGCCTATTGTTTTCTTCGCGGTGAGCTGCGCTTGTTTCGCTGCGATCGGATTACTGCGGCCGAGCTCGCCGGACCGGATTTTGAACCCGTCTCGCTGATGGAGACACATTTGGGAAATTGGGATGCAGCCGATCGAAATGAAGCCGATTATCTTCCCTTCCATGCTGAGCTTCAAATAGACGGCGTTTCACTATGCGAAGCGGAATTAGGCCGAAAAACAGAGATTCACATTCGTCCGGACGGGAGCGGGTGGATTCAATCCCAAATTCCGAAGGATGACCTCGCCTTTTTTGCCGATTTTTTTATCGGCCTCGGCGAGCGCGCGGCCGTGAGCGAGCCGCCTGAGCTGCTTGCGCTCATCCGGAGCAAGCTGCAGCGCTTGATGGATAAATACGCGGGACTATAGCGGCCGCCAAACCGCCAAACCGCCAAACCGCCAAACCGCCAAACCGCCAAACCGCCAAACCGCCAAACCGCCAAACCGCCAAACCGCCAAACCGCCAAACCTAATCACTCTCCGAACCCCACTCACTATGGGATACGGCATCAAAATGTAAAAGTGCAGTTTGTTTGCCGGTTTTTCGGCGAAAAAGCGGGTCAAAATGCAAAAGTGCAGTTTGATTGGCCTAAAACCCGTCGAAATGGCGATATTCAGCGATTTGAAATGCACTTT
>NZ_CBVJ010000064.1 GCF_000513275.1 Paenibacillus gorillae | reverse complement strand
CTTTTGCATTTTGATGGCGATTTTGGCACTTTTGGAGCCCATCAACATGTACTTTTACATTTTGATTCTGCTGATGATCAAGAAAGTCCCGACAGTGATCGCGTTACGCGTTATAGTTGCCGAGATTTTCTACACGGCTGTATAGCGCCTTATTGCCCCCATTATGCAGCAAAACCTAAATTGTTTCCGATCACCCTCCGACACGCCAGAACGGCGTGTTTTTTTGCATCTTTACATGATCGCATTAATTTTTTAACAAATCTATTCACTCCGGATGACCTTGGGAAAATAAACGATACCTATACTCGAAGTAGGGTGAAAACAACAAGAATGAGCGATAAACCCACAATAATCCACATGGGAGTGAATGAGAGATCATGAAACCTTGGTTCAAGAAAGAGATAGTTGTTGGACTTGTTCTAGCTGTATTTGTTGCTGCGCTAGCCGCATGCGGTGGAGGCTCGAATAAAGAGACGGCCGTAAACGAAGGCAGTACGGGTTCGGAAAATTTATCTATATCGGATATTGAAGCGAAAGCCAAAACAGAAGGATCAGTCGTCAGTGTCGGAATGCCGGATTCCTGGGCCAACTGGAAAGATACCTGGGCGGACATGCAGTCCAAATATAGCTTGACGCATACGGATACCGATATGTCGAGCGCAGAGGAAATCGCTAAGTTCGAAGCTGAGAAAGACAAGCCTACTGCTGATATCGGCGACGTGGGCATCGCTTTCGGACCTGTAGCTGCAGAAAAAGGTGTAACTCAGCCTTATAAAACATCCTATTGGGAAGAGATCCCAAGCTGGGCGAAAGATAGTGACGGCCACTGGGTTGTCGGCTACCAAGGCTCGATTTCGTTCCTGACGAATACGAAGCTCGTGCAAAACCCGCCGCAAAGCTGGGAAGATCTTAAAAACGGCAACTACAAAATTATTGTAGGTGACGTAACCAAAGCTGCACAGGCTCAAATGGCTGTACTGGCTGCTGCAATTGCTTTCGGCGGCGACGAATCCAACATCGAGCCGGGTATTGCCTACTTCGAGGACTTGGCTAAAAAAGGCCGCTTGTCCAATGCAGAAGCAAGCTTGGCGAATATCGAAAAAGGCGAAGTAGAAGTGACTTTGCTGTGGGACTTTAACGCTTTGAACTATAGCGATCAGCTTGGCAAAGACAAATTCAATGTTGCCATTCCGAAAGAGGGCAGCGTAGTAAGCGGTTATGCAACGATCATCAATAAATACGCTCCGCATCCAAATGCAGCGAAGCTGACTCGTGAGTATATTTTGAGCGATGAGGGTCAAATCAATCTGGCTAAAGGTTACGCAAGACCAATCCGTGACAGCGTGAACCTGCCGGATGACGTTGCAGCTAAATTGCTGCCAGCCGAAGCTTATGCCAACGTTAAGCCTGTAGGAGACTACAAAGTATGGGAAGCTACGGCAAAAACGATTCCGCAGCTTTGGCAAGAGCGCGTTCTCGTACACATGAACTAGGGTGAGTCTGAGAACTCTGAGGGCAGCAAATTTTGCCGAATTTTCGTTCCATGCGAGGCGCGTTTGTGAAGGCGTACCCGGGGGTACAACGAAGCAGGGGGCGGAAAGGCGGTGAAAGGTGCCACTGAACGGGTTTTCAGACACGCCCTAATTATAGCCTAACATAGGGCGTCGTCGTCTTCCGGTCGACGGCGTCCTTTTATCTGGAAGGAGCACTTCAATGAAACGAAGGAACCGATGGATATATGCCGGCCTCATTCCCTTTATCTTCATGATCGCCGCATTTCAAATCGCGCCAATTCTGTCTATGCTGACGGGCAGTGTCGCACGGGAAAATGGTCCCGGCATTACGTTTGGTTTTTATGCGCAGGTTTTGCAAAGCTCTTATTATTTGAAAGCCATTACTAACAGCTTACTGATTTCCATCATATCAAGCGCGATTGCGATTGTTATAGGGCTGGTCTGCGCTTACTCCATTACGCGATTTTCGCCCAAAATACGTGATCTGCTGCTTACAATTTCCAATATGACTTCGAATTTTGCAGGCGTTCCGCTAGCCTTTGCTTATATTATTCTGCTTGGAAGCAATGGCGTATTTACGCTGCTGTTCAAACAATGGGGCTGGGATGTATTCCAAAACTTTAATTTGTTCAGCTGGTCTGGCCTCATACTGGTCTATGTCTATTTTCAAGTACCGCTTGCTTTACTGCTGCTATACCCTTCCTTCTTCGGCATTCGCGAGCAGTGGAGGGAAGCGGCTGCGCTGCTGGGAGCGGGAAAATGGAAGTTCTGGTCTACGATTGGCCTTCCAGTGTTGACGCCGGCGATCTTCGGCACGCTGGGCATCCTGTTCGCGAATGCAATGGGCGCTTATGCGACGGCCTATGCGCTTGTCGGCGGCAATTATAATTTGCTTGCGGTCCGGATCGGCTCGCTCGTTGCAGGCAACGTCATCAATCAGCCGCAACTGGGCAATGTGCTGGCAGTGGTGCTGGCAGCATCTACACTGTTGGCTGTTTATTTGAATCATAAAATGACACAGCGTTCACGCATGTTCAATGGCGCTCCATCATCGGAACCCGTGCGTGCGCACAAGCGCCGCAGTTGGCTGCGGCCTGCTGCACCAGCTTCGGCGAAGGAGGAGTTGTCGTGATCGGACAAGCGAAAAAAGCCGGCTGGGTAAACCGTTCGCTGATGATAGCACTCATGTGCTATTTGCTTCTTCCCTTGCTCGCTACGCTCATCTATGCGTTCGCGAAGGAATGGCAGGCAACTGTATTGCCTGAACGGTGGACGCTGGAATGGTTCAGCCAAATGTTCAGTGACGCCCGCTTTATTGATGCATTGTGGACTTCACTGTATCTTTGCGCCATCAGTGTGGCGCTTAGTCTCGCCGTTATGCTTCCTGCCGTATTTATTATTACAGTCTATCTGCCCAAATGGGAGACGTTCATGAAGGGCGTTGTCGTTCTACCGTACGCCGTGCCTGGCGTTGTAGCAGCGGTGGGACTGATTCGGGCTTACTCTTCGGGACCGGTTTCTATTGCGGGAACGCCCTATATTTTGATAGGCGCTTATTTTATCGTCATCCTGCCTTATATGTATCAAGGAATTCGGAACAGTCTGCTTACTGTGTCGGCAGTGGATCTGCTGAATTCTGCGGAACTGCTTGGCGCCAGCCGGACGAGGGCATTCGCGAACGTGGTGCTGCCTAACATTTGGCCGGGGGTTATGATCTCAACTTTATTGTCCTTCTCGGTATTGTTCGGCGAGTTTGTATTAACGAACATGCTGGTCGGCGGACATATTCATACGATTCAAATCTACTTGTATCAAAGGCTGGGGGAGAGCGGGCATTTGGCCAGCGCTATCGTCATTTCTTACTTTGTGTTTATTCTCGCGCTGTCTTTGATTCTAATGAAGCTTACTCAGAAAATGAACAGGGGGATCCAAGGATGAGTGCTTATTTGGAGCTGCAGGCCATTCGTAAGCAATACGGGCATACGAATGTATTGAATGATATTAATTTGCAAATTCGTGAGGGAGAGCTGGTTACCCTGCTAGGTCCTTCCGGCTGCGGCAAGAGTACACTGCTTCGCTGCATCGCAGGTCTTGCCGACATTGACGGCGGCAAAATTATTCTGGACAACAAAGACATCGTGAATGTGCCGCCCCGCAGCCGGGAGATCGGCATGGTGTTCCAATCCTATGGCTTGTTCCCCAATATGACCGTCAGCGAAAATATTCAATACGGGATGAAAATGAGGGGGGCCTCTAAGGAGGAAAGACGCAAGCGTTCCGAGGAACTGCTGGCGGTAATCGATATGGAAGACAAGCGGAACGCGTATCCTCAGCAGCTGTCCGGAGGCCAGCAGCAGCGCGTGGCGCTTGCCCGGTCGCTTGCCGTTCAGCCTAAAGTTCTTCTGCTCGATGAGCCTTTGAGCGCCTTGGATGCCAAAATCCGTAAAAGCTTGCGGACTGAAATCCGAGAAATTCAGAAGCGGTTTCAGATGACGACGATATTCGTCACGCATGACCAAGAGGAGGCCTTCATCGTGTCCGACCGGGTATGTCTGATGAACAAAGGCAGCATCGTGCAGGAAGGCAGCCCGGAGGAGCTGTATACGCGGCCAAAAACAGAGTTTGTCGCCCGTTTCATGGGAAGTTATAACGTCCTTACGAAGTCGGAGGCGCTGCGGTTGTTTGGGCAAGTTGAAAATCAGGCCGACAGCTTTGCAATTCGTCCGGAGTCTGTCGCTTTGCTTGGAGGGGAGGACCGTCAGAGCGCACTGAAAGCTGGCAAGCAAATTGTCGATGGCAGCATTGAATCCGTCTCCATTCTAGGAAGCATCATTCGTTATGCAGTGAACGCTGCTGATGTCAGATTAACGATTGACGTGCTCAATGACGGCCGGCCGCTTCGGCAAACAGAAGTTGGCGGGATCAGCCTGGCCTTGGACCGCTCGCAGCTGCTGCCTCTTGAGAAGGAGGGAGCTTGAGCAGATGTCGATCTCTTCGGAAGAACGCAAACGAATCATCAAGGAGCAATTAAAGCTTGAAGGGCAAGTGAAGGTGCCCGAACTCTCGTCGCGTTTGACCATCTCCGAGGAAACGGTTCGCCGCGATCTTCTTGTTCTCGAACGGGAGGGGCTGGCTAAACGCGTGTATGGCGGAGCGGTGCTCATTAAGCAATCCAATTTCGAATCGCCATACTTGCAGCGTCAGAAAGTACAAGCGAGCGAGAAAGAAAGAATCGGGCAAGCGGCGGCTCAATTAATCGAATCCGGGGATACCATCGCTATTGATGTAGGGACGACGACGCTTGAATTAGTGAAGGCAATTGCCGGACGGGAGCGTCTAACGGTATTAACCAATTCTTTAGCCGCAGCTTATCATCTGATGGAGTCGTTGAATGACGGACGATTCACCGGCAAGATCATCGTCATCGGAGGAGAGCTCAATCCCGAGCAGCAATCCATTACAGGTGCCGTTGGCGAAAGTATAATGGCCCAATTTCGTGTTGATAAAGCGTTTATATCAGTTGGCGGCATTTCCTTGAAGCGGGGAATAAGCGATTATGACCTGGGCGAGGTCGCCATGTCACGGCAAATGATAGAGGCGGCTAATCAGACGATTGTGCTGGCCGATGATTCCAAGCTGAACAAAGAAGCGTTTATGGAAATTTTGCCTCTGCAAAGAGTACATGCGGTCGTCAGCAACGTTGCGCCCCCCAGAGAATGGGGTCAAATGCTGCGAAATAATCATCTGCAGTGGATTGAAGCGAAAGCATAGGAGGGGACGAAATGACAAATCAGGATAGCAAGTTGATCGTTGTCGTACTGGATGGACTTCGTTATGATTCGGCACGCAAGTATTTGGGCTATGTGGAGCATCTTGTCGAGCAGGGAGAGGTGCAGTGCTTCCGGGTGCGCTCCGAGCTGCCTAGTCTATCACGCCCATTGTATGAGGTGCTGCTGACCGGTACTCCTGCGGCAAGAAACGGCATCACGGCCAACCATATCGCGAGACTAAGCTATGAGCAGAGCATCTTCCATCTGGCAAGCCAAGCAGGGCTTATAACGGCTGCTGCCGCTTATCACTGGGTCAGCGAATTGTACAATTCGGCCCCGTTCAATCCCGTCACTGATCGTCATCAGCATGACGAGAGCAAGCCGATCCAGCATGGTGCATTTTATTTCGAGGATCATTACCCGGATAGTCACCTGTTCGCGGACGCTGAATATTTGCGAGCAGCGTATGATCCGAATTTTCTTTACGTGCATTCCATGAATATTGATGATGCTGGGCATAAGCATGGCGGCGAAGACAAGGGATACGAGGCAGCTGTCCGGACAGCAGACGGCATATTGGCGACACTGGTTCCGCTCTGGCAGTCGCAAGGGTACAGGATCGTTGTAACCTCCGATCACGGAATGAACGCTGCCGGCATGCATGGCGGAACGGAACCGGAGGAGCGGGAAGTGCCGCTTTATTTGTGGGGGCAGCAGCCGCCAATTATCGCCCAGTCGATGACCGGTAAGGATGAGCCGTTGTCTCAGCTTTTGCTGGCACCGCTTATGTGCCATTACCTTGGATTGGATGCTTCAGAGGCGATGATTCGTTTGGAGCAAGACGAATAATTCCGTTCAAACAGCGATCCTCCTCTATGCAGGAGGCTGGCTGTTTTTTTCTTTGAACGAACGGGTACAAAATGGGCGTACACAAGGTTTTACAGGAAAATGGTACGTCCAAATACCGAAATGTACCTTATGCGGATAGGTACAATCCGGTAATATTAACCGATAGATAGCACTATTTTACCGGATTGTACACTATATCTGTTCAGCCTGATCGTATGCCGGTTTAGCGATTCGGGCTTTGTTGCTGTTCCGAATCGTTCTGGATACGCAGAAGTGATTGTTGCTGGTTACTATTGCAGAAATAGCAATAATCGGTTATGATAGCGCTCTCATAATGTTCTTTAACAGAAGGGGAGAGATCTATATCTTGCCAAAACATTCCAGAGTATTCAGAAGATTTCTGATCTCTTATATAATTATTCTGATTATCCCGAGTATTGCCGGCTATATGTCCTATCAAACCTCGATATCCGTTACCCAATCGCTGGCAATTGAGAATAGTGTGACCCAAATTCAGAAGAGTCAAGAGATATTGGAGAGGAGAATGGCTGAGGTCGAAGGCTTTACAAGACAGATGGCTATTAACCAGGACTTAGGGATATTAATGAATGAAGTCAATTCGTCGGATAAAACGAATGTTTATGGCATTTGGAAAATGATGAAGGACGTTTTGACCTTTGGTCAAACAAATGACTTTCTGCAAAATTTCTTCATTTATTTAACGAATTATAATGTCGTTCTAACTCCCGGCTCGGCTTATTACCGCCCGGAGCATTACTACGACAGCTTCCATTATAAAGATCTATCCTTCGATCAGTGGAAGAAAGAGGTGCTGGACTCCACGCATAGAAGCGAGATTAAGCCGCTCAGCCGGTTCGTCAATAAAGGGACGGAAACCTCGGTAGTCACCTATATGCAATCGCTTCCGCTTGACAGCTTCAGCAAAGCATCTCCCGCTATAGTAGTCGTTATTATCGATCAGAAGACGATTACGAGTCTGCTTTCCGGCTTGACGGAACGTTATGGCGGCTGGGCGCGTATTGCTGATGCGCAAGACCGGACGATTGGCCTGCAAGGCATCGAAGAGGATGAGGTTAAGAAGCTCGTATCGGACAAACGCTATGATATGGGAAAGGTCAGCCAGTTTTACGGGGATGATCTCGTGATCACGCTTACCTCCAATACGAATGATTGGGTATACCAGGCCGGCATTCCAAGGAAGGTATTGCTGGAAAATGCAAACAAAATCAAGTCCATTACATTCACGGTAACCGGTCTGGCGTTGTTTGTCGGATTATTCGTCGGTTTCCTGCTCTCCTATCGGAACAGCGCGCCAATGGATCGTCTAATCGGCATTATGAAGGAACAGTTTGGTCATGAGAATACGTCTGACCGCAACGAATACGACTTCCTTCACGGCAATATTTCCGAAATGCTCAATCATAATAAACGGCTGGAGTCTCAATTACATGAACAGCAGCCGCTTATTAGAGACGCCTTCCTCAAGCGCCTGATCGCAGGTGATTTTCAGCTAAGGGAAGAGCTGGTCGCGGCAGCTGTACAATCGCATGCCGGACTTAACGGAAGTACTGGCTATGTCGGTATTATTCAAATCAACGGCTATTCCTCCGGTATGGAAAGCATAGAGATTCTCAACGAGCTGAGTGTCGCCAGATTGCTGCTCAAGCAGTCGTTGATGGACACAGGAAGCCCTATTCCGATGACCGATATTTGGTCAGATAAAATTGTGTTCGTATTTGCATTCCAGGAAGCGGATATGGCGAAGCAGCTCGGGCGGGAAGAAATTGCAAACACGCTGAAGCATATTTCGGAGCATGCTTTTCAGGAATACCGGATTTCGATTACGGTAGCGTTAGGGGATTTCTTTGCAACCGAGCTGGAAATCAGCCAATCCTTCGAACAGGCGAAGCAAACGCTGGAATACGCTATGCATACCAATAAGAAAGAGCTCGTATGGTTCGATGAAACCCGGATGGATAGCGCTACCTACTATTATCCGCTTGATGTCGAGACCAGGCTGATTCGGACCGTCAGGGCGGGTGAGATGGAGGCCGCCATCCGGATTTTCCAATCGATTATTGATCAGAATACCGTTCACCGGGAGCTTTCTGTGGAGATGAAGCATCAATGGATTGGCGAGATGAAAGGAACGTTCCTTAAGCTGTTGAACCAGAAGGCGTTTCAGGAGTCGGAGCTGTTCGAGCCGGTTAAGAACCAGATCATTGACATGGAGGAATCATCAGCAATTGAGCAGATTCAAGAGCAGCTGAATGAAGTGATGGTCACGTTGTGCAGTCTGATTACAAGCAAGAAAAACGACGGTCATGCCAAGCTGGTCGACAGCATCAAAGCCTATATTAAGGAGTGCTACTCGGATTCCGAGCTTACTCTTTACCGGGTTGCGGAACAAGTGGGCAGGCCGTGGAAATATATTTCGCAAATTTTTAAAGAGGTAACCGGCACGAATCTCTCCGAGTATTTGGAGAAGGTCAGAATGGAAAATGCCGAAATATTGTTGCGTGAAAGCGATTTGACGATGGAGGAAATATCGGAGAAAGTGGGCTATAGCAGCTCGCATTCGTTCAGAAGAGCTTTCAAGCGGGTAACCGGCGTTCCGCCGAGCTCCTATAGACAATCTGCGGAGGGATAGCGATGGAGAGGAATATAGCGGCGGCGGTGTGTACGCGTCTGACAGTTATGCTGATACTGACGAGTTTGCTGCTCGTTGCTTGCAGCGGAGACTATAAGCAAAAATCCGTCGAAGGACAAGGTGAAACGAAGCAGCAGCCTGTTAAAATCCGGGTGTTCGCGCATCAAAATAACGGAAAGGATTTATCGGAGAACGGATTCTCCAAGCTTCTGGAGGAGAAATTCAATGTCGATTTTCAATGGGAGGCTGTATCCTCCGAAGGCGCCAAAGAAAAGCGTCAAATCTCGCTCGCAAGCGGTAAATATCCTGACGCTTACATTTTAACGGCATATGTCGATCAATTTTCTCAATTGGATGTGCTTCGCTATGGTCAACAGGGAGTTTTTCTGCCGCTTAATGAGCTGATTGATCAATATGCGCCTCATATTAAAAAAGCGCTGGCGAATAGTGCCCAGCTTCGGGCGTATTCAGTGGCGCCTGACGGTAATATTTACGGTCTTGTCAGCTATAGCGAGTGTTTTCACTGCTCGTATCCGAACAAGCTATGGATCAATACCGAGTGGCTGGACCGGCTTCACTTGTCCATGCCGGAGACGACCGAGCAGTTCAAGGAAGTGCTGCGGGCGTTCAAGAACGGGGACCCTAACGGCAACGGTGTACAGGATGAGCTGCCGCTCAGCGGTTCGATTGAGGAATTTGGCGTAAGAGTCATTCCTGTCTTGATGAACGGCTTTATTTATGATGATGACCGAACCTATTTGACGCTGCACGGAGGAAAAGCCGATTTAGTTGCGGATAAGGAAGAATGGCGGGAGGGTCTGCGTTATATTAAGTCGCTCTTTGACGAGGGATTGATAGATCCGGGGGCGTTCACGCAAAGTGCCGATGCTTTCCGGTCCATTGGGAATTCTCCTGAAGAGGCAGTTCTTGGCGCGGGAGCGGCTATGCATCCTGATATATTCGTCAATACAGAAGCTGATAATCCAAGAGGTAAAATGTATAATCCAGTGCCGCCGCTTATCGGGCCGCACGCCCAGAATGCCGTCTATATTCAAGGCGGTATTACACCGGGAGCGAAATTTGTCATTACAAATCACGCCAGCCGTGAAGCGCAAATTGCGTTGATAAAGATGGTTGATTATATGTATACGCCGGAAGGACAGGCTTTAGCCGAGGTCGGCAAGGAAGGCATCGATTGGAGAAGGCCGGCAGCCGGAGAGAAGGGGCTTGGCTCTAACGTTACACCGCAATTCGCCAGAATTCCGCAAGCGGAAGGGGAACCATCACGAAATACAGGCTGGTTCGGCATGGGTCACTTCTACATGCCGCGGGATTACAGGGATAGCTGGGTACAAGGAGAAGATATCTATGCGCCGGATGGTTACGAGCGCAGGCTTTATGAGGCTACGCAGCTTTATGAAGGCAAAGAGCCGGATGAGCTGTATCCGCTATGGGAGGTTTGGATCGATGCTAAGGATGCAGATGAGGCCAGCTCTCTGCAAGCTAATTTGAAGCATTATATTGATCAGTATGCACTGCGTTTCATTACTGGCGATATGGATCTTGACCGGGAGTGGAACAATTATTTGGACGGCTTGAAGCAGGTAGGGGCGGAACGATATGTGGCCATTATGCAAAAAGCCTATGACGGAAGGGAAGCAAATCGGAAATGAAGTGCTGCATGGAATAGAAAATAGAAGGATGAAGAAGGCGTGCCGAATCGGCACGCCTTTTCTGTATGTCTTGTAAGGACGGACTTTCCCGGCATTACCCCCGATAAATGCCCTTTCCAGCGGACATTTGCACCGTACAAATGGGGAGAAATGTACGTCAAATTGACCAATTGTACCTTTCTCACAGACGGTAAGACCACTAATATGACGATATAGAAAGCGCTGTCATTACGAGAGGCGATCAACAAGGGAGGAATGGATGTGGAGGCCTCAACAAGAAAGATAGGGGCAGTAAAAAGCTTCAAGAAGCATTGGCAGCTGTATTTAATTCTGATACCGCCAATGGTGTTTTTCGCTATCTTTAAATACTATCCTATGGCAAACATGGTGCTGGCGTTTAAAGACTACAACGTAACGAAGGGGATTTGGGGAAGCGAGTGGGTAGGGTTCAAGCACTTTGAATTGTTTTTCAACAATCCGGTTTTCTGGGATTTGTTGAGCAATACGCTGATACTCAGCTTATATTTGCTTGCCGTTGTGTTCCCGCTTCCGATTCTGCTCGCTCTGATGCTCAATGAGGTGAGGAGCAGAAAGTTCAAGAAGGTTGTACAAATGGTCACATTCGCACCGTACTTCATATCTACGGTCGTTATGGTATCGATTATTATGCTGTTTCTGTCGCCGCGACTGGGCTTCTTTAACATTCTATTGAATAGCTTAGGCTTTGATTCGGTCAATTTCCTCGGGGAGCCTTCCATGTTCCGCTCCATTTATGTATGGACGGATTTATGGCAAATGGCAGGTTACTCATCGGTCATTTATCTTGCTGCATTGGCAGGAGTTGATCCGTCTCTCTACGAGGCTGCCAGAGTGGACGGTGCTTCACGGCTTCAAAAAATACGCAACATCGATCTGCCAAGCATCATGCCGACACTAGTCGTTATTCTCATTCTGACAGTGGGTAATGTCATGGCGCTAAGCTTCGAGAAGGTATATTTGCTGCAAAACGACCTGAACCGGGCCTCGTCGGAGGTTATCGCAACTTATGTGTATAAGGTTGGTCTCTTGAATGCGAATTATAGCTTCGCAACGGCAGTCGGAATGTTCAATTCCGTCGTTAACCTTATTTTGCTAGTGATGGTCAATGGCCTCGCTAAGCGGATTTCGAAAAACAGTATCTGGTAAGGAGGAGTGTGCATATGGCTTCAGTAAGCAAAGCAATTAAGGAATCCAGAGGCGATCGAATAGTAATGGCCGTTATTTATGCCATTCTTAGCATCGTATTAATCGTTGTTCTTTACCCTCTGCTGTTTGTAGTCAGCAGCTCGATCAGCAGCCCGGCTGCGGTTTCGTCCGGTCAGGTCTGGCTGTGGCCCGTAGATATATCCTTCAAAGGCTATGAGACGTTGTTCAAGACGCCGCTCGTGCTTCGCGGCTACGGCAATTCATTGCTGTACACAGCGGCTGGTACGTTCGTCAGCGTGGTTCTCACGGTTATGATTGCGTACCCGTTGTCCCGCAAGACGATATTCGGCCGCAACGCGCTGATGATGATCATTACGTTCACGATGGTGTTCTCCGGGGGCTTGATCCCTACCTATATGGTTGTGAGAGAAATGGGCTTGATCGATACAAGATGGGCGCTTATTATCCCGAACGCTGTATGGGTATGGCAAGTGATTATCGCAAGATCATTTTTCCATAGCTCAATTCCAGAGGAGCTGATGGAAGCAGCAGAGATTGACGGCTGCAGCGATATCCGGTTTATCTGGAGCGTCGTTTTGCCTCTATCCAAGCCGGTCTTAGCTGTATTGGTACTGATGTACGCCGTCGGCCAGTGGAATGCCTACTTCGATGCTTTGATTTATTTGAAGGACGCGAAGCTGTTTCCGCTTCAACTGGTGCTTAGAAGCATCATCATACAGAATAACAGCGCCAACATTACGGATGCTCTGAAGCAAGTAGAGCGTCAGCAACTGGCCGAGCTGTTGAAGTATTCGCTGATCGTAATCGCGACTTTGCCTGTTCTCGTTATTTATCCGTTCGTGCAGCGTCATTTCGTGCAAGGGCTTTTGGTTGGCTCTGTTAAGGGATAACGCAGAAGAAAACGAAAGCTGCTGGATATTTATTGGAAGGAGTGATGCCGATAGCAGGTGATTCCGGCATGAAGGAAAACGAACAACCGAACCATTAAAAAGGGAGCGATCGACATTGAAAAAGAACATCGCAAGTCTATTGGTACTCGTCTTGTCCATCACCTTAGTTCTGGCAGCATGCTCGTCGGGCAATGACAAAGGCAATACTGGCACTGCGCCGGCTGGGGAAGGAAACACTTCTGAAGCGGCTAAACCGGTTCAAATTAGCGCCTTTGCTGTCCAAGAGCCAAACATGGATTGGGCAACGAATAAATTTACACAGTTTGTGGAAGGCAAATTCAACATCAAATTCAAATGGGAGACAACTCCGCCAGATGGCGCGAAAGAAAAACGTCAAATCTCGTTGGCTAGCGGCGACTACCCGGACGTCTACATGCTGACGCATTACGTCGACCAGTTCTCGCAAGCGGATATTGTGAAGTTCGGCCAACAGGGCGTGCTGATCCCGCTTAACGATCTGATTGATGAATATGCGCCTAACATTAAGGCAGCTCTGGAAGCGAAGCCGGATTTGAAAGCGCTCACGACTGCGCCGGACGGTAACATTTACGGTCTGACAGCTTATTCGCAATGTTTCCACTGTTCGTACCCGAACAAAATGTGGGTCAACACGAAATGGCTTGAAAAGCTGAATATGGAAATGCCAAAAACAACGGATGAATTCAAAGAAATGCTGAAAGCGTTCAAAACAAAAGATCCAAACGGCAACGGCAAAGCGGACGAAGTACCGCTCAGCGGTTCGATTGAGGATTTTGGCGTACGGATTATTCCGTTCCTGATGAACGCGTTCGTGTATGACGACGACCGCAACCATCTGCGCCTGAACAACGGAAAAGTTGAATCTTCCGCGGTAACAGAAGAATGGAAACAAGGTCTGGCTTACATTAAATCATTGTACGATGAAGGCTTGATCGATCCAGGCGCCTTTACGCAAAATGCCGAGGCGTTCAAAAAAATCGGCGAAAACGGTGATGTTCAACTGCTTGGCGCAGGCGCAGGCATGCACCCGGCTATCTTCCTGAACATCGATGGAGGCAACAAAAACTCCAAGGACTACAACCCGCTTCCTCCGCTTACAGGACCTGGCGGATTGTCGCTTGCGACACATGACGGCGGCGGTGTAAACCCTGGCGCGAAATTCGCGATCACGAACAAAGCAAGCAAGGAAGCACAAATCGCATTGATTAAATTGGTTGATTATATGTACACGCCTGAGGGCCAAACCAACGGCGCTAGCGGTATGGAAGGCATTGACTGGAGAAAGCCGAAAGAAGGCGAGGTTGCGCTTGGCGAAGGCGTAACACCGATGGTTGCTCCAATTCCTGCGGTTGAAGGCGAAGCTCCGCGCAATGCGGGCTGGAGCGGCATGGGTCACTACTATATGCCGAAAGAGTACCGCGACAGCTGGGTACAAGGAACAGACATCTATGATTCTGCAAACTACGAGCGCCGCTTGTACCAAGCAACTTTGCTGTATCAAGGACATGAGCCTAAGGAACTCTTCCCGCTGTGGGCAATCTGGGTAGATGCGGCTGATATGGACGAATCCAGCATTCTGCAAACCAACATCCGCTCCTACATCGATCAAAGCTCGCTGCAATTCATTACGGGCAACAAGAGCTTGGATAAAGATTGGGATGCTTATATTAAAGGACTTGAGAGCTTGAAGCTGAACCGTTACCTTGAAATTTTGCAAAAAGCATACGACGCATCCTTCTAAACGAATAACCTACTAACGCAACAGGCGCTCATTGAAAGAAAATAGGGCGCCTGTTTTTTTATTTCAAATGTCGAAGGAGATGAATGATGTGGGAGTCAAATCGATACTTCAAGCAGGCAGAAAGCGGTTGTTGGTATTAGTTTTTGTGATGGTAGTAGCGCAACTAGGGATGCTGGTTCCAGCCCCAGCGACGGTACAAGCAGCGGACAATGGTCTGGGGGCCAAGCCGTATATGGGATGGAGCAGCTACAGTCTTCAGGTATATACCGGCCAGAATCATTGGATAAGCGCCGCAACGATTAAGGCGCAATCCGATGCTATGCATACCACACTGCAGCCTTACGGCTATGAGTATATCAACATTGATGCAGGCTGGAACGGGGACATGGACGGGTACGGAAGACCGATTCCAAGCACAGTGCATTACCCGAACGGTTTCCAGGAAGTCATCGATTATGTACACAACAATGGGCAAAAAATCGGCATCTACGGCATTCCGGGCCTCTCTCCGAAAGCCTATGAAGATGATCTGCCGATCTACGGAGCACCGGGCTGCTCGATGAAAGATATCGCTGCTCAGCCGCTGAAATCGGCAGATTATTGGGGAATTGGCTATAAGATCGATTTCTCCAATCCTTGTGCGCAAAGCTACATCGATTCCATTGCCGATTTGTACGGAGAATGGGGCATTGATTTTCTGAAATTTGACAGTGTAACGCCAGGCTCGGGCATTTCTGATTTGTCTATGGATGCTCGTGATGATGTGGCGGCATGGTCGCAGGCGCTGGCCGAGCATAACATTTGGCTGGAGCTGTCATGGGCGCTGGACATCAACTACGCCGATTACTGGAAAGAATATGCCAATGGCTGGCGTGTAGACTGGGATATCGAATGCTATTGCGAGGAAGGGCTGACGACATGGAGCAGCATCGCCCGATTGTTTCAAAAGCAAGAGCAATGGTGGCGTCATGGCGGCCCGGGCGGCTGGAATGACTTCGATTCGCTGAATGTCGGGAACGGTGCAATGGACGGCATTACGCAGGACGAGCGCCGCTCGGCCATGACGCTCTGGGCAATGTCTGCGGCACCGCTCTATATCGGCAATGACATGACCAATCTGGACAGCTTTGGAATCGGATTGCTTACGAACGAGGAAGTGATCGCAGTTAATCAGGCAGGCCGTCCGGTGCGTCCGCTATCGACAGAAACGCCGCAGCAGGTCTGGTACGCTAATAATGGCGATGGCAGCTTCACAGTTGCTCTATTCAATCTGGGAGACAGCGCCGCAACGGTTAATGTGGACTGGAGCCAGCTTGGCATTGACGGATCGGCCTCTGTACGGGATCTGTGGAGTCACAGTGACTTGGGCGTCTTCAACAGCGGGTTTAGCTCGGTCAATCTGGCTTCGCATGCTTCACGCCTGCTGAAGGTTTATCCGAAGGGCGGAACTGTTTCGTCCAATGATGATGACCATGGCTTCAAGTACACAGGAAGCTGGAGCAGGAACGGAGGCGTGGAGGAAACAGGCGGTTCGCAAAACCTGGTTGTTAATGTAAGCGATTCCAGTGTGCAGAACAGCCTGATTTATCCAGCCGCAGCAGGCTTCAACAAGAAGACGGCTGCGCAGGCAGACATTACAGTGGATTTGACGCTTAACGGCAACAGCCTGAGCGGTATTGCGAATGGCACGGCATCGCTTGTCAGCGGTACGGACTATACCGTATCCGGAACTCAGCTTACGATTAAGAAAGCTTATCTGGCTGGATTGCCAACCGGACAAGCTAAGCTGAAATTTACGTTCAGCGCAGGCAATGTGCAATACGTGGACATTGAGGTAATCGATACGACTAATGGTGTTATCATTCCGATTAACGACGATGACTCCGGTATTGTTTACAACGGTTCATGGCAGCGCAGCTGGAATCGCGGCTACGGTGACTACAAGGATGATGTTCACTACACCGAGGCAAACAATGATTATTTCCAATATGAGTTTTGGGGTACCGGCATTTCGCTAGTGACGGAAAAAGACAGCTCGCAGGGCGATATCGATGTCTATGTAGACGGTGTATTTAAGCAAACGGTCAGCACGCATCATACGAGTCGTTTGGCGGGGCAAAGCGTCTATTCCATTTCCGGACTGACTGAAGGGGTTCATACTCTAAAAGCGGTGAAGAAATCCGGCACGTTCATGCTGCTCGATCAATTGAAGGTGACTTTGCCGGACTACATCATCCCGGCGGCCGGAACGTTTAACAAGAAGACGTCGGCACAAGCCGATGTGAAGACGACATTGACGCAGGGCGGACCTGCATTAACGGGAATCAGCAATGGCAGCGCGGCGCTTACATCCGGCACAGACTATACCGTGTCGGGTAAGACGGTGACGATCAAGAAGGAATATTTGGCTTCGCAGCCGGCGGGAAAAACCCGGTTGGCCTTCTCTTTCGCAGGCGGTGCCAAACAAACGCTGTCGATCGATGTGATTGGCGTAACACCTCAGACGGTATCAATCAATGATAACAACAGCGGCATTGTGTACACCGGCGCTTGGGGCTATAGCTGGAATCGCGGGCTTGGCGACTATAATGACGATGTTCATTACACAGAAACCAATGGCGATTACTTCGAATACACGTTCTCGGGAACCGGCATTGATCTCATCACAGAGAAGGATGTGTCGCAAGGCGATATCGACATTTATCTGGACGGCGTCTTCAAGCAAACCGTCAGCACCTATAATGCGACCCGCTTGGCAGGTGTTAACGTGTACAGTGCGGCTGGTCTAGCAGACGGAACACATACGTTAAAGGTTGTGAAAAAATCAGGCACCTTTATGCTTCTTGACCGGTTAATTGTAACGGGAACGCCTGCAATTCAGAACAGCAGCCTGAGTCCGAGTGCAGTCAGCTTCGATAAAAATGCATCGGCACAGGCGGACATTCCAGTTACATTGACGATGAATGGAAATGACTGGAGCGGTTTGTTCAACGGCACCGTTCAACTGGCGGAGGGCACAGACTATACTCGCTCGGGCAATGTGATTACACTGAGTAAAAATTATCTGGCTTCACTGCCGGAAGGCATGGCCAGCTTGACGTTCGCCTTTACGGGCGGAGCGGAGCAAAAGCTGACGGTTGCGGTTAGAGACACCTCAAGAGGACGTTTTGTACCAATCAACAATGATGAGCCGGGCATTGTGTATATGGGAGGCTGGCAAAACAGCCGCAACAGAGGCATCGGGGATTACAAAGATGACGCTCAATATACGGAAGCTAACGGTGATTACTTCGAGTATACCTTCAAAGGAATCGGTATTGAGCTTGTAACCGAGAAGGATATGTCGCAAGGCGATATCGATGTTTATATTGACGGCGTATTCCAGCAGACGATCAGCACGCAAAGCTCGAATCGTCTCGTGCAGCAAGCGGTATTCCTGGCAACGGGACTCACCGACGGCACGCATACATTGAAAGCGGTGAAGAAATCGGGCCAATATATGCTATTGGATCAATTGCGGGTTCAGCAATCCAATTTGTTTAGTCCGGATACGGCAAGCTTTGATAAGAAACCGGCACAGCAAGCAGACGTGACGGTGACATTGGCGACCGATACTGATAATTTGATCGGCATTAACAACGGCGCTGCAACGCTAACAGCAGGCACGGATTATACCGTTGCAGGCAATCAGCTGACGGTGAAAAAAGAGTATTTGGCTGCTCAGCCTAAAGGAGTTACGAGTCTGGCGATTTCATTCCGGGGCGACTACTTCAAGGATGTTCATCAAACGACAGTCAACGGTGATGCTTTCGAATATACGTTCACTGGAACAGGCGCTGCGCTGATTGGTCCAAAAGGACCTGATCAAGGCGAAATTGACATTTATGTAGATGGCGTGCTCACACAAACCGTTAACACGTATAACGCAACTAGACAGACAGGGCAAACGCTTTATAGCATAACGGGTCTATCGAACGGTCAGCACACCATCAAAGGTGTGAAAAAATCAGGTACTCGCATACTGGTGGACCAAGTTCGGTATACCGTTCCGACGACACCTTAAACGGTTTCGTCCGGCTGCTGTCAGCGGATTGGAAGGTGTAATAACTGTAAAGCCGCTAACCGTAGGGTATCCTATGGCTAGCGGTTTTTTTGCTATCTGCAGCTCATCAATTGTTAAGGACAAGGATATCAACCTGTGGGTGGACTCCGGAATTGCAAGCTGGTCAGTTACAATCGGATTGTGCTATTCAATACTATCGTTCTCGCGATGAAAAATGGATAGAATCTGCAAAAAGTCCCCCTGAACTCAAAACGCTCCGCTCACTCCCTGTGTGCGAAACTGCCGCCAACATCCTTGTGCTGCCTGTTGCCAATATACTATTGGTAACTGCCGTAAACATTCGCAACACGCACGCACCCCGGCGCGCGGTGCCATCGTGGCACTCATGTCTCGAATACTGCCAACAATCTGCCGCTTACATTCTGTTGCTTATTACCCCCAACATTCTGTTGCCTATTACCGCCAACATTCTGTTGCTAATTACCGCCAATATTTTTGCTTTCGCAAGCCAATAACCGGATCAAAATGTAAAAGTGCAGGTGGTAAGCCGATTTTTTCGACGACTTTTTCGCTTCAAAATGTAAAAGTACATT
>NZ_CBVJ010000063.1 GCF_000513275.1 Paenibacillus gorillae | reverse complement strand
CTATTTCAAATGTACTTTTACATTTTGAATGGGATTTTAGACCGTTTTAGACGTATCAACCTGCACTTTTACATTTTGTTTCTCCGTTGGTATGTGGAGACTAACATACGGAGTCGATTTCGCATCTAGACAGGTGGCACACAGCGGTACGCGGTGCTCGATCGCACGTTGGCGGTCAAACCTTACTCTTCGACTTGCTTTATCTCGGCTAAGGTTCTTCCGAAATGCTGCTTAAGCAGCTCCTTGTATCGACTCCCCCCGATTTCCTCCTTCGTCATCGTTCCGTTAGCCCAGGTGGTGAAGGAATGATCCGTCAACGTCATGCTTCCTGCTTCAGTCAGTTTCATAATGAGAGGGTCTTTATTGAAAACGGACAGCTCATGCTCTGCAATTAATTGCTGCAGCTCATCCAACTCGGTCACATCGGATATGAGTATCCGGGAATTGAACACGTAGCCGATTTTCCAATCAGGGTCCTTATGCTTGAGCTTGATTTCTAGTTGGTAGTCGCCATGCTCGCTGTTGGCTTTACGGATTCGGAATTCGCCATTTGACGTCTGTACGGTCTCCCCGGTTAACGGAACAGGCGTTAAGGGGAGATTGCCTCCAAAGCCTGTATCAACCAAATATGTCCGTTCTTCATAAGAGAGAAGAATAGTGGCATGCGTTCTGCCGATGGGCATGAACTTCTGGGTCTCATTATTGAATACGACTCCGCGAGTCATGACGGCGTTAAAGCCATTTTCCAGCAGGAAAAGGTACAGTAAGGAATTAAGTTCATAGCAGAGGCCGCCTTCTCCCTGTACTAAAATTTTGTCCAGCAAGTTTTGCTGCGTGATGCTTCTGGTGTTTCGTTCCATGATGCTGAAGTTTTCGAACGGAATCGTCCTCCCCGCCAGCTCCAAAATACGGGGCAAATCCTCGAAAGTAAGGGTATTCTCTGCTGGATACCCGACTCTGCTGCGAAATAAATCATTTAGTTGTTCATTCATCGTCGTAACCTCCGGTCTTGATAGCTGTTGTTAATTTTATTCTAAAGCAGATTGGCAGCTCCAACCATATAGAATTGAATCGACTGTATCGGTACAGTTGAAACTTGTTTATACTAGGGAACAGAACGGAGAATAAGGAGCGGCTATGAAAAAGTATTCGGCGATAATAACCGATATGGAACAGCAAATTGCAGACGAATCAATTAAGCAGGGGCAGAAGCTGCCTTCCGTCCGCAGCGCGGCAAAGCAGTATGGCTGCAGCATTAGTACCGTTATAAGGGCATATGAGGAGCTGGAGCGCCGTCATACGATATATTCGATCCCGCAAAGCGGCTATTATGTGGTGGAAAAGGCGGGAAGTACAAAGGCAGACACAGATGACAAAGCCATTGATTTCGCCTCGGCGTCCCCGGATTTGAATGTGTTCCCGTATCTGGATTTCCAGCATTGCCTGAACAAGGCGATCGATGCGTACAAATACAACTTGTTCACTTATGGCGATTCCAAGGGATTGGAAAAGCTCAGGCTGACGCTCGCTTCACATTTGGCGAATGATCAAGTGTTTACAACGGCCGATCGGATCGTTATTACTTCCGGGGTGCAGCAAGCACTTGAGAAGCTGGCGAAAATGCCTTTTCCAAACGGCAAATCGGTCATTCTGGTGGAACAGCCAAGCTATGATATTTATTTGAGCTATTTGGAAGCCGAAGGGCTTCCAGTATGCGGGATCGCCCGATCAGCGAGCGGCATGGATCTGATGGAGCTGGAGGCGAGATTCCGCTCGGGCGGCATTAAGTTTTTTTATACGATGTCCCGCTACCATAATCCGCTAGGCACTTCTCTCCGGGTGGAGGAAAGGAAGAAAATCGCCGAATTGGCTGCCAAATATGACGTGTACATTGTGGAAGACGATTATATGGCTGATCTGGGCCATGAGCATACGTTTGATCCCATTTATGCGTACAACACAAGCGGGCATGTCGTTTATTTGAAAAGCTTCTCGAAAATCATTTTTCCGGGTCTGCGGCTGGGTGCAGCGGTGCTGCCGGAGAGTTTGATTGATATTTTCCACACCTATAAAAACTATGCGGACACTTCGCTGCTGTCACAGGCCGCACTAGAGGTCTACATTAAAAACGGCATGTACGAGCGGCATAAACATAAAATTTACCGCCAATATGCGCCTAAAATCGGCCAATTGATCCAGTCTCTCGACCGCTATGATGAGCGCGGAATGATCGAGCTCGCTAGAGAGAGCGCAGGAATTCATACGATGTTCAAGCTGCCGAGAACGGTCAATCTGGAAAGTCTGGTTAGCCGGCTTGCAGCTAGAGAGATAAGCGTTGTCACCAGCCGGAATTTTTATCTGTCCGATTACTTGGAGCGGGACAAGTTTCTGCGGATCAGCATTTCTCGGGCTCGGCTTGAGCAGATTGACGAGGGTGTGAAGGCCATTGTCAAGGAAACGAGACGGGCTAATAGTTGAAATAGCGATGGGGTTGGACTAAGATGGATTGGATAAGCCATCCATTTTTAGCGAAATGGATTGGGGTATAGTTCAGGAAAAGGATGTGGGCGGATGGAGAATCAGGAGCGCAGCAGCAATAGTTTGACTTACGATATTCTAATCAAGGCGAAGCCGGAACAGATATGGGCAGCTATTACGAATTCGGAAGGCACGAGGGCCACGTTGTTCGGAAGCCGTATAGAATCCACTTTTGAGCCCGGCGCCAGGATTGAATTCCGGGGACCGGGACCGGAAGGCGATGATACGCTGCATGTGTACGGCTTTGTCCGTTCGTTCAGACCGTTCGCTGAGTTTGCTTACGAACAGCATCCCGCTCCGGCTTATAATGAAAATCACGAAACGGTCTATTGCGATATGACTTTTAAATTGACCGTCGCAGATGCCGTTACGACGCGTCTGGAGCTGACATGCGTTTGGACAGAAGGCAATCCGGGATATGAGCATGCGAAAACCGAGTTTCCGGCATCTTCTTACATGGATTCGATTAAAAGCTACGCGGAATCTTTAAAGTAATGATACGTGTTTGACAGGATAGGCATGAGCTGACGTTGCCATCTTTGCTATGGTTATGTTATAGTAACTCTAATTATGTTGAAGGGGGTGAGGTAGGTGAATCACGAATTGGTTAACAACCGCATAAGCCAGCTGCCAGTTTCTATGGCTGGCATTACTCACACGTTTTTCGCGAACGGGATCAGTCTGTCTAAATTCGACTATACGTTTAAACCATTCGCGAGAAGACGCCTACCTTAACCACAACGGATTTTTTGTATCCTGAAGGGTCGCGGGCTTGTTGCCGCGGCTCTTTTTTTGGTTACGGATTAAGCGGGGTCTTCCGATATAACAGGAGGCTCTTAACTATGATAATTATAACCATGCAGCAATTGAATAAATACCACGCGGCAAATCTGGTGCTGGACGGCATCTCCCTGCAAATACAAGAAGGTGGCAAGTATGGACTGATTGGAAGAAACGGCAGCGGAAAATCGACGCTGCTTCGGCTGATTGCTGGCCATGAGCAGGCGGATGGAGGAATGCTTGCGATCCGCAAGGGGCTGCAAATCGGATATTTGCCGCAAATTCCTTCGGCATTCGATACATTGACCGTATATGAAACGCTCGCATATGGCTGCCGAGAGCTTCTTGCTATCAAACGGGAAATGACGCTGCTGGAGGAGCGTTTGTCCAGCTCCGGTGAAGCAGGCGAGGGGGGAGAGCTGGAGCGGCTGCTTCATTCCTATGCATCTGCGCAAGAACGCTTCGAACGCGGCGGAGGCTATGAGATGGATGTGCGGATTGATCAGGTAGCAAGCGGCCTGCAAATTGATCGCGGCAACGATCATCGTGCTTTCTCAAGCTTATCCGGGGGAGAGAAGACCCGCATCGTCCTGGCCTCTCAATTAATTACCCGCCCAGAGCTGCTGCTGCTCGATGAGCCGACGAATCATCTTGATTTAAAAGGTCTGGAGTGGCTGGAGCAGTATTTGAGCCGGTACGAAGGCACCTGTATCATCGTGTCGCATGACCGCTATTTTCTGGATGCAGCGACTGACCGGACGATAGAGCTGGAAGATGGGGGAGCGCAGCTCTATCCCGTTAGCTACAGCGGTTATGTGATTGAAAAAGAACAGCTTCTGCTGCAGCAATTTGCACAATTTCAAGAGCAGCAGAAGGTTGTAAAAAAAATGAAGGAGTCCATTCGTCAATTGGAGGAATGGGGACGGATTGGAGGCAATGAAAAGTTCTTCAAGCGGGCAGCCTCTATACGCAGAGCGCTGGAGAAGATGGAGATGGTCAAACGTCCCCAATTGAACAGGAAAACAGCCAATTTTGAGTTGTCTCCGCTAGACCGTTCGGCCCGTGTCGTTCTAGCCTTCGAGGATATCCGCAAAAGCTTTGGCGAACGTGTTCTGCTCGATGGGGCGGAAGGCCGTTTATTTTACGGGGAAAGGGTTGTGCTTCTAGGCGAGAACGGCAGTGGAAAATCGACGTTGTTCAAGCTCATTCAAGGCATGGAAGCTTCGGATGAGGGGAGCGTCACCTTAGGCTCTCGCGTAGAGCTCGGCTATTTGGCCCAGCAGGAGGCGGTCAGCGAGAGCAAGCAGACGCTGCTGGACTATTTCCGGACAGAGGGCAGATACGAAGAGGGCGAAGCTAGAAATGTGCTTGCCGGCTATTTATTTTATGGGAATGATGTATTCAAGCCGCTTGCCGCGCTTTCTGGCGGTGAATGGTCACGGTTGCGGCTGGCGCTCATTGTAACTCGCAATCCCAATTTGCTCCTGCTGGATGAGCCGACCAACCATCTCGATATCGATTCGAGAGAAGCGCTGGAGCAGGCGCTCGATGATTTTCCCGGTACAGTATTGGCGATTTCGCATGACCGCTATTTCATTAATCGTCTGGCAGAGCGGGTATGGGAGCTGGAGGGCGGCAGAGTAAAATCTTATCTTGGCAATTACGATGCATATAGCGGGCAGAGGGAACGAGAAGCGGCTCGAACGGAAGAGAAAGCCACATCTTCACCTTCATCGTCTTCGTTGAGTACAACGATTGATAAGGGGAAAAAGTCCAACGCGATACAGAGTAATGAAGTGCGGGCTGACAAAGGAGAAGACCAACGTAGCCTCTCCCGGCTGGAAGTGGAAATTGCTTCGTTAGAGACCAAGCTGGCTCAATCGGATGAAGCATTGCATGCTATGGCGGCTGAAACAGACTCCGTGCTGCTGGAAGAAGAGTGGAGGAAGCGAGAGGAGCTGGCCTCCTCGCTCGATAAGCTGATGGAGGAATGGCTGAACCTTTCCGGCGAATAATTGGCAGAGTGATAGCAGCAGACAAAGAACAGCAAGAGCAAGAGCAAGAGCATGCTGGCCCTGAAGAGGGCCGGCTTTTTTTATGTTAGACAGTTAAACGATTAGCATAGCTTACATCGCTTTTGATCGTTTTTTTCGCTGAGGGCAATAATGGTGAAAGGACTGTTGGTTTCGACATGTCCCGTGCCGGTTTGAACGGCAGCCAGACGTATACGGTGACGATTTGTGGACAGGCGCAACAACTTCGGAGCAAGGCAGGTTGTCATTCACCTTGCTGCCGTATCAATCGGAGCTGGTAATGCTCAATTAATTAAGTCTGACGGGAAGCGGAATGATGAAGCACCTAAAGCAGTAGAAGCTGTAGGGCTTTCCGCATATTCTGATAGGATATGCGCCGGGTGATTCTAGAAGGCGACGGATGAAATACAGTAACTGCAGAAAACCAAAAAAACACGTCCGCGATGGACGTGTTTTTTTGTGTGGGAATTAGTTCTGTTTGAAACCTCGGGCTACTCGATCGTCCAGCTCAACTGCTTCAAAATCTGTTGATACGCTCAGCGCTGACCAGCGTTCCGTTTCGGCGAGGCGCTCCTGATCTACCGTCCGTGCGATAGCAAGCGCATCGCTGCCCAGCAGAAGCCGCAGCGGAGGCTGTTGTTCATTTGTGATGGAAATAATGGCTTGAGCTGCTTTTGCCGGATCGCCGTTTTCTTTGCCCGTACGCTCACGAGCCAGATCGATTAACTGGCCGACTGATGCTTTGTAAGCTTCCGCAGGTTCAATATGCTGCATGGAGGAGCCTGCCCAATCAGTACGGAAGGCGCCTGGCTCGATTAGCGTTACTTTAATGCCGAGAGAGGATACTTCTTTGGCCAGCACCTCGGAAAAACCTTCAACACCCCATTTGGCTGATTGATAAGCCGCTAAGCCAGGAGCACTGCTGCGTCCTCCGATAGAGGAGAATTGGATAATATGGCCGGAGCCCTGTTTCCGTAAAAGGGGCAAAGCCGCTTTTGTTACATGGATGACACCCCATAGGTTCGTATCGAGCTGAGCCCGGAAATCTTCTATGGAAGTCTCCTCGATGGAGGAAATATTGCCGTAGCCGGCATTATTAACAAGTACATCAATACGGCCAAATGCTTCCACTGCCGCTTGAATGGCAGCTTGAACCTGTTCGTAGTCAGTCACATCCAACGGTATGGTCAGAACTTGATTGCCGTAGGTTTGAACTAAATCTGCTAATTGCTCAGGTCTGCGTGCCGTCGCGACCAATTTATCCCCATGAGCCAGAACCGCTTCAGCAAGACTTCGGCCGAATCCGCGAGAGCTGCCGGTAATAAACCAAACTTTAGACATATGAAGATCATCTCCCTGATGAGTATTGAATTTTGGAATTTTTATTCCAACGAGATCATCTTAAACCTGATTCGAAACAATGTCAATAGTCCAGAACGGCAGCAAGCCAGCAACTGGGATTATTGACGAGCCTCTCCGTTCATACTAAAGTGAGAGAAATGAGGTGAATGGATGAGTAAGCGGGACGATATTATGAATGCCACATTAGATCTGATTGACGAGGAAGGGCTGCAGTCCGTTACGTTTGCCAAAATTATGAAGAAAGCAAATGTGGGGTCGGGAACGGTTTTTAATTACTTTGCCAGTAAGGAAGAATTAATTAATGAAGTATATCGCAGAGCAAGAATTCATATGGGTGAAAGCATGCTTGAGGGCTATAATCCGGAGCTGGAGTTATATGAACGATTCAAGGGCATTCAGCGGAACCGGCTCCGCTTTGCGATGCATTTCTCCAAGGAATACTTATTTATCGACAGTTATTCGTACTCTCCCTATATATCACCAGATATTCGCAACATGGAGGATGCTTCGCGTGAAGCCATGGAGTCCATTATTGCTGATGGACAACGACAAGGAATCATTCGGGAGATGAACGTTATGTTATGCCATCAGATCGTTCATGGTATTATTACCTCGGTTGTCAGAGGCTATCAAATTGAAAAATACCCATTAAATGAGCTGCAGATGCATCAGGCGATGGAGGCTTGCTGGAAGGCCATTAAAGTGTAACGATAGCATGTGGTTTGGAGTGTTTAATCCAATATTTACTGAAAGGAGATAAGAATATGACCCTATACGTTGCTTTGCTTCGCGGCATAAATGTAGGCGGGCACAATAAAATTAAGATGGCCGATTTACGGGAAGCGCTTAAAGAGTTAGGCTTGTCTGGTGTACAAACGTACATTCAAAGCGGTAACGTCATATTTGCTTCGGCTGATAACGAGGCGCTTCTTAGAGAACGAATCGAGCAGCAGATTTACAAGGTGTTTGGTTTAACTATTAAGGTTATTATTAGAAGTTATAGTGAGCTGCGCCAAATTGCGGATAACTGTCCCTTTACCGAACAGCAAATTGCTGAGGCAGAGGCCAGCAGTGAAGGGGAATGTCTGTATGTTTCTATGCTGCTGCAGGAGCCTGCTGCCGAACGAATCCAGAAATTGCAAACAATCGATTTGCAAAAGGATCAATTCCATATTGCCGGTAACAACATTTACTTGCTGTATCAGAAAAGCATTCGCAATTCTAAGCTCTCCGTTCAAGTAGAAAAGCTGGGCGTACCGTCCACAGTACGAAACTGGAAAACAATCAATAAGCTTATCGCCATCTGCGAAGAGATGGATCGTAATGGCGTAAAATAATGTGTTGTAGCACCTATAGCTGTCTTACAAGCGAAGGAAACCCTGCCTATTTAATAGCTGCAGGGCTTCCTTCGCTTTTATTATGACGATTAGCCCAAAGCTGAAGCAATCGAAGGTGATGCCTGCCTTATTGCCCCGGAAATAATGGAATACCCAGCCGCTATCCCAAGTGACAGCAGCTGCACATTTGATTTTGTTCTAAGCGGGAGAGAATGAGCTAATTCGGAGCAGGGCAGACTACTGCATAATTGCAATTGAAGAACAGGAGGAATAATTGGTGAAGGTCTACATAATGAAGGTAATTTTTTGCGTGTTCGTGTTCGCTGCCATGACCGTTAACGGTCAAGCTCCTTCCGCTACAGCAGCAACTGCGGTTACGTTACAAGCACCGGTATCTGATATTCCGATGCTTACAGGGATAAATCAAGTAGCGTCAAACCAGCTGCGGGTTACTTATGATCAGCCGGTGGATCAAGTAAAAGGAATCAATCCTCAAAACTATTGGGTTCAGAACACAGCAGAGACGATGCCAACCAATATTGCGACGCTTGGTATGAACGACAGCGTGAATGCAAATAATTCGTTGACAGAAGAGAAGGTGAAGATTGAAGTCTCCGGCAGTACGGGGCAGGAATTCCTCTTAACCTTTAACCAGAATATCGCTCGAGGCATGGCTTTCAAACTCATTGTCTGTTATGTTACAAAGCCTGGTGCGCCGCCATACAGCGGGGATAACGGTTCGATAGCATTCGTCGGGCTGCGCTAAGGATGCAATAGCTTTGATTATGCGGCAAGCCTTCCGTGTAAAACAAAACAAAATGTAAGAGCGCGCCCTGCAAAGGGCGTTTTTTTATGTCCGGATTTTAAGAAAGTTCAATATTTTTCCTTATATCTTTAAGATCTGGTGCCTTAATCTTTGGACTTTCTTAAGTTTGTCTTTAATCGTATTTAAGACCTCCCCTCTAAGCTAGAGTCAGATAGATCAATGGGGAGGCTTACTAAATGATGACAAAAATAACAGTAGCAATTGTGTTTGGAGGCTGCTCGACAGAATATGAAGTTTCATTATCTTCGGCGTCGGCCGTTATCGAGCATTTAAATAAAGAGGTATACAATGTCGTAATGATCGGTATTTCACGTGAAGGGAACTGGTATCGGTATAACGGAGAGACTTCGTTGATCCGGGAAGACCGCTGGCTGGAGCATTCTAGTTGTGTGCCTGCTGTGATCTCGCCGAGCCGTCATCATAAGGGCTTGCTTGAGCTTGTCGGGACGGAGCACCGCTTTACACCGCTGGATATCGTCTTTCCAGTTCTGCATGGCAAAAATGGCGAGGACGGTACGATTCAAGGGCTGCTGGAGCTGTCCGGCATTCCGTTTGTCGGCTGCGGGACGCTGTCGTCCGCACTCTGTATGGACAAGGCTTTTGCGAAAACAGTTGCCCGAGCAGCCGGAATCGACGTGCCTGAGTTCGTTACGGTTTTTCCTGGAATGGCTGTCGCCGAAGCAGTTGCCGCAGCAAGCCAGCTTGGTTATCCGCTTTATGTGAAGCCTGCTAAATCCGGTTCTTCGATTGGCATATCGAAGGCGTACACAGAGCTTGAATTGGAAGCTGGCATTGAAGAAGCGCGTCGTCATGACAGCAAACTTGTTATTGAACGGCATGTGGACGGCATTGAGCTCGGCTGCGCAATTCTTGGACATGCGGGTGACGATCCCATAGCCGGCGAAATCGATGAGATTGCGTTGACCGGGGAGTTTTTCGATTATGAGGAAAAATACTCCTTGAGCACGGCAGCCATTCATCTGCCATCCCGTGTTGCTTCAGAGATGAAGGAGCTAGTGAAAGCCACGGCTTTGCGGATATACAGGGAGCTGAATTGCAGCGGCTTCGCCAGGGTTGACCTGTTTTTGGGCAATGACGGCAGATTATTGTTCAATGAGGTTAATACGATTCCCGGCTTTACCTCCAAGAGCCGTTACCCGAATATGATGCGCTATGCCGGCATTCAATTCCCGGAGCTGCTGGACCGGTTGATCGAATCGGCATTGAAAGAGGTACGGGTATGAGCGGGAAGCTGCTGGAAACCCGTAAGCCTGAGCAACGGCATGATGGTTATGTACGTTTGAATCAATCTGATATTTATAGAGGCTCGCTGCTGCTTGTTAACCGATCCCATCCTGTACGATTCGAATCAGCTTCGATCGTATCTTTGCCTGATAATATATTGCGGGCGGATCATGCCGAAGAGCCGTTCATATCGCTAGAGGTGAGCTGCTCTAGACAATTATCACGCTTGCTGGAAGCTTGCAGGGCAAGTAATCAAATAACCGTTGTCAGCGGCTATCGCTCTGCTGAAAAGCAGCAGCGAATTTACGAGCAATCGGTTGCTGAGCACGGGGAGACATTTGCGAACAGCTATGTTGCTTTGCCAGGCGCGAGCGAGCATCAGACTGGATTGGCTGTTGACGTTGGCGTTCGCGGAGGAAAGACGGATTATATTCGTCCAACATTTGCAGGGAGTGCCATCAGTGAGGTTTTTCGCGAATTAGCCCCGGAATACGGTTTTATTCAACGCTATCGGGAAGGCAAGGAGGCCGTTACGGGCATTGCTTGTGAGCCGTGGCATTACCGTTATATAGGTTATCCGCATTCGGTCGTTATGGAGCAATACGGCCTCTGTCTGGAGGAATATACCGCTTTTTTAAAAAGGTTCCCGTACGGCATTCAACATCTCTATTTCGCCGGTAATTACGAGATTTATTATGTACAAGCAGCGGGGGATAAGGCAGAGGTACCGATTCCTCAGGGAGATATCGAAAGTGTGGACTGGTCCGGCAATAATGATGACGGTTTTATCGTTACAGTACACCGCGGCGGCCTAGACAAAGGCGGCGATGACATTGGCTAATATCCGTTACGGCGGAATGGATACATTCAAGCTGGTCGCTGCTTTTCTAGTTATTACCATACATTTGGGCCCTCTATTGTCGGTTGACCCTTATGCAGATTTTGTGCTGACGGGCATTATTGCGCGGCTTGCGGTTCCTTTCTTTTTTATCGCATCCGGATTTTTCTTGTTTGGTAAAAGGAGTGGCGACCGGAAGCGCGAGCTGGCATCGATGCGTCGTTTCACACTTCGGATTGGCTTATTGTACGGTGTGGGAATTATCGCCTATTTGCCGCTTAATGTGTATGACGGCTATTTCAAGCAACCTATTCATGTATGGGGAATGCTGCAAGATATCGTGTTCAACGGAACGTTCTATCATCTCTGGTACTTGCCTGCTCTTATGACGGGAGCTTGGATCGTATACGGACTTCGGGTTTTTCTTTCGCTGAAGGCAGTGCTCGCAGTGTCTGCAGTATTGTATGTACTGGCACTTCTCGGCGACAGCTACTATGGATTAACGGCGGGCAGTCCGGTATTGACGGCCTTGTATGACGGCATGTTTACGATATTTGATTATACGCGCAACGGGATTGGCTTCGCTCCTCTATATATGGCGCTTGGAGCATGGGCAGCGCTTCGTCCGCTTCCTTCCCGCTCAAGACTCCGGTATTCTGCAGCGTTTATTGTTTCTATAGCTGTTTTGTTGGGTGAAGGAATCGTACTTCATGCCGAAGGCTGGCCTCGCCACGACAGTATGTACCTTGCATTGGTTCCTGCCGTCTACAGTCTGTTCCGATTGCTTCAGTCGGCGGAGGGAAGGGAGCACCCTTACATTAGGGCACTTAGCACCTGGATTTATATGATCCATCCCTGGACGATTGTCTTAGTGAGGGGCGGAGCGAAAGCGACAGGAAGCTTTGCTCTGATTGTAGAAAACAAACCAGTGTTCTATATCACCGTTGCCTTTGTCTCGGTTGTTCTGTCTGCTGTGTTAATTTGGCTCCTGCAATTAATAAAGGGGAAAGGGCGTGGAGGTGGTCCCCAAAAAGGGAAGAGACATTCCCGGCATCGTGCATGGGCTGAAATCGATCTGGACCATTTGGCGCATAATTTGAAGCAGCTGCAAAATGTAATTCCGCAGAGCACCGCAATAATGGCGATTGTCAAAGCCGATGCTTATGGACATGGAAGCGTTGAGGTGGCTCGGCGATTATACAAGGAAGGAGTACGATCCTTCGCCGTCGCCGATGTTGAGGAAGCGATCGTACTGCGGCGCAGCGGTATCGGCGGAGAGATCGTAGTGCTCGGGTATACAGCTGACCATCGTCTGGGCGACATTATGCGCTACCGGTTGACTCAGACTGTTGTCAGCGCGGAGGACGCTGAGCGGCTGCAAGCCTTTGGAAGGCCGATGATGGTTCATGTCAAAATCGATACCGGCATGAGGCGTCTTGGTGAAAGTTTTGAGCACACCGAGCGAATTTTATCCATGTATCGGCAGAAGCTTCTGCGGGTCACTGGCACATTCAGCCACTTGGCGGCAGCGGACCGTCAGGACGCTGCAGGGATTGCACTGACGCTTAAACAATTCGAAATTTTCGGAAGCGTTATCGCTCAAATTAAAGAAGTAGGCATCGATCCCGGCCGTATTCATTTGCAGAGCAGCTACGGCATGCTGAATTATGAAGGGGTAGGTATGAATTTGGCTCGGCCCGGTATTGCACTCTATGGAACTTTGGGCAGCGAAAAAGATACCGTTCGGGCGGATGTGGATCTTCGTCCGGTGCTTTCCTTGAAAGCAGCTGTCAGCCTGGTAAAGTCTGTTCAAGCTGGTGAGTCGATCGGGTACGGCGGAGATTACTTTACTCCGCGAAATTGCCGTATTGCGACACTCTCTATCGGCTATGCTGATGGAATTGCTAGAGAATATGCGGAACGAGGCGGATATGTGCTAATTAACGGTCAGCAGGCTCGGATCGTAGGCAAAATATGCATGGATCAGCTTATGGTAGACGTCACGGATATCGAGGGAGTCGAACAAGGTGATATAGTGACGTTGATCGGCCGGGATGGCGATGGGGTCATCACCGCGGCGCAAATCGCTGACCGGCTCGGTACGCTGACGAACGAGGTGCTAGTCTCTCTCGGAAGCAGAGTAGAGCGCGTCTATGTGTCGCGATGATATTGTGAGAGAGGTAATTTGTAGAAAGCGGAGCAAGCTGTGCTGATCGCTGCAAGTGAAGAAAGTGCGTCCTTACAGCGAAGCAGCTTCGCAAAAAACGAAGCGAATTTAGCTAATCAGAGCGGACGGTGGGTCATGGAACTGCGCAGCTAAAGAGACAGTTTGCTCCGGATCTGCTCTAAATGGTGAATATCATGCTGGGCAAATATGCGGATATAACTTTCGATTGAGAATTGTCGTTTGCCCGAACCAATCGTGAACCGTATGTCGTTGTTCACAATGTTAATAGCTTCAAATAACCGGTTGCGTGTAGTTACAAACTCATCAATTAAAGCAACTACATTGTTAAAGCTGCTGATGTACTGGATTCCCTCATAGTTGTGAGCGTCATGATCAGGGAAAGCGATGAGATTCGCTCCATGCTCCATATAAGGGATATGCTGCTCTAACATAAACTTATCCCAATAGTACAGATGCCCAATTATTTCTCTAATGGACCATTTCCCTTCTTTAATAGGGCCGAGCATTTTAGATGCTTCAATTTCTCTTAACCTGGCTATTTCTGCAGTTGTAACCTGATAACTAAGGATTGCTTTCGAATTCATTCGTTCTTCCTCCTGCTATTAAATTAGGGTGTGTCTGAGAACTCTGAGCGCAGTAAATTTTGCCGAAATATCGTTCCAAGCAAGGCTGTGAAAGGTGCCACTGAACGGGTTTTCAGACACGCCCTAGATGCTAGGATAATTATATTGGAATGGGATTGAACTGTAAAGAACATATGTTCCTATATAAGGACTGCGAATAGGGTTGTCAGCAGCGAAAAACTATGACAGTATGGAAAGCGAATATATGGATCTGGAGGAAATGAAATCATGGCTGCTTTACCCAACTGCCCTAAATGCAATTCCGAATACACATACGAAGACGGAAGCTTGTTCGTATGTCCGGAGTGTGCCCACGAGTGGAATCTTGCTGCGGATACGACAGAGGAAGTTAAGCTGGTGAAGGATGCGAACGGCAATCTGTTAAATGACGGCGATTCGGTAACCGTAATTAAAGACTTGAAGGTAAAAGGAAGCTCATCTGTTCTGAAAATTGGAACAAAGGTGAAAAACATCCGGCTTGTCGACGGCGATCATAATATTGATTGTAAAATCGACGGCTTCGGCGAGATGAAGCTGAAGTCTGAATTTGTTAAAAAGGCTTAATCGAACCAATGCAATTAACAAAGGATGTCCTCTGTACATCGGAATTTCCGATGTGTGTGAGGGCTCTTTTTCGTTTGATCAACACGGCTAACGCTGCTTTTGAGGAAAAGGGAACATGGATAGCTTGTCGAAATTAAAGAGTATGACCCTAGTAAAATTCATAAGTGCGTAAATGTTATTTCTGTTCATTATGAAATTGTCGGGCATCTATAGGGGCCGAGCAACTTTTATACTTGTTGATTGGAGGAATCTGCATATGAAAGTAAAACGAATCATTGCCAATGTGGCGGCCGGCAGGGTCGAAGCGGCGCAACAGTTTTATGGGACGGTGCTTGGCCTTGAACTGGTGATGGACCATGGCTGGATAACTACTTATGGTTCGGATGAATCGGCAAATGTACAAATTAGTATTGCTGCACATGGCGGAAACGGCACTCCGGTGCCTGATCTATCTATAGAAGTAGATGACGTTGACGTTGCCCTTGCACGGATGAGGGAAGCCGGCTTTCCAATTGAGTATGGGCCTGCGGATGAAGAATGGGGTGTTAGAAGGTTTTACGTTCGTGATCCGTTTGGCAAACTTATTAATATACTGGCCCACATAAACTCAAGCAAGAGCGACAGTAAACCAAATGAAGCTGCATTGTGAGAACGTGCTGACCCTAATTGCGAAGCGCAGAAGCAAGCAGCCATAAAATCCTGCCTTGAGGAATTCTTTTGACTAGATAAGGGTGAAAAATAACGTGCGGTCAGCCGATATAAGGTAAGGAGGAGGGATTACAATGGATATAGCCGCTTTATCGGTATCGTTGAATCAATCTGCACTATCACAAGCTGTCGGCATTAAAGTGCTTAGCATGGCGAACAAGCAGGCCGAGCAGCAGGGTCAGGGCATCGTTCAGTTAATAAATACAAGCCTTAATCCGAATGTAGGTCAAAACCTGGACATCCGGGTATAATCACCCCAAATTTTACACTAATTAATGGAAAGAAAACCGTATGCGGCTACAAGCATACGGTTTTCCTTTTTTATTTTTTCAAAAAAGTATAGTAAAAAAGTAGGGAAAGGATGGTATGATAACAATTATCAGTGCTATTCATTCACTCACCCATTCAGAGAGGTGCAACCTTTACGTGAAAAATGCTAAAGTGAATTTATTTCTTCTTCTTTTCCAGATGGCCTACGCATTGTCTTTGCTGGCTTGGATTCTGGTTGCGTTTACCTCATTCATGCTGTTTGATTCTCCGGAGGCTTTGGGTGACGCGGCGACTATTGCCTTTTTTATTTACGTCTGGATCTATCCGCTAGCTCTAATAGGAACGATAGTGTGCAGTTGGCTGCTTTACCACAAACGGAGATTTAAAGCCGCAGTGTGGGTGAATCTCATACCGCTGTTATGGATTATCCCATTAATTGTACTGATGTATGCTACTTAACATAGAGTGGACGTCCTGGCGGACGTCTATTTTATTGGCCAAGCTAACGAAAAATGCTGTTAATATATTTCGAGATCAAGCTGCCGATGTTTTTTCTCGCATATTCACGAGTGATCGCAAAACCGCCGTCGTTGCCGCGGCAGGTGTACCGGAACAAGATGATACCCTCCGTATGCTCCTCCTCATGCACGACAATACCCGCTTGATCAAGCGCTTGCTGAGTTGCCGCTAAATCCGTGCGCATTTGTGTCAAAACAATCGTAGTCGCTTTGACGAACAATGGTCGAAGTGATCTTGCGCGGCTCTCAATCTCGGTTAAATTCTTCTCTACGATGCTGTACGCCATAGGCAGCAATACTGAATCATGCATCATTTGAAGCTCATCGTGCGTGGCCGCAGGCGGCGCTGGAGGCCAGCCGTTTGAAGCGGCGATTTCATATTCCGTATGCCATGCAGGCTCGTGAAGCTCTGATGCAGTCGGCTTCAAGCAATCCGAATACCCGTTATCCATTAGTTGCTTACTATTCACTGTCATTCGTAAGTCACCTCTCTTTCATTATATGCGAACATACGTTCTTTAGTCAAAAGCAAAAATATAATTTCGCAAGATTCGCTGGAAAAGGAATGCTTCTAAGCACCCGATCATAATGTCTTCCCGCAATGCCGCATATACATAAGAAAACTAAAGCTGCAAAGGATGGGCGCGCTTATGGATATGGGCAATTTGCGGGAGAGGATCAGGCTGCTGACGAATGATCTGCTGCACCGTCAGTCGGCTGACGGTGCTTGGCGGTTTTGCTTTGATTCCGGCGTTATGACTGACAATTATTTGATTATACTGATGACCGCACTAGGAATAAGGGACCCGGGCTTCGTTCACACACTGGCAGTGCGGATTGCCGCAGCGCAATACCAGAATGGAGCATGGAAGCTGTATCCGGATGAGCCGGAGGGCAATTTAGAGACGACAGCCGAATCCTGCTATGCGCTGTTATGCGCTGGATATTATCGGCCGACGGATCACCGTATTTTGCAGGCTAAACAGTTCATTCGCTCCAAGGGCGGATTGTCTGAGGCGCGCAGCCTGCTGACGCAAGTCATTTTTGCAGCAACCGGCCAAGCGGAATGGCCGCGGCAGCTGCGGATTCCGCTGACCGTATTTTTCTCCGAGCTCGGCGTCGGTTTTGATTTATTTTCGCTTTCGGGCCATGCCCGCGCGCATTTAGTTCCGGCACTGATTATGTCGAACAAGCAATTTTATATAAGGAATGCGAATATGCCGGATTTATCGGATCTGTTTCTGGACGGCCCCAAGACGTTCAAGAACGATCGAACCTGGATCTCCAATCTGCATGAGTTGTTCTCGGCGCTTCCGCTCGCAAGCACGCTGGCTTCCATTGGCTCCTCGGCTGCGATGGAGCAAGCAGAAGCCTACATGCTGGAGCGGCTGGAGCCAAATGATACGCTGCTCACGTATGAGACTTCAACCGTTCTGATGATATTCTCGCTGATTGCTTTGGGGTACGCCGCGGACGATCCTTTGATTATCCGGCAGCTGCAAGGCATCCGCTCGCTGCAGTGTATGGACCGTGCGCATATTCAGATTGCGACCTCGGAAGTGTGGGACACGGCACTCCTTAGCCATGCTTTGCAGGACGCGGGTGTCGCAATCGAATCAACGGCGCTTCAGAACGCAGCTTATTATTTGGCGGCCAGACAGCAGACCCGCAAAGGCGACTGGGCGATCCGATGTCCGCATACCGAACCTGGGGGCTGGGGATTTTCCGACATTAATACGCTTTATCCCGATGTGGATGACAGCGTCGCAGCGCTCCGTGCGCTGCTTCCGTACCGGCAGAGCCACAGCTTCCCGAATGGTACAGCCAATTGGCAGAGAGGATTAAACTGGGTGCTGGCGATGCGTAATGACGATGCGGGCTGGCCGGCTTTCGAGCGAAAGGGGAAATGGATGCCCGCTAGCCTTTTCCAGTTCGAAGGATCAACTGACGTTGCTACTGACCCTTCTACCGTAGATTTGACGAGCCGGGTCCTCAGCTTTCTTGGCAAGGATTTGGGCATGACGATCGGCCATCGCTGGATTGACGATACGGTGCAGTGGATTTTGTCTCAGCAGACGAAGGAGGGAAGCTGGTACGGGCGTTGGGGGATCTGTTATATCAATGGTACCGGAGCGGCATTGCAGGGCATGTCCGATGCAGGTATGGCGAGTGATCATCCAGCTATTAAAAAAGGCCGCGAACTGGCTGCTGAGCATTCAAAATGCGGACGGAGGCTGGGGAGAATCCTGCTTGAGCGACAAGGTGAAAAAGTATGTACCTTTAAACGCCAGCACCCCTTCGCAAACCGCATGGGCGCTGGACGCGCTTATTGCCGCCAATGATAAGCTTACACCTGAAATCGAAAAAGGGGCCGAGGCGCTGCTTCGTACGCTGGAGCGGAGGAACTGGACCTATTATTATCCGACCGGGGCGATGCTGCCGGGGAGCGTGTATACGCATTATCCGAGCTACAACTATATTTGGCCGCTGCTTACTTTGTCCGCAATGGTGAAAAAATACGGTTCATAATCATGTACGATGGCTGGATCGATATGGTAAGATGGAACCGACCTTATATTTCCTTTTAACGGACAGAGACAAGAAAGAGAGATTGTCATGAATCAGCAACTAAACTTGTTTTTGCAATTGGCAGATGCTGTCATCATAACGGATGTCAAGCATACGATACTGCGCGTAAACGGTGCATACGAGAAGATTACAGGCTATCAGGAAGAAGAAATAATCGGGAAGCGTGCCGGTATTTTGCGTACGCCGTATACATCCCAGTCTGTCTACGATGGCATGAAGAGACAAATTCAGGCCGGCCGACCGTGGTCCGGTGTTTTTACAAACCAGAAACGGGATAAGGAGCTCTGGCATTCCTTCATTACAATTACCCCGTTCGACATTGAAGGCGAACTCTATTATGTGGGAGTATTCCGCGAGCTGGAAAAGCTGAAGCAAGGTCTTTATCTGGACGAAGATCGAGCCAGCCGGATGCAGGGCTCTTTGCTGAAGGTGCTGGCCATTTCTTGTGAAATTCGTGATCCGGGAACGGAAGCGCATCTGTCACGTGTGCAGAATTTAACAGAGCTGCTAGTGGAAAGACATAACGAGAGGCTGGAGCTGGCATTACCGAAGGTAGAGCTGGCCCGCATTGCAAATGCCAGCATTTTACACGACATCGGTAAATCGGGCATTCCCGAAGGCATATTGTATAAGCCGGGTTCTTTGGCCGATTACGAGCGAACGATTATCGAAATGCATCCCATCATTGGCATTGATATTGTGGATAAAATTTTTGCCGAGCTGGACGACGAACTGTTCGAGAAAGAGCTTCAGACCGCGAAAAACATTATTTTATACCATCATGAAAGATGGGACGGCACCGGCTATCCGCATGGCTTGAAGGGCGAAGCTATTCCGCTGGAAGCAAGGATCGTCAGTGTTGTTGACGTGTTCGACGCTTTATCAACGAAGAGGGCCTATAAGGAAAAGTGGAGCCTCGATTCAACGCTTGACTACTTGCGCGAACAGCGCGGCAGGCAATTTGATCCAAGTATCGTCGATTCTTTTCTGTCGCTGGCAGAAGATGATCAGCTCGTTCCTCATTTGGCTGCTCAGTGAGCAGGATGGGTTAGCAGCAAAAACAAAAAGCACCGCGCCCATGGGCCGGTGCTCTTTGTTTTGTTGCATTATGGAAGCATATTGCCGGCTGCTGTATAGATTTGGTACCATTCTTGCCGGGTCAAAGGAATGTCCGACCCTTTGCAGGAGTCTTGCAAACGTTGAACATTTGTTGTGCCGAGCACCACTTGAATGTTCGCCGGATGGCGTGTAATCCAGGCAACGGCAATAGCCGTGTTGGTTACGTCATATTTGGCTGCGATGCTGTCGATCACTTCGTTGAGCTCTGGATAGTTTTCGAGATCGCCGAGGAACGGTCCGTTGAAGAAGCCTTTTTGGAACGGCGACCATGCTTGTACTGTCATTTCTTTCAATCGGCTGTAATCCAAAATGCTGCCGTCGCGATTAACCGACTGATCGATATTCATATTAACGGCGATGCCAGCGTCAACAAGTGGCGTATGCGCGATGCTGAACTGGAGCTGGTTAACGACAAGCTTTTGCTTCACATATTTTTGCAGCAGCTCGATTTGTGCCGGATTTTGATTCGATACGCCGAAGTAGCGTACTTTACCGCTCTTGTGAAGCTCTTCGAACGCCTCTGCCACTTCTTCCGGCTCAACGAGAGCATCCGGGCGGTGCAGCAGCAAAATATCGAGGTAATCAGTGTTCAACCGCTTCAGAATACCGTCCGTCGATTCCAAAATATGCGCTTTGGAGAAATCGAAGTATCCTTTGCGGATGCCGCATTTGCTTTGCAGAATCATTTTCTCACGAATGCTTGCATTCATTTGAATGGCTTCTGCAAAATAAGATTCGCATTCCCCGTACGAAGGACCGTAAATATCGGCGTGGTCAAAAAAGTTGATTCCCTCATCCATAGCTGTACGGAACAGCTTCTCCGCTTCGATCAACGAAAGCTGTTTAATGCGCATAAGGCCCAGAATAAGATTGGACACCTTCAAGTCGGTATTGGCAATATCGATGTATTTCATTTTTAATAATCTCCCTTCAATCGGCTTTACTTTTTCAAGATATACGATAGAGTTAACTCTAGGTCAATCCTCGATTTGAAAATTAATCAAACTTATCATTAGCGTAACCTCAAAACGACCTTTTATTACCAAGCGAAGCTGGAGGGAAAGAGATGAATTACACCATTTCGCAAGTGGCCCAAAAAACAAACTTATCGATCTATACGATACGTTACTACGATAAAGAGGGGCTTCTGCCTTTCATTGACCGGGAAAACGGGACAAGAGTTTTCCATGAACAGGACGTCGACTGGATCGACCTGATCTGCTGCCTGAAAAATTCCGGCATGCCAATCAAAGAAATCCGAACGTTTATCAACTACTGCACCGATCATGATGCTGTCGTCGAGAAAGGGCTGGAAATTCTCGTTCAGCATCGGAAAAATGTAGAGCAGCAGCTTCGTGATACGCAGCGCAACCTGGAGACGATCAATTATAAAATCGAACATTTGCCGCAGATGTACAGAGAGAAATTCGCTGTTCGCGAGCAGCGTAAGACTGAGCTTGGAGCGGGGAATTCTGAACTCAAAGGCTAGTTGAATTGACTGCTTTTAAAGCATGGTTTATACCAATGGAAAATCTTAAACGAGCAGTTAACCACCGAGTCCTTCTCTCTCGCTAAATGAACAAAACAGGCGAGGGAGGAGAACTGCTAACTTTTCAAACTTCCGCTACCAGGTGAACTGTGTCCTTGTGGACGCCGAGGAACCACACGACATCCAGACTGGCCTCACAGTGCATGACCCCACTCAATTAAAACCTCCACAGACCTCCACGAGCTGCGGATAATATTAAATTATCGATCCAGCGACCTTTAACGTAAGCAGAAAATAACCCTTCCTAATTTGTCATTCCCGTAACATTAGGCTGCAAACCAAAGCCTCTCTAACTAATCGCCTCTGAAGTATAGGCGGTTAACTAAATGCTTTCTAACTAGTCGCCTCTGTAGCATAGGCTGCCAACCAAACCCTCTCTAACTAGTCGCCTGTGTAGCATAGGTGGTTAACTAAACCCTTTCTAACTATTCGTCTCTGAAGTATAGGCGGTTAACTAAATGCTTTCTAACTAGTCGCCTCTGTAGCATAGGCTGCTAACCAAACCCTCTCTAACTAGTCGCCTGTGTAGCATAGGTGGTTAACTAAACCCTCTCTAACTAGTCGTCTCTGTAGCATAAGCGGTTAACTAAGCATT
>NZ_CBVJ010000062.1 GCF_000513275.1 Paenibacillus gorillae | reverse complement strand
CGTCTCTGAAGTATAGGCGGTTAACTAAATGCTTTCTAACTAGTCGCCTCTGTAGCATAGGCTGCTAACCAAACCCTCTCTAACTAGTCGCCTGTGTAGCATAGGTGGTTAACTAAACCCTCTCTAACTAGTCGTCTCTGTAGCATAAGCGGTTAACTAAGCATTCTCTAACTGGTCACTCCGCGCTGTATGGTGAACAAAATGCAAAAGTACATGTGGATAAACGCTAAAAGGGCTAAAATGGCCATCAAAATGTAAATGTACATTTGAAATCGCTCATTTCCACGAATTCGGCGTGTTTGTGCCAATCAACATGCACATTTGCATTTTGAAGCGAGAATTCATCGGAAAAACGGCTGACAACATGCAGTTTTGCATTTTGATTAACGAGTAGAGCCCGATAGCGAATCTGCTTCGCTATAGAACGAATCAAACTTCGCTATACAATAGCTAATGGATGGTGATTCAGCTATAGCGAACTAAACTTCGTTACTCGAGAACGCAGCTTCACCAACAGCGAAAATCTCTTCGCTAATACGAGAGAGCGGCCCCAAATCACACGTTTAAACTAAAATCAGCGAATCGGTCTTCGCTAAATAGCGAACCCGTTTCGTTGTTCACAATATCGAGAGGTGATTATAAATATTGAGAAGATTTTATCGAAATGAGAAATGGTTAATTGCGGTAGCTGCTAGACTACACTACTGAGTTGCGAGCATTAAATTCAGTGCAAGCAGTAAACCAAACGAAGCGAAAAGCTTTAAGTTTGTTTTGCTGTATTCTTGCTATGAATGTATTGAACGTGTCGAGTAGGGTGAGCGGAGTGTTTTGAGTTCGGGCTGACTTTTCGCAGGTTCTATCCATTAGTCATCGTGTAAGCGATGGGAGAATGGAATCAAGAATGGCAGCACGGACCAAAACACGCAGCGACCCCGGCGTGTGCATCACACACTGGACGCTAGGCAACACGCAGCGACCCCGGGCATGGTGCATACAAAGTTTGCATATATCACCATACGCGCATATAAAAAGCTGCCGAGAAATCTCTCGACAGCCTACAACAGGCACTTTCACATGCCCAGCTTTCCTTCACCGCTGCGCTTAAACGTAAACTTTCACCGTCTTGATCTCGAACGGCCGGAAATCAAGCGCTACTGAGTTTCCTTTCAAGGCAAGCTCTTCCTGCCCCTCTTCCAGCATATTGGCGATGACGACGCGTTTCGGCGCTTTGTCGAACGTTAAGAGAGCGTCTTTCACTGCTGAACGTTCCGCTTCATAGAGACGGATCACGTAGGCGTCATCGTCCTCAGCCGGCTTAACCGCTTCGATAATGACGTTCGGAGCGTCAATCGCGAGGAAGGATTGCTCCTGTACAACAGTTTTTCCGCGAACCGAAAGTGCAGGTGCATTAAGCTCATAAGCCGGACGAATAACGGTTTCTGCTGCAAAACCGCCTTCATGCGGAAGCAGGGAGTAAGTCACTTCGTGAATGCCTGCATCGCCGCGCGGATCAGGATGGGCGCCGCCTTTGTGGAGCGTCAGCCGGATATCGGAGCCGAATACAGATACGCCGTATTTGCAATCGTTCAGCAGTGCTGCGCCGAAGCGGTTTTCCGATATATCCGTCCATTTATGTGCACATACCTCGAACATCGCCTGATCGTATGGAGTGTTCGTATGAGTCGGACGCTCGACGTGGCCGAACTGCACCTCGTGGCGTGCTTGCTGCGCGAGCAAATTGAGGTCGAAGCCGACCTTGAGCAGCTGGTGCTTCTCTCGCCATACGATAACTGTCTCGAAATCGACTTGCGCCGAGTCCGAATGGAATACCATATGCTGCGTAATGGAAGACTGCCGTCCGATCTGGTATTCGCTGCGCAGACGGAACTGAAGCGGGCCGTCTGCCGCGACTTCACGAGCAACCAGACGGGTCTGCAACTGCAGCTTGCTGAAAATATCACGGTCGATATCCCAGTTGTCCCAAGCGCCTGGCAAGTCTTCGCCCATCAGGAAAGCGTTGAGCGGATGGCCGCTGCCGCGAAGCTCACGTCTGCTCGCCTTATGAATGAAAGATTCGATATAGCCGTTTTCGTCAAAACGAACCCGGGCATGCGGCGTATCAAGCGTGCCCGCCTTCTCGTCATAGCGGAACGGAGAAGGTGCGGCAGCAGCGTCTGCTTCTATATTTGCGAGTTCGAATACGCGGGACCCCATAGCCGGCACGGTTGTCTCCCCGACAAGCAGCTTCTGGCTGCCGAATACGTCAGTTATCCGCTGCGAGAGAAGCGAGCTGTCCGCCAGAGTCTGATCCTGAGACAGGCCATCGATAGCAATTGTACCGTTGCGGTCCCAGCTTAGCGTATTCCAGACCGTTACGGCATTCTCATCGGCTGCACCAACTGGAGCAAGCAGCGCAGTCGTTGCCCCTTCAGCATCCATAATGACTTGGCTAACCTCTGCAATCGCCCGGTCATGAACCTCTGGAATCGAGGTCCCTGGCAAAATATCGTGGAACTGGTTAATGAGCAGCAGCTCGTAAAGCGAAGCCAGCCGTTCCTTGTCGATGCGGCCGCCTCTCGTGCCGTTGATGGATTCAACAAGCTCCAGATTGCGAAGCGCAAATTCCGCTTTCCGGTTGTTGCGCTTGATCTGATGAATTTGCGTCAGTGTTCCGCGGTGACCCTCGAAATACAGCTCGCCGACATGGAGAGGAGGGTTGACAGCCTGTGTCTCCAATTGCTGCATGAAGCGGCTTGCCGTCGTATGCTCGGTTTTTGGCACGCCTTCCAGATCGGCCGAACGCCTAGCCATTTCGATCATTTCGTATTGCGGTCCGCCGCCGCCATCCCCGAAACCGTAGGATACGAGCCGGCTGTCATTGACACGCTTGTGAGCAATCGCGTTATGCGAAGCGTAGACGCGGTCGATCAGCGTTTCAGCATCAGGCCAGCAATGGATTGTATTGAAGTGGGTGAGCACCTTCGTGCCGTCCAGTCCCTGCCAGTAGAACGTGTCGTATGGAAAATGATTCGTATCATTCCAGGATAGCTTTGTCGTCAAGAAATATCGGACTTCCGTTCCGGCCATAATTTGCGGAATTGCGGCGCTGTAGCCAAACGTATCGGGCAGCCAGAATACATCTGCCGTATAGTTGAAATGCTTGCGGGTATAGCGCTGCCCGACGAGAAATTGACGGATGAGCGATTCGCCGGATACGAGATTGCAGTCGCTTTCAATCCAGACGCCGCCGTTAATTTCCCAGCGTCCCTCGGCGATCCGCTGCTTCATGCCTTCGAAAATATCCGGATAATGACGGCGCATCAGCTCGGCATGAAAGGCGGAGCTTTGGATGAACGTATATTCCGGGTATTGGTCCATCAAGCTGAGTACATTCGCATAGGTACGCGCACATTTGCGAATCGTCTCATCACGCGTCCACAGCCATGCGGTATCCATATGGGAGTGGCCGATGATGCCGGTCTTCGGCGCAGATTCGCCCGTCTTCCGCTCCAGAAGCGGCCGCATTAATTCTCTGGCTTGGCGCAGAGGAGTGCGCCATACCTCTTCGGGCACTTCGCCTGGCGACTGGGTGAGAATCGGGAACAGCTCCAGCAGTGTATTTTCGATCTTAGCCCGGCGGAACGGATCGACCGCTCCGGAGCTCGCCACTTGCTGAAGCGTGCGGAGATCGAAGACGAAATCCTTCACGTCCTCACGGCAGAGCATGATATCGATTGACGTATAGACGCGATTGTAGCGCTGTTCGCCGGAGAAGTTTGCTTCGCTCACCTGATAGGGCTGCGTTCCGACACACGGATGTCCCGCATAAGCCTCGAAAGACAGTTCAAATCCGGTACCGGCTTGAGCCTCTTTCGTAAGCAGAAGCGTATGGTGATTGCCGCGGTTGGCCGCTTCCTTGGGATGCGTGAAGATGCCGCTTGGCTTGCGATTCACCCAGAAGAAGGTCTCCACGCCGTCCGTCTCTGCCCGAATATATAGCTTGCGGCCGTGCAGCTCCTTGGGTACGATGTAATGGCCTTTAAACCAGGCGGAGCCCCATTCTTTACCCCATTGCAGTCCGGATTTGGCTGGACGCCAGCCTTCATTGCCCTCGGGAACCTGGTAGCGATGCTCGTCCGTTTCGAAAAATACCGTTTCGACTTCGCCGGCTTTTTCGAATATAAGCTCGGTATAGATTTCGTCGAGCTTCTTCAATTTGCCCAGCGTTTTGTTTATGTGGTTGGCATGGATCATCGTTTTAACAGCTCCTTTGGGTAGCATATTTACTTATGTTCATTTTAGAGGGGCGAATGAGGGCGATCTACGGGGAAAAAGTAAACTTTCAAGGGCATAACGACCTTTTTAAGGTATTCGGTTTATAACTGCCCTATAAAATTGTGAAATTACCCCGTGCAATCTAAAACTGAGTCGGTTAGTATGAAGATAGATGGTGGGCGGAGTCCCGCTTGATGTTAAAATCGGCTGGAGAGGTGAAAAGATGCTGACAGCTCTTATCGTGGATGATGAATTTGAGATTCGCGAAGGTTTACGGAAGCGCTTCCCATGGGATAAATTCGGCATAAATCAGGTGCTTGTCGCCGATGATGGCGATTCTGCGCTGCGGATGGCGCTCGACCAAAGGCCGGATCTCATTCTTACCGATATTAAAATGAACAGGATGTCCGGGCTGGAATTTCTGCGTTCTTTGGAGCCGTACGAGGATTACAAGCCGGAGACGATTGTTGTCAGCGGTTATGATGATTTTGAACTTGCCAAGCAAGCGCTCCAGATCGGAGTGCTCGATTATATTTTAAAGCCGATCAATCTCGATGAGTTGGATGGCGTGGTCAGCCGGATTACGGATCATATTTACGAACAACGGGTGGAGCGGCAGCATGAGCAGCAATTATTCAACCAGATGCGGTTCGCCATTCCGAAAATGCGTGAGGATTTGCTTCGGGAAATGTTCGAGCTGCCCTTCGATCCGCATCGCGAAGCGAGGCAGCGCCACCGGCTTCAATCGCTGAATCTGGAGTGGATGTCCCAGCACCAAATGATGCTGGTCGTCGTGGAAGCCGACGATTTAAAGGCGATCGAGAACCGCCGCTTGAAGGATAAGGAACTGGTGCTGTTCGGCATCGGCAACGTTGTGAATCAGACGCTGGAGGAGGAATATCCGTATCCGTTCGCGATTGGCACGGACCGATGCAACCGCTGGGTCGTGATGCTGGGCTGCATGAGGCAGGAGCATGCCAAGCTTGCGAGCGGTATCGCACAGTTGTGCATTCAGCGGATCAATGAATTTGTCAAAGTAAAGGCGAGCGCAGGCATGCGCACGACACCGGGCGGCCTGGAGCATTTGCATGATATGTTTGTCGCTGCATCCGATGTACTGGAGCGGAAAGTGCTATTTGGCGGCAATCGTCTCTTTACTGAGCTATGGCAGGACCAAGAGGGAGAATGCGATAATCTGTCGCTGCGTGAGCCTGATGAGGTTCTGGACATGGTCAAATACGGCTCTGACGAAGATATTTCAGCGGCAATGGACCATTTTATCGAAATGGTGCAGGCTTGGCGCCTCTCCCAGTTGAAAGATATTCAGCAGGAAATATTTCAATGGCTGTTCGAAGTATTCCGCAAAGCGGCATCCGCAGGCGTCCCGAATAAGCGCTGGGGCAGCAATCCGATAGCAGTATGGGAACTTCTGGAGCAGTATGACACGCTGCAATCCCTGAAGGAGCAGACTGAGCGGTTCTTGCTTGATATCGCCGCAGATTTCCGCACTGTATCGGCTATGCCGAGCCAAATCGTGTGCGAGGCGGAAAGACTGATGCATAACAATTATGCGGACAGCTTGACGCTGCATAGCGTAGCCAGCGCGGTCCATGTGACGCCGGTATGGCTCAGCAAGCTGTTCAAGAAAGAGAAGCGGATGACGTTTCTCGAGTATTTGACCAATATCCGGATCGAGAAGGCGAAGGAAATGCTGGGAGACATCCAGTTCAAGGTGTATCAGATTTCCTATCAGGTCGGCTACAAGGACCCCGTTCACTTCTCGAAGCTGTTCAAGAAGCAGGTGGGCTGTACGCCGAAGGAATATCGAAGACAGAAGGGAATTGCGGAGGAATAGCAGGAATGGAAGGGCCGGTCGCTTGAAGCAGCTTATGTGCTGCATACGAGGGATTCGGCCTTTCGCGTTCCATTTATCCGTATTATTTGGCCGTTTCGGCAGTCGGAGCGTGGACGATGCAGTTGTTGAAGAAAGGTTCCTTGCGGTTGGCGACATCGTTTCGGAACCGGATGATCTTTATTTTTTTTCTCATCATAATCGTACCTTTTCTATTATTCGCCTATTATTCGCATATTAAATCGATTGAGGGCATTTCGAACACGAATACGAAAATGACGATGGGCTATTTGCTGCAGGCGAAAAAGAGCTTCGAGCTTTACCTGTACAAGCTCAACGACCAGGTTAATGATTTAATCGGCAACAAGCAACTGCAGGACCTGCTTGTGAAGGAGCCAACCGATGCTGCCGCAGAGGAAACGTTTGCCGTCAATATGCTGGCATTTCTCTATCAGAATACGCCTGCGATCGATGCGTTTCGGGTCAAGATTTACCCGATCAGGCCAGCTGACTATCCTTCCTATTTAAGTACAATTGGGGAATCGATTCAAATCGAGGAACGGTATTGGTTTCAACGCTCCAGAGCAACAATCAGCCCGTCCTGGTATTTGTCGATGCCGAGGCAAGGCGCTTATGAGAAGCCGCTGTTATCTTATGTGAAGCGGTTTACCGGACTGTATGACCGCAGGCCGCGGGGCATTATTGCAACGGACTTGTCGGAAGATTATTTGGCCCGGTATTTCTCGCCATCTGCGCAGTTGAAAAGTCAGAAAATGCTGCTGCTCAACGAGGACGGCATGATTTATTATGACTCTTCCGCCAATGAATGGACGGGTCAGAAGTTTCCTTCTCCCTCTTATATCAAATTCGTCGCATCGGCGGATCAAGGCTCACAGGCGGTTACCATCGACGGGCAAACCTATCTCGCTACTTACGTTAAGCTGGACAGCCAGCCGTGGGCGATGGCAAGCCTGACGCCGCTGCAAGAGCTGACGGGAACAATCGATGAAATCAACCGGATGCTCGTTATTTTTCTTATTCTTTATCTGATCTGCTGTATCGGCGTTATATTTTACATCACGTCCCGCTACACGCAGCCTATTGCACATCTCGTTCGTTCAATGCGAAGGCTGGAGACGGATAATATGCAGAATCTGATCCCCAGTTCCTCCAGACAGGATGAGATCGGCTGGCTGTATAGCGGGGTTTCCAACATGGTCAAGCAGATTGAGGGTCTGGTGGAGGAGGCTTCGCTCGCGGAACGTAAAAAGAAAGTGCTGGAATTCCAAGTGCTGAGCCATCAGATCAATCCGCATTTTCTGTACAATACGCTGGAATCCATCCGCTGGAAAGCGGAAAATC
>NZ_CBVJ010000061.1 GCF_000513275.1 Paenibacillus gorillae | reverse complement strand
ATCCGCATTTTCTGTACAATACGCTGGAATCCATCCGCTGGAAAGCGGAAAATCACGGGCGCAGCGACATTAGCGAAATGGTGTCGGCACTCGGCAATTTGCTCAGATTAAGCCTGAATCAAGGGAAAGAAAATACGACGCTCAGGCGTGAAATCGAGCAGGTTAAGGCTTACGTTATGATTGAGCAGGCGCGTATGGGCCAGCAGGTGCGCATACTTTACTCCTTCGACGAAGAGCTGCTTGATCTGCCGTTCTTGCGGCTGCTGCTGCAGCCATTGGTGGAGAACGCGATCCAGCATAGCGTACGGGATGATTTTCAGAAGGGTAAAATTATCATTTCAGCGAAGCGGGAAGAGCAGGATATCATCATATCTATTGCTGACAACGGCAAGGGCATACCGGCATCTGTCGTAGAGGAGCTTCAGAAGGAACATACGCCGGGAAGCTCTGTTGCGCCGGGCGTGAGAAGAGGGGTTGGCCTGCGCAACGTGAATGAGCGATTGAAAATTTACTTCGGAGAATCTTATAAACTGATGATCGAGACGGCTCCCGGCGCAGGGACGACGATTACGCTGAAGCATCCCGTGCTGCAGGACGGCGAGGAACTCAATGCGCGTTAAGGAAGACGATAAAATTATCCGCCCGGAAGGATGGTATCATGAACCGACTTGTCGCAAAGCTGCTTATGCTTGCAACTGCAATGCTGGTATGCCTTAGTATTGCGGCCTGTGGAAGCAGCAATCACGATGAATATGCCTATGACGGTTCCAAAAACGGTTCAGAACAAGAAAAGGAAATTACGCTGAAGTTTTATTTTGGCGGGGAAAAGAAGGCAGCGACGGATGAGGTATGGTCGGAAGTGAGCCGCTATGTCAAAAATAAAGGGCTTAACGTTAAATTCGACATCAACTTCATCCCGTTCAGCGAATATAAGGAAAAGATGCTGGCTATGGCGGCCGCAGGTGACAGCTGGGATATGAACTTTGATGCCGATTGGCTGTCTTACAAGATTATTGCTGCTAAAGGCTCTTACATGGCACTTAATGAGCTTCTCCCGAAATATGCGCCTAATTTGCTCCGCAAGTACAAGGAGCAAGGGACGCTATCAGCCGCAACGGTAAACGGGCAAATCGTAGGACTTCCTTGGACAATGAAAATGAATGAGCGCAAATTCGCCGGCTGGCGGGTTGATCTTGCCGAGAAGGCGGGTTTGTCAATCGAGCCCGATTCCATTAAGACGATTGAAGACGTCGATTGGCTGCTTCGGGAATTGAGGAAATCGTATCCGAATGAGAAGCTTAATCGGACGCCGCCTTTGTCTTTGTTTTTTTCAAGGGAAGAATGGGTCGATATGAACTTTCACGGCTTGGGCTTTTACTTGAATGATCCGGAGATTATTGTGCGGGCTGTTGAACAGCAGCCGTTTTATCTCGAATCTGCGAAGCTGTCGAAGGTTTGGTACGATGACAGGCTCATTAACCGTGATGCTATAATCGATAAAGGAGACGCCTCGCTGCAGTGGAGAAACGGCAAGTCGATGTTTACGATTACGTCCCATGAATGGGCGAATGCTGATCCTGGATTTGTTGACCCGACCTATAAGCAGGGCATGTCACTGCTGTATCCGGACAAAAAGTTCGTTAATCGTTCATCCATTGCGAATGTGGTAGCCATTAACCGGAATTCCAAAAATCCCGATCGGGTGCTGCGCTTCCTCGATATGCTGGAGACGGATCGGACGCTGTACGATCTTGTGCTGTATGGCATAGAGGGCAAGACTTACCTGCTCAACGGGGAGGCTGCTGACTATCCGGAGGGCATGCAAACCACATCTAGCAACTACATGGAATGGGGCGGACAATGGGCTTTCTGGAAGCCGCAATTTATGCGTCCGACAGCCACGTATGGCAAAAAGCTTCTGGGTTAAGGAAGAAGAGTTTGCGAATGAGCCTATCAATGTCATTTCGCCTCTTGACGGCTTGTTTATAGCCGAAGACGGCATGAAGGACGAACTAGCGAGGCGTGACCAGCTTGGCGAAGAGTACGGCAGGCCCATTGAGTACGGTACGGTTGCAGATGTAGAGCAGTCGGTAGCGAAATATATCGAATTGAATAAAAACAACGGTCTTCCTAAAATTTTGGCTAGAACGCAAGCCATCGTCGACGAATATTTAGCATCCAAAGGTTAATGCATGTAAGAGAAGGCGTCATGAAATGGGGTATTTCATGATGACTTCTCTTTTTTCGTATATAGATGGATTGGAATAGATTTATTAAGAAACAACTGTTAGATTAACGAATTATGCTTTATTATATTCCAAATTATGAGTTGTCACTTTTGACGGAATAGGAGGAGTGAGCATTTTGCGGATACATCGTGTACGGTTACTGACGAAAAACTTAGCACAGCTTCAAGAGTTTTACTCTCATTTACTTGGACTGCCGCTGTTGGACCGTTCAAAAGATTCATTTACTGTATCGGTAGGGCAATCTTACTTAACGTTTGAGCGAACAGAAAATGCTGGGGAGAACCCTTACTATCATTTTGCTTTTGACATTCCCAACAACAAAATGGACGAAACGATACATTGGTTAAGTTCTAAAAAAGTATCCTTAAATCTTTTGCCAAACGATTCCTACAAAATTCACTCTAAAACATGGGATGCTACATCCATTTACTTTGATGACCCTTCTGGTAATATTGTGGAGTTTATTTCTAGACATTCTTTGCATAATGAGGTAAATAGCTTTTTTTCGAGTATGAATATTTTAAATATTAGTGAGATTGGTCTAGTTGTTAATGATGTAAACAGTACTATAGAGCTTTTGGAGAGCAATCTGAAGCTGGATGCCTATAACGATAACAACAATTCTTTTGCTGCTGTGGGGGACGCGAATGGACTATTTATTCTATCCGCTCACCAGAGAATTTGGCTCGGTTCGGATAAAAAAGCAGATATTTTCAGAACCGAAGTGACGATTGAAGGAAACGATAAAGGAACATTTAATGTCGGTTCATACCCTTACAAAATCATTGTTAAATAACAGTCCGTTTATGGAAAATGTTAATCGTCCTTGCACAAGGCCGGTTTTCTTTATGTTGAAAACCAGCATTACGATGTGACATAGCCTTTCGTTTAAGTTATCTATAGCAGCACAGACTTTCATCTATGATGTGTTTGCGCCAGCTCTTCCGTTTAGTATCCCGAGGGTCTCAAACCCTCAAAAATAGTCCGTCGCCCGCCGAAAAGGGCATGTGACCAGGCCGTTAACACCCTGCTAGGGTCTTAACGGACTCGTAGTGAGGTACAAGGAGAAGGTTAAGTCCTTCAGGAGGTCTTAACTTCAAAAAATAGTCCGTCGCCCGCCGAAAAGGGCATATGACGAGTCCGTTAAGACCCTGCCGGGGCTTTAACACCTCGTGGTGAGGCAAAAAAGAAAGAGCTTAGACCCTCCGGGACTCTTAGCTCGAAACTCTCCCTCTAACTAGCACCTCGTTGGAGATCATGTGCACATTTTATGAGTATATGAGTCGTAATGACAGGATAGATGATTGCTGGGGCTGTTAACGGACTGTCTAGCCTCACCGAGATCTCATCAAAATGTAAAAATACATTTTGATGAGCCTCAAAAGTGCCAAAAATAGCCATCAAAATGCAAAAGTGCAGTTGAAATCCTGTCAAAATCGCTCAATTTATGCTT
>NZ_CBVJ010000060.1 GCF_000513275.1 Paenibacillus gorillae | reverse complement strand
CCTCAAAAGTAGCCAAAATAGACCATCAAAATAGCAAAAGTGCAGTTGAAATCCTGTAAAATCGCTCATTTATGCTTTTTTAGGCCAAACAAAATGCACTTTTGCATTTCGAGGTCAAATATCACCTAAATAATGGATATTTAAATGCACTTTTGCATTTTGACACCCCATATACAGTTGCAGCAAACAAGACTCGAAAGATCATTTGTAGGGTATAAGAGATTGAAACGAGCCACTATCCAGAGTGCAAGCGATGGGGCAGTGGAATCAAGAACGACAGCATGACCAAAACGCGTAGCGGTTCCGGGGTTTGCAAGAAGTAGTTGGCTCTAAGTGTTGCAGAAATAGGGTGAGCGGAGTGTTTTGAGTTCAGGCTGGCATTTTGCAGATTCGAGCCACTATCCAGAGTGCAAGCGCAAGCGATGGGGCAGTGGAATCAAGAACGACAGCATGGACCAAAACGCGCAGCGATCCCGGAACTGTCTGGGGAAAATAGAGAAAGGGCGCAACCTGCCATCGTTGGATGGAAGGCTGCACCCTTTTTCATATTGCATTCTAGTTCCTCATGCTTTGCCAGCTGCGAGTGCGGGCTTCAGCCCTGCATCGTATCCTATCATTCCCTGCTAAGCATAGCCTGCAATGCCCAGCTTAAATCGCGATAAAATCAACGGATAAAGCGATATTGTCGGAGCTTGGGCCAACGAGCGCTTTAAATGTGCCCGGCTCAACTACCCAGTTCAACTCGCGGTTCAGTACGCTTAAATCCTTCGGCGTCAGCGTGAAAGTAATCGTCGTCGTTTCCCCAGCCTTCAAATGAACTCTGCGGAAATGCTTGAGCTCTTTCTCGGGACGGGCTATCGTGCTGAATACGTCGTTGACATACAGCTGAACGACTTCGTCACCAGAGAGGCTGCCTGTATTCGTCAATTGGACGGTAACGACAGCATTCTCTCCGGGAGCGATCGTTGTGGATTGAATAGAGATGCTGTCATAGCTGAAGGTCGTATAGCTTAAGCCATGGCCGAATGCATACAATGGACGGTTGTCGCCGCCGACGTAATGCTTTTGTCCGCCGCGGCGCCGGTTGTAATAGACCGGAATTTGGCCGATCGTCCGCGGGAATGACATCGGGAGCCGGCCTGCCGGATTATAGTCCCCGAATAGCACCTCGGCGATCGCTTCGCCGCCGCGTTCGCCCGGATACCAGGCCTCAACGATGGCCGGTATATGCTCGGATTCCCAGCCCAGCGTAATCGGTCTGCCGTTCTGCAGAACGAGCACAACTGGTGTTCCTGTTTCGTGAATGGCTTGGAGCAGCTTCTGCTGATCGCCAGGGAGATCCAGGCTGTTCCGGTCGACGCCTTCACCGCAAGTACGCTCCGAGTCGCCGAGACATACGACGGCAACATCAGCTTTGCGGGCAAGCTCGACAGCTTCTTGAATGCTTTCCTCCGCATGACTCCAGCCCAATACGATTTCAACGCCATTCGTATCCTTCCAATATTCGACGCGCAGATCATATTCTTGGCCGGCTTTCAGCTCAACGGGTACGCTTTGATTGGCGCTCTTATCCTTGCCCCAGCCATCAATGAGCAGCTCGCCATCCAGCCAGAAGCGCATGCTGTCCTGACTAATCGTTCCGATGAAGCCGCATACATTCATATTCGGCACCAGCTTGCCTGTCCAGCGAACGGTAAAGTTCATGCTGTCAATCGCTTGATCAGGCTTCGTAATGACCCAGTTGTAGTCGATGTACGGGTCGATTCTTTCGACAACCGGTGATCCGCTTAGCTCGGGATTGTTAAAGTACTGGGCGCGCAGCCCTGAATTGCCGCTCCCGTCTGTGAAGCTGCCGATCGGAATGGCCTCTAATTCATCTTGAAGCACGCCGGTTCCTTTGGCATACAGCACTTTTGTTTTGGAGCTGACGGCAGATTTGATGCCTTTCAATACGGTTGTCGGCTCGAAGCCCTCGATGAAAGGCGTATAGTCGCCAAGCCGCACTTGATTGGCGCTTGGTCCAATGACCGCGATCGTGGACAAACTTTTCGCCAGCGGCAGCGTCTTGTTCTCGTTCTTCAGCAGGACGATACCTTCTCTGGCTGTCTGCAGCGCGGTTTCGCCATGCTTAGCGCAGCGGACAACCTGCTGCGGCAGGGAAGGATCGGCGTACGGACGCTCGAACAATCCGAGCATAAATTTAACTTTCAGCACACGTCCGGCGGCGGTATCGATCGTATCGATGCCTATCTCGCTTTCTTGCACCAAATCGATAATAGCTTGCTGATACACATCATGCGGATAGTCATAATATTGCATGTCGGTGCCGGCAACAAGTGCCTGGCGAATCGCGTCCTTGCCGGATTCAGCCGTGTAGTGGGCATGCTCCAGACGGGCGATTGCGCCAAGATCGGAGCGGACGAAGCCTGGCATATTCCATTTGTCGCGAAGCACGCCAGTCAGCAGGCTGTAGTCCGCCGAGCAAGGCACTCCGTCAATAGAGTTGTAGGAACACATAGCATTGATAGCGCCAGCTTCAACGAAAGCTGCTTCAAATACCGGCATATGATAGGACCAGATATCATTGAGTCCAATAACGACAGGTGAATGGTTCAATCCCGATTCGGGAATGCCGTGAACGGCGAAATGTTTCGGTTCGGCAATAATATTTTTGCCGGAGGACAGATCGTCGCCCTGCAGTCCTTGAATCATCGCAACAGCCATTCGGCTGGCCAGATGAGTATCCTCGCCGTACGTTTCTTCGACGCGCCCCCAGCGCGGCTCGCGGGCCAGATCCAGTACAGGGCCAAACGTCTCATGAATGCCATGACTGCGGGTCTCAGCAGCAATACCCTCGCCGATTTGCCGGGCTAGCTCCGGGTTCCAGGTCGAAGCTGTCGTAATGGCATGCGGATAGATGGTAAAGCCGGGACGAAGCAAGCCGTGCAGCGCCTCTTCGCTGAATAGAATCGGAATGCCGAGCCGTGTTTGCTCGACAGCGTATTTTTGCAAGGCGTTATTCGTCTCCACTGTTCCATACAAGTCATGAATGCAGCCGATGCCGTCCTCACCGATGACGGACTTGACCCGATCCCACAAAACTTCGGCATCATCGGCCATAACAGTCATCATTCGGGGATGGGCCGCACTCATAAATGAGGCTCCAAAGTACTGATCGAGCTGGCGGACCTTCTCCTTCAACGTCATCCTTCCGAGCAAATCGCTAACCCGGGATTCGATGTCAGCCTTCGGGTCCTTATAGACTTCGTTTGTCGTTTGCGTTTGTGTCATTCCAATCGCGCCTCCCTAAAGTGAATACGTTTTCGCCAACTTTGACGCCGCATTCTATATGTTCTGGCTAATAGCTTCACTATAAAAGAAAAATCCCTGACTGACTTGTCAGGGATTGATGAGCGATTGTCATATTTTGCTCCGATAGACGGTAGGGGTGCAGCCGTTCAGTTTTTTGAAGACGCGATTGAATGTCTCAATGCTGTTGAAGCCGACTTTAAAGGCGATATCGGTCACGGAGGCATCTCCGTCCTTCAACTGCTGCATCGCTTCCGTAATTCGAAATTCATTAACGTAATCGACGAAGTTTTTGTCTGTCGCCTCTTTAAAGAAGCGGGAAAAGTAATGCACGCTGTATCCCGAGACATCAGCAGCGCTCGTGAGCGTAATGTCAGATTCATAGTGCTGCTCAATAAACTTCAGAACATCCTCCAGCCGACGCTGTTTTTCCAGCCGCTTGATCGTTTCCTCGGGTGAATAGGGGGACATCGGCATATTCCTCACGATGGCTGTCAGCATATCATTCACTCTTGCCTTAATGGCGAGTTCGCAGCCCCGCTGGCGGTTCTCCCATTCCTCATAAATGTCGAGAGCGTTGCGTTCAAACAGCGAATGAAGCGTTTGCAATCCATCTGTCGTCAACGCATTGTCCGATCTCAGATGGGGGATGTCAAATCGTTTGGCGAATACTTCATCCGCACAATGATCGAAGATGGATTTCTCCAGCTGCAAAATAATCTTTTTACAGCCTTCCGGGCTGGCGAAAAACTGATGGACGTCACAAGAGCCGATGAAGAGCAGATCTCTAGGCTGCATAGCGATCCTCTCCTGATGCAGTCCGATCTCCATGCTGCCTTCCATAACATAGACAATTTCCATTTCTTTGTGCCAGTGTGCGCCCGTGCCAAACTCGACAGGGCTGATGATGATGTTGAGCGGGGAATTCGTTTTTCGTGTGATTTTCTCATGCCAAGCATGCATATGCTGTTCTTTCATTGGAACCGGCCGCCTTCCTGTAAAGGGACGAGTATAGCCTTAGTCTAACGTATCGAGAGGCCGTCTACAAGCGCTTCCAAACCGTCAACAGGGCAAAAAGAAGATAAAAAATCGATAGAAAGTTTTGTATCGTCTCATTTGGCGATTTTCCGGCTTCGCGTACACTTATCCTGACAAGTTTATTACAGCCCGATGTGGGGGCAAATACCGTTTGAATGATGGAGGTGCGGCCGGAAGTGAACAAAATCGCAGTTACGGGCGGCAGCGGAAAGCTGGGAACAAGGCTGGTAAAGGAGCTGTTACGACAAGGCATTGAAGTTGTTTCGATTGATACGGTGGGATCAAACCAGCTGCATTGCAAGCAAATCAAGGCCGATCTCAGCCAATTTGGCGAAGTCGTCTCGGCCGTGCAGGGAGTCGATGCCATTATTCATTTGGCGGCGATTCCGGCACCGAAAGGATATACCAATCCCTATATTTTTACGAATAATACGATTTCCGCTTATAACATACTGGAAGCCGCAGCAGTGCTGGGCATTCGCAAAGTTGTGATGGGCTCAAGCGAGTCCTCCTACGGCTTCGCATGGGCAAAAACCCGATTCTCGCCTGACTATGTGCCAGTGGATGAGGAGCATCCGCAGCAGCCGCAGGAATGCTATGGCCTCTCTAAAGTGGTCAATGAGGTGACTGCGGAGATGTTCGACCGGAGCGTGGGTATGCAGGTCATTTCACTTCGTTTCTCTTTAATTGCCTCGCCAGAGGAGTACCGGCACCTGAGCATTAGCAAGCCTGAGCAATTCAAGCATATTTTTTGGAGCTATATTGATATACGCGATGCGGTCAGCGCATGTATCGCTTCGCTCCACGTGGAGGATCGCGGTGCGATCAACCTGAATATTACGAGCGATGACTGTCTGAGCGACTGGGAAACGCTGAAGCTTCTGGACACCTTCTACCCAGACGTAACTGACCGAAGATCGGCATTCCAAGGCTTTGAAGCGATCGTCAGCAACGAGCTTGCCAAAAAGCTGCTCCCGTGGAAGCCTCTTCATTCTTGGCGGAACGAACACGGGCAAGCGAAACGGGAGGATTAAGAATATGCCGCAGCAAACCGATATGCCGCTGCATGAGCTGAGGGCGTACAAGCCTGAATTAACGAAGCCGAAAGACTTTGACGAATTTTGGGATCACTCACTGGAGGAACTGGCACGAACGCCGATCGAATATTCATTGGCTAAAGTCGCTTATCCAAGCCGCAGGGCGGAGCTGTTCAAAGTGAGCTTCGCCGGATTTAAAGGTGCTGCCATTGAAGGATGGCTGGCGCTTCCGGCCGGAGAAAGAAGGCTGCCGGGCATCGTAACTTATCATGGCTACAATTGGTCTCCGGACGGCGACATTCATGAGACTGTAAATTTATGTCTGCAAGGGTATGCGGTGCTGCATATGTCCACCCGTGGACAACAGGGCGGGAGCGCTGACAACGTTATCTCGCCGCACGGCTCCATTGCAGGCTGGCTGACGAAGGGAATACAGCATCCTGAACATTATTATTTCCGGGGCGTCTTTATGGATGCGGTCCGCGCGGTAGAGGTGCTGTCCTCAATACCTGAAGTGGATAGCGGACGAATTGCTGTAGCTGGAGCGAGTCAAGGCGGAGGAATCGCGCTGGCGGCAGCCGCGTTCTCTCCAATTCCGGTCGTTGCCTGTGCCGACTATCCGGGATTTACGAATTTCGAGCGGATTATCGATACGGCCGATACGATGCCTTATCAGGAGCTGAACGAATATTTCCGCCGTTATTCCGATCCTGTGATCGAACAGCAAGCAAGGAAGACGCTCGCTTATCACGACATTATGAATATAGGCACGCGTATTCGCTGCCATACGTTTATGACGGTCGGGCTGGTCGACAATATTACGCCTCCTTCTACGATTTTCGCCGCCTATAACCATCTGAATTGCTCGAAGGAAATTTCGGTGCACCGTTATCACGGGCATGAGTTCATTCCTGGCGCACATAGACGGAAGCTGGAAACGCTGCTCGAACGCCTCTATTGACGGAGAAGTCTGGAATGAGGGGATTCGAAAACAAGAATACAAGCCAATATTCGACTGTAAAAGCAAACAATCACTCATTCAGCCGGAAGGCATCATTAAGGTAACATAAATGACAGGAGATAGTCGCAAATACTTCACGAGAGGTGAGCGAGGGTGGGAAGCATTACGTTCAGCCATGTATTCAAGCATTATAAGGGCGAGTCGCGTCCGGCGGTCGACGACTTCCACCTTTCCATAGAGGAAGGGGAGTTTCTCGTATTGGTCGGGCCATCCGGCTGCGGGAAATCGACGACGCTGCGCATGCTGGCAGGTCTGGAGGAAATTACGAAAGGTGATTTGTATATCGACGGTAAATTTGTCAATTACACTTCGCCGAAGGACCGGGACATCGCCATGGTATTTCAGAATTACGCATTGTATCCCAATTTATCCGTATACGAAAATATCGCACTCGGATTGAAGCTGCGGAAGACGGCGAAGCATGACATTGAGCTGCGGGTAAACCGTGTTGCGAAAATATTGGAGATTTCGCATTTGCTGGAACGCAAGCCAAGCCAGCTGTCCGGCGGTCAAAAGCAGCGCGTGGCGCTCGGCCGGGCAATTGCCCGCGAACCTCAGGTGTTCCTCATGGATGAACCGTTATCGAACTTGGACGCGAAGCTGCGGGCCCAGACGCGGGCCGAGCTGATTAAGCTGCAGAGCGATCTCAAGCGGACGATGGTCTATGTAACCCATGACCAGGTGGAAGCGATGACGATGGGAACGCGAATCGTCGTTATGAAAGATGGCATCATCCAGCAGGTTGCGCCTCCTAGGCAGCTGTATGACCAGCCGGCCAATATGTTTGTAGCCGGATTTATCGGATCGCCGCAAATGAACTTTCTGGAAGGCAACATTGTTCGCCAGGAAGGCCGCTACTACTTTTCCAACAGCCGCTTGAAGCTGCCTGTTTCTGAGAAGCAGTACGATCAGTTCGAGCAATCGGCCCGCACGCTTCGCAACATTATTATGGGCGTTCGTCCCGAATACGTTTTGTTGCGGGAAGATAATGGAAGCGAGCCAGAGGAGGGCTTTTTCCGGGGAATTGTTGAAATGAGCGAAATGACCGGGTCGGACGCTTACGTCTATGTGAAAATCGGCGAGAAGACTGTTATTGCCAGAAGCGATCCCGAAACCGTCTATAAGAAGGAACAGAAGCTGCTGGTCGGTTTCAATATGAATAAGGTTCATTTCTTTGACGAGCAGACGGGCGTGTCGCTCGCAGCCGGAGGAGATGAAAGATGAGCAAGCGGAAACTGATGGGTATTGCTCTGCGGCTCTTGATTGTCGCAGCGCTTATCTTTGGAGTCGTCCGCTGGGTCGGCGGCACCGAGCCCGTTATTCACGCGACTTCCGTGTCGCCGGAACAACTGCTAGGCTTCGAAAGCAAAGACGCGCTTACTCCTTATGCGAAGCTGATGCTTGGCCAGAACACGGCGCCTCAAAGCGGACTTCAGCCGATTGTGCTTCATCCCGCAGATTACTCAAACGCCTCCTCTGAGGCACAACTGCAAACCGGCGACGGCGAGGGCGGCAACGCTGCAGCTATCCGCTGGGAGAATGAAAAAGGTTCAGTGGAGTGGAAGCTTAATGCCCCGCAAGCGGGCTGGTATGAGCTTCATTTCAAGTATAAAGCATTGCCAGGAAGCAATGCTTCCATTGTACGAGGCATCCAGATTGACGGCGAATATCCATTTGCCGAAGCAGAACGCATCGAGCTGGAGCGGCTTTGGAAAGATTCGAAATTTCCGTATGACCGCAATGAAATCGGCCAGCAGGTTCGTTCTTCGCAGATGGAGCTAGTTGAATGGAGAGAGAAGGCGGCCGTCCATTTCGCCGCATCCTCCGAGCCGCTGCTGTTTCATCTGGAGAAAGGCGAGCACACGCTGAAGCTGTTAGGCGTAAGGGAGCCAGTCATCATCGGTGAACTTTCGTTTCAGCCGCCGAAAGTGATTCCGACTTTTGAAGATTACAAACGCTTACATCCAGAAGCAACCGGTTCAGAAGACTGGTTTGCCGTAATGGAAGCGGAGGAAGTGAAGCAGAAATCCAGCATTGCCATTCAGACGGACTTCTGGTCGGAACCGCATATTTCTCCCGATCCGAAGGGACGAATTACGTATAACGTGCTGGGCGGACAACGCTGGCGTCTTCCAGGAGAATGGGTTGAATGGAGCATGAACGTGCCTAAGGACGGCTGGTACGAAATCGACCTGAAGGCGTTCCAAGATTACCGCAACGGCTTCGAGGCTTATCGTACACTGTCGATCGACGGTGAAGTGCCTTACCGGGAAATGCTGCATTACGGCCTTCCGACCAAGAAAGAATTCGATATTAAGACGCTTTCCAGCAAGGAAGGCGAGTCCTACTCGTTCTATTTGACTAAAGGCGAGCACACGCTGCGACTGACCTCGGACTCCTCACTTGTACAGCCGGTGTTTCTGGCACTTAGGGATACGCTGGCCGAGCTTGCGGACTATGATCGTCACGTACGGCTGCTTACTGGCAACTACAGTAAATCCGGCTTTGACGCTAACATCGACTCGACCCGTACATGGGATATGAGAAAGCTTGATCCGCAGGTTGAGCAGAAGATTGCTAGTTTAATTAAACGATTGAAAGATATTCGAAGTTATATCGATGGTTTGAACGGCGTTGACTCCGATTTGTCGCAAGCGATCAAATCTTCGACGGCACTGCTGGAGAAGATGGCTGTTGACGTCAATGAAATTCCGGTAAAAGTAAATGACTTCTCGACGATTCAGAACAACATCGGCACATGGCTTGCGACCTTGACGCAGCAGCCGCTTTTGCTGGACTACATCGTAATACGGACACCGGAAACTGACACGGGATTGAAGACGGCAAGTGCTTTAGCCCGAGTACCATACGCGGTTACTGATTTCGCCCGTTCTTTCTACTTGGATTATGACACGCGCAAGCATAACAAAAAAGAAGCACTCACTGTTTGGGTACAGCGCGGCCGTGATTACGCCGAGCTGCTCCGTGAGATTGTCGATCAGGACTTCACGCCAAAAACAGGAATTCAAGTCAATATTAACCTGATGCCGAATCCGAATATGCTTATCTTGGGTAATGCGGCTGGCGAAGTGCCGGATGTAGCGTTGGGAGTTGGGGAATCCACTCCTGCCGATTACGCGATGCGGGACGCTGTAGCGGATTTATCGCAATTCCCTAACTTTAAGGAAGTATTCGACCGGTTCATTCCAGGCGTAAGCCGCTCCATGGTTTACGACAAAGGTGTATACGGATTGCCGGAAGTGCAGAACTTCCAGGTGATGTTTTACCGGACCGACATTTTCGAGAATCTGGGTCTGACCGCGCCGGATACATGGGAGGATTTGTTCAAGCTTCTGCCGACGCTGCAGGAGAACGGAATGACGATGAGTTATCCGAAAGCGGATTTCACGACGCTGTTCTTCCAGAATGGAGCAGAGGTGTACTCCCCGGATGGCCTGCACGCACAATTGACTAGCGAAGGCGGCCAGTTCGCATTCAAGCGCTGGACCGATTTGTACAAAAAGTATAACCTGCCGATTGATATTCCGGCATTCTTCCAGCATTTCCGGGATGGCGACATTCCGATCGGCATCGCTGACTTTAACACTTACGTACAGCTTCTTGTCGCTGCTCCAGAAATTACAGGGCATTGGAAAATCGCTCCGCTTCCTGGCGTCAAGCAAGAGGACGGTACGGTGGCGAGATGGTCGCCGCAAGGTGTATCGGCAGCCGTCATTATGGAGAAAAGCGACAATAAGGATGAAGCTTGGCAGTTCCTGGACTGGTGGACCTCCGCTGAGGTTCAATCGCAATACGCCAGCGATATCGAATCCTTCTACGGGCTCGAGTTCCGCTGGAATACGGCTAATGTCGAAGCGATGAAATCGCTGAGCTGGCCGAGCGACGATTTGGCGGCACTGCGCGAACAGTCGCGCTGGGCGAAAAACATGCCGTATGTACCGGGCTACTATTTCCTGACGCGGGAGATGGAGTTTGCTTGGAACCGTACCGTAATGGAAAATATCCCGGCTCAGGACTCGCTCGAGCAGGCGCAGCTTTCACTGCAGCGGGAAATGAACCGGAGACAAGGAAACTTCGGAATCAAGAACACAGATAATTTGCATATTCCGCAAGCGACCGAACCTTATGAATGGGAGGAGACTGACAAATGAATACTGAGCTGACTCCCAGCCTTGCCAAACAATCCGGGCGGAAATCCTCCGTCCGGCTCAAATTGAAGCGATTCTTGCTGGATATTAAGAGAGATAGCTTTGCTTACTTTTTTTCGGCTCCCTTTCTCATTTGCTTCCTGTTGTTTATTGTCATTCCGGTTATTATGGCCGCAACGCTAGGCTTTACGTCCTATGACGGCTTCGGCAAGCTGCATTTTATCGGGGTGGACAATTACATCGCTTTGTTCACTCAAGACATTATCTTTTTGACGAAAGCGATTCCGAACACGTTTCTGTTCGCTTTGATTGTTGGTCCCGGCGGCTACTTGCTGTCATTCGCCTTCGCGTGGCTGATTCACCAGCTTCCGATGAAGATCCGGGATTATTACACGCTCGCTTTCTACGCGCCTTCCATGGCCGGCGGAGTTGCATTGACCGTCGTCTGGATCGCTGCCTTCAGCGGTGACCGGGTCGGCTATTTCAACAATTTCCTGCTGGGCATGGGCTGGATTGACAGCCCGGTCATCTGGCTGCAGGACCCGAAATATTTACTGAAAATTATGATTGTCGTATCACTATGGACCAGCTTCAGCGTAGGCTTTCTGGCGATGCTTGCCGGTCTCCAGACCGTTAACCGTGAGCTGTACGAAGCCGGACGGATCGACGGCATTACGAGCCGGCTGCAAGAGGTATTCTACATCACGATTCCTTCGATGAAGCCGCAGATGCTATTCAGCGCCGTGATGTCTATTGTCGGCACGCTGAAGGCAGGAGGCATATCGACGCAATTGACAGGGATGCCGATTACACCTTCGTATTCCGGTCATCTCATCATCAACCATATTGATGATTACGCATTCATCCGTTTCGAGCTCGGCTATGCTTCGGCCGTATCGGTCATGCTCCTCATTTTCAGCTATTTCGCGATGAGGTTTGCTACTCGGCTGTTCGGTTCAAAGGAGGAGCTTTAGACGATGTTGCTTCGCAAATTACGCAAAATCACGGCGTTTCAAGCCGTTCTGATCAGCTGCCTGACCGCACTGGCAGTATTCATGTCGCTGCCGATTATTTTTATCATCAACCATGCCTTTAAGCCGCAAAATGAGCTGTTCCTGTTTCCGCCGCGCTTTTTCGTGCAGAGTCCAACGTTCCGAAATTTCGAGTCGCTCATCTTGCACGCATCCAATGCGACGGTACCGTTCACCCGGTATCTGTTCAACAGTATTATTATCGCGGCGCTGACGCTCGGATGCGTCATCCTTGTCAGCACCATGGCGGGTTATGTACTGGCTAAATACCGGTTTCATTTCAAAGGGCTTATTATGTCGATGATTACGCTCTCGCTCATGTTCGCGCCGGAAACGGTGGGCATTCCGAGGTACTTGATCATTAGCGGCATTGGCATCAACGATACGTATTTCGGCCATATTTTGCCGGCGCTTGCTTCACCGGTCGCCGTATTCATGCTCGTCGGATTCATCTCTCAAATCCCGAGCGAACTGCTTGAGGCGGCCAAGATTGACGGAGCGAGCCATCTCGGCATTTTTGCCAAAATCGTTCTGCCCTTGTCCGTACCGGCAGTGGCCACCATCTCGATCCTGACCTTTCAGGGTGTATGGGGCGACGTGGAGACATCCACGCTGTTTATGCAAGAAGAGACGATGCGAACGCTTGCCTTCTATGTCAACAGCTTGCTGAGCGGGCTTCAAAACAGTGTTGCTGGTCAAAATATGGCCGCTGCAGCCGGCTTGCTCATGTTTCTGCCGAACCTCATTATTTTCCTACTGTTTCAAAAGAGAGTGCTTGAGACGATGGTGCATTCCGGAATCAAGTAATTCAACCAGCAAAGGAAGTCGTAACGATGAAGAAATTTGTCACATTGCTGCTTCTGGCGGCGGTCTGTTTCCTTGCCTTGCCTACAGCGACGTACGCACAGCTTCCTTACCGGACCAGCTATTACGATGCGAACCAGTCTAGCTGGCTGCGCATTCAGCCGATCTATGAGCCGGCGGAGACGACGGGGGCCCGATTTACCGAGCCTGTCGATCTGCAGGTCGGAGCGGATAACAACGTATATGTGGCCGATAAAGGAGCGGGAAAAGTTTTTGTGATGGACAATGACGGCTCCCTGATTCAAACGATCGGTGATGAGGAAGGTCCGGGGGCGCTTAGCGCGCCTGAAGGCCTTTACGTTATCCCGGAGGGGCAAGTCTACGTCGCAGATTCCGGCAACCAGCGCATAGCGGTGTTCGGGAAGGACGGAAAGTTCATACGCGAATACAAAAAGCCTGTATCGACTTTCCTGGAAACGGAGCATTTCGTGCCGACCAAGCTGGTCGTCGACCGGCGGGGCGTCATGTATATCAATTTGAACTCTTCCTATCAAGGGCTGCTTCGCATCAATAAAGAAGGCGAGTTCTTGGGTTACTTTGGCGCTAACAAAGCGCAGCAAACGGTTCTGAACTGGCTCAAGAAGCTCATTCTGAACAAAGAGCAGCTTGCAAAGGAACTCGCTGCACTGCCTCGCCCGATCTCTAACGTATCGCTGGACAACGATGGCTTCATCTATACGTCGACAGCGGGGGGCTTTGGTCAAGGCGCAATCCGCAAGCTGAATGCCGGCGGCGTCGACGCGCTTAAGAACAAAACGATCCAGAACGGACACGGTATTGTCGATACGGCGATTGATGAGCGTGGGTTTCTCTACGATATTGACATGTTTGAGGGCCGCGTCACGATTTATGACGATAACGCGGAAGCACTGTTCGCATTTGGTTTAGTCGACAATGGCACGCAGCAATATGGTGTATTGGGCTATCCGACGGCTATCGGCGTCGATGCCGATCATAATATTTGGATTTCGGACAGCCGCGTTGGCACGGTCCACAAGTATAAGCTCACTGAATTCGGCAGCGATGTCATGAATGCTCTTGCTCTTTACAAGGAAGGGCGCTATAAGGACAGCGAACCGTACTGGGACCGTGTGTATGCCCGCAACGATATGTACAACGGTACATTCCAAGGACTTGGCAAAGTCTATCTGCATGACAATGAACAGCATGAAGCGCTGTCGTATCTGAAAGCGGCATTTGATACAAAGAGCTATTCCAAGGCATTCTGGCAAGTTCGTCTGACCTGGCTGCAAAACCACTTTTTGCTGGCAGCAGCTATCATCGCAGTGCTTATTGCTCTGATTGCCTATGGTCCGCGCTTAATCCGAAGCTACTTTAGACGTTTTCCACTGCCTGCTTCGTGGGAGAAACCGGTAGAGGACTTACGCAATTTCTGGTATGTCATGTTCCACCCTTATCAGGGCTTCTACCGGTTGAAAGAAGCGAGGGTTCCATCTTGGATTATTATTTTAATTCTGGTTGGCGCCATTGCCGTCAAAATCATCTCGATGTATTACACCGGATTCCTGTTCAATCCGGTAGAGCTGTCGCAAATTAATCTGTTCAGCAGTCTCGGATTGTTCGTCGTTCCATGGGTAACTTGGATCATCGCCAACTATCTCGTATGCAGTATTAAGGACGGCGAAGGGAAATTCAGGGAAGTTATTCAGGGCAGTGCGTATGCGCTGGCTCCGTATATCTTCTTCTCTATTCCGACAATCCTTCTTTCGAATATTGTAACGCTGGATGAGCGGGTCATCGTCGACTCGTTAAATGCGATCATGTTTATCTGGATGGGCGTCATGCTCATCGTAATGACGCAGGTTATCCACAACTTCGATTTCATGGAATCGATCAAGAACATCGCAATAACGGTCTTTACGATCGGTACGATCTGGCTGTTTGCCTTTATCGTATTCGGCTTGACTTTCAACCTGTACGATTTCTTCTACCAGCTTTACAAGGAGGTGACCTTCATTGGCTAATTTCATCAAGCGTCTTTCCCTTCGCGTAAAGCTCGTATCGTTCATCTTGCTTGTAATCGTGCTTGTGATTGTCATTGCTCAGCTGGTGAAAAAGGATGAGGTGACCCCGGCGCAGGCGATGATTAAAACAGGCATTGAGAAGATGACGCCTGAACGCGCTGCCGTGCTTACGGGGCAAGACTGGAAGCCTTCATCGGCAGGGGCGGACGGCTTTGCCGAAGCCTTGTCCAACGCCGATTATACGCTTTATGTAAATCCGGCTACGACGCAAGTTGCGGTTGTCGACAAACGGTCCGGCTTCCGCTGGACCAGCAATCCGCCGAAGGAGCAGCTGGAGGGCGAGACAGTCAAAGGCAGCCTGCTCACCAACCTGCAGTCGCCTTTCGTCCTGACTTACGTCCGGACGCAGGGCAAGGATCAGACGATTCGGGAAGTGACGAATGCGCTGGATCCGAAAATCAAGAAATCAATCTCGGCGAATGAAAATCTCGTTCAAGTGACGTATTCGCTTCCCGACAAGAACCTTAGCTTCAGCATTCAATACGAGCTGACAAAAGAAGGACTGAAGGCGCGTATTCCAACGGACGGAATTAAGGAAGAAGGCGAATACGCCGTATTCAGCATCGAGCTTCTCCCGTATTTCGGAGCGGCATCCGCCACAGAGGACGGTTACCTGTTCGTTCCGGACGGTCCGGGCGGACTGATCAAATTCGAGAAAGAGCGGGCGGGCGTCTCCCGCGGCTACAGCCATCAGGTCTACGGACTTGAGCTGACAAATGCCGGCAACTGGAGCCGATCTGGGGAACGCAGGGAAAATATCGCCTATCCCGTATTTGGAGTAAAGCGCGGCAATAACGCATTTGTTGCCGTATTGACCAAAGGCGGCGATTCGGCCAACATTTCGGCTATGCCGCCTGGGTTGAAATCAACGTTCTATAATATCTTCTCCGGTCAAATCTACCGGGAGGAATACTTGTACCGGATGAGCCGGCTGGCAGCTCCAATGAAAGCCATTCAGAAAGAGCGGCTCCAATCGGATCGCGAGGTTGAATACCGGTTCCTGAGCGGCAAAGATGCCGATTATGTGGGCATGGCTAAGTCATACCGCAGCTACTTGGAGCAAGCAGACAAGATCGGAGAAGCCATGAAGCCGGTCGAGCATGTACCGCTGACGCTCAGGCTGATGGGCGGCAATTTTGCCGAAGCTTACAGCCGGATTCAATATGTTGCGGCAACAACGTTCCCGCAAGCGACTGAAATCGCCAATACGCTGTATGGCCGGGGCGTTAAGAATATGGACATTATCTATTACGGCTGGCAGAACCAAGGCGACTATGATCTGTACAAACGTCTTCCGATTGAGCCGAAGCTTGGAGGCGAGAGTGCGGCGCGTGACTTCATCGCGGAGATGCGCAAGAAGGATATCGACGTCATGTTCGAGGAGGATTTTGTCTGGATGAACCAGGACAACTCGGATCTGTCCGGCAAAAACAACGGTATCCGTGGCATTGACGGAACGGTCTTCATCGATGAAGGCTGGTTTATCAGCAAGCCGGAGCGTACGGTCGCGATGGCGTATGAAACGATTGACAAGCTGAAGGATATTGGCGTTTCTGGCATTTTGTACAACTGGGTCGGCGAGATGGTCTTCCATGATTATGATAAATCGCTTATCGGTACAAGGGAGAATACGATCAGTGTCTATGACGGCTTGCTGAAGTACACCCAGAAGACGCTTGGTCATGCCGGAGTATACCGCGGCAACGACTACACGATTGCAGGCTCCAATATCATCGTCAACATGACGAGCGAATCAAGCTATGACTTTATGGTCGATGAGACGGTTCCGTTCTATCCAATTGCAGTGCATGGGCATACTGCCTATACGTTTGGAGACGGCAATCTGCGTAACGACGTGGAAGAGGAGTTTTTGAAGGCGATTGAATATGGCGCAACACCGTCCTTCTTCCTGACCTATGACGAATCAAGAAAGCTGAAATACACCGCTTCAGGGTATCTGTTCAGCAGTCAGTACGACAAATGGACGGACAGGATCCTGCAGGAATACGAAGCTTTCGATTCCTTGTCCGGCCTGTATGCGCAGCGCATCGACAATCATGAGAAGCTGTCCAAGGATGTCTTTGCAACAACCTATGAAGACGGCACGCGTGTAATTGTTGATTATGGCAGGAAAACGTTTTATGTAGAGAAAGGGGTGGGCGCTTAATGAATGCGAAGGCTAGAAGACGTGTAGAGCGCCTATACCAAGGAAAAAAATACGGCGTCGGCTTATTGTTCATGCTGCCGTGGATTATCGGGTTCTGTCTGTTTGTTGCCATACCGATCGGCTGGTCGCTCTTCATGACCTTTAATAAGGTGCAGGTAAGCGTAGGCGGATTCAAATATGAATGGATCGGTATGCGGAATTACCGTGACGCTTTTCTGAAAGACAATGTCTTTCCGATCGAGCTAATTACGTACTTTCAGGAAATGCTGCTGATGGTGCCAATCATCGTAATCTTCGCGTTACTGATTTCCTTAATGCTGAATCAGAAGTTTCCAGGGCGATTTATATACCGGGCACTGTTCTTTTTACCGGTTATCTTCGCAACAGGTCAGGTACTGTCGGAGTTATTTCTTCAAGGAGCGGGTGACATTCCGTTTCTTGAGCAGTACAACCTGCTACCAATTGTAGAGGAATACGTCGGCGCACAGTTCGCGGGAACAGTTATGGACGTACTCGGCAAGGCCGTTCTTATTCTCTGGTACTCCGGCGTACAGATTCTGATCTTTATCGCGGGTTTCCAGACGATATCGCCGACGATCTACGAGGCGGTCCGCATTGACGGTGCGTCTCCTTGGGACAGCTTCTGGAAAATTACGCTTCCGGCATGCGTACCGTTCATTAGTTTGAATGTGTTGTACACGATCATCGATCTGTTCACGTTCCCGCTGAATCCGGTACTTGCGCATGTCAGGGAGAATATGTTCAAAGTTGATACCGGCTATGGATACGCCAGTGCGCTGGCATGGATCTACTTCGCGTTTATCTTCGTGCTGATCGCCCTTGTACTCTGGCTGTTCAACCGAAGCCTTAAGACAAGGAGGGCTCATACATGATCACCGCAGTGAAAACGGAATTTGAGCGAATTGGACGCAGTGTCCGCTCCGTGTTCTGGGGCCGCAGGGCGCAGAAAGCCAAGCTTCTCGTCATTGGACGAAACGTATCGGACGGCCTAATCGCCAAGCTAATTATTTATTTACTGCTGTCTATTGTGGCGTACCTCTACTTGCAGCCGATTCTGTACATGGTCAGCACGATGTTCAAGACAATGTCCGATTTGCTCGACCCAACGGTCAAATGGATTCCGCGTGAAGTCACCTGGGAGAATGTAACCAAGGCGATCAAGGGTCTGCAGTACCCGGAGGCTTTGCGGAATACGTCACTGATTGCCGTTACTTGCTCGCTGGTACAGGTTGTCGTATGTGCGATGACCGGCTACGCGCTAGCGAGACTGTCTGTACCGTTTAAAGGATTGATTACGGCGCTCATTATTTTGACGTTTCTCATTCCGCCGCAAGTTATCATTATTCCGCTTTACGTTATTTTCAGCAAAATGGGACTGCTCAACTCGCTATTCGTATTTCTCATTCCTGCAATTTTCGGGCAGGGGTTGAAGGGTGCATTGTTCATTCTCATTTTCCGCCAGTTTTTCCGGTCGCAGCCGCCAAGTTTGGAAGAGGCCGCCAAGCTCGACGGCGCCTCCACGGCAAGATTGTTCTTCGGCATTATGCTGCCGCTGGCACGGTCAGCATGTCTCGTCGTATTCCTCTTTTCCTTCATCTGGTATTGGAATATGTACTACGAGCCGTCGATGTTTCTGGCGAAAGGCTTTACGCCGCTTTCGATTCGTCTCGATATGCTTGAAGAGGTGCTCAATCCAACGCTTCTTGGCAACACCCGTACCATAACGAATCCGATTACAGAGGGAACAAAGATGGCCGCGGCATTCCTGATCATTTTACCGCCGATTCTAATCTTCATGCTGCTGCAAAGATGGTTCGTCAGCGGCATTGAGCGGACGGGTATCGTCGAGTAAGGGGAATCTGCAGAGAGGGCGGCATGAAGCCGCCCCCTACATTTCGTTAGGGAGGTGATGGCCGAACCCGGCATCAGACGAAATAGAAGGCAAATTCGGCAAGTATGCTTCATTGCAGCGGCGTTCAGTCATCATCGGCAATTATGTATGCGCTTTAAGGGGAACGGTTAGGGTCAATCATTCATGAGGAGGAAGTTAAATGAAAACTAAAAAGAGCTTTGCTTGGATGCTAACGCTTGTATTTGTATTGACACTTGTATTGTCCGCGTGCTCGGGCGGCAACAGCGGCACGAACACGCCTGCTAACGGAGGAAATGCTACGAACGCGCCTACTGCGGAGCCTGAGGCGACGAAAGCTCCTGAGAACAGAGAGCCTGTTACGCTCAAGCTGATCTCCTGGTCAGACTCGTATCAAGAGCTGTATGATATGTTCAACAAGAAATACCCTTGGATCACAATCGAGCAAGTTCCGGTAAACAGCCAGCCGATCATGGAAATCATCGCTTCCTTGGAAGCGGCAGGCACACCTGCCGACTTGACTTGGATCGATTCCGACTTGATCACATATGACCAAAGCGGTCTGCTGGAAGATTTGACTCCGTACATTAAGGATGATGTAACTTTCAATGAAGTTCAATTGCCAGAAGGCTTCTTCGATACGATGACTTGGAATAACAAAAAGCTTGCTGTTCCTTTCGTTGACGTGCCAATGTGGATTCTGGTCAACAAAGATCTGCTTGCGAAACATGGTGTAGAATTCCCTGCTAACGACTGGACGTATGACGATTTCCGTGAAATCGCCAAAAAAATTACCGATCCAGAAGCAGGCGAGTACGGCTTGACGACGCAGCCTGAATTCCAAATGCGCGTGTTGAGCACGAAAGCCATTGCTGACGGTCACGCAGCGAACATTCACTACCTGAACGAAGATATGACGCAAAGCTTGCTCAACACGCCTGAAGTTATGAACGATGTAAGATGGCTGTCTGAATTCGTCTGGAAAGACGGTTCGATGCAAAGCTTCGCAAAAGCAACAGAAACAGGCGATGTAACAAGAGAGTTCATCAATGGTAAAACAGGCTTTGCTATTGGCGGCGACTGGGTGCTTCCTAACCTGAAAAAAGACGCTAAATTCGAGTGGGACGTTCTTCCTTTCCCTAAAGGCAAAGTAAGCCAGCCTGGTTACACAATCTACGGTCCGCTGTCCTTGCTGAGCGGTTCGAAACATAAAGAAGAAGCATTCTTGTGGATCGCATTCCAATTCTCCAAAGAAGCTCAAAAATGGAAGATCGACCAAGGCGCGAACGCTTCCGTCATCGATCCAGAGTTGACTGCTTACTATGACGAAACGCCAATGTGGGCAGGCAAAAACAAAGAAGCGGTTAAAATTGCAAAAGAAAACGCAAAAATTCAACCAGGTGTTACTGTCCCTGCATGGGGCGAGTACAACTGGAATGATCTCTTGAATAAAATCGTATTTGAGGGTGCAGACATCAATCAGCTGATTCCAGAAACGGAAAAATGGAATAAGCGTACGCTTGAAGTGAGAGACACGTTGAAATAGTAAGCGACGGACGAAAGCCCGGGTTCTTCATGAACCCGGGCTTTTATCTGTTCAACAGGCAACTCGATGTTGGTGCTTCAGTCTCTCGATCCAGACGGTCTAGGATAATAGGAGAAACCCGGATAACGGACGACGGGCCACTTCTCCTTGCGCAGTACATGAAGCAACTCAGGACCGACATGGAGATTGCTTGCTACCAGTTCCTGCGGAGTCAGCGCCATCCACTGGTTCAAGGATACGTCGACAAACCGGTCGCTTTTGAACATTTCCAGAAACCAGAGCGTTTCCGTTCCCGTGTTCTGGATGTAATGGCCGAAGGCAAAGGGGACGTAACCTACATCTCCGGCCCGGTAATCGAAGGTGCGCGCCCTCCCGTTGCCGCCGAATACGGTCATTCTGCCTTGTCCGGACAAATAATACTGCCATTCGTCGTTGTTTGGATGCCAATGCAGCTCTCGCATCGCTCCCGGCTCAATCTCGACAAGCGCAGCTGCAATTGTCTTGGCAATCGGGAAATTGGTGGAGTCCGCGATTCGGACACTGCCGCCCGGCGTGCGCAGAGGAGGCTGGGCAAGCAAGCGATGCTTGAAGCTAAGCGGTATTTTACCGTAGGGGGACTGCACTTCCTGACTCTCTATCGTACCGGGTACATGATCCTGGTAAATATAAACTTGATCGTCCGGGATATTCCGAAAAGCTTCCATCGGTACACCAAAATTAGCCGACAGCACGTCCTTGGGAGTATGTGCGAACCAATCGGAAATGGATAATGTATTTAAGTCTGAGAAATTCCCGTCATCAAAGACGAGCAGAAACTCACAGCCTTCAGCGAGACCTTGAATGGAATGGGGAAGTCCTGCAGGAAAATACCAGAGGTCGCCTGGACCGAGGTCGGCAATGAAATTGCGTCCGTTCTGGTCGACAGAGGTAATGCGTGCGGTTCCCCAGATCATATAGGCCCATTCCGCTTGCTGATGCCAATGCAGCTCCCGTACGCCGCCGGGCGTTAGGCTCATATTGACGCCGGCGAGCGTCGTCGCGATCGGTAAATCCCGAGCCGTAATCTCCCGCGACCAGCCGCCGTGATTGAGCTGCATATGTGTATCGGAGAAAGACATTTTCAAATTGGGCATTAAGCCGGCATCTGTAACTGGAGGAACCAGCATGTCCGGATTTTCCAAGTCGCGCATAATATCGCGGGGGCCGTAATCCGGACCGCCTGCGCCATCGCTGCGAATGGGCTGCGGAATAGGAATAAGGGGTTCGTTCTTAGAACGTTCATCGTTCATGTCTCATTCACTGCCTCCCATACCGTTAATGATATACATCACGAGCATGATTCCGTGCATCTATCCATAGCTATGTAATTCTGCTTGTCTTTTATGTACATAAACGCAGTGAAAAGGCAGAAGGCTCCTGCCTGGGTTAGCAGAAGCCTTCTAAAGCGGATTATCTGATGCATCCTATCATTTAATATCCGTAACCGCCGCTATATCCATTAGGAGCGGGATAGCTCCAGCCGTTGCCGATCTGTCCGTTAAAAGAAGGCTCGGCGCAGCTGCGCACCTGTCGCTGCGGAATTTGCGCAAAACCCTGATCCGTTTCCCTATGACAGCTGCTTGGCGGCCCGATAACAACCGTATCTGTAATCGGTGCAAGCGCGTTTTTCACCTTGGCTTCATCGAGGCAGTAGGTATGGGCGAATACACTTGCTGGTGTGAGCCGCAGCATATCGGAAGCCGGGATGAATTCCGGAACGGGCGCGTCGAAGATCGCAAGCAGTTGCGTATTGTCCACGGTAGCCATTTCATAGTGCCACCAGCCTTGGGGAATATTAGCCACTTGGCCCGGTTGGATCTGATAGTTAAGCAGCTGCTTGGTGAAAGGATTAATAAGGGAAACCAGTGCTGCACCTGATATGCAGAACACAAGCTCCGATGCATTCTGATGAATGTGCGGTTCAACAACATTGCCAGTGCTGAGAAAAATATCAAGCAAGGATACATTGCCAAGCGTATTCAATTGCTGAATGCCAAGAGCGTTAATATAGTTGCGTGAATCCTTTTGGAAAAACGGGTTATTTTTCAAATCATAAGTAAATTTTACAGATGGTGACGTAAAGTCCATATAGGAAACTGCCATGCCATTCCTTCCTTTCAATTGCGTGTATAGGCGCTCGCATAGATCATTGTATTCGTCTGCCCAGGATAGGTGAGAAAATCGGAGTAAACTTAGCAGTACCTTATAGCGGTCTTTGTATAATGGGATATAGCGGCATGAAACTTTAATATTGACAATACAATTTAATGTAACTATAGTGGTTCTATTGAAGGAGTGAGGACATGGGAGCAAACAGTCATTTTACCGTTGCCTTGCATATTTTATCCCGCATTCGCTACGAACAGGTCAAGAAGAATGACCTCTCCGTCTATGTAACATCACAAGCGATTGCAGAGAGTGTCAATAGCCATGCTGTGTTTATAAGACGAATTCTCAGCAGCTTGCATAAAGCCAGTCTGGTCGATGTCCGAAGAGGCAATGTGAACGGCGGCTGGAAGCTGACCCGGTCCACGCAGGACATAACGCTGCTGGACGTATATGATGCTGTTGTCGATCAACCATTGCAGGAAATGCACTACAGCAAGCCTAATCAGCGTTGCTCAATTGGCCGCGGCATTCAGCCTACACTGCGGAAATACTACGGTGCGGCAGAGCAGGCTTTTCGGGAGGAGCTGTCTCGTACGAATATGGAGACGATCTACGAGGAGACGATGATCCTGGCGGTGGAATAATTTTTTTTTATATCGTTCAATGCAACTGATTCAATTACATTGAGAAAGTGGAGGGAGCCTTCCCGTGTCAAATTTACAGAGAACCTCACGGTTTTATTATGGATGGATTATTGTAGGCATAGTATTTGCGACGCTGCTCATTTCAGCGGCAATCAGTTCCGTGCCTAGTGTTCTCATGCTTCCTCTGGAAAAGGAATTCGGATGGGGAAGGAGCGATGTCTCCGCTGCTGCTTCGATTCGTATCCTATTGTACGGCTTAATGGGCCCATTCTCCGCAGCCTTTATGGCCCGGTTCGGCGTATCGAGAATTATGCTATTATCCATCCTTTTACTAGTAATAAGTATTGGATTTACCCCGTTTATTACGGAGATCTGGCAGTTTATCATCATCTGGGGTGTATTGGTTGGACTAGGAACAGGCTCGCTAGCCAACGTGCTTGGCGTAACGATCGCTAACCGGTGGTTTGTGAAGCATAAAGGACTTGTTATCGGTATGCTGACGGCAAGTGCGGCTACCGGTCAACTGCTGTTCCTGCCTTTGATCGCCCAGGCAACAAGCCTGTGGGGCTGGCGTTTTGCAATCTACGCAATCATTGGAGCACTGCTGCTCCTTGTTCCGCTAATCGGGTTCGGCATGCGTAATCATCCTTCTGACATCGGGTTGCCGGTGCTTGGCGAAGAGACGGTCGTTAAGCCGGCTCCCTTCACCGGCAATCTGTTCATGACGCCAATCAGAGCGCTTGGATCAGCAGCCAAAAGCGGCACCTTCTGGCTGCTGGCGGGAACGTTCTTCCTCTGCGGCTTCTCGACCAACGGCTTGATTGGAACGCATCTTATTCCGGCTTGTGGAGACTTCGGTATTCCGCTTGTCATTGCAGCCGGTCTTCTATCCCTAATGGGGTTATTCGACCTGGTAGGCACAACGCTCTCAGGCTGGCTGACAGACCGTTTCGACAGCCGCAAGCTGCTGTTCTGGTATTATGGCCTTCGCGGCTTATCGCTTATTTTCTTGCCGTTTGCGCTTGGCTCCGGTTATACGCAGCTGCTTATCTTTTCTGTCTTCTACGGGCTTGATTGGATCGCGACCGTTCCGCCGACGGCGAAGCTGTCATCAGATGCCTTCGGCAAAGAGAAGGCTGGCATGATTTTCGGCTGGATCGTCGTGGCTCACCAGGCCGGGGCATCGGCTGCCGCATACGGAGCGGGTGTTCTTCGTGACTTGTTAGGCAGCTACACGGTGCCGTTCGCCGTTGCAGGCTTCCTCTGCTTATTCGCTTCGATAATGGCGATGCGTATTCGGAAGTCGAAATCTGCGGTTGCTGCAGCGGTGGTATAAAACACCCGATTCAGCTTCTTTCAACGATAAGGGGGTTTCAAAGTCCGTCATTGGATGGCTTTGGAACCCCCTTTTTGTATAGGGTCTCACGAAATTGAAGGCTAACTGGGGAAGAGTTAAACAACAATAATATATTTAAATTCATGATTTATTTATTGTAAAACGATAAATTATATGATAAAGTCTAATTAAATTTTACGATAAGTGAGGGGTTTTTATGGAACGGGGAACAACACTCTTTTTAAAGGCGGCTGTCATTCTTATTGGTCTGCCATTTCTAGCTTTATGTATTTTTGTAGTACCTGAAATCGCGAGCTTCACAGCAGAATTGTACCCGGATTATACGTATTTGAAGTTTCTTGTTTTCATCGATTTGTACGCATCGGCATTGCCATTCTATTTTGCTCTGTATCAAGCCTATAAGCTTCTAAATTATATTGACAGGAACAAGGCGTTCTCGCTATTATCTGTACGGGCTTTGAAGCTTATCAAATATTGTGCTGTCGCATTTAGCGGTTTGTATGTGGTGGGCATGCCGCTCTTTTATCTCATTGCAGAGAAGGACGATGCTCCGGGTATTATTGTAATCGGGATGGTCATTATTTTTGCTTCTCTGGTCATTGCCGTTTTTGTCGCAGTTCTCCAGAAGCTGTTAAAAGAAGCGATCGATATTAAATCAGAAAATGATTTGACGGTCTGAGGTGCATATTATGGCGATAATAATTAATATTGATGTGATGCTGGCAAAAAGGAAAATGAGTGTAACCGAGCTTGCTGAGAGAGTCGGCATAACAATGGCCAATCTTTCTATTTTGAAAAATGGCAAGGCAAAGGCGATTCGAATCTCAACGCTGGAGGCAATCTGCAAAGCTTTAGAATGCCAGCCTGGCGATCTACTGGAATACAGAAACGATGGAGACAGCATCATTATCGATGAAACCGAATAGCTGCTGTTGAAGCAACAATCAGGCCAGTTCAATAACGAGACAGCGTCCCTTCAATATTTGAGGGGGCGCTGTTTCGTTAATTGTCGTTTTATAAGAAAAACTGAATGATTTCACAAAATTTCTTATAGCTAAAACTGCCTCGAATTCATTGACCATAGTACGGCGCTGAGGTAGCATTAGGTCAGAATATAAAACAAAGCGTCGAACTTGGAATTATGCGTTTTCGAAAACGATACGAGGTGAATGTAGTTGCAACTCAAAGTGACGAACAGTCCGTTTACGGAAGAACAAGCTGAGCTATTCAATCGGTTATTGCCGACCCTTTCTCCCGCGCAAATTCAATGGTTAGGCGGGTATCTGGCCTTTTTTAGTGCTGGGGCATCTTCAGTCGCCGGCTCGGAAACATCGGTTGCTATTGAAGCCGTCAGCGCAGTCGCAGTACAGGAAGCACCAGTTGCTGCAGTTGTTGAGGCTCCGAAGGATGCGACGATTCTATTCGGTTCCCAGACGGGTAATTCGCAGCGTCTGGCAGGTAAGTTGGCCGAGAAGCTGAAGGGGCAGGGCGTTCAAGTCACCCTCTCCTCCATGAATCAGTTCAAGACAAATAACTTGAAGAAAGCCGGTCATGTATTTATTCTTGTCAGCACGCATGGCGAGGGAGACCCGCCGGATAATGCATTGACTTTCTATGAATTTTTGCATGGCAAACGGGCGCCTAAATTAGAAGAAACCAAATTTTCGGTGCTTTCGCTGGGTGACACGTCCTATGAGTTTTTCTGCAAAACAGGCCAGGATTTTGACAAGCGGCTTGAGGAGCTTGGCGCGCAGCGTATCGTCGACCGGGCCGACTGTGATGTTGACTTTGACGAAACGGCATCGGCGTGGATTGCTAGTGTAGCAAGCGCGTTAAACACCTCCGCTGGCGCTGTAACTGCTGCTGGTTCTGCAGCAACGTCTGCTGCGTCCGTCTCCACACAAGGAGAATCGGAATTTTCGCGTGTTAACCCGTTCAAGGCTGAAGTATTGGAGAATTTAAACCTGAACGGACGCGGATCTGACCGTGAGACTCGTCATCTGGAGCTGTCGCTTGAGGGCTCGGGATTGACGTATGAACCGGGCGATTGTGTAGGTATTTATCCGCAGAATGATCCGACGCTGGTCGAACGTATTATTGAAGAAATGAAATGGAATCCGGATGAGCAGGTTGCTGCGGGGAAATCGGGTGAGACAGCAACGCTTCGGAATGCGCTGGAGCATCATTACGAAATTACGGTGCTGACGAAGCCGCTGCTGGAGAAAGCGGTTGCCTATTCCGGCAACGACAAACTGGCAGAGCTAGTTAAGCCGGACAATAAAGAGCAGTTGAGAGCGTATATCAACGGCCGGGATTTGCTCGACCTGCTTCACGATTACGCGCCATGGACGATTGCACCGAAGGATGTTGCGAATTTGCTTCGCAAGCTGCCGCCGCGTCTTTACTCCATCGCCAGCAGCTACAGCGCGCATCCCGAGGAAGTTCATCTGACGATCCGCAAAGTGCAATACGATGCGCATGGCAGAGAACGCAACGGGGTATGCTCCGTACAAGCTTCCGAGCGTCTCGAAGCAGGCGACAAGCTGTCGATTTTCATCCAGCAAAATCCGAATTTCAAGCCGCCGGTCAATCCGGAAACTCCGGTTATTATGATTGGTCCAGGTACAGGTGTTGCACCTTTCCGGGCGTTCCTTGAAGAGCGTGAAGAGCTTGGCGTGACCGGGAAAAGCTGGCTGTTCTACGGCGATCGCCACTTTGTAACGGACTTTTTGTATCAGACGGACTGGCAGCGTATGCTTAAGGACGGCGTACTGACGAACCTGGACGTAGCCTTCTCTCGCGACACGAAGGAAAAGGTATACGTGCAGCACAGAATGCTGGAGAAAGCGAAGGAGCTTTACCAATGGCTGGAGGAAGGCGCACATGTGTATGTATGCGGGGACGAGAAGCATATGGCACATGATGTTCATACTGCGCTCTTGACGGTCATTCAGCAGCAGGGCGGAAAAGATTCCGAAGCGGCTGCCGCCTACTTGGCGGGATTGCAAGAGCAGGGCCGTTACCAGCGCGATGTCTATTAAACGTTGCATATATAGATGAAGATAGTTGTAACTTGTACGTCATGCAAAAGTAAAGGAGTTGGCAGCAATGGCAAATAAACAAAAAGTTGAACCGGTTGGCGGACCTCCAAGCGACGTGGAATTGCTGAAAGTCGAAAGCAATTACTTGCGCGGCTCTCTGGTAGGATCTCTGGCTAACCGTGTCACAGGCGGCTTGCCTGAATTGGATAACCGGCTGTTGAAATTTCACGGCAGCTACATGCAGGATGACCGGGATTTCCGCAACGAACGGGAAAAGCAAAAGCTGGAGCCGTCCTACCAATTCATGCTTCGCGTCGTCACACCAGGCGGGGTATCGACACCGGAGCAATGGCTCGTCATGGATGAGCTGGCTGATAAGTACGGCAGCGGAAGCTTACGGGTTACGACTCGTCAAGCGTTTCAATTGCACGGCGTTCTGAAATGGAATTTGAAAGAGACAATTCAGGAGATCAATCATGCGTTGTTGACGACGCTTGCGGCATGCGGCGACGTAAGCCGTAACGTGATGTGCAACCCGAATCCGTATCAATCCGATATTCACAGTGAAGTCTATTATTGGTCGCAGCAGCTGACGACGCATCTGGCGCCGAAGACGCCTGCTTACCATGAAATATGGCTCGATGGGGAAAAGGTAGTCGACAGTCTGGAGCAAGAGGGAGCGGCGCCGAAAGAGGTCGAGCCGATCTACGGACCGGTGTACCTGCCGCGGAAGTTCAAAATTGGCATTGCCGTTCCTCCGTCCAATGACGTCGACGTGTATTCGCAGGACCTTGGCTACATTGCCATCGTCGAGAAGGGTAAGCTGGTTGGCTTCAACGTTAGCGTTGGCGGCGGCATGGGTATGACGCATGGCGATAATCAAACGTATCCACAGTTAGCTCGCGTCATCGGTTTCGTCACACCTGACCAAATTCTCGACGTTGCGGAAAAAACAGTTACGATCCAGCGCGATTACGGCAATCGTTCCGTAAGGAAATATGCGCGGTTTAAGTACACGGTTGACCGTCATGGCCTCGATTGGTTCGTTGATGAGCTTCATGATCGTCTCGGCTGGAAGCTGGAGCCTGCCCGCGATTTCCAATTCGATCATACAGGTGACCGTTATGGCTGGATAAAAGGCAAAGACGGCAAATGGAACGTCAACTTATATATTCAAAGCGGTCGGATTGTGGATACAGATACGCTCAAGCTGAAGACAGGCTTGCGCGAAATTGCTAAAATCCATACTGGTGATTTCCGATTGACGGCGAACCAGAACCTGGTTATCGCCAACATTACGAGCCAGAAAAAGTCGAAGATTAATGCACTGTTGAAAGAGTACGGCATTTCCGAAGGCTCGTCTCTTTCTGCATTGCGCCGCAGCGCCTTGTCTTGCGTAGCGCTGCCAACTTGCGGCTTGGCTATGGCGGAAGCCGAACGCTACCTGCCGACGCTCATCGACAAGCTGGAGCCGATTCTGGAAGATGCCGGCTTGCGCGAAGAGGAGATTAATATCCGGATGACGGGCTGCCCGAATGGCTGCGCTCGTCCTGCACTGGGTGAGATCGCTTTTATCGGCAAATCGCCAGGCAAATACAATATGTACATGGGAGCGGGCTTTACGGGAGACCGCCTCAGCAAGCTGTATCTCGAAAATATCGGTGAAGAGGAAATTATCGACACCTTGAAGCCAATCATTAACCGGTTTGCAACGGAACGCGGACAAGGTGAGCATTTCGGCGATTTCGTCGTACGGACGGGGTATGTGAAGGCTGTCCTTTCCGGAACTGATTTCCACAGCTAATACTATTAATGAAAGGGACCTCTTAACCCGATTCGGGTGTAAGAGGTCCTTTTGCTTTATAGATTTGAGCTTTCGTTATGATTAATCGTAGCGTATTTTATGGGATTTTACTTTCCAGCTCTCGTCGAACTGGAGAACGAGCATGCTGTCGTCAACGCCTAGTCCGGCTCTGCCTAGGTAATAAACATATTGGAATGAGGGTTCATCGAGCTTCTGTTCAGGCTTGCCTATTAAAGCAATGATTTCATTCTCCGTCTTGCCCACTAGATTATTGTTCTTATTTAATAAATTACTTAACATTGCGCTTCTTTTCTCACGGTCGCTGGCCCAGCTATCCGTGGTAAATTGGCTTTGGCAGGCGCATAACAGCAATAGTGCTAAGAGGTTGTACCAATAAATAGGTTGCAGCGGGGAAGCGGGTCGCCTATAATGATTTCAATAGTAATTGGTCAATCAATAAAGTTTTCTCATATAACGGGTGCAAGAAAGGAGCATAGCTATGGCAAAAGTAACTGCGGCTTCTGCAAACCGCCGTGCGGAAATTGTAGCCGCAGCCATTGAGGTTTTTGCAGAAATCGGCTATTACCGGGCGACAACGGCACAAGTGGCGGAGCTGGCTTCGATTTCCCAGCCTTATGTATACCGCTTTTTTACTAAGGAGTCGCTGCTTGTCGAGGCGCTGGAGGTATCTTGGCAGCGGATTATCGGACAATTTCAAATCGTCATTGATGCCGCTTCCCCGGAGCAGTTGGAGGATGGCCTGAGGCGCGCCTATGAGTCGGTTATGCAGTCGCACCGCCATGAAATTTTGCTGCAAATGCAAGCACAGACGATTAACGAACCAGCGGTTCGGCAGTCGATTAAGCAAGGAATGGGTAAGATTCAGCAGATGGTTAATGACGCTTTCCAGCAAGCGGGGATTGACCAGCCGGAGGCGCGTACGACCAACTTTTTAGCCCGCGGGATGCTCTGCAACGTTTCTATGGCATTAGATATGCCGGAGCTGTTTGTGAAGGAATGATTGGCACGGAATGATTCAGTGAGGGGAGAGATTGCGGTGGAGAAGACGAGCAAATTAACGAGCATTTTGGAAACGGTTGATATTTCGACGGGGGAACGAACGGTTTTAGCTCAATTCCCGTATTTAATTGAAGCGCCTAACTGGACGTCGGATGGAACAACCCTAATTTACAACTGTGAAGGGAAGCTGTATGCATTTGATTTGGCTACGGGCATAAGTTCGGTGATTGATTCAGGATTTGCTGTTCGCTGCAATAATGATCATGTACTGTCTCCCGGTAATACGCATGTTGCTGTGAGCCATCATACTGCCGAGGACGGCAAATCCCGCATCTATACATTCCCTTTAACTGGTGGTGCACCCGTTCTGATTACTCCGATGGGGCCAAGCTATCTTCATGGCTGGTCGCCGGATGGGAGTACGTTGTCCTATTGTGCAGAGAGGGATGGCGAATACGACATTTATACGATTCCGGCAATTGGCGGGCTTGAGAAGCGGCTGACGGACAGCTCTGGGCTAAATGATGGTCCTGAATATTCGCCGGATGGCAGTCATATTTGGTTCAACTCCGTCCGCTCCGGCCTAATGCAGGTATGGCGTATGAATGCGGATGGCAGCGAGCAGACACAGATGACCTTCGAAGAAAGCAACAACTGGTTCCCGCATATTTCACCGGACGGTCAGTGGGCGGCCTACATATCCTATCGTAAGGGAGACGTCGATCCGGGCGATCATCCCGCTAACAAGGAAGTTGAGATCCGACTCATACCAAGTGCAGGCGGCGAGTCACGCACATTGGTGCAGCTGTTCGGGGGACAGGGCACAATAAACGTCAATTCCTGGTCGCCTGACAGCCAACGCCTCGCTTTTGTGAGCTATCGTCTGGAGGCATAGAATAGAGGGAAAGAGCTGCGGCCGCGGCTCTTTTTTTTGGTTCTAGCCGACGATACTCATACTGGTCTCTGGTCTCCCCCTCACGAAACGAGAAACAAAATGTAAAAGTACATTTTTAAAAGCCTCAAAAGCCCCAAAACCGCCTTCAAAATGCAAAAATACATTTGAAATCGCTAGATTTAGCCTTTTTGGTTCATTTTAGGCCAATCAAAATGCACAATTGCATTTTGAAGCCATAAATCGCCGAAAACACGGCTGACAACCTGCACTTTTGCATTTTGATTCGTTCCCGTCCCTACCAACTTACCTAGAACAGTGGGAATGACAGTTGCAAGGCTGCTTTATGCTAGAAGCAGCAACTTATACGTACTAAACTCCGCTATACGATGATGTGGCTTCCTTCTCCAACAGTTTTTTAAAGTAACATGCACTGACTAAATTTCTCTCGCCGCGCTGAGTGAATGTTATTCTCTACATGAGTCTGTTATGCCCGGATTTGCCCTGGCTACGTCACAGTAAAGGCATGAACCAAAACGCGCAGTGACCCAGGTTTAGTGGAGCGGTCTTGATCTGTCTGTTGCATGAGAGGGTAAGCGTA
>NZ_CBVJ010000059.1 GCF_000513275.1 Paenibacillus gorillae | reverse complement strand
AGGGTAAGCGTAGCGTTTTGAGTTCATGATGACATTTTGCAGATTCTATTCATTGATCATCGTGTAAGCGATGAGACAATGGAATCAAGAACGGCAGCATGAACCAAAACGCACTGTGACCCAGGATTAGTGGAGCGGTCTTGATCTGTCTGTTGCATGAGAGGGTAAGCGGAGCGTTTTGAGTTCATGATGACATTTTGCAGATTCTATCCATTATTCATCGTGAAAGCGATGAGACAATGGAATCAAGAACGGCAGCATGAACCAAAACGCGCAGCGACAATGCAAGCAGCGCCCCCCGGTCCTGGTTTGTTTTGCGTGGCGCAACCCCCAAAAAAATCTAGCTGTGCGTCTCCTCCGCCGGCAGGCAGGAAAGCTTCATAAACTGGATAAAAGTCCGCACCTGATACGCCATAACGTCTTCTTTCCGGTACACTAAGCAAATTTGCCGCTGCTTCACCTGCCCGGGCAGATCCAGCAATACAATTTCACCGGCTGCTGCTTCCTTCATGGCGCTGCGCCACGGGAGAATGCCAACGCCAATGCCATGCTTGACCGATTCCTTAATCGTCTCAATGGCGCCTAGCTCCATGCCGATCGTCCATTGCAAGCCATTGTCTTTCGCCCAGCTGTCCGCCAGCTCGCGGGTTGTGGAGCCATGCTCATGGAGCAGAAAAGCTTGTCCCTTCAGATCATCGACGGAGATGGCCGCTTGGCTTGCTAGAGGGTGGGTCTTCGGCAATGCCAGCTTCAGCTCATCTTCGGTCAGCGGAATCGTCTCTAAGCCTTCCACATCGGTATGAAGCAAGGAAACGACGGCGACATCGATCTGATATTCGCGAAGCAGCGTCATGACCGCACCGGCGTGTTTGACCGTTAAGAGCGGCACTACATTTTCATAACCGGATTGAAAGGCAGCCAAATAGGGCGGTAAAAAATAAGTTGCCGGTGTATAGCTGGCACCGATTTTCAGCTGGCCCCGGCCTTTCTCGCGATGTTCCTTCATCAGCCGTGATGATTCATCCATGAGTGCGCATATTCGTTTGGCATAGGGTAAAAGGGTTTGTCCGGCGTCTGTCAGCTGAAACTGGCGCAATTGCTTATGAAACAGGCTGAGCCCCAGATCTTCCTCGAGTTTTTTTAAATGAAAGCTTACTGTCGGCTGCTTCAAATCAAGCTCCGTGGCTACTTCCGTCAGCGTGGACAGACGGGCTGCCTGGACAAAAACGCGAAGCTGTTGAATGTTGATAGCGCATCCCTCCTCGAAACTAATATAGATATATTCGATAATAATATCAATATATATAGATACATTTAATTTAATCTTATCATTCCTTTAATCCTCCATTTACAATTTGTCCTTAATCTAAGTAAGGAAGAAGAACATAGCGGGAGGTAATGAAATGTTGAAGAAGGCTAGACAAAAGGGGATTTTACTTATTGGTTTGCTTACGGTGGCGATATCGATTACAGCATGCGGGAATAACGGAGGGACTCCGAACAATTCAGGAGCGTCAAACGCTCCAAATCTGAATGGTGGAGCTGAAGCGAGTCCGGTAGCCGACACGGGGTCCAAGGATGAACCGCTCGTTGTCTACTTGAATGACTTTGACGAAATTATTAAGCCGATGTTTGAAGAGGCGACGGGCTACAAGCTGGAGCTGGTAAGCGGCAACGGAGCAGAGATCGCTTCACGTATTGAAGCAGAGAAAGGCAATCCTCACTGGGATGTTGTCTGGATGGATGCAATGCCAACAATCGATCAAATGGGTAAAAACGGACAGCTGCTTGAAGGCTGGTCGCCAAGCAATGTCGATCAACTGACGGATTTTGCTAAAGGCTTTGTACCGGAGAACAAAACGTATTATCCGACTGGCGCGCATGCTGCAGCCGTCATCGTCTACAATACGAAAGCATTTGATGCGAATTCCGCTCCAAAAACATGGGCGGATCTGGCTGACCCTAAATTCAAAGGAGACGTAGGTATGGCTGACCCGGCGGTAGCGGCACCTGCCTTCCCGTTCGTCGCCTGGTTTTTCCAAACGAAAGGTATGGATGGCGCAAAGAGCTACTTTGACAGCTTGTTGAAAAATGATCTTCATGTTTACCCGAAAAATCCAAACGTCGCTAAAGCGTTGACTGGCGGTGAGATTAAAGCAGCTGCGCTGCAAGAGAGTAATGCCTATGCGCTGAAAAATGCCGGTGAGCCCATTGAAATCATTTGGCCGGAAGAAGGCGCACCTGCCTCAGTCCGCGTAGCAGCTATTCAGAAAGATACGAAGCATGCCGATGCGGCTAAAGCTTTTGTGGAATTTATACTGGATCCAAAAACGCAGCAAGCACTGATCGACAAAGGGGAAGAAAGCTACTTCGAGGCTTCTGCCAATGGAGTGACAGAGAAGTCCGATCGCGCTGCGAATGCAAAACTTGTTGTCGCTGAAGCAGCATGGGCTGGCGAGCATGAAGGCGAAATTAAACAATGGTTCGCTGACAAAGCGGTGAAGTAACCGATGTTTCGATTAAAAGCGCAAGGAAACCGGACCGGCTGGCTCGTGCTAGCCGTTCTGTTTCTGCTTATTCTGCTTCCGCTTGCCGCCGTTGTCATCCAAGTGCTGCTGCCCGGCGTTTTTTTCGGCAATCTTGAAATCGGCAATTTATCCTTGCTGCTTGATGTATTCCGCAGGCCGCTATGGTATGTCTCGTTGAAAAATTCGGTTGTGTTAGGCGTAGGAACTACCGTACTCGGTACGCTGTTAGGTGTTGCACTTGCGATGGTTCGTTCGAAATGGACGTTTCCAACAGCTAAGCTGCTGGATATCGCCGTCTGGATTCTGATCATTACACCTTCATTTATTTTGGCCCAAGGGTGGGTGATGTTCGCCTCGTCCGACGGGCTGGCGACGAGATGGCTTGGCTGGAGCGGTCTGCATCAGCTCGTATTTCAGCCGGCTGGACTGATCATTGTGATGACGTTAAGCAAATTTCCGATGGCTTACTTGACGGTATTTGCCGCATTGGAGTGGAAAGTTGAGCAGCTGAGCGATGCAGCGCGTTTATCCGGCGGTTCCCGCTGGACGGTATGGCGGACGATTCAGGCGCCGCTGCTGCTTCCAGCTATTTGCTCCGGCGCTATGCTCGTCTTTATGGATACGGTTGGCGATTTCGGCATGCCTGCTTCGATTGCGACGATTTTCCGGTTCCCAACCTTGCCTTATTCCATTTATTCAGCACTGTACACGTCGCCGATCCGATTTGATATGGCAGGGGCGTTGTCCTTCTATCTTGTATTACTAATCGCTGTGGCAATGAGCGTGCAGTTGTATGCGATGCGCAAATCGAGATTCGATTTCCTGTCCTCGCGGGCGATTCGTTCAGTGCCGAAATGGCCAGCTAAAGGCGCATATTGGCTTATGGGGGGCAACCTGCTGTTTCTAGCGGTCGTGCTAGGCATTCCGTTCGGCTCCAATCTGTTAATGTCGATTTCGTCCAACGCTTCAGCAGATGCAAAATCAGGATTAACGCTGAAGCATTACAAGGCACTATTCACCACGGATGGCAATCTGCTAAGCGGTCTTATTCATTCGCTCGAAATTGCGGCTGTAGCTGCTATTATTGGACTCGTTGTCGGTTTCCTTGTTGCATATGTTCTGAACTATTCGGAATTTAAGCTCCGTAAAGCGATTGATGTCATCTCGCTCGTCTCGCTTGCTGTGCCGGGCATCGTGCTGGGTATCGGGTATATTTTCATATGGAATCAGGCTTGGCTGGAAAAGATCGGACTGCTGTTGTACGGCACGCCATGGATATTGGTGCTCGCAAGCGTTGCTGGTGTTATCCCGGTCATAACGAGGGTTGTCGTAGGGGCGATGGCCAAGGTGCCGAGACAGCTGCTGTCCGCTGCCCAAATGCAAGGAGCAGGTTTCCTGTCGCGAATGAGCTCCGTACTCGTTCCGTTAATTAAGGGAGCGCTATTGTATGCCGGACTGGCAGCTTTTGGAGCAAGCGTGTTCGATCTTGCGATCTCGTCGATTCTGTACCCGCCAAATTTCATGACGCTGCCTGTCGTCATTAATAAAGCGTTTGAGGATTTGAAGTTCGGCTATGCGGCTGCAGCGACGCTGACCGGCGGCGGCCTTGTCATCCTTATTATTGCCGCTATGGAACTGATATTTAAACCTGCGCGGAAGCGTCAAAGGAGATCATCGCAATGAATACGATATTGGAAGTCAATGGGCTTGAAAAATCATTCGGTGCGCACACTGCGCTGCGCGACATTCATTTCTCAGTGCAAAAGGGCGAGATCATCAGCGTACTGGGGCCATCGGGCTGCGGCAAATCAACGCTGCTGCAATTAATTGCAGGCTTGCAAAATCCCGATGCCGGCGAAATCAAGCTGCGCGGCAAAGTGGCTGCGGCTGGTTCCCGTTCCATTCCGCCGGAGAAGCGGGGCATTAATATGGTGTTTCAGGATTATGCCTTATGGCCCCATATGAGCGTCTATGACAATATCGCTTACGGGTTGCGCCGTCAAAAGGTGCAGTCAGCCGCTATTCGTGAGCAAATCGCGGAGCTAACGGCGCTGCTTCATCTGCAAGGATTGGAAGACCGGCTGCCTCCACAGCTGTCGGGCGGCCAGCAGCAGCGGGTTGCGATTGCAAGGGCCTTGGCAACAAAGCCGGATTTATTGCTGCTCGACGAGCCGCTCTCCAATCTCGATATGCGGCTGCGGATCGAGATGCGGACGGAGATGGCCTATTTGTTCCGCCGGCTGGGTACAACCGTATTCCATGTTACGCATGATCCTGACGAGGCATTTGCAATGGCGGACCGGCTGATGATAATGCGTGCGGGGGCAGTCGATCAGATCGATCTTCCAAAAGCTTGCTATGAGCGTCCGGCAACACGATCAGCGGCCATGCTGCTGGGAGCTGGCAACCGGTTGAAAGGACATGCTGTTGGGATTGCCGGAGGCGCAATCGGGATAACTATTGGAGGGCAAGAAATTAGAGGTACTTGGACTGCAAGAACAGCTGCCTCAGGAGATGAGGCGGAGCTGCTTTTCCGGCCGGATGCAGCGGTCTTCATGACCGATCCTGTCGAGGGAGGTTTACCCGTAACGGTTCTACACAGTGTGTATGAAGGGAAATTTGTACGCGTTCTTGCCAAGGCGGCAGACGGTCAACAGCTGTCTTTTCTTCATGAGGAGTCTCTGGAAGCGGGAACAGAAGGCTATTTGCACATCAAGGTCTCCCATATGTTTTTATTTCCGCGGGAGCAGCATAACGAGAGGTAGAGCCTATATGTCACGACAATTCGTCATTTCCGATATACACGGTCATGTGGAAGGAATGGAAAAGCTGCTGCAAGGCGCGGGCTACCAGCCTGGCAAAGACAAGCTTGCGCTGCTTGGCGACTACATTGATGCAGATCCCGTGACTTGGGAGTCGTTAACGTACGTCAAAAAGCTGTGCGACGAGGGTGCTGTTGCACTGGCCGGCAATATGGAGGTTGAACTGCTTGCGCTTAGTGCGGAGAGGGATTCGCGAAAAGCGCAGAAGGTCATCACTGAACAAGAATTTATTGAATCACTGCCTTTCTTTGCGCAGTCTGGTTCTTACTTATATGTACATGCTGGCATTCGCCCCGGAATCCGGCTGAATCGGCAAAGCCAGACGGATTTAACGACGATCCGCGAGCCGTTTTGGGGCGGTGACTTCGACTTTCCCGCCAATATTGTGTTTGGTCATACGCCAACGCATAAAATGGGAGCAGCACCCGGCGAGCTCTGGCATGCCCCCGGACGACTCGGTATCGATACTGGAGCAAAACACGGACACCGATTAACGCTGGTGGATCTGTCCGGGCAAATGGCTTATTCATGCAGCACGGCATCGAACAGCCTGTACGGGGATTTCCGGGAAAGCAGCTGGAGGGCACAATCGCAGCTAATCATTTTTAGCTGAACAAGCATAAATAAAGAGTATACGTCAAAGGCAGAAAAGGCCTTTGACGTTTTTTTTGACGACCAAAATAAACGAAAAGTTGATGAGTAATAGTTTTCATGTCATAATAACAATAATCGAACCGGTTTCATAAATTGCGGTTTAGAATAAACCATAGGAGCAGAAGATGAACGAAAAATCTGATCATGTGACGATTGCAGACGTCGCCAAACTTGCAGGTGTAGCAAAATCCACGGTGTCGCGCATTATAAACGATGTACCGGGCGTAAAACCCGTTACGCGGACTAAAGTGCTGAAAGCAATTGAAGAGCTTGGCTTTAAGCCAAATATGATAGCTAGAAGTCTGAAGACGAATATGAAATATCAGATAGCGCTTGGTATTGATGATATCCGCAACCCGTATTATCCCGAACTGGCTTGGGCGGTAGAGCAAGTTGCCAAAAACAATGGATACCGGCTTGTGCTGATCAATCATTACGGCAACCCTACCGAGGAACTGTCGTTAATCCGTCATACTAATGAGATGCATATTGACGGTCTTATTTTGCTCTCCATAAGTTATCCGCAAGCTTTGAAAAAATATATTAATCATTCATCCGTACCGGTCTGCTTAATCGGCAATATTGGCGATGACGTCAATGCAGATATGGTGTATTTGACCAAGCCGGAAGGCATGCTAGCGATGGAGCATTTGATCCGTATCGGTTGTGCAAATATTGCATATGCTGGAGGGCCAAGGCAGCAGCATCAAGGGATGAGGTACGATGCATACGAGAACGCTTTGAACGCAAATTTCTTGAAGGTGAACCCGTCCAATGTTTTTGTGGGTACGGATTTTTCGCTGAATACGGGTATTCAGGCTGCTGAGTATTTCGCCGGTCTTCCTGAGCTCCCCGATGGTGTCTATGCCGCGAATGATATGATAGCTATTGGTCTCATCCAAGGGTTGATCGAGCGGGGCGTTCGTGTTCCCGAAGACATTAAGGTTGTGGGTGTGGATGATATCAGCTGGTCGACCATTGCCCGGCCGAAAGTCAGTTCCGTATCCAATCTTACCGGGGAAGTGGGCCGGATTGCAGCGGAATTATTGCTGCAGCGTATTCAGGAGGGGAATACTTCTCCGCTTCGAAAAGTGCAGCTCGAACCGCGTCTTATCGTTCGGGATTCCAGTGTGAAAGTGAGCCATGCTTAATGGCTCACTGCTTTAAATGGTGCTTATAAAGCTCCCGTGTTTTGAAATAATGGTGGCGTTGCAAACGAATCCGTCCATTGACAATTAAAAAGGCTGTGTGATAATCATTTTAGAACCGGTTCGAAAAGTTTCTTAATAATAATCCAAGTCGGATTAAAGATTAAAGCTGAGCTTAAAACAAGATTATTTTTTTGAAGCATTATGTAAGAGCTTACATCTAAGGGGGTCATTTCATTGGCACAATTGCAACGCATGATTTTGGATACGGATATCGGCACAGATGTGGATGACGCAATGGCCGTAGCGCTTAGCATGTTTTCACCGGAAATTCAGGTGGAGGGTATTACAACCGTTTACGGGGATGTCGATTTGCGGTCCAGAATGGTGAGAAGAATATTGCAACTAGGCGGCAGAGAAGATATTCGCATCTATTCCGGCATCCGGGAGACACTGCTGCGGAATCGGGAAATCTGGTGGCTTGGTCATGAAGGCGAGGGTATTCTTCACTTGGATGAGCGGGATGAGGAGCTGGGCTTCGAAGATAAGCATGCGGTGGATTTCATAATCGACACGGTTATGAACAATCCGGGCGAAATAACGCTGGTTCCGATCGGGCCGCTGACAAACATCGCCGCTGCGCTTATTCGTGAGCCTAAAGTCGCCCAAAATGTGAAGGAAATCATACTTATGGGCGGAGTGGCTCGAATTGGCAGCAATGCATCAGAGCTGGACTATTACGAGCACAATATTAGCAGAGACCCTGAGTTGGCTTCCATTGTATTCGGAAGCGGCGCTCCTATCGTTATGGTGGGATTGGATGTGACACGTAAAGTATTGCTGGATCGCACGCACCTGGATCGTCTCACGGCTACTGGAAAGCCGCTTAATCTCATTCTTGTCAAGCTGGTGGAACGCTGGCTTGATTGGTATAAGCATGACTATACGGCGATGAATGATCCGCTTGCTGTAGCGCTTCTAATTAACAGGAGCTTCGTGAAAACCAAGAGGATGAAGGTGCATATTGAATATGATCACCGCCATCCGACAGGTCAGACGATCGCCCAGCAGCAAGAGGATGCAAACGTAGAAATTTGCGTAGAGGTAGATTGCGAGGCTTTCATGGAACTGTTGCTACAACGGCTATGCGATTATGAAGTCAAGCAGGCAGAGCATGTTTTACCATACGGGGAGGGATCAAAGTGAACCATTCCAGAAAATTCCATCAGACATTAGTTGCAGTACTGCTAATTGCAATTGTAGTCATGATCCTATCAGGCTGCAGCTCAAACGGAAAATCAAATAAGCCAGATCAAGATAAGCCGCAAGAAGCAAAAGTAACTATTCCATTCTGGATTACTCCACAAGATAAAGGCATTACAGCATGGTTTACAAAATGGACAAATGAATTCAATAAAAGCAATCCTGGTATTGAGGTAAAGCTCGAATTTGTTCCGCAAGACGCTTGGCAGCAAAAGCTAAAGGCGGCGCAGTCCAACGGAAGCGCTCCGCAGATTTCATATTCCAACTATGCGAGCATTCCGATGAACATGAAGCAAGGGATGGTAGCTGCTCTTGATGATTATATCGAGCCGAAGGTGTTCGAGGATCTATACGATAACATCAATGAACTAATTATGATCGGCGGCAAACATTATTCATTTCCTGTATTCGTTGAGCCTTATGAATTGCTGTTTTACCGCAAGGATTTCTTTGAGGAAGCAGGTTTGGACCCGAACAGTCCGCCTAAGTCGTGGGATGAATTAATTGAAGCGGGCAAAGTGTTAAGCAAGCCAGGGCGGTTCGGACTTTCCGTGCCGGGAAGCGCAGATATCGGCTGGACACATTGGTCATTCCAGAATATGATTGGACACTTCCCAATTAGCGATGACTGGTCTAAGGCAACGGTAAATGACGATCAATACCGGCAGCTATTCACTTTTTGGAAGCGCTTGTATGACGAGAAGGTTGTACCAAAGCAGGCCCTTGCTCCAGCA
>NZ_CBVJ010000058.1 GCF_000513275.1 Paenibacillus gorillae | reverse complement strand
TGAGGGGAGAGTTGCTATGGCGCTTAATGGTTCATGGGCTATCGGCAATCTCAAGAACGATTACAAGGACGTTATGGACAAAATCGGTATTGCAGTCATGCCAACACCGGATGGCAAGATGGCAGGCAAGACGGTTGCCGCTATGGGCGGCTACTCACTAACGATGGACGCCAAAGCGAAAAACCCGAAGGAAGCGGCCGAATTTATTCAATACTTAGTCGCTGGCGATCCGCAAATTATGCTGGACTTCTTCAAGACGACTCAGTATTCGAAGTTTTCCGGACGGAAGTCGGTTGATGCACTTATCAACAAAGAGCCGGAGATTGATAAGGATCCGTATCGGAACGTGGTCGTGGAGCAGGTTATTCCTTATTCGAAGCCCGAGCCATGGTATTCCTTTGATTTGTCCAGCATTTATGCTAATGCATTGGAAACTGTCGTCACGAAGGGCGTGAAGGTCGATGACGCGCTTAAGACGTTGGAGAAAGATTTGAACGACTACATCAAGGTTCATAATTACGCGAACACAAATCCAAAGCTGAATCCATAGTGAGACAGCATTTTATTACGCTTGCGGGCGGGGAGGCCTGTGAAGGTCTTCCTCTCGGCAGCGTTTAACCTGGATACGGATCATAAGGTTCAACATTGGGGTGACAAAATTGGATAATACGAAGCCTAACGAATTAATGACAAACAAAGCGCCATCCCGAGCGAGACAGGATACCAAGGCGGCATATGCTATGCTGCTTCCAACCTTTTTACTATTGAGTCTGTTCGCGGTATTGCCGCTTGGCATGTCCGTTTACAAAAGCTTTACCGACTTTAGCTTTTATAAAACGCCGGAGTTCACCGGGTTTCACAATTATCGCATCGTGCTGGCAGATCCTTTTTTTCGCAAATCGGTGCTGGTTGTGTTCAAGCTTGTGTTTCTAATCGTCCCGCTGCAATTTGCCGCGGCCTTTCTATTCGCCAACTTGATAAAAGGAATGAGCAAGAAGGTCAGCGCATTTGTCAAAACAACGATATATATACCGCTGGTCATTAGTGGAATCGTCGTCGGCGCCATCTTCTCGTTCATTTATGATTACCAAGGCGGTATTCTCAATTCGCTGCTTCAGTTTTTCGGTCTAGAGGGTCAGGCATGGACGGCAGATCCTGCCTTTGCCTTGTACAGTGTTGCTGCACCTGCAATTTGGCAAAGCTTCGGTTATGTCACACTGATGATGCTGGCAGGTCTGCTGGACATTCCGAATGATTATTATGAAGCGGCCAAAATGGACGGCGCATCAGCCTTCCGAAGAATGCTGCACATTACGATTCCAAATATGAAAAACATATTTATTTTCATCCTAATATCGGGGGTAACGGGAAGCCTTTCGTTGTTTGAAATCGTTCTTATGATTACAAATGGAGGTCCAGGCGGGGACACGCTGACGCCTTTCTTGCATTTGTTCAATCATTTCAATAACGATCCAACTATGGGTTATACAGTGGCCGGCGCAATATTAATGGCTTTGATACTCGGCGCTTTCTCAGCTGTTGTCTTCCGGCTCGTACAGTCGGATAAAGCCATAGACTAGATAGATTGGAGCAGAGTGAATGCCATGAATAATGAGAAAATAGCCCGGAGCTTTATGAACCTAATCGGCATCCTCGTCGCGCTGTTCGCCATTTTTCCATTGGTTTGGATGGTTATTTCGGGTTTCAAGAAGCAAGAGGAGGTTCTTGCTTTTCCTTTGAAGTTTTTTCCAGAGCAATGGAATATTAGAAACTATCGTGAAATTTTAACGGATTCTACCTCCTTTTTTCCAGACGGGGCGTCCTTTACCCATTCCATGCTGGTGACATTTGGTGTTGCTGCCTTTTCTGTCGTATGCAGCCTGCTGCTGAATTCAATGGCTGCTTACGTATTCGCCAGACTGGATTTCCCTTTGAAAAGATTTCTATGGGTCTATTACATGATGACGATGTTCGTACCGGGTATTGCCGTCTATATTACAAGCTTTATGGTCGTGGATATGCTGCAAATGACGAATACGTTCTGGGTATTGACGCTGCCAGGCATTGCGTACGTGTGGAGCGTCTTTTTCATCCGGCAATTTTATTTGAATATTCCTGTGGCACTGGAGGAAGCAGCTTTACTCGACGGGGCGTCGAGGTTCCGTATATATGCTTCGATTTTCCTGCCCTTGTCGATTCCGCCATTCGTCATTATGGGCATAAATGTGTTTCTCGGGTTCTGGTCCTCGTTCCTCTGGCCGGTTATGACGATATCAGATCCGTCTCTCTATCAGATTAATCAATTGATTATGTTTTTTAAATCGCAACGGAATACAGAATGGCATTACATTATGGCCGCAGCTTCGATTGCCTCTATACCGCCGATCGTCCTGATGCTTATTTTCCAAAAATATATTATGCAGGGTATCAAACTTTCAGGAATTAAATAAATAGAGAATGACAGGAGAGAGAAGCATGGAGAAGACTTCCGTCTTGAACATGAGAAAGAGCGTAATTAAGAAAGATTATATAGAACGCACCTATGCCGGTTGGCTGGGTAAAGTAATCGGTGTCCGTCATGGAGCCAATGTAGAAAATTGGAGCTATGAAAAACTGAAAAGAGCTTTCGGAGAAATGACGGGTTATGTGCATAGCTTTCGGAATTTTGCCGCTGATGACGATACGAACGGACCGCTATTTTTCCTTCGGGCACTTGAAGACTACACGTACACAAGGGAGCTGTCTGCTAAAGAAATCGGCTTAACCTGGCTCAATTATGCGCCGGATGGTCACGGCTTTTATTGGTGGGGCGGTTATGGCATCTCAACAGAGCATACTGCCTATGAAAATATGAAACATGGTATTATGGCGCCAGATTCAGGATCGGTCAAGCAGAACGGAATCGCCGTTGCAGAGCAAATCGGCGGACAGATTTTCATCGATGTCTGGGGCATGATCGTTCCTGGAAATCCGGAGCTGGCCGCAGAGTATGCCGCTAAGGCAGCGAGTGTCTCTCATGACGGCGAGGGGATATACGGTGGTATGTTCATCGCGGCGGCCGTCTCTGCTGCATACACCGCAACTACGATAGATGAAATCATCGACGCTGGTTTGTCTGTTCTGCCGGAGGATTGCGAATACCGGAGAATGACAGCTGCTGTTCGAGCGTTTCATAAGAACAATAGCGCCAATTGGCATGACGGTTTTGCTTTTGTGAAATCCCACTTCGGTTACGATAAATATCCGGGTCATTGCCACATCATTCCGAATTCGGCGGTCATTATTCTTTCTTTATTGTATGGCAATGGCGATTTCTCTCGCACGCTCAATATTTGTAATATGTGCGGCTGGGATACCGACTGCAATGCGGGGAATGTTGGGGCCATTATGGGAATATGGGCCGGTCTGAGTGAGATTGGAGAGGAGTGGAGAAAACCGATCAACGACTTTCTTTGCTGCTCAAGTGTAATTGGAACGTTGAATATACTTGATTTGCCTTGGTGTGCGGCGTATATTTCCCGCTTTGGCTATTTAATTGCTGGAGAAGAGATGCCTTCGGAGTGGAAGGCGATTTTAATGGGGAATGGAGCGAAATTTCACTTCGAATATCCAGGCTCTACGCATGCAATGAGAACGGCCACTACCGACGAAACTCATGTCACTGCATCGATTGAAAATTCGGATGAGCAAGCAGCTTCCGGCATTAGATCGCTGAAAGTGATGTTCGACAAAGTGCAGGGCGGGCATGCCTACAGGCTGTACCATCAAACGTATTACCGGCCGCATGATTTTAACGACAGCCGATACGATCCGAGCTTCTCTCCAATTCTGTACCCGGGACAGCGTATTCGGGCTAAGGTGTTAAATCCGCAGGATGCAGCGATTTCCGTAAAAGCTTCGTTGTATGTGATGGATGGTAATGAAAATAAGCGGTATTACGGGGAGCCAGTGGTGCTGGAGCCAGGTGCTTGGCATGAGCTGAGCTATGACATTCCATTCTTATCCGGTGTATGTCTGGAAGAAGCGGGTATCGAATTTGTTCCGCTGGAAGGCTGGATGTCGATGCTAGTCGCTTATGTCGATGATTTCTCCTTTGAAGGGAAGCCCGACTATGCGATCGACTTTGCAAAAGAACGTCTAGAGGTTTGGAACAGCCTGCACACGGAGATTAGTCAGTTTACTTATTTGAGAGGGCTGTGGACACTGGAGGAGGGGCAGCTTAGCGGCAGCTATTCTGCAGGCTCGGCAGAATGCTATACCGGTGATTTAGATTGGACGGACTACCGGTTTGAAACCGAAATCATTCCCAAACTGGGCGAGGGACATTATATGCTGTTCAGGGTTCAAGGCGGTATTCGTTCCTATGCTGCAGGCCTTGGATCAAACGGCAAGCTTCAATTGCTTAAAAACGACAACGGCTACACGATGTTATGCGAAACCGATTTGCCTTGGAAAGCGGAAGAAGGCTGTCCAATTAGCGTGACCGTCATTGGAAACCGGATTGTAATCGAGCATGAGGGGGTTGAGCTAGTCACATATGAGGATGATGACCGTCCATACTTAAGCGGTCAAGTCGGATTCGCCACAATGAACGGAAGCCATACCCATTATAACGGCTTTTCGATAAAAGGAGTATAACGATGATGCGGGGTACGATCATGGTTGCAGGCAGCATCAATATGGATATCGTAAACGGTGTTCAGGCTTTCCCGGCTCCAGGCGAGACGATTATCGGCTTGGGTACAGCCTACCATCCAGGTGGAAAGGGAGCCAATCAAGCGGTAGCCGCTGCTCGTTCGGGAAGTCCAGTCGTCATGCTTGGTGCCGTTGGTACTGACACTTTTGGTGAAACTCTGCTAACAGGCCTTCGTGAAGTGGGAATTCAGACGGAATGGGTGATTGATAAGGCAGGCAGCTCAGGCATGGCTTTCATTACTGTCAATGCTTCGGGTGAAAATACGATCGTGCTTTCGCCCGGAAGCAATGGTCTTTTTGTAGAGCAGGACATTCCGGAAGAAAGACTGAATCAGGCGGGAATGCTCCTGCTGCAGAACGAGATTCCCTGGTCAACTAATCTTTATCTCATGGTGCAGGCGGATAAACGGGGAATTCCAGTCCTGTATAATGCAGCTCCTGCGCATAAGCTGACAGCAACTGCTTTGCCTTTGATCGATACGCTTATTATGAATGAAACGGAGGCAGAGACAGTAACAGGAGAGCCGGTTGCCAATGTCTATGAAGCGTCGAATGCTGCTTCGCTGCTGGTTAGTCGAGGCGTGCGCCATGTGGTTATAACATTAGGCAACAAGGGCTGTTTCTATATGAATGATAAAGGTACTGCTGTTCATCAGCCGGCGTTCGAAGTCGAAGCCTTGGATACGACAGCTGCAGGCGACACATTTATTGGAGCCTATACATCAGCCTTGAGCAAGGCGAAGGACCGTCTGAGTGCGCTGCTTTATGCTTCAGCGGCATCTGCGCTAGCAGTCACACGCAGGGGAGCACAAAGCTCGGTTCCTGATGAACTGGAAATTGAATCGTTTTTATTGCAGCGCAGTAACGGGCAAGGGAGGACATCTGAATGAAATTAGGATTCACTTTAGTGGCAGTTTGCGTGCTAACGGCCGCTGTCCTCTTCCTGGTTGGCGGGAAAATGCAAACCGGGTCGAGCTATTACGTTGACAGCAAAAATTCAGCAGCGAGCGATGAAGGCCCAGGCTCAAAGGAGCAGCCTTGGAAGTCGCTTGAAGCGATAAACAGCCGAAGCTTTGCCCCGGGCGATACGATTCATTTCGCTGCGAATTCTGTCTACACAGGAACTGTTACGATATCCTCATCAGGGAATCCTAGCAAGCCAATTGTATTAACCCGGTATAAAGACGGGAACAAACCCTCCTTCTCTAATACAGGCGGTTTGCATGCGCTGGTCATAACGGGCAGCTACGTTCGCATTGATGGTTTGGATTTTCGCGATACGGCAGTGATCGAACATTGGAACGCTAACAGCTATATGGAGAGCGGAGCGGTATTGATTCAACAGGACGCTAATCATGTCACGGTGACAAATAGCGAGTTCAGCGGTGTAGGGGTTGGTGTCAAGACATATGGTCTGCATACGACGATTACACGGAATGACTTCCATGATCTTGTGATCGCATACTCGGATCAAGAGCAGTCCTATGGAGCCATTGGTGTCAGTCTAAACCATTCCAACGCCGAGGTCTCATACAATCATTTCATCAACTGCCGTTCTACAGACAGCCCGTATGGAGCAGATGGCGGAGCCATTGAAATCGAAGGCTATATAAACGATAAGACCAATATATCTATTCATCACAATATTTCGTCCGGCTCGCAAGGCTTTATCGAGGTGACGGAGACGCGTGCCAGCCAAGTCGCAGTCTACCAGAACGTTAGCGATGATTACCAACAATTTATTGCTTTTGATACGACGGTAACACCATCTGACTTTTCAGTGGAACACAATACGGTGGTGCGTACAAAAACGTCTAATGTGACAGCGCTCTTTACGGTGCTGTTTTACCGGGAGGAGGGGCCGGATCCTGAAGACAGCTGGCTGAACATACGCAACAATATTTTCTATTCCCCTGCAGCTAAAGTATTGAACGGGTCCTATTCTTACAAGTTTTATAATTATCCTCACAGCTATAATTTGTTTTTTTGACGGTACAGGGGATCCAGTAGGCTACCCGCTTGGTCAAGGGGATCTCGTTGGAGACCCTCAATTCAGAAGCCTGGAAGGCGGAGATTTCCGTTTGGGAGCTCAAAGTCCAGCAATAAATGCAGGGACCTCACTCGGCTATAAGCGGGATATCGAAGGGAAACGTATTAAGGGCAAGCCCGACATGGGAGCCTACGAATACAGGTAAGTGGGTTCACTTATAAAAAAAGTGCTTAAAGGCGACAACTGCCTTTAAGCACTTTTTCCTGCTTCTAGCGGCTTCCCGCCGCCCAGCTCGCGCTGTTTCTAATTAACTGCCGATAAGCTTCCGGCTTGAAGCTTGGCTCGCAATGTCCCGGCTGCAAGTATACGACTCTGCCTAGCCCGTAGCGGTGCTCCCAGGCTGCCGGATAACGCTTGCCCTCAAATTCGTATTCGAGAAAGACGTTGCGCGGAGCAAAGGAATCGAATTCGAACATGTAAGGCTCCTCGTCGACCGTAAAGTCAGACACGTCTTGCAGCAGCGGATGCTCCGGTGCTGATCTGTAGTAGTGGAGCGTCTGGTAGTCAGGGTGAGTTGTGAATTTGCCGCCGATAAGCTGCGCAAGCTCATAACTGTTTTGGAGTGAAATCCCGTTGTGGATGACGAGCAGACCGCCGCCTCCGGCAACGTAGCTGAGAAGTCCAGCTGCTTGCTCGGGTTCAATACTGCGGCTCCAGCAGTCCGCGTAGGACACAACGGCATCTACTGCCACGGAAGACAAGCCGGATAAAGCATTGTAATCTTCGGTAACGTTAAGCTGAAAAGCTTCGCCTAGCAGCTCAGCAAGCTGCTGCCGTGCAGGCTCCAGCGGATGCCATTCGGCTTTCTCATTGTCACCAAGCAGCAATAAATTTCGTGTAGCCGTACTCATCCTTTGCAACCTCCCTCTCCATACCTGCTAAAAAATAGGAATGGCCAGTTTAAGGGCCATCCTCTGGCGGTTTTTGTTTTTGCTGCTGCAGCTTCTGCAAATAATCATCGAGCCGATCGAAGCGATCCTCCCAAACTTTGCGGAAGGAGGACAGCCAGTCATTCATTTCCTCGAATGAATGGGAGCGCAGCTTGTAAATCCGCCGATTGGCAACCGGTTGAACTTCTACGAGCCCGACATCGCTCAGCACACGCAGATGCTTAGAAACTTGAGGCTGGTTAAGGCCAAGGCGGTCGGCGATTTCTCCGACGGTTAACGGTCCGTCACGCAGAAGTTCGACGATATGCAGCCGGTTAGGCTCTGAAAGAGCATTGAACGTAGTCGAATTCATAACGTGATCCTACTCCATACTGAATAATTTAAAGAGATGCTGTCCCTGCCTATAGAGGGCCGGAAGCTTGCTTAAACAATTCCGCAAGCAAATCATAATCGACAGCATCTTTTTCACGGATTTTGACGGTTCGTCGCTCTGGCGGACCATCCTCAAACAAGCCGTCGGGAGGATGAAGCTCCGACGCGTTAAAAATAGCAAAGCTAACCCAGCCTTTAGCGGGGGCTACAACCGCAGCGTATTTGCCGTTTTTCAAAAAATGAGGCTTGCGGTATTGGATCCGCTCCTCAATGGATGGTACCTGTTCATGAATCAACTGGCGAAGCCGATTGCATACCTCAACTTGCCAAGGCTGTTCCACGGCGTTTATGAAATCGGTAACTTCTTGGTTCATATGATCGATGACCTCCATTCAATATGGGTCGCTGAACTTCATGAGGTAATTGTAATCTGTATTGAATATATGTTATTTGGAATATTCCTGTCAAGGAATATTTAGGGAAAAATAACGGCAATACCGGTATTTGTCAGCACTTCAGAGAAACGTAACAACTCCGGCACAGGTAACTGCGATAAGAAAAAGCTAATCTTATTTTCCGAGTTGTTCCTTGATGAGCTCGATGACACTGCGCTTAGTAGCGGATAAATAATTCGGTTCCCGCTGATGCAGAAGGCCGATGGAGATAGTCGGATCTGCCAAGGATACATCTAGTCTCTGAATACCATCTGGCAAAGGTAATGAAGCAAGAGTGGCGCTAATCCAGCTGCAGCCTTGGACAAATGAAGGAAGAAGCGACAATTGCGTGACGGTATGAGTCAAGGGACGTGACGGCAGAGCGGACAATTCCTTATCTAGCCGGATATGGTACAGGCAGTTGTCTCCGCCAGCAAGAAGCGGGTATGGCAGCAGATCAGAAAGGGAAAGCGATGTCCGGCCGTTCAGAGGATGCATATCGTCTGCAATAAATGATAGCTCTTCCGTATAGAGCGGCTCGAAGTGAAGTCCGTTTCGTAACGGATGATCCCCGCAAATGGCAAAATCAAGCCTGCGATCCCTTACGCCTTGCAGCAAAGCATCTGTATTGGCAACCGTCACATTGCAACTGATAGCAGGCTTGATTGCTGCCAGCCGCTTCAAAACGCCGGGAAGTAATGTGGCTGCTGCGGGTTCAACGGCCCCGATGGCAATAGTGCCGATTTCCTCCTTTTCCAGCGATTTGGCCATATCCTCTGCATACTGCCAGTGCCGGATAAGCGATTGCACTTCCTCGGCATAGATGCGCCCGGCCGCAGTCAGTTCAGCCTCCCAGCCTCGCTGGAACAGTGCAAAACCGAGCTGCTTCTCCAAGCGTTGAATTTGATTGGTAATCGTCGATTGTGCGTAGTTCAGCTTGGCAGCCGCTTTGGAAAATGTGCCTTCTTCAACGATGGTCCGGAATGCGATTAATTCTTTCAAATCCATGGGCATGACCTCGCTTCATTCATAATATTGATCGAGATGTTTGAATTAATCCATTATATAGATGAAGAATGCTGCTGTAAAATAAAGCTACTATAAAGAGGAGGGATTTCACATGCCGTTTGTACGCATCGATTATGTAGAAGGACAATATAAAGAGGTGGAATTGGCGGCCGTCAGCCAAAATATTCAGACTGCTTTGATTGATCAATTTCATGTCCCAGCTGATGATTGCTTCCAGGTATTTCACAGCCACAAAACTTCAGAATTTATTTATGATCCGCGATATTTGGATGTGACTAGATCGGAGCGGCTGTTGTACATTCAGATCACATGCGGGCCGGGAAGAACGATTGAGCAGAAGCGCAGCTTATACAGGCAGTTGTCTGATTCGATCGCGGCCGCCTGTGGTATTTCTACGAATGATGTATTTGCCCTATTATCGGAGTCGGAGCTGGAGAATTGGACTTTCGGCAAGGGAGAGGCTCAAATGATCGACACCAAACCCGATTGGATATCGGGACAACGACTTGGGTTAGAGGACGAAGAACTGGTTCGGATTAAAAATAAGCCCAATAAACACAAGGCAATCGCGACCTCTGTCAGCGCAGCTTATGGTAAGATCGCGCCAGCTTTTGTGCAATATACAGAAGAGGTGCTGTTCGGGGAGGTATGGCGCAGAAGCGAGCTGTCGCTGAGGGAACGAAGCTTGATTACAGTCTCTGCACTTATGACTGGCGGAAACGTGAAGCAGTTGGATTATCATTTTAAGCTGGCTAAGGAAAACGGTATTTCCGAAGAGGAGCTGGCGGAGGCGGTCACGCATTTGGCCTTTTATACGGGATGGCCTCGTGCCGATTCAGCATTACAGGCTTTGAAAACGGGATTCGAAAACGAATAATTTGCCCCAATACAGCTTGAAAATGTTTGAAACACCATGGTGGATATACTATAATTACCCATTATAGAGATAGGAGGAAATCATGTGAATTCTGCAAGTGCAGCAGCAGCTCCGTCATCTGTTGATTTGGGTAATGTGAAGCGATTGCCGATATTAATCTCACTAATTATCGGTGCCTTTTTTTCCATACTTAATGAAACACTGTTGACGATCGCTTTTCCGGAGCTGGTTAAAGAGCTTAATGTAACGGCTTCTACGCTTCAATGGCTTTCAACGGGGTATATGCTCGTAGTTGGTGTTCTCGTTCCGGCTTCAGCATTACTCGTGCAATGGTTTACGACCAGGCAAATGTTTTTGGGGGCTATGATTTTATTTGCGGTTGGAACGCTCGTGTGCAGTATTTCGCCGGGCTTCTCCATGCTTTTGGTAGGCCGCTTGCTTCAAGCGGGAGGTACCGGACTTATGCTACCGGTAATGATGAATACGATTCTCGTGCTATATCCGCCGGAAAAACGCGGAGCGGCGATGGGCAGTATCGGACTTGTCATTATGTTCGCACCGGCTATCGGACCAACACTGTCGGGTCTTATTCTCGACTCGCTTAGCTGGCGGTGGCTGTTCTACCTCGTATTGCCTTTTGCTGTATTTTCAATCATTTTTGCTTTCGTTTACTTGAAAAATGTATCAACGCCAACGAAACCGAAAGTGGATATTCTTTCAATTATTTTGTCCACAATCGGCTTTGGCGGTATCGTCTATGGCTTCAGCAGCTCCGGTGAAGGCGGCGGAGGCTGGTCCAGTCCTGAAGTTTACGGAACGCTGGCTGCTGGTATCGTTGCACTGCTCCTATTCGTATGGAGACAGCTTCGCGTAAAAGAACCGCTAATGGATCTGCGCGCTTTCCGTTTCCCGATGTTTACGCTAACAGCGATTCTTCTCATCATTATGATGATGACGTTGTTCTCGACGATGTCGCTGCTGCCGTTCCTGTTCCAAGGCGCGTTATTGCTCAGCGTATTCGCATCCGGATTGATCATGCTGCCAGGCAGCTTGCTCAACGGTTTGATCTCTCCGCTTACAGGCAAATTGTTCGATAAATTTGGACCTCGTGCGCTCGTCATCCCAGGAACAATATTCCTGACTATCGTCATGTTCTTCTTTACAAGAGTGACGGTGGAGACGACAAAGCCAACATTTATTTTGCTGCATATTTGCATTATGGTCGCGATTTCGATGATTATGATGCCAACTCAGACGAACGGCTTGAATCAGCTGCCAAGCCGGTATTATCCGCATGGTACGGCTATTCTTAATACGCTTCAGCAAGTAGCAGGAGCGATTGGCGTTGCTTTGTTTATTGGGATCATGTCCTCCGGTCAAGAAAAGTTTCTTGCCGAATCGGGCGATCCATTGAACCAGGCGCTATGGCCGCAAGCTATGGTAGCCGGTGTTCATAACGCTTTCTTGGTCGGGTTTGGTTTTGCGGTTGTCGCGCTTGTGTTGTCCTTCTTCATTAAACGGACGACTAGCCCGGAACAATAAGACAAATTGAATGTTCGAAAACAGCTTGACTCTTGAGGAGTCAGGCTGTTTTTTTGTTACAGATAAGAGCAGAAGTAAGAGGAGCACTGCAGTTTGACCCCTGTATTGGCGGTTCTTTTGGTCAAGCAGCGTCTCATATACTGCACGGAAGCGTATTACGAGAGGAGGCTTTGTTCGTGTCCCAGAACGAGCAGGTCCGGTACTATAAGCCTTTTGTGGGTCCGTTTGATCCTTGTCCGCCCATTTTGGTAAAAAGCTACAGTACACCACCACAGCTGTTTATCCCATTTCAGCCGCCGAACTGGCCGCAATTCAGTCCGCATGAAGCGCTGCGATATGGCACGTTATGGCCAGCATTATTCAGTTCGTACGAATCCAAGCGCACGAAGAAAGCAGAAGGTGAGGGTGAAGCCTAGTGTCAAAAACGATGGACAGCGAATTTTATAAGCTGCTGCATGAACTGCAGGCCATCGATTTCGTTTTGGTGGAATTGAATTTGTATCTGGACACACACCCGAATGATACCAATGCCATTCAGCAGTACAATCATTGTGCCCAAGTGAGGCAGCAGATCGCCTATAACTATGAATCGCGTTATGGTCCGTTGAAAAACTTTGGACAAAGTTACTCAGGTACGCCTTTTCAATGGGTGGACACTCCATGGCCGTGGCAGGTGTAGCCTGCCTATCTCCGCTTGTCAGCTTGCAACAGTGAGGAGGATTTCGGAATGTGGGTTTACGAGAAGAAGCTGCAGTACCCGGTCCGCGTCAGCAAATGCGACCCTTTGATGGCGAAATTTCTGCTGGAGCAATACGGCGGGGCGGATGGTGAACTCGCAGCGGCTTTGCGTTATTTGAACCAGCGGTATACGATCCCGGATAAAGTGATTGGATTACTTACGGATATTGGAACTGAGGAATTCGCCCATTTAGAGATGATTGCCACCATGGTCTATAAGCTGACCAAGGATGCAACGCCGGAGCAGATGAGGGCGGTAGGGCTGGGGGATACATACGTATCCCATGATAATGCGCTGTTCTATCAGAATGCCGCAGGCGTTCCATGGACGGCTGCCTATATTCAAGCCAAGGGAGATCCTATCGCTGATTTGTATGAGGATATCGCAGCGGAGGAGAAGGCGAGAGCGACCTATCAATGGCTGATCGACATGACGGATGACGTCGATCTGCAGGACGGCTTGAAATATTTGCGGGAGCGGGAAATCGTTCACTCCTTGCGGTTCCGTGAAGCGGTTGAAATATTGAAGGAGAAGCGGGATGAGAAAATATACTATTAGGCGTGAACCTCTCTGCAGTGAATTTAGCTGCTGAGAGGTTTTTTAATTGCCAAGTCTGAACCTATCCTCGCACACGATTCATCAGACTAATCACATAGCTGTCCAACCGCTCTGCCATCAATTGAGGTGTTAATCCTTTCATGCCAAGTGCTGTCCAGCCCTCATAAACTTCGGGTGTCTCTCCATCGGAAAAATCGGCCACCGTCACCAGATCCCAGTAGGGATGATAGGTAAAAGAATCACCTCTGTATGCTTGGTATGCAGTCAAAAAATCATCCGCTGTCTGTACATCATACAGTTGCACCAGATTGGCCCGGCAATGGCCGACATCGATGCCTGCAGGTCCGAGGCAGCCGTTGACCCAGTCTACAACGCCGCTCACTTTTCCTTCATGCCATAGAACGTTTGCCGGATGATAATCCCGGTGAATAAATTGCATATCAGTGACTGGCGGGGGGCCGAGAACGATACGAGCGGCTTCTTGCCACTCTTCAGGATGTTTCGACCACAATGAAGTATCCAGCTTTGATGCATCACTGTAAGCGGCGAACGTCCATGGGAATCCAGTTGAATCACTGCTGCTACCGCTATGCAGCTTTGCGAGCGTCTCAGCCAGCCCGTCCACCCAGTGCTTCAGGTTAGCAGGCTCTAGAACAACCTCGCCATCTAATTTGGTCATCAGCAAAGCCGGCATACCGCAGCTGCTGCCTGTCTCGTCTAAGGCAATGACCTCTGGGATGGCGACGCCGCTTATTCCGGATGCCCGGCGAAGGCTTTCAGCCTCCCTGAACGTTAAGTCCGGCTGCTCCTGCAGCCATTCCTTATTATCAATTTGACGAAGCACGTAATCCCGCTGTTGCCCGTCTATTGACAGAGTCAGGCTATGGACAGGCGAGGATACACCGCCATACAGCCTTTTGACCGCCAGAACGGTTGCATCGGGATGAACGGCATCTATCACCCACCGAAGCGCTTGTTCCGATAAGAGATGGGAAGACATATTAAATCGCTCCTTTTATAGCAACGGATTGGCTGCGTTCCAGCTTAAAACGCTCTAAATAGCTCTGTCTCCGTTCCTCGTCATATTCAATAACCGACTCGATTTCCGTTGAAATTTGCTCCACCATGTCGTCGTTGTCGAATATGCTGTGATGGTTGTAGCAGCGTTCGTCTTCAAGCAATTTCATTAGACAGGTTGGCAGGTTCGAGGCGACGCCTTGATTGTCCGGATGCATGATCCAAGAAATTTCCTTCCAGTCCAATATGCCTTCGTCTGTCTTGCGTGGCGTTTCATACCGATAATCGTCAGGCAGCTCCGCGACGTATACATACATACCGCCAAAATCGGTGCCGCTTACCGAAGTCCAGGTGATCATTCCTTTGAAATGAAGACTGTGAAAGGCTTCCGGAGCGATTCCGGTTTCCTCGGCGATTTCTCGCTCCATAGAGGAACGGGCTGACTCCCCTTTATCCAGCTTTCCTCCAACACCATTCCAGCAGCCCATCCAGGATGAACGCTCCCGGTTAAGCAATAAAATTCGAGAGCCTTGGCGAACCAGGCCTAAGTTGTATTTGAGCATGTTTTTCTCCCTATATATCTTTCTAGCTTTCCTATTCTTCCTATCTACAAAAATAGCATAGTTTGCTACCTATATCCAAATCCTAAATTGCGCACTTTTAAAAAGAGGCGTATGATGGGAACCGGAGTAAATAGATTTGCGCATTTCGCATCAGGAGGAACTATTCAACATGGGTACGTTAACAAGGCTTCAAACCGCAATGCTTATAGCTTTTTTAGTCATCGTATGGGGAATTAACTGGCCGCTCACCAAAGAGGCACTGCAGGACATGCCACCAATATTGTTCTCTGGCGTACGGACGCTGATCGGCGGTCTGCTGCTTCTGGTCGTGGCTATTCCAAGATATAAACGGCTGCAATTAAGGAAAAACGGTTCAATTTACTTAATTTCCACGTTGTTTAATGTTGTCTTGTACTATGGGTTGCAGACGATTGGCATTCATTATTTGCCCGCTGGACTCTTTTCCGCTATCGTGTTTCTGCAGCCGGTGCTCGTCGGTCTGTTTTCATGGCTGTGGCTGGGGGAAATGATGAACGGGATGAAAATTGTTGGCCTCATTCTCGGCTTTGCAGGTGTAGGCGTAATGAGTGCAGGCGGCTTAAGCGGACATCTGTCGATGACGGGCATCATGCTTGCGCTTAGCTCAGGGCTAAGTTGGGCGCTTGGAACAGTCTATGTGAAAAAGGTAAGCAGCCGGGTTGACTCGATCTGGCTCGTATCTATTCAACTGACAGTGGGCGGGTTGTTGATGACCGGAGCAGGCTCCTTCATTGAGAGCTGGTCGGATGTGAACTGGAGACCGCAATTTATTTTTAACCTGTTGTTTATTTCCGTGTTTGTCATTGCCATTGGCTGGATCGTCTTTTATAAGCTGATGAATTCCGGCGAGGCGAGCCGGATGTCGTCTTTTACGTTTTTAATTCCGCTCGTCGCTATTCTGATCAGCACTTTGTTCTTTAATGAGCCGTTTACGTTCTCGCTGCTTGGCGGTTTGGTATGCATCCTCGCCAGTATCTATTTGGTTAACCGAAAACCAGCGGCTAGACAAGCAATGCCGAGTTAGCTTTGAAAAGGAAAGGCGCCGACTCCAATCGGCGCCTTTCTTCTATTTATTTTTTCGCAAAAAAGCTTTGAAATGCTTCTTTGATTTTATTCTGTTCGATTGATACGGAGAAAAGTACATAGTCGCCGCTGCGAATAACTTGATAGTTTTTCGCTAGCTCATACTGATCCTGCAGATAGTTCTCGAATGCTTTTTGGATCATTTCTGCTCGTTTATCGAAACCGGCAGCGACTGCTTTATAATCGCTGTCTGATTTCAGCTTCACGACTGAAAATTCACTTGCTTGTATCGTAATCATCGCCTGATAGAAGTTGCCTTCGTCAAGCTGCTCAGCTGGCTCGATACCATAGAATTCTTTGATTTGATCGCCTTCAATAGCGACGAGAGAACCAAACTGAACGGTTTCTTTTATTTTAGCGACAATATCGGCTACCGTAATTAAATCTGCCGGCTTCTCGGAAGGTTTGGTTGATGGTTCAGCAGACGGCATAGTGGTTGGCTTGTCCGAAGGTTCAACGGACGGCTTGTCCGATGGTGCCAGTGACGGTGTTGCTGTTGCCGATGGTTTTGTAATTGGCGTTGGAGTAGGCGTTGGTATAGGTGTTGGCGAAGCAGACGACTTATTGGAAGCTTGCGGCTTCTCCGAAGCAACAGGTTTTTTAGTAGCTTTGGGCGTTGCTTCAGGTTGTTCCGTTGGCTTAGCAGATGATTCTAATGTTGCCTCGGACTCGGGAATCGGGGCTGTAGTTGCCTTGGATTCCGGATTGTTTGAGGGCTCGTTGGGCATATTGTTATCTGTTGGAGCTGGCGGTTCTGTCGTGTCGGGAGATGCCGTAATGGCTGGTGGTGTCGATTCTGCACTAGGGCTATTGTTGCCGTTTGCTCCGCCGCAACCGGAAGCGGTTACAGCGATGGACAGAGACAGAAGCGTCACACAGAAAGATTTGAATGATGCCATTTTTCAATTTCTCCTTTATACGTTGTTGTTTATTAGACGGTTTTGTCGAATTAAAGGTTTCACTCTATCGATTGTTTAAAAAGTCTGGAATGGCGCGCTTAACCGTTCCTTGAATTGGCCGGGGGAGCAATCATTGTAGCGTTTGAACATCGTGTAGAAATGTCCCATGTTGGATAGGCCGACGGCTGCGGCAACCTCGGCGATGCTTAAGTTTTTTGTCAGAAGCAGCTGTTCAGCTCGTTTGATCCGCTTATAGGCCAGAAAGTCAGTAAAGGACATGCCAACGGTTAACTTAAATTGCTTGATAAAATAGGTATAGCTCATATTGATTCGGCTGCACAGCTCAGATATGGAGATTTTGGCGCTCAAATGCTGATCCACGTAATCAAGTATAGGCTGCATCCGCTGCAGCATCGGGTTATCATTATAGTGAAGACAGCGTTTATGATCATAGCGAATTAGAAGCATCAAGATTTGCTTGAACATGGCAGCAACGGCAAGATCATGGCCTTCTTCTCCACGCTCCATTTCATCGTGTATCTCTTTAATGAGATGGCCGATCCGTTGGCGGACTTCCGGATTGTCCCGGCATACATAATTGAGCGAGCTAAGCGGGCGAAGCACTTCGGAAAACCGCTTCATGCTGTTCATCGTACTCTGATCCCAATAGTTTTGCAGGTCAATTTGAAAGACATAATAGCTGAGCTGAAGATCGGTTGGCATTGTCGTGTGGGGCTCGTTAGAGCCGAAAATCGCAACATCGCCCGCATTAAGTACCAGTTTTTCATCCGGGCAAAATGCAGTTTGCTGACCTTGGACGATATAGACAAATTCGATTTCTTTATGATAATGCCATTTGACGTATTTTTTCTCCTGCCAATCCGTTTCTGTCTGTCGTTGAATAGCCTCCGGCGTACGCTCCAGAGCATCGATCCTCCATATTCGCAGCGCTAGCAGCGGGTTCTGATAAGTAACCTTTTCATATTGCAGCTCAGGATACATGGCAGCTCCTCTCGAACATCCCTTTTGTTTCATTATACAACAGAATACCGTAATAATAAGATGTAATCTGGAATTGGTCAGGCCGCCGCAATTGATTAGAATGTTAACTATACGGAACATTTGATCATTCATAGGAGGAATTGACGAGAAATGGCAAAGCAGTTGAACGTAACGATATGGAATGAATTCCGGCATGAGAAAACGAATCCTGAAGTAACGGAAATTTACCCGAACGGCATTCATCAGGCAATTGGCGAAGGCATTACCGGTGATGTCAACATTACGTATGCAGTGCTTGACGATCCGGAGCATGGTTTGACGGAAGAAGTGCTTAACGGTACAGACGTTCTTCTGTGGTGGGGACATATGGCACATGGCGATGTACAAGATGAGATCGTGGAACGCGTGCATAACCGTGTTTTGCAAGGAATGGGCTTAATTGTGCTGCATTCTGGTCATTTCTCGAAAATTTTCAAAAAGCTGATGGGCACGGGCTGTGATCTGAAATGGCGCGAAGCCGGCGAGAAGGAGCGTCTGTGGGTTGTGAATCCGGGACATCCGATTGCCGCAGGCATCGGCGAATATATTGAGCTGGAGCAAGAGGAAATGTACGGCGAGCACTTCGATATCCCGCAACCGGATGAACTTGTATTCGTGAGTTGGTTTGAGGGCGGCGAAGTGTTCCGCAGCGGCTGCTGCTATACGCGCGGCAACGGCAAGGTTTTCTATTTCCGTCCAGGTCATGAGACGCACCCGACTTACTACAACACGGATGTACGCAAAGTCATCTCCAATGCAGTGCAATGGGCGGCTCCCGTCGATCGCGAGTACCCGCGCTACGGCCACGTCCCAGTATCGATCGAGCCGATCAAAGCGAAGTAATAGAATGTGTGAAACCTTGCGAGGTGAGAGTTTGTTCTCACCTCGCAGGTTTTTTTATAAACCAGCGAACTGGAAACCGAGCAATCCAGCAACCGAGCAACGGAGCAACGGAGCAACGGAGCAACCGAGCAACCGAGCAACCGAGCAACCGAGCACCCCGGCACCCCGGCACCCCGGCAACCGAGCAACCGAGTAACCTAAGAAACCAACAAACCGACAAACCGACAAACCAACAAACCGGCAGTCCCCGAACCACTTCCTAACAAACTGCCCCCACTAAACACGAGTGGCAAGAACTAGGACCTACAAACCCCACTAAATTTTAATTAGCGAAACGGGTTCGCAAATTAACGAACCGATCTTCGC
>NZ_CBVJ010000057.1 GCF_000513275.1 Paenibacillus gorillae | reverse complement strand
GGATGAACTATCGTACAACCGTATAGAACACAAGATGACATAGAAACCGAATAAGCCTTATTATAGGAGTAAGGTTTTGGAAGGAGGCCGCCCGCAATTGAACATTCGAACAGAAAGTCCGCAGGACTATGACGCCGTTTATGCTCTGCATGATGCTGCTTTTGGCAATCAGGATGAGGAGTCCCAGATGGTGGAGAGGATTAGGAAGTCGGAAAATTTTGTGCCCGAGCTGTCGATTGTAGCGGAGCAGGGCGGAGAAATCGTTGGTCACTTGTTAATCAGCGGGGCAGCCTTGGTTGATCAAGAGCTGCGGCAAGAAGTTATGGTGCTGGCACCTCTGGCGGTTAGTCCAACGTACCAAAAACAAGGCATCGGCAGCGCGTTAATGCAGGAAGGACTAGACAGATGCCGGGCAATGGGCCACGGGCTTGTACTGCTGATCGGACATCCGGCGTATTACCCGCGTTTCGGTTTCAAACCAGTGACAGGACTCACGCTCAAGCAATTTGATGTGCCGGCTGATGTTTTTATGGTGAATGAGCTTATCGAAGGGGCATTAAGCCGTGCAAAAGGCGAATTGTTATATCCGGCTGCTTTTTTCGGTTAAGGTTATGACCACAACTAAAACAACTAAAAACCAGTTGAGAGCATGCCCTAAAGCAAGGCAAGGCATAAAATTAATATCCCACATCGAAAACAACGCTTTTTCCGCCTCAGCAGCGGCAAGAGCGTTGCTTTTTTACGTCAACAAAGTTTGTCTTTATCCTTCTCTTTAAAAACATTGCGGATCACATCGCCGCGGCTAATGATCCCTACCAGAACGCCATTACGCTCAACGGGCAGCTTTTTAATATGCTTTTCACCAAGCAGGGCGGCGACATTCTCGATCTCCTCGTTCCAGGCAACAGTAATGACCTTCCGTTTGGCAATGTCCATGACATTGGACTCCAACAGCTTGGAAGCGCGTTCATCGAATTTATCGTAATCGCCTCTCAGAATAGCCATGTAGTAGAAGTTGTTGATGACCAGATCCTTATGCTTCCCGATGAAACGCATAATATCCCCGTCACTGATGTACGCGACAATCTCATTCCGGTCATTCACGATGGGCAGACCGCTGATCTGATATTTGATGAATTTTTCAACGACATCCCTGACGAGGTCGTATTCTTTCACTTTGTAGACTTGTCTGATCATGATCTCGTGAGCCTGCATCGGTGTTCCTCCCCAGTGATTGGCCTCAATAATGAAGAAGTAATTGTAGAGTAAAATAGCACAGCCCACAGGGCTAGTCAACTTCAATTTTGCTGCTGTCAAGTACGGTTAATTCCAGTTGTTTTAGTAGTAAAGTTGTTTTATAATAAAAATATAGATTGGCAACCTATCTAATAAGGGCTGCATTAGATTTTTGCCAAAGG
>NZ_CBVJ010000056.1 GCF_000513275.1 Paenibacillus gorillae | reverse complement strand
ATCGTGAATGACCGGAATGAGATTGTCGCGTACATCAGTGACGGGGATATTATGCGTTTCATCGGGAAGCATAAGGATCTGGTCATCAACAACTTCTACTACATGGCTATTCTGAGAGGCGATTACGATAAATTCCAGTTGTTTTAGTAGTAAAGTTGTTTTATAATAAAAATATAGATTGGCAACCTATCTAATAAGGGCTGCATTAGATTTTTGCCAAAGGTACATTAATTCATCCGAAGGAAGAGGGGAAAATCATCATGGAGCATTTAACACAGAAGAAAAAAATTACGATTATGATTGCATTGATGGCAGCCATGCTCTTTGCGGCGATCAACCAGACGATCGTTAGCACGGCGATGCCGCGTATTATCGCGATTCTGGGAGGAATGGAGCTGTACTCCTGGGTTATTACCATTTATATGTTAACGTCAACGATCGCGACTGTGCTAGTTGGCAAGCTTTCGGATATTTACGGCCGGAAGCCGTTTCTATTATTCGGTATCGTCGTCTTTATGATTGGCGCGTTTATGTGCGGTACTGCAAATGATATTTATCAGTTAATCACGTACCGGGGGATTCAAGGCATCGGCGGCGGTATTCTCATGTCGGCAACCGTTACAGCAGTCGGAGATTTGTTCGCACCGCGCGAGCGGGCGAAGTGGACCGGCATTATGATGGCCGTGTTTGGCTTCTCCAGCGTACTTGGACCAACATTAGGCGGATTCATGGTTGACCATATGGATTGGAAATGGATCTTTTGGATCTTCCTGCCGCTCGGCATCGTTGCGTTGGCGATGATCTGGTCGATGTTCCCTAAAACAAAAAAAGCCGAAGCCGAATCGATCGACTTCTTGGGTATGCTTTTCCTATCCTTAGCTATTATTTCTTTATTGTTGGGTTTTTCTTGGGCGGGCAGCAAGTTCGAATGGGCGTCCTTCGAAATTATCGGTTTGCTTAGTGCATCCGTCGTATTTATCGGGATTCTCATTCTAGTGGAAAGGAAAGCGAAAAGTCCGGTACTTCCGCTCTCCATGTTCAAGAACGGAATTGTGACCGTGTCCAATTCCATCGGTTTTCTGATGAACGCCGGGATGATGGGCGCAATGATGTATTTGCCGTTTTTCGTACAGGGGGTAAAAGGCATTTCGCCTACGGCTTCCGGTTTCGTAAACATGCCGATGTCCATCGCAATGATCGTACTCAGTACGCTTGCGGGCAACTGGATATCGAAATCCGGCAAGTATAAAAGATATGCCCTCATCGGAATGCCGTTCATGGTTGCCGGCATGCTGATGATGGCTTTTATGAACAGTATCGGGGTAGCGGTAGCCAGCATGATCGTATTCGGTATCGGACTTGGCATTTCCATGCCGGTGTTCACGTTAACGGTTCAAAATGCTGTCGCTCCATCCGAGCTAGGCGTGGCGACTGCCGCTTCTACACTGTTCCGCAACTTGGGCGGTACGATTGGTATCGCGGTTCTGGGAACGATTATGAATTCAACGATGAAAGGCAAACTGGAGGATGCGGTTGCATCCGGGCAAGGTCCCGACCTGTCACAGGTTGATCCAGAGACGGCGCAGCAATTTGCCGGATTTCTCAATCCGCAGCTGCTGCTTAATCAGCCGATGCTGAAGGAGCTGCAGTCGAAGCTGCCCGATTCAATTCTTACACTGTTTAACCAGACGATCGAGCTGCTTCGCAACGTACTAAGCGACACGCTGACTGTCGTCTTCCTATCCGGCATGATACTGCTCGTCGTTGCATTTATCCTTGTGTTCTTCCTGAAGGAGATTCCGCTGCGTTCCTCGAACGCTCCGCAGGCGGAAACGGCGAATAAAGAGGAGACCGTCAAGAAACCGGCTCTTCAATAATATGTAAATCAAAAAAAGTGCGCTATTCCCGGACAATGCTCTGGATAGCGCATTTTTTATAAATCATCCTTGAAGTCTCGTTGTGCCTGATCGGTATATTGAAACACTTGATCAAGAATTTGAATCAGATTCTCGCTTTGTTCATGGCCCAGATGCTGAATTAAACCGGCAAAGTAAGATTGATAACGTTCTTTGATTTTCTGCGCGATTTCATCGCCTTTATCCGTTAGTTTTAAATAAAAAATACGGCGGTCGTTCTGATCGGCTTCCCGTTCAATATATCCTTGAGCAATTAAGCTGTTTGCCATCTGGGTTACCGTTGGGGAAGTGACCAGCAGCCTTTTGCTAATTTCGGATACGGTTGCGCCTGACTGGTTATTCCTGGCGCTGTCTATGATGCATAGAAGAACGCGAACCTCGCTCGCTTTAATGCCCCACATCGATTGCTTGCGCCATTCCGCCTTCCCGAATCGCTGGAAAGCTTCCATCATACGCGTGACAAATTCGTAATTCTGTTCCGTCATGGGAGACCTCCACGAAAGTCTTTCTATAAGTCATTATAGTGAAGAAAAAGCAAATGAGTCAAACTAGCATTCTCACGAAGTCAGCAAGATTAAGCCTGACGAAGCAGTTGAGGCAGGTAATGCAGCAGCTTTTCCGATGTGTATCCATCGCCGCTATTCCATTTGGAATCAATTAGATAGACATGCCCGTTGCGAGCAGCCGGGAGAAGGTTCCATGCCGGAGCAGCTAACAGTTCGTCCATCGCTTGACGGGAATCGGAGCGGTCTGGTACGAGCATAAATATCCGGTCTCCTGCGTACTGCTGAACCTTATGCTCGGCAATCTCTTTGTAAGCCCGGTCTGCGTCCAGCATGTCCTGCACTTTGGTAACAGGCTTGAAGCCTTGAGGATGGTAGAGACTGACGGCTAGTCCAATGCTGCCCATAACGAATAACCGCCTGCCGCGATGATAGATGAGGACAGTTGCACTCTCGCCAGGACGAATATCGTCACACAGCTCCTGCCACATCCGGTTCAAGCCGCTTTGATAGCGTTCCAGCCATTGCACCGCTTCTCGCTCACGTTTCAGCCATTTGCCTAAAGTCGACAGCCGCTCACTGAGAGGCGCCCAGCTGTTATAGGACAAGGTAGGAGCAATTGCCGACATTGCGGCATAGTCCTGTTCGCCGCTCGTACTAATAATCAGATCCGGATCAAGAGCTGAAGCTGCCTGATCGTTGAACGGGTTGCCGACATCTGGGAGAGGCGCATCCATCGCTGATATCAGCTCCTCGGATGCATCACGCAGGGAGCAGCCGACGGGAACGAGGCCAAGTGCATACATATCGCCGAGCGCTTCACCGTAAAAGATAATGCGTTCCGGGTCAGGCGGAATGCTGACCTTATGGCCTCTCCAGTCCATGACAATATCGCTTCCCTTCATGGACAAAGCATACTGCCTGGGAGCAACACCGCTTAGCTGCCGAAATCTTCGGCTATAGTAGTACTCGTCCTTGAAGCCTACCCGTTCGGCGATATCGCGAAGGGGCTCATCTGACTCGATTAGCCATTGCTTGGAGCGTTCAATGCGCAGCTCAGCCAAATAATCGAGCGGACGTTTTCCCGTTCGTTCTTTGAATAGGGACGTGTATTGCCAGGGCGGCATTTCCGCCAAGCTAGCCAGTGTTTTTACTGTAATTTGTTCCATATAACATTGATCAAGATAATGCAAAGTTTTGTCCACCATGGAGGTTTTGCCGAGAGATTGCTGCTGTAAGGGTCTGGCCATTAACAAAAGAAACAGCTGTTGAAAGTAAAGCTGCTGCTGAAGAGTTCCGTAGCCATCGGCTTGCAGATTGGTGCCTTTAAGCTTAAGGAGCAGCTCTTGCAGCTGCGGGACGGAAGGAGCGGGCAGCTCGATCAAATCCTTCATCAATGGGTCGGAATAGGGAACGGCCGCTTTACCGCCAGTCCGCTTATAAGCTTCAAAATAAAGGCAGCTGTAACGTATACTCTGGCTGTCTCCGTTATCGAATTGAAAGGAAGCCTCTGGGGGAAGCAAGAAACAGCTGTCTTGCCCGAAGGTATAGTAAAGATGGTTTAGATAAATCGTACCTTCACCTTGTTCGATAATAAGCAGGCAATGGGTCTCCGTTATTTGTTCTTCACTTGTAATGCCAGGCGGGATCGTGAAGGAATCCATATGGGACAAATACAGCATGAGGCTGCGGAATAGGTCAGAGTGAGCAGTGTTGGAGGGCATCATCATTCCTCTTTTCTTACAAATGATAATTGAGAATAGTTATCATTCATTATAGAGAAATAAATACGGTCTTTCAACCGGAGTTGAAAGACCGCTGTCTTAAATCTATTATTTGAGCAATTGCTTGGGTAGCTCTTGCGTCAGCCATTCTCTGGACTTCGCATCGCTTGTCGCTTTCATAATATCGAATTCATACACCTTGCCAGCTTGAACGGCCGGAAGCTTCTTCCAGATTGCGCTATTCATTAATTCATTGGACTCGTTTCGAGCATCAGCGGCCACTGGTGTCAGGATGAACAACCGATCTCCGGCAATATCCGGAAGAACCTCATTCGAAATTTCTACGAAGCCTTGACCTTCCTCGATCATTTTGGCTACTTGGGGAAGGGGCTTAAAGCCGTTTTTCTCATAAATAAATTGCGGAAGGCCGGCTCCGGCCATAACAAACAATCTTTTCCCCGGATACATCGTCAGGACGGTAGCGGTTTCTCCTTCTTTCAGGCCGTTCTCACGGAGCTTTTTCCACATGTCATCCGTTGCAGTATGGTGAGCGGTAATCCAGTCCTCCGCTTCCTGCTTTTTGTTCAACAGATCTCCCAATGTACGCATACGGTCATCCAGCGAAGCAAATGAATCGAAAGTGACGGTTGGCGCTACTTTTGATAGACTCTCGTATTGAGCTTCGTCCGCATTGGCGAAAATAATTAAATCCGGATTAAGTGACATTGCTTTTTCCGGCTCGATTGGAAAACCTACGTCAACCGCATCCGGGATAAGGTCCTCGTACACTGCGCCGGTTATGTCTGTCGTTCCGACCGGTAAAACGCCGAGTGCTATGAGATCGCCCGTCGTCTCCCCGTGGTAAATGACACGCTGCGGATTCGTTGGAACCTGCACGGTATGGCCAGTCCAGTCCGTAAAATCACGGGTAGCTGATTCATTTTGCGGAACAGTTGTTTCCGCGGCCGGCGAAGCTGTAGCAGACGGAGCAGGAGCCGTGGTATTCGTTTTGTCTGTACCGCAGCCGAGCAGCAAGGTGCCGGCAAAAGCAAAAGTAGCAAGCAGGGTAACAATTGTTTTCGTTCTTTTCAAGGTAATTCCCTCCAACAGGTTGTATACTGAATTTTAAGATAATGATAATCATTATCGATATATGTCATCATAATAGAATGTCATTCTCAGCTCAATGGATAAATTTAAAGCGTCCCTTTTATTTTGTACAAAATGCACGAAGGGCGGGCTCGTTCTTATTCACTATCCTATAGTATAATAAATCCATTACATAGGATGATTGGAGTGGTAACCGCAATGAAACGCAATCGGCTTGGCTCTTCGGAGCTGTATGTTGGAGAAATCGGACTTGGCTGCATGTCGCTAGGCACAGATAAGCGGAAGGCAATTGCCCTTATACATGAAGGATTGGAGCGGGGCGTCAATTTTTTGGATACCGCCGATCTGTACGAAGACGGGTTAAACGAAGAGATCGTTGGTGAAGCGGTTCGCAGCAGCGGCCGCAACCGTGATGAAATAGTTATCGCTACCAAGGTGGGCAATCGTCGTATTCCAGGCCAGGAAGGGTGGGTGTGGGATCCCTCCAAAGCTTACATATTATCCTCGGTAAAAGGCAGCCTTAAGCGGCTTGGTGTCGAATATATCGATCTGTATCAGCTGCACGGCGGGACGCTTGAAGATCCTATTGATGAGACAATCGAAGCCTTTGAGCAGCTCAAGCAAGAAGGCCTCATCCGTGAATATGGCATATCGTCGATCCGTCCCAACGTGATTCGCGAATATGCCGCTCGCTCCAGTATCGTAAGCGTGATGAGTCAATACAGCCTGCTGGACCGCAGACCGGAAGAGACCGTCCTGCCTCTTTTGGAGGATAAGGGTATTGGCCTGATTGCTCGCGGACCGGTGGCCAAGGGCATTTTATCACCAAATGGACGTGCTCGTGCGGAACAAGGGTATTTGGATTATTCTGCAAAAGAGCTGTCTGCGCTTCATAATGAGCTTGCGCAGCTAGCGAAGGAGGGGCAAAGCTTGAGCCAGCTGGCGATCCGCTATTCGCTATCTCATTCATCTGTAGCAGTAGCCATTCCTGGTGCCAGCTCGCTGGAACAACTGCTGCATAACATCGAAGCCAGCGAAGGAGCGCCATTGACAGAAGAGGAGCTTGCCCGTTTGCGCCGTTTAACTCGAGCCAATGTCTATGAGCAGCACCGGTAGAATGAGGAAGATGGAAGCCGATGGCGATGCGTCATCGGCTTTTGCATCCAACCCGCTGCCGGGAATGATTGCCGATCCATTGGTATAAAATAAGCCGGATGAACGTCCGGCAACAACAAGAGAGAGGAGAGGGAATGACGTGGAAATGATGCTCGCTATTCTGGGAATCATTACTCTTATCGCAGTATCACATGTTTTGAACCGCATTGTGCCGTTCATTCCCGTTCCGATTATTCAGATCGTATTAGGCATTCTGCTAGCTTTTTTGCCGACAGAGATGCATATTCCGCTTGATCCGGAGCTGTTCATGGTGCTCTTTATCGCGCCATTGTTATTTAATGACGGGAAGGTAACGCCTCGGGAGGAGCTATGGAAGCTGCGAGCTCCCATATTGCTGCTGGCGGTAGGCTTGGTATTCGTAACTGTACTTATCGGAGGCTACACGATTAACGCCTGGATTCCGACCATACCGCTGGCTGCTGCATTCGGGCTTGCTGCTATTCTGTCACCGACGGATGCCGTCGCTGTATCTTCCATCTCAGCAAGAGTTCATTTGCCGAAAAAAATTCACCGCCTGTTAGAGGGCGAAGCGCTAATGAATGATGCATCGGGACTTGTTGCCTTCAAGTTTGCGATCGCAGCGACAGTGACTGGCGCGTTCTCAATCTGGCAAGCATCCTTCAGCTTCGTCGTTATTGCGGTAGGCGGACTTCTATTCGGTGCGTTCCTCGGACTCGTCATCATTTGGATTCGGGCCATGCTTCGCCGCTTTGGCATGGAGGATGTGACGGTACATATGATGCTCGTCATCGTTACGCCTTTCCTGATCTATATTTTAGCCGAGGAGCTGGGGCTCTCCGGGATTTTGGCTGCTGTTGCAGGAGGCGTTATTCACGCTGTTGAACGGGATAAGATTCATCATGAAGAAGTGGAATTGCGGGTTGTATCGGACAGTACATGGTCCGTCATTTTATTTGTTTTAAACGGCTTTGTGTTTGTACTGCTTGGCTTACAAATCCCGGAAGTAATGACAGCGATCTTCGAGGATCAAGCACATAACAACTTACAGGTCGTAGGTTACGTGTTTCTGCTCTATGCGCTTTTAATAGTCATTCGCTGTGTCTGGCTGTTCTTGTCCAATCGCTTCGCCAACGTCTTCTTCAGAGGACAGGACATCGAGCAGGAGCGCACCTCGTGGCTTTCCATTCTGCTGCTGTCGGTATCCGGCGTTCGGGGAACGCTTACTTTGGCGGGGGCGTTCTCCATCCCGTTGTTCCTGGATAATGGACAAATATTTCCGGAGCGGGATTTAATTATTTTTCTTGCAGCAGGTGTCATCCTGCTCTCTTTAATTGCGGCAAGCATTGCATTACCGCTGCTTACTTCGAATGCGGAGCAGCTGGAAGAGGCGGGAAGCGATCCATCCAAGGAGGCGCTGAAGAAGTCCATCAAAGCAGCAATTGCTGCTGCTCAGCATGCTCGTACCGATGAAAATGACCATGCAGCAGCAGCCGTTATTTCCGCCTATAATCAAAAACTTGCTTCATTGAAATATGCTTACGGTCCGGCAGATAATCAGTTGCAGATGCGTGAGGACGAGCTGGAGCTGCGCCGTCTGGCGATCGAAGCCGAAAGGAAGCACTTGAACAAGCTTGTTGAGGAAGGCGAGGTGAAGCCGGAAGAGTCAAAGCGGATACAGACTTTCCTCTCAGGGGTAGAACTGGTGCTGACGAATCGCTGGCGAATGTTCTGGATGCTGTTGAAGGGCTTGCTGCGTAAGCTGGCTGGAACGGCAAATCCGGATAAAAAGTTTCGTGATCACGCCTTATCTCCTGAAGAAAGACTGCGGCTCCGTCAAATTCGGATTCGCACTTCGGAGGCAGCGATTGAGGCATTGAAACAAGTCATTATGGAGGGCAATAAAACTGCGGCTTACAAAGTGATTGCCGGCTACAACCGGAGGCTGACCGAGCTTCGGAGGCAGCAGTCAGCCGATGAGGGCAATGAGCAGTTTGAGGAGCAAAAGAAAGAGCTGCAGCTCGCTTGTATTCAAGCGGAGCGCAATCAGCTGCAATGCTTGTATGAGCAGTCTGAGCTGTCGCGCAAGCAATTGAACAAGCTGCAAATGATGGTCAGCTATCGCGAAGCAGACATTATTGAAGAGAACGCGGAAGAGGCTTAGACTAAGGGAATAGGGCATGTGACAGGGCAGCGGGCAGAGTTCGCTGTTCTGTTGCTATTGACGAATAATGAAAGCGATAACAGGAGGTTTTATGCGAAAAGTTGAGGTCACTCCCTATCAGAAACTATGGGAAGAGAGATTTAAGGAGACAGCGGTTAAATTGCAAGCTGTGCTCGGTGACGAGATTATTGAAATCCATCATATCGGCAGTACATCGGTGCCGGGATTGGCTGCCAAGCCTATTATCGACGTGTTGCCCGTCGTGAAGGATATCAAGAGAATTGACGAGTATGAGGCGATTATGAGGGAAGAAGGCTATGTACCGAAAGGCGAGAACGGCATTTCCGGCCGGCGTTATTTTGCCAAGGGCGGCGATAGCCGCACACATCATATTCATATTTATGAACAAGGCCATGACCAGATTGCCCGGCATCTTGCTTTTCGCAATTATTTACGCTGTCATACAGAAGCGGCTCATACATACGGTCAGTTGAAAATTGATCTTGCTTCACAGTTCCCTCTCGACATCGACGCATATATTAAAGGAAAAGAAGGTCTTGCGAGTGAGATCGATCGGCTGGCGCTGGAATGGCATCGCCTGCAGCTCTCTGAGGATTGATTCTGTAATATTACATTTTCCATATATGAGATAGATTGGTATACTAGTGTAGTAGAACTAGCGATGAGGGCGAGGGGCGGGTTTCGTATAGTGGCGGTTGATCTTGATTTTTTTTGTCCGCCATTGTGAAGAGAAAATGGTTGAAAACGGTATTTGGTGCAGAGACATGATTCAATTAAGGTTGGATCTATAAGGGTTCGGCTATGCAGGAAGAGGGGGTTGTCTGTGAGAAGGAAACCGATTGTTTATGCTTTGGGGTTTATTGTGCTTCTCGTGGCAGTCCTTTTTCTAACGCTGTATCCTTTTGGAGAAACGAAAGCGACGAAAGAGAATGTCCAAAGCTTAAACGATCAGCTTTTTGCAGCGAATATTCGATTGGGCATGGGTGAAAAGGAGCTTTTACAGCAGTATGGTGAAGGCATGTATCAGGAAGGGTTCGGCGGCTACTATAGAAACTATGTTTCTCTTAAGCTTCAAGTCGGAATTGCAGGTGACTCTGATCATGATCTTTTCGGCCGAGTCAGCTATTTGGAGTTTTCGAACCCATCCTATTCCATCTATGGAATTCATCCAGGGGTGACTATGGAGCTGTCCCGTGAAATTTTACGAGAACGGGGATTTAAGTTGTTGACCGAAGAAATCTACCATTCAGGAGAAATCTCAGTTTCGCTCCATGGTGAGGAAGAAGTGGAGTCCGTGCAGTTGTGGTTTGACGATAAGGATCTTCGAGATCGCCAATATTAAATATAGATGAGGTGATGGCGTGAAGTTTGTCCCGCGGCGTGACTTATGGCTTACTATAGTAATCTGGGCAAGTGCGATCATCCTTCTGGTGAGCGGTTTAACCCCGTTGTTTGTGACAGGAACAGGCTTAGTTGGAGGCACGATTATATTTCTGGTTTGTTTTTCGCTCTCTTTTATTGTGTTGTGGGTCTGGTACAAGATCTATTATGTTTTGGACGACAGCGGATTATTTATCCGAAACGCACCCTTTAGCAGAAAGATAGCGTATGACAATATTGTTAATGTAAAGCCGGTTAAATCCTGGTTATCCAGTGCGGCAACATCGAGCCGGAGGCTTGAGATATATTACGGCAATTACGATACGATTCATATTTCGCCGCTTGAAGAGGAACGCTTTATGAATGAGCTGCAGCAGAGATGTCCGCAATTAAGATTAAGCAGATGAGATGGACGGAGCAAGCAGGCTGATACTTATGAGCGGTTTGGCAGCGGGGACAGTGTCCGTCTAAATTGGATTAGTGAAGCAGGTTCGTTAAATAAAGAAGCGGGCTTCGTTAAATGTAGAGGCGAGAGGGCAGACGGCTGGATTAGAGAAGCAGGTTCGTTAAATAAAGAAGCGAGCTTCGTTAAATGTAGAGGCGAGAGGGCAGAGGGCTGGATTAGCGAAGCAGGTTTGTTAAATAAAGAAGCGAGCTTCGTTAATTGTAGAGCAGAGAGGGCAGAGGGCTGGATTAGCGAAGCAGGTTCGTTAAATAAAGAAGCGGGCTTCGCTAAATGTATAGGCGAGAGGGCAGACGGCTGGATTAGCGAAGCAAAATTCGTAAGTGGTGAACGCAGGTTCATGAACAGCGAAATTTAGTTCGCTAATGGAAAAAGTCCGTTAGTGGCAGGCGCGTGTAGCGAAAGTTGGTTCCTTAAATAGCGAAGCGGCTTCGTAAAAATGCCTGCTAGATGGGGCTAAGTCACAAAGGGCGTGCAGTATAACAAAGGGCAATGAGTTAGCTTGACGGGATGCACAGCGTACAAGCATATAAAGCATACAATCAACGCAAAAATGCAAGAACGTAATAACATAATAACGTAAGAGTACAAGAACGTAAGAACACAAGAACACAAGAACACAAGAACACAAGAACACAAGAACACAAGAACACAAGAACACAAGAACACAAGAACACAAGAACACAAGAACACAAGAACGCAAGAACGCAAGAACGCAAGAACGCAAGAACGCAAGAACACAAGAACGCTAAGAGAACGCAGTGTAAAAAAGTTTAAGGGGCTCAAAAAGCCCAAAAAGCCTACAAAATCCAAAAAGCCTACAAGTGTAAAAAGGACTCTCGCGGCCCTCATTTATTTGACTATTCAGTTATTTTATGTTGAACTGGTACTATCATCCAAAGATGATGCCACTCTTTTTTTGCGCCATAATGACTAACGATGAGGTGACAGACATGACCAAGCAAACATCCCATATTATTGAGAGCTCCTTGCTGGATCTGCTGGAGGAGGAGCATTTTCTGCCTGATTTGCAGGAAGAGAAACGTGTGAAAGCTTTCAGTTCTTTGAAGGCGATTCTATCAACCCCAAATAAAATGCAAAAGTCATTTTTGAGAGTTGCGCTTGAAAGTGGAGAAGTTGTACGTATCCCGGCTTACCGGACGCAGCATAATGACACACTTGGCCCCTATAAAGGCGGTATACGTTTCCATGAGTCGGTGAACGAGGATGAAGTGATTAACCTCGCGGCACTGATGACACTCAAAAATGCGCTGCACGAGGTGCCATTTGGCGGCGGAAAAGGCGGCGTTGCAATCAATCCCCGTCAGTACACGACGAAAGAGCTATATCAAATTTGCAAAAAATACGTTCAGTATTTTAGTGATATTTTAGGGCCGGACAAGGATATTCCAGCGCCTGATGTTGGTACGGGACAAAGGGAAATGGACTGGATGATGAGCGAGTATAAAAGTATTCATCCCGGCCAGCCTTATCTCGGCAGCTTTACGGGCAAAAGCGTACTGAATGGCGGCTCTCTCGGCCGTCAGGAAGCAACGGGGAAGGGCGTCTATTTCTCGCTGCGCTACTTGCTGCATGATTATATTCGGGAGAGTCATCAGTTGAATGCGGAATCCCGCTATTTCAATAGAGCCCAGCAGCTGGCGGCAGCAACGCAGCCGCTTAGAATTGCCATTCAAGGCTTTGGCAACGTAGGTTCTGTTGCAGCACTCGAAGCTTACCAGTGCAGCTTTATGAACAATAAAATCGTTGCCGTCAGCGATCGCAACGTTACGCTATACCAGGCGGACGGCTTGAATATACCAGCGCTTATCCATTTTGCCAAGGGTAATAAGGGCGATCTTCCGCGCAACCCAGAGGAGCTTGCAGCAGCAGGAATCGACGCAATGGTCATGGAGCGGGAAGCGGTTCTTTATCTGGATCTTGACGTACTTATTCTAGCGGCGCTGGAAGATCAGATTCGAGACGACAATGTCGGACAAGTGAAGGCGAAGCTAATCGTCGAAGGTGCAAACGCACCGATTACGGGCGAAGCCGATGCTATTTTGTCGCAGATGGGAACAATCGTTATTCCTGATATTTTAGCGAATGCAGGCGGGGTTATCGTCTCCTACTTCGAGTGGCTGCAAGGCCGCGAGACGTTGTTCTATGGTGAGGACGAGGTGTTCGAGCTGCTGCTGAACAAGATGAAGAAGACGATGAACACAGTGTTTCCTGCATTTTTCCGGACGCAAAAGCCGCTTCGTCAAATTTGCTATAGCCATGCTGTGATGAAATTGTCGACGAATTTATACATTCAAGGGAAGCTTTATTGATCTTGTATACCTCGTATTGACCGATTGGAAAAGAGTTCAATCATGAAGTAGAGGCTGTCATGACGATTGATTCACGGCAGCCTTTCTTATACGCTCAGATAGCTGGCTGCATTACGTCCGAGCGGCTAGTCTCCCTTTGAAAAACAGCTCGGAAGGATCGGTACTGTCCATCTCGCCATCTAAAATCCGTTTCACATCTTCGAGCGTTTCATATAGGGTCAGCCACTCGCCTGAAATGTTAGTATACGGTTCTGAGACATAAAAAGGCTGTGCGAGATAAGCTTCGAGCCTTTCTCCCTTTTTATACAGCTGCAGATCCGGGTCAGATATTTTGTCAAAACCTTGCGTGGTTACGAGTGACCGCAGCTCTCGGTAACGGCGAAGCAGCTTCCGTGCACGTTGTTGTGCAGCAAGATGAACAGCGTCCAGATAGGGGCCTTCCAGAACAGTAGAGATGGATGCGAGCGGATCGATTGCCGGGTAAATGCTGCGGCTTATCAAGTCGGCGTCAAATTTCCAGAGCGCGTCGAGGGGGCCGTAGGCACCGTCTTCGTCAACAACCTCACCCTTTGTATCAACAAGCGCTATCGTAATCGGCCGGGCTCCAACTTCTTTTAAATTCTCGCGCAACGACAGCAATTCACCTGATAATACTTTGCTGCGGTCAACTCCGATAAGAATATCTTTTTCTTCTCGAAGCTCCACAATTTTTAGATGGATTTCTTCTTGTGACGAGCAGATAAATTCTGATTGTGACTGAACAAGATCAATGCCGGGAGCATCAGAGTGCGGAACCCAAAAGACAGTAGCAAATCCCCGTTTCTTCATTCGCAGCATCAGCTCAGCCAACAACACCAACTGCCCCATGTTTGGCCGGGCAACAAATCCAACCGTCCCCCCGCGTACAACCGGAGCAAATAAATCCAACGCTTTAATGCCTGTTTCAATCATTCGCAATCCACTCCCTCTAATAATGAGTTCGTCAAGACTACATCCTGCCAAAGAAGCAAGGGCAACTAAAGTTTTTACTTCGGCGCGACCAACTGGTATTTTTCCTGTACATAGATTTGAGACAGTCGCTGCTCTCAGACCGGCTTCCTTTGCCGCCGTGGTTAGATTAGGTACACGGCGCCGCAGCAGCGGGACATTAAGCTGTAATTCCTCATCCATTTTCCAACACCTCCTTACTCTATATAGTAATTTAAATTACTCTAAGGAGCAATCAGTTTTTTGGAAAAGATAAACAACCAGGATATTGAGTCGAGTCGGCTTAAAGTTCATTCCATTTCATTCGGACAAAAATAAGCCCGCCTATACGAAATGGCCGGCTTTCTTTTGTAAATCGTTCCTTGCTATTTGCCGCTGCCGGCAGGCCCGCGTTTGGCTACTACTGTAGTTGGCCGCACTCTCAGAAACAGCACAAGCTGTTCAGCCATGTAGGCCGGAGTCTGCTTGAAGCCTTCCTGTATCCAGTGGAAGGTTAAGCCCAGCAAGGCATGCATCTGATACACGACAAGCAGCTCATGGTCGAGCATGCGGTTGTCGATTTCATGAAGCTGCGGGATAAGATCCTCGATGCTCGTTTGTTTGAGCGCGTGGAACATTTTTTCCCGGAAGCCGGGCATGACCTTCTGATCGACCATCAGGGCATAAAGCTCGGCATTGGCATAGATATGGTCAAACAAAGTGACGGCCGATGCGGGGAATCGCTCCAGCTCGAAGGAGTCGATTTGTTCGTAGGGCTTTCGAAAGCTCTCGATGAGGCCGCTTAGCAAATCGTTGATTATATCCTCAAGCAGCGCTTCTTTATGTTCATAATGAGCATAAAAGGTGCCGCGGTTGAAGTCTGCATGCTTCACAATTTCCGTCGTCGAAATCGAGGCAAAATCCTTTTGCCGCATTAGTTCCAATAAGGATTGCTTAAGAGCCGCTTTGCTGCGCAATATTCGTTTATCCGGTTTATGGGACGCTTCCGTCATCTTTCCATTCCTTCCATCACTACTTTTCGTACACTTACATCGATATTGTTCATTATAGTACAGTAAGCGCTTTTTTGCTGATTGTTCCGGTTTTGGGGAGCAATTATAATGAAGAGGAACAAACAATTGTACTTTAATGTACAGTTGTTGATTTTTTATAAGTATAGCATGATAAGCAGACTGAATAGCAATAAAACCATAAACCGGGAGGCTGGACAAATGAGACTGGAATCCAAAGTAGCGGTAGTTACAGGCGCAGGATCGGGCATGGGCAGGGAAATCGCATTGTTGTTTGCAAAAGAAGGCGCAAAGGTCGTCGTATCCGACTTGAACGAGCAGTCGGCGCAAGCGACTGTAGCCCAGATTACGGAGAACAAAGGGGATGCCATCGCTGTCATATCCAACGTGGCGGTCGAAGCTGACGTTCAGAAAATGATTGATACAGCCGTAGAGAAATACGGTACTGTCGATATATTGATCAATAATGCAGGCATTATGGACGGAATGGTTCCGGTTCATGAGCTGACCGATGAGCAGTGGGAGCGTGTTATCGCTGTTAATACGACAGGACCGATGCGGGCAATCCGCAAGACGCTGCCGATTTTTATGGAAAAAGGCAGGGGAACTATCGTAAATATCGCATCGGTTGGCGGCTTGTTTGGCGCTCGTGCCGGTGCGGCATACACGACTGCCAAGCATGGTGTTGTGGGTCTGACGAAAAACGTCGGCTACCAGTACGCAAAGCTGGGCATTCGTTGCAATGCGATTGCTCCTGGCGGCGTCAATACGAATATCGGAATGGGCAGCTCAGTGCCTAATGAGTTTGGATTGGACAAGTCCATGGCTGGTATGGGAGTTATGCCAAGAATGGGCGAGCCTTCTGAAATTGCAAAAGTTGCGCTGTTCCTGGCATCTGAGGAATCAAGCTTTGTCAACGGCACAGTCGTTACAGCTGATGCAGGCTGGACATCATACTAATTGATGTGGAAAAGAATAAAGAGATTAAATGAGGCTGGCCGGGCATTCCGGCCGGCCTTTTTTTATACAATAATTTAGAGAGGTCTAAATTCCTGCTGTTGCTGCCGCTGTAATCATCGCTTGCTATCGACATTGACATCCTGTAATTACTTTATTATAATCACTTACAATTAGTAACTGATATTCATTCTCGTGAATAGATGCATAATATAAGCTGTAAACGGCAACAGGAAGGAAGTCACCACGTGAACATGAATAATGAAACCGGAAAACCGGATAAAGAAACAATTAAGCAAGCAAGTACTAGTACAGAGGAGAGTACACCTTTCGAATTTGGAATTTATACGCTGGGCGATTTATCACCGAACCCGCTGACGGGGCAGACCGCAACTGCAAAGCAGCGGATTCGCGAAGTCATCGATGCGGCTGTCTTAGCTGATGAGGCAGGAATTGATGTGTTTGGCGTAGGAGAGCATCACCGGCTGGACTTTGCGCTGTCTTCGCCTCCTGTACTGCTCGCAGCGATAGCGCAAGCGACGAAACGGATCCGGCTGACGAGTGCGACTACTATACTTGGAACTGCGGATCCGGTAAGAGTGTTTGAGGATTTTGCGACGCTGGATTTGATATCGGATGGCCGGGCAGAGATGATCGCTGGCCGCGGTGCCTACATCGAGTCTTTTCCGTTGTTTGGTTATGAGCTGGACAGCTACGCCCAATTGTTTTTGGAGAAAATTCAATTGTTTCTGGAGCTTAATGACAAGGAACGCATGACATGGAATGGTCAATTCCGCACCCCGTTGAATGATGCGGAAATTGCTCCTAGACCGGTACAGCCGAAGCTGCCTGTATGGATTGGCGTTGGCGGTACACCAGCAAGCGCAGCGCTCGCAGGACGGCTGGGAACCGGGATGGCACTTGCTATATTGGGCGGCAATCCGGCGAACTTCCAGCAGCTTGTTGAGGTTTACCGGCAAGCGGGCTTGGAAGCTGGTCATCAGCCTGACGAATTACAGGTTGGCATTACCGGACATTGCTATATTGCCGAGGATTCGAAGCAGGCCAGAAATGAATTTTATCCGCACTACTCCTATTATTTTTCACAATTTATGAATAACCCGAAGCCAAGCAGAGAACAATTCGAGCAGATGACGGGCCCGCAAACGGCTCTTGCAGTCGGCAGTCCGGATGAGATTGTGGAGAAAATATTGATGCAGCATGAGTTGTTTGGTCATCGCCGGTTTATGGCGCAATTCGATATTGGCGGCGTCCCTTATGCGAAGATTGCATCCGCAATCGAGCTG
>NZ_CBVJ010000055.1 GCF_000513275.1 Paenibacillus gorillae | reverse complement strand
ATAAATACTATATTTTATAAAAAAGCAGAAAAGATCTTCCGTCCAAAGGAACGCTCTTTTCTGCTTTTTGCTTGCATATATCCAAGTGGAATACTATGCTATTTATAAAATAGGGAAAAGGGGCGAACGAGTATATGCCTTTATTAGAAAAGTTGCATCCGGCGTTGGAAGAGGGATATCAAGACGTCGTACAATGGCGCCGATATTTGCATCAGCATCCGGAGCTATCGTTTCAGGAGCAGCATACGCCCTTATTTATTGCGGAAAAGCTTCGTTCTTACGGTATCGAGGTGCGGGAAGCGGTTGGCGGCAACGGTGTAGTCGGCACGCTGCGGGGCGGGCTTCCGGGCCTGACGATCGGACTGCGCGCCGATTTCGACGCTTTGCCGATTCAGGACGAGAAAGATATTGAATATCGCTCCACCGTTGACGGCGTTATGCATGCATGCGGTCATGACGGGCATACAGCGGCATTGCTCGGAACAGCGCGCGTGCTCAGCGGTATTCGCGAACAGTTGCATGGCAACGTCATCTTTTTGTTCCAGCATGCGGAGGAGAAGCCGCCGGGTGGCGCCAAGTTTATGATTGAGGACGGCTGTCTGGACGGCGTTGATTATGTGTACGGGGCCCATTTGGCTACCGATATGCCGGTCGGCAAAGCCGGCTTGTGCGAAGGATACATGATGGCAGCCGTCGATGCCTTCGAAATCCGGATTATCGGCAAAGGAGGCCATGGCGCGAGGCCGGAGCAGACTGTCGACTCTATCGTCGTCGGCAGCGAATTGGTCGGCAAGCTGCAGCAAATCGTCAGCCGGCGGATTAGTCCGATGAAGCAGGCTGTCGTAAGCGTTGGCGTTTTTCAGGCGGGCACTGCGTTTAATGTCATCGCCAGCGAAGCGAGAATTGAAGGAACAGTACGCTCATTCGATCCAGCCGTCCGTAAGCAGATTGAGGCGGAAATCCGGTTAATGGTACAGGGGCTGTGCGAAGCCTCCCATTGCCAATATGAGCTGCACTATTTGAACGGATATCCAGCCTTGTTCAATCCGAAGGAAGAAACGGCACTCATGCGCAGGCTGATTGAGGAAACGAACGGCGACGATGCTTTCATCGAAGCGGAAGCGGCTATGGGGGCCGAAGACTTTTCGTATTATTTGCTGGAGAGGCCGGGCGCTTACTTTCGCGTAGGGGCACGCAATGACAGCGAGCATACGCAATACCCGCATCATCATCCGAAGTTCGACTTTGACGAGCAGGCGCTGCTAGAGACGCAGAAGCTGTTTCTGGCTATTATCGGACATTATTTAATTAAAGCATAGAAAAGAGAAGCTGCACCTTACATCATTCGGATGGGGTGCAGCTTTTTTAGCTAGGTTAGCTTTGTTTCCGGTATTGGCGCGGAGTAAGTCCCTTGTATTGTTTGAACAGCTTCGTGAAGTAATTCGGATTATCGCAGCCGACCAGACCGGCAATTTCCGTAATGCTGAGATCGCCCTGCTGGAGCAACCGGGCTGCTTCGCTGACGCGGCAATCATTGACGTACTCGATGAATGTACGTCCAGTAAGTTTTTTGAACGTTTTGCAAAAATGGTACGGATTCAGGCTGACCCGCTGTGCCGCCTGCTCAATAGTCATCGCCTCCGCGTAATGCTCCTCGATATAAGCAAGCAAAGGCTTGAACCGCTCCCGGTTCAAAGAATGATCCTTGACTGGAGCATTGGCCGCATTTTGCTGCCAATGGTGACGGGACAGCTGCGCAAACAGCAGATAAAGCTCGGTTTTTACAATCAGCTGATAGGCGGGTCCTTTAACTGCATATTCGGTTATGATCTGATCTAGCAAGCGGTCAAAACCGGCTAAGGCAGGTAATTGGGTATCCAACTGCACCGGGAATCGAAAACGATTCTCCAGATAGGGCGCTACATATTTCATATGAACGGGGTCTTGGGCCCAGTCCTTGAACAGCGAAGCGTTGAACACGATGGCAGCATATCTGATCTCGCCTCCGCTGGAGCAATAGCCGACATGGAGTCCACCGGCGGGAACGAGCAGCACGTCGCCTGCAGACACTTCATAGGGTACACTGTCGATATGAAAAATCGCCTCGCCTCGCTGCATAACGATAATTTCAAAATGCTCATGCCAATGCAAATACAATATATTTTGGCCAGGGACAGCTTGCTCGCTGCCATTCAAGAAAAGCTGGAACGGCAGATTTTTCTCCTCCAGACGCGTAATTTCATGAAGCTCCTTTGGATAGCTCATTAATTGTTCACCCCGCAAGATCGGACTATTATTGCACAAGATAAGAAGAGAAATGAAGGAATAACCCCATTATAATGAAGTTGATCTTACTACTATAAGACAATATTGGAGTGATCGACAAGTGAATCAGCATCATCCATTGCGAATTGGAACACTAGTGGGGGGCGGAGACGCCGTTCGTGTTATCCCGCAAATTGTAAAGCACGGCTTTGAATCGTTCAGCCTGACCTTCTGGCAGACGACAGGGAATACAGATTTGGTTGAGACGGCAAAGCGTGTTCGTGAGCTTGCCGATGAACACGGTTTCATTATTTCAACAGTTGGTATCTTTGGCAATCCGTTAACCGGAGCTGGAGACAATGCCGATACCTTAGCGAGCTGGGAACGGCTGATCGACCACGCGCATCTGTTCGGCGCCGATATCGTTTCTGGTTTTACAGGCCGGGTTCCCGGCTCCATTGATGAATCGCTGCCGAAATTCGCTGAGGTGTTCGGTGAGCTGTCGCGCCGCGCGGAGGACAAGGGCGTACGCATCGCTTTCGAGAATTGCGATATGGGCGGGAACTGGAATAACGGTGACTGGAATATCGCTCATAATCCTACTGCATGGGAGCGGATGTTCAATGCAGTTCCGGCAGACAATATCGGTCTGGAGTGGGAGCCTTGTCATCAAATGGTATCGCTGATCGATCCGATCCCGCAGCTTCGCAAGTGGGTCGATAAAGTATTTCATGTTCACGGCAAGGACGCTACAATCGCATGGGATGTCGTGAAGGAATACGGCATTCATGGGCCGAAGGATTTCGTCTGGCACCGGACGCCGGGCTTTGGTGATACAAACTGGACGGACATTATTACGATTCTGAGGCAAGCGGGCTATCAGGGAACGATTGATATCGAGGGCTGGCATGATCCAGTCTATCGAGATGAGCTGGAGATGACGGGACAAGTGCATGGTCTTAATTATTTGAAACGGTGCCGGGGCGGAGATTTTATCCCGAATCCGCAATAGAGAAAGGGGAGGTAGAGCAGAAATGGAGCAACAATATCGAGTGGTCGTCGTCGGCTGCGGCGGCATGGCTAATTCTTGGGTAGAGTATGCGAAAAAACGTCCCGATACGGAAATCGTCGCCCTTGTCGATATTAAAGAAGAGTTTGCTCAGGCGATGGCGGATCGGCAGGAGCTTTCCTGTCCGCTCTTCACAGACGTCGAGCAGGCCGTTCAAGCGACAAATGCGAATCTTGTATTCGACGTGACAATTCCGGCCAGCCATTTCGCAGTCAGCTCCGCAGCGATGCGGCTGGGCTGCGACGTCTTCGGCGAGAAGCCGCTCGCGGAAACGATGGAGCAATGCAATGAATTGGTAGCGCTAGCTGACAGCATTGGAAGCCGGCATGCGATTATGCAAAATCGCCGCTACGATCCCGGCATTCGCGCGCTGCGCGAGCTGATTGAAGCGGGCAGCATCGGCAAGCCGGGCTATATCGGCGCTGATTTTTTCCTCGCCCCGCATTTTGGCGGTTTCCGCGATGCTATGGACAGCCCTCTTTTGCTCGATATGGCGATCCATACGTTCGACCAAGCCCGGCTTATTATCGGCGCTGACCCGGTGTCGGTCTATTGTCAGGAGTTTAACCCGGCCGGTTCGTGGTATGCGGGCAACGCTGCTGCGATCTGCATTTTCGAAATGTCCGATGGCTCGGTATTCTGTTACCGCGGCTCCTGGTGCGCTGAAGGAGCGCCAACGGCATGGGAAGCTTCCTGGCGCATCACTGGGGAGAAGGGGACGGCAATATGGGATGGTGCGAGCGCTCCTTATGCTGAGGTTATTGCCGCAGGCGATCATACCGATACCGGGAAGTTTATGAATACTTATGATGTTATCCGCTCCGAACCACGATCATACGCCAATACGTTCCATCACGGCTGTCTCGATGAAATGTTCCTATCGCTGGGGGAAGGGCGCCCTGCGGAGACGAACAGCCGAGACAATCGCCTCAGTATGGCGATGGTTCTCGCCGCGCTGGAGAGCGCGAAGCAGGGCCGCAAGATCAGCATCGCCGAATTTATCGGGGCAGAATAGCGGACTGGGCTCAGCAACTGCACGGTTATGCTGCAATAACGTGTAACTGCAGCATAGCTGTGTAGCTAAAAACAACTAAAGCGTAAGGAAGCGTACCGTCGTAACGGCCTGTAAGCAACAAGCTGCAGCACCGAAGCCGATTGAGGCATTCGTGTCAGGCATCAAAATGTAAAAGTACATTTTGATACGCTCAAAAACGCCCAAAATAACTATCAAAATGCAAAAATACATTTGAAAACGCCCATTTCAGCCTTTTCGAAGCCTTTTTGGCCAATCAGCCTGCACTTTTGCATTTTGAAGCCATAAATCGCCGAAAAAACGCTCAACAACCTGCACTTTTACATTTTGATTCTACACCAGCTTGCACCGAGACTTAGTTTGAAGTAATTTACCTATGTATGCGGCTGAACTGTGGTAGGGGAACCTTCTGAGCTTGGGATCTGGGTAAGTGTTAGGAATGGAATTGGCGTTGGCGTGGGGTATAAGTAAAAGTGTTTGAACTCGCATTCAGGGAGAGCGTAGCGTTTTGAGTTCAGGCTGCCATTTCGCACGATTCTATCCATATAATCATCGTGAAAGCGATGGGACAATGGAATCAAGAACGGCAGCATGAACCAAAACGCGCAGCGTTCCCGGCCTTGCTCGAAACAGCTTACACTGCGCCCCAGGGGTTGATGCGTGCTCCAAAGTCCATCTCACGCCGTAATAGAAAAAAGCGCTGGCAGCTGCCAGCGCTTTTTCTACTACGTGATGTGCTTAAACAAATGGTCAATCGAGCCGCCATTGTTAATGATGCGGATCGCATTGCCCAGCAGGCACGCCATCGGCAGCACGATAAACTTATCGGGATGCTCATCCGGCAGCGCGATCGTATCCGTAATAACGACCTCGCGAATACTCGGATGGTTGAGCTTCTCCAGCGCGTTCTGCGAGAAGAGGCCGTGCGTGGCGGCAATATAAGCGTCATTCGCTCCGCGTTTCTTCAAAGCTTCGACGACATTGACGATCGTACCGCCAGTGTCGATCAAATCTTCAATAATAATCGGCGTCATGCCCTCAACCTCGCCGATAATATGCGTAATTTCCGTCTGGTTATGGGCGGGCCTGTTTTTGATCATGATCGCAAACGGACAGTCCAGATAGTCGGCCAGCTTTTCAGCCATGGAAGCTCGTCCCGCATCGGGAGACACGACCACAGGGTTCTGGATTTTTTTGTTTTTCAAATAGTCGGTAATGATATCAAGAGCCGTAAGATGATCTACCGGAATTTGGAAAAAGCCCTGAATAGCGTCGGCGTGCAGATCGACTGCAATAATCCGGTTGGCGCCAACCGTCGTAAGTACGTCGGCAACCAGCTTGGCGGAAATCGGCTCGCGGGGAGCGGATTTACGTTCTTGCCGGGCGTAGCCGTAGTAAGGCATGACGATATTGATCGTTTTGGCCGATGCCCGCTTTGCAGCGTCAATCATAACGAGAAGCTCGACTAAATTTTCGTTTACCGGATGGGACAACGATTGAACGATAAAAACATGGTAATTACGTAGCGATTCCTGATAGGCGAGATGGATTTCTCCGCTTTGCAAGCGGGTGATATCGACTTGGCCTAGCGGTACGCCCAGTTCAGCACATAGCTGCTCAGCGAGCGGCTTGTTCGAGGAACCGGAAAAAATTTTCACCTTTTGCATAACGATCCTCCATAAGCAGCTTCATGATGAATAACACATCCCATGAGGCTGTAATCACTCTCCATTATACCCTTAGTTGCCGGATAATCAAACGGCTGCTGCCGGAAGGCGTGAAACAAACCTTCCGGCAGCAGCCGTTTTGAACATTATTTTTGCACGATATCCGATATCGTTTTGTTGAATTTATCGAGCAGCTGATCCTTGTTGATCTGGCCGCCTTGATATTCTTGCATTGCTGCCCCCCAGCCTTGTGTTACGCCATCCGGGTAACGGCCCCAATGCCAGCCGCCAGCAGATGCTGCTTGCTCCGATACGGCCGCGCCCATTTGACCAACATCCTCAGTCGTAGCTGTAATGGAAGTGAGGGCAGGGATGAATTTGAATTCTTTCGTAATGTACGATTTGCCCGTATCGGATGTAACCATCCAGTTAAGGAATGCTTTAGCTTCCTCGGCATTTTTCGATTTGCTGTTAACGATCCAGAAGTTAGCCGGACCTGTGTAGATGCGGGCTTTGCCGCTGTCGTCGATCGGAATCGGCAGCAGGCCGATGTCCAGCTTTCCTACCTTGTCGATATCGCCTTGAATCCAGTTGCCTTGCTGAATCATGGCAGCTTTGCCGGAAGCGAAGGTTGCCACTTGCGTTGCGTAGTCCGTCGTCAATTTGTCCTTCTGGCTGTGGTTGAATACAAGATCAACGTACTTCGTCCATTTTTGGAAAATCTCATTGTTTTTGAACAGCTCAGTTCCCGTCTTGGTACCTTCGACGAAAGCGACAGGGTCCGGTTGCTCAGCAAGCGCTACGTTAATGGTGTGATGCCCGATCGACCACCATTCATTCGTTGTAACGAACGGCGTGATGCCGGCGGCTTCCAGCTTAGCGACGACAGCCTCCAGCTCCGTGAGCGTCTTAGGAAGCTCGGTAATGCCCGCTTTGGCGAACAATTCTTTATTGTAGAAAATGCCGTAGCCTTCAATGTTCATCGGCATGCCCAGCAGCTTGCCGTCTACCTTAGCAGGTGCCGCGGCAGATTCAATCACATCCTTAGCCCATGGCTCGCCGGACAGGTCGGTCGCACGATCATAGTAAGCCTCAAGAGCAGCAAAGCCTTCCGCGTTGAAAATCTCGGGCTCGGAGCCTGCGGCAATTTCAGCCCGCAGCAGGGCGTTGTAATCCTCGCCGCCGCCATGCGTTTCGACTTGAACCTTTACGCCTGTTTCTTTCTCATAAGCCTCAGCCATCCGGTTTAGTGCGTCCGCGATTTCAACCTTGAATTGAAACACCTTGATGGTGACGTCTTTTTTCGGAGGCGCCGTTTCTTCCTTTTGTCCTGCTTCCGTCGTTGGGGATGTGCTTTCTTTGCCCCCATTGTTGCCGCCGTTGCCGCAGCCTGCTGCAATAATAAGCAGGATGGATGCCAGCAGAATCGATAGTTTTTTCATGTCTTGACCTCCCTAAAGGTATGAAGATTGAGGATATAGCAGCGTTTACAATTCGATTATAGATTTCGAATGGAGGAAGCAACACTGAATTCATTGTCTATAAAAGTGCAAAATATTGATTTATTACCCTTTTAAGGAACCTGAAGAAATACCTTCCAAAATATGTCTTTGCAGCATGAGAAAGACGGCTAATATTGGTGCCACGCTCATGGTGAGTCCAGCGAGCGCCAAATCCCATTGCTTCGTATATTGTCCGAAAAAGCGCGTGACGGCAAGCGGAATAGTGGTCAAATCTTTATTCGCTCCAATGACGAGCACCGGCAGCAAGTAGTCGTTCCAGATCCATAATCCGTTCAAAATGATGACGGTCACCATAATCGGACGAAGCAGCGGGAAGACGATTTTCCAAAACACGCCGTACGGAGTGCAGCCGTCGACGACTGCCGCCTCCTCGATCTCTACTGGTACGCTTTTCACAAAGCCATGGAATAGAAACACCGAAAGCGAAAGGCCAAAGCCTAAGTAGCAGACGAATATGCCCAGCAGATTGCCTCGCAGCTCCAGCAGACTTGTGATTCGAACGAGCTGCAGCATGATTGATTGGAATGGAATAATCATTGCCGCGATGAAGCAAGTAAAGAGCAGCTTGTTGAACGTCGTTGGTCTCCGTACGAGCCGGTATCCCGCCATGGCGCTGACGAGTACAATTCCGGCGACACTCACACCCGTAATGAGAATGGAGTTGAACAGCACCTTAGGAAAGCGGATAATCTCCCACACTTCATTATAGTTCGTCCATAAATAAATTTTTGGGAGCGAAGCAGCATCCACCATAATTTCGCCAAGTGATTTGACCGAATTGACGAGGACGAAGTAGAACGGCGACAGAAACAGCAGCGCAAGCAGCAGAACCAGCGTAACGACGCTATAGTGGCGGAATCGGGAGGCAGCCATTAAGCTTCAACCTCCTTCCGTTTGGTCAGCCAGACCTGCGTGACGGCGATGATCGAGACTGCGAAGAAGAATAACATCGCTTTAGCTGTTCCTAGTCCGTACCGGTTGTTGATAAGCGCCTCGGCATAAATGTTGTAGGCCAGCGATTGCGTAGAAGTGCCGGGGCCGCCTTTCGTAAGCGAGAAGTTCAGGTCGAACATTTTGAATGCGTTGGAGGTTGTCAGGAACAAGCAGACGGTAATGGCCGGCATAATAAGCGGCGCCGTGATTTTACTAATCGACTGCCAGTAGGTTGCCCCGTCAATCGTCGCCGCTTCCATGAGATCCTTCGGCACACCAACGATAGCAGCAATGTAGATGATCATCATGTAGCCCGCTGTCTGCCAGACGAAGACGATCACAAGTCCCCAGAACCCTGTATGGGGAGTTCCGAGCCAAGGCAGCTCGAATATCGGCCAGCCTGTCAATTCTCCGATCGTTTTGAAGCCTTTGGTGAAAATGAACTGCCAGATGTAGCCGAGTAAAATGCCGCCCAGCACATTCGGCAGAAAAAAGATCGTCCGCAGCGCGTTTCTGCCCTTGAGCGGGCGGGTAAGCAGCAGTGCGAGCAAAAAGCCTAGCACATTAGTTGCGATAATGGTGACAAAGGTGAAGCGCAGCGTAAAGCCGAAAGCGGTCCAAAACTTGTCGTCGTTCGTAAAGATCCGGGTAATATTGTTCATGCCCGTCCATTTGGCTTTGTCCAGGTCGAGTCCGTTCCATTCTGTGAACGAATAGTAGAAGCCGAGCAGAAATGGGATAAGAACGATGATCGAGAAAGCGATCGTCCCGGGCCCAAGGAACACGAGCTGTTGCAGCCATTGCCTGGATTGTTTGCGAGTATGCATCGAATGCCTCCTATCGGGGGGTTATGATGTAAATATAATCCGTTATTGTTTTTTGGAACACAGATAGATATGATGGGTTTGGTGTAATATATTGACCTGGGGGGAAGCGGGTTGTTTGCGACAAGTATACGCAGAAAGCTGATGGCGCTGCTGTTGGCGGTAACGGTTATTCCGATTACGATCTCGATGATCATCTCCAATTTTTACATTAAAAATCAGGTCACCGAGCAGGCGATCCACGAAAATCAGAAGCTTCTCTCACTCGGAAAAAACAATATTAGCGGCTACATGGACAAAATCAATGAGTCCTCATTAGACGTCTACAACAACCTGAATGCTTCCAATTCCTTGTATGCCTTGATCGAGCGCGGACAGTCTGCCAACACCGATGCTGCTGATTTCGATCTGAAAAACAACATGCTCGTCTACACCCACATTCTTAATATTTATCAGTCCGCTAAAGGCATTCATCAGATTTATCTGGAGATTGGCAGCGATAAATTATCCTATTTGCTCTCTCGCGGTTTTTTCCGCAGCGGCATCGGTTTGCCAAGTGAATGGCCTGAAGATCAGAAGGGTGATTCTGCACCATTCGTGCAAGCGACGCATAACAGCATCAATTACAATCTGGATTGGAGCAAATCGGTCAAAAAGGTAAGCGTTTTCACATTGAAAAGACCTATAATACGTACGCCAAGCAATGATGTGATCGGCTATCTGGCCATCGACGTACAGTCTGCCGAGCTCAACAAAGTATGCAAACAGCTTACGCTCTCCGATCAGGAAAAGCTTTATATTATCGATAGGGACAAGAATGTCATCTGCTCGGAGAACAGCAGTGGCGAGAATATGGCATGGGCCGAAAAGGTAGCTTCCGGCGCGGATAGCGGCGTCATGAAATGGAAGGACAGCTCCTTCTCAGGCATCGTCATTTATGATACGATCAGCTCCAACTATATGGATTGGATTGTCGTTAAGCAGCTCCCTTACTCCTATTTGTACGAGAGCGCAAACGCGATCCGGACAATCAATACGACGATCATTATTTTGTTTATGGCGCTTGTCGTCATTGCGAGCATATTCGTCTCGTATCATTTCACTAATCCGATCAAGCGGCTTATCGGCCATATCAATCAGGTGCAGGCAGGCAATTTCAACATCGTCGTCCCTGTACATGGGCGGGACGAAGTAGCCATTCTTGCAAGGCGGTTCAATACGATGCTCCAGACGATCAAAGATTTGATTAACCGGGAGTACCGGCTGGAGATCGCGAACAAGACCAATCAGCTGAAGGCGATGCAGGCGCAGATCAATCCCCATTTTCTATACAATGCGCTGCAATCGATCGGGACGCTGGCGCTTCAGGCGCAGGCGCCAAAGGTATACTCCCTAATCTCCGCTATTGCCAAAATGATGCGATACAACATGAATACGGGCGAAGCTATCGTTCCTTTCTCGCAGGAGCTCAGCCACGCCAAGGCTTATTTGGAGCTGCAAAAGCAGCGTTTTAACGATCAGCTGACTGTCGTCTACGGCATTGATCCAGATTCACAAGCCATTCTTGTGCCGAAAATGCTGCTGCAGCCGTTGATTGAGAATTATTTCAAGCACGGCTACGAGAAGACGGACGGCAGCGGCTGCATCCGCATTTCTGCCGATGCAACGGACGGCCAGTGGCTCACCATTCAGGTAGAGGATAACGGCAGCGGCGTTGACGCCGATAAGCTGCTGGAACTGCGAAGAATGCTGCATCGCTCGACGGCTGTGCTGCTGGAGGAACAGAACCACATTGGCATCAGCAACGTATGGATGCGATTGAAGCTCTACTATGACGAAGAGGCAGAAATGAGCGTAGATTCGCCGCCGTCTGGCGGATTTATCATTACGATTCGTATACCGCTTCACTATGGACTGGAGGTACAGACATGAATGTGCTGCTAGTGGATGACGAACAGCATGTGCGCGAGGCGATCCGGCTGCTTATTGACTGGAAGGAGTTGGGGATCGATAACATTTATGAAGCGGATAACGGAGATGCGGCGGTTGACATGATCGAGCGGCGGCAGCCGGAAATCGTCGTTACCGATATGCGGATGCCGCATCGGGACGGAGTAGGATTGCTCTCTTGGCTGTATGCGGAAGGACGGAAGTGCAAAACGATTGTAGTCAGCGGCTATGACGATTTCGAGCTCGTCCGCAGCTCGATGAAATATGGGGGCCAGGATTATTTGCTGAAGCCGATTGATCCCGAGCAGCTGACTGAAGCACTGGTGAAGGCCAAGCAGTGCTGGGAAAAGGAGGAACGGGAGCGTCAAATCAAGCAGCAGCGGAATATCGAGATGAATCAGATTAAGCCGGTTTATTGGGATAAGCTGTTTTCCGGGCTTATTACCCAGACTGGCGGCAGATCTCAGCTGCCTGCACTGCTTCAAGAGGAATTTAAGCTGGAGCAGATTGAACGGTGCAGAACGGCAGTCATCCCTATCGATTCTATTGATGCAGGTGTGGCGCAAAAGTTCATCCATAACCGCGATTTGCTGTTTTTCATTCTGACGAACGTATGCAATGAGTTTTTGCGGCGCGATGACCGCGGCTTTGCATTCCGTTACTGGAACAGCGAGCATGAAATCGTGCTGCTGCTCTGGGGAGGGCTTGGCGATTGGGAGGCTACACTGCGCCGTATCCGGGACGGCATCCGGGAGACGATACACAGCCGAATTGACTTCGGTGCTGGGACAGAGCAGTCCTTTCCTGGCGGCATCGTAGAGTCCTTCCAAGCGGCGCGGACGGCGCTGAAGCAGCGCAATCTGTTGGCTGCGGGTGACGGCTTTCATTGCTATGAGGCTTCGAAGGCTATAACTGTGGCGACAGCCAGCATTGCATCGATGGGCGATTATGAGGAACGGTTTCGCGTCGCTGCAAGAGGCGGAAGAGAGAAAGATATCGAGATGGCGGTCAATAGCTGGATGGAAGCAGTCGGCAGAATGCCAGCGATCTCACAAGGGCAGCTGGAGCAGTGGTACGCCGATTATAAGGCAATGATGGAGCGGCTGCACAAGCTGGCGCCTCGGGGGTTCCGCTGCGGTGACAGTATTCGATACCTGGCGAACCGCGGGACCTGAGTTGTTGCCGGAATGGCGCAAGTTGTTGAATACGGACGGGAGCTTGTCGCTGGAGGCATGGCGGGAGCAGCTGGGATCGGATTTGTCGGAGCTGGCACGGGCATGCCAGGCGGGGGCAAATCGTCAGCCGGACCTCAACATTATGAAGGAAATTGCAAAGTATATGGAGCAGAACTATCATCTTGAAGTGACGCTGCAGGATATTTCTGAACGATTTTACTTGAGCCGGGAATATATTTCACGCAGGTTCAAGCAAGAGATGGGTGAGAACGTATTCGACTACTTGGCGCGGATTCGCGTGGAGAAGGCGAGGCTGCTGCTGCAAAACCCGAATTTGAAAATCACTCAAATTGCCGAGATGGTCGGCTACGACGACGAGAAATATTTTAGCAAAGTGTTCAAGAAGGTTATGGGTGTCTCGCCGAATCAATACCGGAAGCAGGAGGGAGAGGGTTAACGTTAAAGAGAGACTGGTTATGTATATCATCACGAGTATGATCGTTACATTGCTTCCATTCATCATTGTCTTATACGATTATTGGGATAGTCATCAGCCAAAGCTGGGGGCGGTCGGCAGCGGGGTTAGAGCGGGATTTGACGCTTTTTCCATTATCATGCTTATTATTATATTTCTAGCAGGCGTTTTAAATTTAATTGTAGCGTTAAAAAGATATCAGGATTTCAAAAAAAGTCAGTCATAATGCATATGAAAAAAAGCTGCGGCACCCTCCATTGGACAGGTGCCGCAGTCTATTAATCAGCCATGTTCGCTTATTCGAAAAACAACCGGATTTCCTCACGCACCGCTTCTTCCACCTGCTCCAGACATTCCTCTGGAGTTACCGCATGGATGCGGTTTTCATTCACCATCGCATAAGGACGTGCGCGGCACATATTGCACATATTCAAACAATTGGTTCGCATGACTGCAGCTTCCGGAAACTTTTCCTCCAGTTCCTCAAGCGGCAGGAGGGCCATCGCATTGCGGTCACACACTTCGACGACGACGAGTCCCAAGCTCATTGCTGCATCACCTTCTTATTTCAGCGATTGGAGCACTTTCAACTGACGCTTAGGCGCGTCATTGGCTTCGCACTCGTCCGAGCAGTAAGCCGCATGCTCCTCTTCGCATTCCTCGCAGCAAATATGCTGACGGTGGCAAAGATCATCTGCACAATTAATGTAGCGGTCTTCAGGCTTGCCGCAGTGGTAGCATGTACCAACAACGACATCTTCGTCGGTGTTGTTGACGCGCACCGAGACCCGTTCATCGAATACGTAGCATTTGCCGTCAAACAGGCGGCCCTGTACTTCCTCATCCTTGCCGTAAGTGACGATGCCGCCATCGAGCTGGGCAACATCGCTAAAGCCTTCCTCCAGCAGTACTCCCGTTAACGTCTCGCAGCGAATTCCTCCCGTGCAATAAGTCAGAATGGTCTTATCCTTGGCATCCTGCAAGTTATTGCGAATCCACTGAGGGAACTCCCGGAACGACTCTACCGTAGGACGGATTGCGCCGCGGAAGTGGCCGATATCATATTCATAATCGTTACGTCCGTCAATAATAATGACGTCGTCACGCTGCAATTGCTCATGAAACTCCTTAGGAGACAGATGTTTGCCGGTAAGTACGTTAGGGTCAAGAGGCTTCTCATAGCGTAGCGTCACTAGCTCTTTTTTCGGACGGACGAACAGTTTCTTGAATACATGCGAATCCGACTCGTCGATTTTGTACACCATATCGGTAAACAGCGGATTGCTGCGCATATGAGCCATATAGGCTTCCGTCTGCTCTACCGTGCCGGACAGTGTTCCGTTAATGCCTTGGTGCGCGACGAGAATCCGGCCTTTAATTCCAAGCTCCTTGCAGTATTGAAGATGCTCTGCCGCAAACAGCTCGTAGTTCTCGATAGGCACATATTTATAATAGAGCAGAATGCGGTAAGGTTTGTTATTGTGGTCTTGAATATCCGTCATGTCGAATCTCACTTCTCCAGTTCATTTATTAAATGTATCTTTGCCGCTTGCTTTATCCATGCTAAACCTGCTTAGTAAGTTCGTCAACTATATCGTTTTTTTAATCCGGTATTCGCATCTGCGATCGCCTTTCGCCAGACATTCGGTCCGGCTGACCTCTGCATTAAGCAGGGAGCGGAACAACTGCAGCTCGCAGTTGCAAGCATGGCCGTATGCGTTCGCAACGTCGGCGATCGGGCAGTTATGCTCCTTGAGCACGAATTCATCTTCGCTCGCTTGCTCCCACTGCACCATATAGCCGTTCTCGTTCTGAATTTGCGCCAGTGCGGCGACTTTGTCGGCAAGCGGTTTATTCTCCATCGTAGGAGCATACTTGCTCAGCATCGATTCCTTACGGCGGTCAAACAGCAGGTTAACCATTTCGTCGCCGGATTCTTGCCCTAGTTCGCCTAGCAGATCCAGCGCTAAGGAATTATATTTTTTCGGAAAATAATGCTCTGCTTGCTCAGTCAAGCTGTAGAGCGCCGTCGGTCGGCCCATTGCTTGCCTGACGGAGCGCTGCGTAATCCATCCGCTGCTCTCAAAGCTCTCCAAGTGGCGGCGAACGGCCATGCCGGTCAGGCCAAGCTGCTCCGTCAAATCTTTGGCGCTAAGCTCACCGTTTGTTTTGAGCAAATGCAAAATGGTTTCGCGTGTCGAGAGCCCATTCACTTGCTTCACGATATTCACCGCCTATTGGTCAAATTTATTTTTATCTTTTGTTTCCTTAATAGAAAATCGAATATGAAAGCTAGTTACACTATATCATTTTTCAACAAAAATGTCTCATAAGTCGGAATGGAAACGTATAGCAGCTCCTCAACCTTTCATAAGCAAGTTTAAAAAGGAGGAGGAAGCGCTTGGCAGCACCTTGTTTTTACGAGTCACGATGCCGATCATGCGGGGCGGGATCGGGTCAGCCAGCTGCAGCTCGTAAAGCGATCCTTCAGCTAACTCCCGCTGGGCGAATTGCCGGGCGACAAAAGCGGCTCCATAGCCCTGCTGTGCGAACTCTACGATCATTTCTGTACTTGTAAGCTCGATATCAGGCTCCTTGTACACGCCCCGTTCCGCAAACCAGTGCTCAACGAATAGCCTCGTGCTGCTCCCGGACGTCGGCAGCAGTAGCGGAATTTGCGTCAGCTCTCGAACTGTCAATGGCTGCTCGGCAAGCTCTTGATACGCTTTTCCAACGACAAAGCAATCTTGGATTGCGATAAAAGGGGTCACGTCGAGCATTTCCTCTTCAAGCGGCAGATGGACAAGACCCAGATCAATCTGCTCTTCTTGAAGCTGACGGGTCACCTCGCTAGTCTTGATCTGCATGAGGCGGATGCGGATTTGCGGATGCTCGGCATGGAACTTGCCCAAATACGGCAGCAGCACATGCTTAATAATCGGTCCGCTGGCCCCGATTCGAAGCTCTCCGGCTTCCAACTGAATGAGTTCACGGAGCTTCTTTTCGCCGCGGCCGAGCAGGGAAAAGGATTGTTCCACATATTCATATAATGCTTTTCCTTCTGCGGTAAGCCGGACGCCTTTGGACAGCCTGTCAAATAGCTTGGCGCCAAAATGCTCTTCCAATTGTTTAATTGCGTAGCTGACTGAAGGCTGAGTAATATGAAGTGCTTGCGCAGCTTTTGTGAAATTTCCTGTTTTGGCGGTTAATAAAAAAATACGGTAGCTTTCCAGATGCACCATTTTGGCATAGACCCTCTCTATCGCAACGTAATGATATTGTTATTTCCATTATATCACTAACGAAATTATAATAAATAGTACAAACAAGGTTTCAAAAACGGAAGGATGGATGACAGATGTCGGGAAGCAGCAGCTTTGGTAAATTGTTTACGATGACAACATTTGGCGAGTCGCACGGCGAGGCCGTTGGCGTCATTATAGATGGCGTTACACCAGGAGTGGAAATTACAGAGCAGGAGATTCAATTCCAGATGGACCGCCGTAAGCCGGGACAATCCTCGGTAACGACGCCGCGTAAGGAATCGGATACGATCAAGATTTTGTCCGGCGTATTTGAAGGAAAGACAACCGGCGCTCCGCTCGCCGTCATGCTGAACAACACAGATATGCGGCCTTCTGCATACGAGAAAAATAAATTGCTGTTCCGTCCGGGGCATGCCGATTTCACCTATGTGGAGAAATACGTTCATCGCGACCATCGCGGCAGCGGCCGCGCTTCGGGCAGAGAGACGGCTGGACGCGTAGCCGCAGGCGCGGTAGCGCGCAAGCTGCTGTCGCTTCGCGGCGTATCCGTAACGGCGTACACGAAAGCCGTTGGCGGCATTCAAGGCGAGACCGTTGATGAGAGCTTCATTGAAAAAAATCCGGTCCGCGCAGCAGATCCGGTAGCAGCGGTGAAGATGATCGAGAAAATCGAGCATCTGGCAAGCATCGGCGACAGCTGCGGCGGTATTGTAGAATGTATTGTTCGCGGTGTAAAGCCGGGTATCGGCGAGCCGACCTTTGACAAGCTGGACGCTGAGCTGGCGAAAGCGATGCTGTCGATCGGAGCGGTGAAAGGCATTGAATTCGGAGCAGGCTTTGACGCTGCCGAAATGCTGGGCAGCGAGCATAACGATCAAATGGACAAAGACGGCTTCCTGAGCAACAATGCAGGCGGCATAATCGGCGGCATCAGCACGGGTCAGGATATTGTTTTCCGCATTGCGGTTAAGCCAACCTCTTCGATCTCGAAGCCCCAGAAGACGGTAGACCAGTCCGGCGACGAGCATACGATTGAGACGATCGGCCGCCATGATCCTTGCATTTGTCCGCGTGTTATTCCGGTAGTCGAAGCGATGGTATGCATGGTGCTGGAGGATTTGTTCAAGCGTCAAGCGGCATTGCATAACTAATGATCTGAAGCACGCAGCAGCCTTTTTGGCGGTTGCGTGTTTTTTATGTAGAAGCACCGCACCGTGTCCAAAAATATTTCTATTGCGAAAAAAAGGCGGCGGAAGTACACTGTTCTCTGATGTCCTTGTGGGACATACATACAAAGATACAGGCGGCTGGCCGGCTTCACCGGTTGGAGAAAAGAGGGGAACGCGTGTGATTTTGACGCTTGATTTTTGGTCGACGCTGTTGTCGATTATCTTTATTGATCTAATTCTGGCCGGAGATAATGCGATCGTTATTGGCATGTCTGCGCGCAAGCTGCCGAAAGAGCAGCAAAAACAAGCTATTCTTTGGGGAACTGTCGGGGCTGTTGCGATCCGGATTTGTGCAACGGTACTGGTCGTCTACCTGCTCAAGGTGCCTTGGCTGCTCGCTATCGGCGGTTTGCTGCTACTGTGGATTGCTTATAGGCTATTGTCGCAGGAAGAGGAGCATGGCGATATTAAGGCAGGCAATACGATCTGGGCATCGGTGCGTACAATTATTATCGCGGACGCGGCAATGGGGCTGGACAACGTAATCGCTGTTGCAGGTGCTGCTCACGGCAACGTACTGCTTGTCGCTTTGGGGCTGATTATTAGCATTCCGATCGTCGTATGGGGCAGCACATTGTTTATCAAGCTGCTCAATAAGCTACCGTGGATCGTATACGTCGGTTCGGGTGTGTTGGCCTATACTGCGGCAAAAATGTTTACCCATGAGCCGTCCTTCGGGCATCTGTTCGAGGACAATGAAGCGCTACGCTGGACTTTCATCGCCGTTGCGGTCTTGCTCGTCATTGCAGCCGGATTGTGGAGCAATCTGGTGAAGAAGAAAGCGGAAGCCGGGCGAGAGCACGGGGCGTCTTTGTAGAAAATAAAGCTGAATCACTGGTCATCGAAGATAAGATGACTGGTAATATGATGGGGTCAACCAGTGGTTGACCTTTTTTTGCGCACTTATGAAGCTGCGTTTAGCAGCTTTACGGCGGTCAGTAGGGGAGAAGCGCCCTACGCTACGTTGGGGAAATCCAACGTAGGGCTTGGAAAGCAGCCGATAAGGCACTCTACGTTGGAAATATCCAACGTAGAGGCTGAAAAGCAGCAGAAAAGGCACTCTACGTTGGAAATATCCAACGTAGAAGCGGAAAAGTAGCAGAAAAGGTACTCTACGTTGGAAAATCCAACGTAGAGGCGGGAACTTAGCAGATAAAGCGCCCTGCGTTGGATAAATCCAATATAGAGGCGAGAAAGTAGTGGAGAAGGTGCCCTATGTTGGAAAAATCCAATGTAGAGGCAGAAAAGTAGCAGAAAAGGCACTCTACGTTGGAAATATCCAACGTAGAAGTGGGAAAGTAGCAGGGAAAGCACCCTACGTTGGAAAAATCCAACGTAGAAGCGGAAAAGTAGCAGAAAAGGTACTCTACGTTGGAAAAATCCAACGTAGAAGCGGAAAGGCGGCGGAAAAGGTGCTCTACGTTGGAAAAATCCAACGTAGAGGCGGAAAGACGTCGGAGAAGGTACCCTACGTTGGAAATATCCAGCGTAGAGGTGGGAAAGTGGAAGGGAAAGCACTCTACGTTGGAAATATTCAACGTAGAAGTGGAAGAGCAGCAGAAAAGTCACTCTACATTGGAAAAATCCAACGTAGAGGCGGAAGAGCAGCGGAGAAGGTGCCCTACGTTGGAGCAATCCAACGTAGGGGCGGGAAAGCAGTAATTGAATACAGAACGAGAGCGTATTAAAAGCACCGAGCAGGGGGTAAGCGAATTAGTCAAAAGAAATGTAGTGCAGGTGCAGCAATATGCACATATAGGAGGCTACAATGACGTACGCACGTTATTTTCGCAACAGGTACAGCGTGGAAAAACAACAAACCAAACCAAACCAAACCAAACAAAAAAGTGGAGGCTCCCAGGAGCCTCCACTTTAATCATTCCATTAGTTCGAGATCATTTGACGGAGAACGGTTTGCAGGATGCCGCCGTTCCGGTAGTAGTCAACATCTACCAGCGAGTCGAGACGGACGATAACTTGGAATTCAGTTGCCGTGCCATCTTCTTTAGTAGCGACAACTTTAACTTTGTCGCCAGGCTGTACGTCGTTCGAGAGTCCAACGATGTCGAACGTCTCGTAACCCGTCAGGCCAAGCTGTTTCCAGCCTTCGCCAGGCAGGAATTGCAGCGGCAGAACGCCCATGCCCACCAGGTTGGAACGGTGGATACGCTCGAAGCTTTCTGTAATAACCGCTTTTACGCCGAGCAGGAACGTACCTTTTGCCGCCCAGTCACGGGAGGAGCCAGTACCGTACTCTTTGCCGCCAAGAACGACAAGGTTCGTACCGTCTGCTTGATATTTCATCGAAGCTTCGTATACCGACGTTACTTCGCCAGTCGGCTGGTAAGTCGAGAAGCCTCCTTCTGTACCCGGAGCGATTTGGTTCTTGATCCGGATGTTGGCGAACGTACCGCGAACCATCACTTCGTGATGGCCACGACGCGAGCCGTAGGAGTTGAAGTCTTTCTTCTCAACGCCGTTAGCGATCAAGTATTTGCCGCCTGGAGCGTCTGGACGGATGCTGCCTGCTGGAGAGATGTGGTCAGTTGTAACCGAATCGCCAAGCGCGAGCAACGTTTTAGCCGCTTTGATGTCTTCAACATCGCGGATACCGTCAGCCAATTTGTCGAAGAAAGGAGGGTTGGCGATGTAAGTGGATTTCGGATCCCACTCGTACAGTTCGCCTTCCGGTACTGGAATTTGGTTCCAGCGTTCGTTTTGCGTGTACACATTTTCGTATTTCGCGCGGAACATTTCCGGCGAGAGCGAAGCGTTCATCGCATCGGCGATCTCTTGGTTCGTTGGCCAGATGTCTTTCAGGAAGACCGGTTGGCCGTTTGGATCGGTGCCGATTGGCTCGCTTGCGAAATCGATGTTTACTGTACCTGCAAGAGCGTAAGCGACAACGAGCGGCGGCGATGCCAGGTAGTTTGCTTTGATTTGCGCGTGGATACGGCCTTCAAAGTTACGGTTACCGGAAAGGACAGCGGCTACTGTCATATCGTTATCTGCAATTGCTTGGCTGATGTCTTCAGGAAGCGGGCCGGAGTTGCCGATACAAGTCGCGCAGCCATAGCCTGCAACGTGGAAGCCCAGCGCTTCAAGCGATTCCAGCAGGTTTGCTTTTTTCAGGTAGTCGGTAACGACCAGGGAACCTGGTGTCAGCGAGCTTTTTACATACTCAGGTTTAACGAGACCGCGAGCAACGGCTTTTTTCGCAACGAGACCAGCACCGACCATAACGCTAGGGTTCGATGTGTTCGTACAAGAAGTGATAGCTGCCAGAACAACTGCGCCATCGCGCATTTTGCTTTCTTTGCCGTTAACGTGTTTCACTTCAACGACTTCATCCAGCTTGCTGTCGGACAGGCCGTAGCCGCCTTTGTCAACCGGCTGGCGAGCAATTGCGTTCCAAGCTTCTTTCATGTTCGTCAGCTCGATACGGTCTTGCGGACGTTTAGGACCTGCAAGGCTTGGTACGACTGTCGACAGATCCAGCTCAACCACTTCAGTGAAGGTTGGATCTGGTGTAGCATCTGTACGGAACATATCTTGTGCTTTGTAGTAAGCTTCAACCAGAGCAATTTGCTCTTCCGAACGGCCTGTTTGACGCAAGAAATCAAGCGTTGTTGCATCGACAGGGAAGAAACCGACAGTTGCGCCGTATTCAGGAGCCATGTTGGCAACTGTAGCACGGTCAGGCAAGCTGATGTTGGACAAGCCGGAACCGAAGAACTCAACGAATTTGCCGACAACGCCTTTTTTACGAAGCAATTGTGTAATCGTCAGCGCAAGGTCAGTCGCCGTAGCGCCTTCAGCCAGGCTGCCTGTCAGTTTGAAACCGATAACTTCAGGTGTAACGAAGTACAGCGGTTGGCCCAGCATGCCGGCTTCTGCCTCGATGCCGCCAACGCCCCAGCCTACGATACCAAGGCCGTTGATCATTGTTGTATGGGAGTCCGTACCTACAAGAGAATCAGGGAAAACAAAAGTTTCGCCGTCGATTGTTTTTGTAGCAGCAACGGATGCGAGGTACTCCAAGTTAACTTGGTGAACGATACCTGTATCCGGCGGTACAGCGCGGAAGTTGTCAAACGCTGTTTGTGCCCAACGGAAGAAACGGTAACGTTCTGCGTTACGCTCAAATTCGATGCGTTGGTTAATTTCGAGTGCGTCCGGGGAACCGAAAGCGTCGACCATAACCGAGTGGTCGATAACGAGATCGACAGGAACGAGCGGGTTGATTTTCTTAGGATCGCCGCCTGCTCTTTTAACCGTTTCGCGCATTGCTGCAAGGTCAACGACTACTGGTACGCCAGTCAAATCCTGCAGAACGATACGGGAAGGAATGAAAGGAATTTCTTTGTCGTCGCGGCTAACTGCCCAGTCAGCCAGTTGTTTAACATGCTCTTTTGTAATTGCGCGGCCGTCAAATTGACGTACAGCGCCTTCGAGCAATACTTTGATTGAGAATGGAAGTTTGGAGATTTCTCCGAGTCCTTGCTCTTGAAGTGCTTGAAGGCTGTAGTAACCGTACTGTTTGCCTCCAACTTCAAGGTTGGATCTTGAAGCGTAATGGTCTTGGTTTGCCATTTCTTGAAGCTCCCCCTTTAAAGGTAAGATTGAACGATGCATGTTTCATACCGTGAAACACTATTTCAAAATCGTTATATCCTTATTATAGCGCGAAAACCGGCCATTCGTAAAGCATTAACCGTGGTACAAATATGGAATTTATCACGCGCCTCTAGGCATTTACAAAAAAATAAGCACTTCCGCTCAGACGCTCCATAATCATCTCCCGCAGCGCTTCATCCGCTACATTTTCCGCCAGCGCTTGGTTCATACAACGAAGCCACGCTGCCGCATGGTCATTCGTAATTTCCACATGCATATGGCGGGCACGCATTCTAGGATGCCCATACTGCTCCGTATATAAGGGCTCACCGCCAAAAAATTGTGTCAAAAACAGCGTCTGCTTGTCCATTACGGGATCGATGTCTTGTGGAAACAACGGACCGATCAACGGATCTTTCAATACTTTCGGATAAAAGGATTCCACAATACGGCGCACGCCTTCCACGCCTCCAAGCGTTTCAATTAAAGTCATAATGAATAACCGTCCTTTCCTTCAATAAAAGTTATATGTTCACACCGATAAAATTCTGTTGCGCGTTCACCCTATTATGTTCGATGAATCTGAGTGTGATGTCAACTGATGAACAACAATTGTAGAAGGAGACGCCGGCTTTGGACGGAGGGGACACTTGGCGAAAAGAGCAAGCTAATCGCTTGAAGCATGAGCCGAAAGCTAGCCATCACCATCACCGTATTCCAGCGTTGGAATAACGGCTAAAGCTGCTGCTTATTGCAGGCAAGCCGCCCCGTGAGTCTATCGCGGCTCACGTTCAATTTGTAATGAAGAAGCACTTTGCATGAACAATGGGTGCTTTTTCCTGCTGTTATTTTCGCAACTTTACGCAGAAGGGAACGTTTAAATGGATAGTTAAGCTAACCAGAATATACATATGAGGAGAAACAAATGCTAAGAAAAGCAAGTATTGCGGCGTTGTCCGTTCTAATCGCGGCAGCGCTGGCCGGGACTGTGCATGCCGAAGGCAGCGAGACCGAAAATGTGGACAACAGCCAAGCGGCAGTAACATCGGCAAGTCAAAGTCAATCAGGACAATGGATCATTATGCAGCAAAGCAGCAAGATGTATGCCGAGGGGCAGCTGTTCTTGGCCTCGCAGCCTACAGTGGAAGCCAAGGGAGTAACCTTTGTAGCAGCACGCTCGTTGGGGACGAGCCTTGGACTTAAAGTAACTTATTATGCGGCAACCAAAGAATATGAATTTACGAGTGCAGACGGTGTTGCGATACGCTACAAGCTGAATAGCGCTTCCTATAAAATCAATGGTGCAGCTGCTTCAGCAGGCGGAGCTGTTTACGTCAAAAACGGGACGCTGATGGTGCCTCTGCGGTCCTTCGTAACGCCGCTTCAAATGAAGCTTGCTGTGAATAACAGCTTGAAGCAAATCATCATCACGTCAAGCGGGACTACCGCCCCGCCTACACCTACACCGCCAACGACACCGACGCCTCCTCCAGTGCCTGTCAATGAGCCGCCGGCAGCTTCTTTTACGACCGATAAACAGCAGTACAAAATCGGAGAACGGGTCGTTTACACCGACCAAAGCACAGATGATAAAGGCATTGTCAAAACCGAATGGACAAACAACGGAACCGCTTTTTTTGAGCCGGGCTCGCAGACGATTTCCTTGAAGGTTACCGATAAAGAGGGGCTGACTTCGGAAGTATCACAAACGATCGTCATCACGGATGAAGTGCTTTATACAAAAGAACAGTATGACCGGCTTTTTACGCCAATTGGCGATAAGTTTGTCATTCCGGCAGCCAGCGTCCTGCAAATGCCAGCCATTAATTATGCAATTGAGGAAAGCGGGCAGCAGACGTTAATTCGCGCCAACAGTCCTGAGACAATTGTGGAAGAGGGCGTTCATTACAGCGACACTGTATCGGGGAATGTACGTTTTCTTATTCATAACCAAAACAGCCGTACATCGCCTGTTCGAATTTATATAGTTGCGACCAATGAGAATACGGATGGTCAGCCGGTTACGGTTACGACGGGTAAAATAGGTATCGGCGGTCCGTCGACCTACGTATCCGCGACTGGAAAAATGGCGTTAGCACGCTATTTGGAATCCTCTGTGCAAGGGAAGACGACCGTCATTCCTGCCGGGGAAAGCCGGGTCACACTTACCTCCGTTAGCGATCAGGTGCTGACGACGGGCAAAGTCATTACAGCGCATGCCGATGTGCAGACATCCGCTGCAGTTCGGTTGTCTGTGGTTGTCGTAGATGCAGACAAGGATCCGTTAGCTATGCTGCCGCTCTTGCCGGCATTGCCGTGGGACGGCAAGCACGCAAGGGGAACCTTCGAGCACGGCGACCGGACGATTACGCTGCCCGCTCCAATTGGCGGATCAGCGTCGCGAATTGTGCTTGGCGATCAAACCTACGATTCCTATCAAAAAGGGTATGATGCTTTATCCGGCTTTGAACAAACGAACATCGGCAATTATGGCGTCAATTACAAGCTTGTGCTGGAACGCGTTCAGCCGAATACGCTGATTGCGCTCAATGCTAGAGGCGGCCACTATGGCGGGTCTTTCCTCGTTAACGGCAAACTGACTTATATGACTAATGAAAATATTTTGACCAGCTCGGGTGAAGCGGGTGTTCTCTATCGGACAGGCAACACGGAAGAGAATGTCACCATCGTCTTCTCACCAGCATCGGGCAGCAACCTGCCCATTCATATGATGTTTATTCCGCTGCCAGCCATTGTTCAATAAGGCAAGCTTGATAGACGGAAAAAGCGTGCAGAGATGGAAACATTTTTGCACGTTTTTTTGTAGGGAGAGATGGGCTGGAAGGAGCGAGTGTTTTGGTGAATTGATGAGTATGGTTTTCGAGTGTTTAGTTCCTGTGCGGTAGCGAGCAGTTTGTGAGCCGTCTTATGCGGAAAGGAGAGCGCATTCGGCTTAAATACATACGGCAGCTTTTTTTACAATTCGGTGGCTGCGCTCATTGACGGTTGCAGGTTAGTCAACCCGTGCTAGAGGGAACCTGCTTCGCAATTTAGCGAAGCTCTGTTCGCTCTAAATGACCAAACATGAGCAGAATCAAGGGAAGCTTTCAATTAGCGAACTATTCTTCGCCATTGGAGAACCCAGGTTCTCCAATGGCGAAAATAGGCTCGCTATCGCACATGTACCCTGCCTTTTGCTACTGACGAGCGAAGGTGGCTTCTCAAATTAGCGAATCAGCTTCGCTATCCCCAGTATTTGTTCATGAAACTAACTATAGTATGTAAAAGGGCATCAATTTCAACTCGTTGTAAGGTTAGCCTTGCATATCTATTTTTATAGATATATAATACTCGTTATGGAACCTTTACTCATTTATAAAGCGTTATCGAATGAAACAAGGCTGCAAATACTGGAATGGCTGCGAGATCCGCAGAAGCATTTGGGCGAGCTGGCGGAAAATTTTGAGCTGCCACTCAAATGTGATCCCAATAATGGGGTATGCGTCGGTTTCATTCAAGAGAAATCGGGGCTTGCGCAATCCGTTATATCCAGCTATTTGAAGACGTTGCAAAAGGCAGGCTTGCTGGAGTCCCAGCGGGTAGGGCAGTGGACGTATTATCGCAGAAACGAAGAGACAATCCGGTTATTCAGCGAATATGTCAGTCGCCAGCTGTAGAGTTGGCGAGCTGTCGTTATTCCCTGCGAAATTAGTCTAAGGGGAAAGGCATATTCGTTGGTCATCTTCTGCGAAACAATTTTGTGGAAAATGCGTCCCTGCTAACAATTTCAGAGGGAACCGTTTATGGAAAAAGGCACGTTGGATATTTAACTTTTGGGGGAAACTCTCCAAGAGAAAAGGCACGCTCAGCTTGCTGTTCACCTTCGTCTGAAGCGGTTCAAGGGAAAACTGTCCCTTAGCAGCGTCTTATTCATCTATATTTCTGGATATTTGTATATTCAATATGAAACTACCAAAGGGAGTGTACGTGCTATGACTGCAACAAAAAAACAACTTGGAAACATTCCATTATCGATACTCGATCTTGCACCTGTCGTCGTGGGAGCTACACCTGGAGATGCGCTTCGCAACAGTCTTGATCTGGCGCAGCATGCGGAGAAATGGGGCTATAACCGCTACTGGGTAGCGGAGCATCATAATATGCCCGGTATCGCCAGCTCAGCCACTTCAATCGTTATCGGCTACATTGCCGGCGGCACCTCCAGTATACGAGTAGGCTCGGGCGGCATCATGCTTCCGAACCATTCTCCGCTCGTCATTGCCGAGCAATTTGGCACATTGGAATCGCTATATCCTGGCCGCATTGATCTCGGACTGGGGCGCGCGCCGGGCAGTGACCGGCTGACGGCGATGGCGCTGCGCAGAGATTTGAGCCACGGTGAGAACTTCCCCGAGCAGGTGGATGAGCTTTTCGATTATTTTAGCGAATCGACGCCTGGCAAACGAGTAAGAGCCGTTCCCGGAGAAGGCCTAGACGTTCCGGTATGGCTGCTGGGCTCTAGCGATTTTAGCGCCCGTTTGGCCGGTCAGTTGGGATTGCCTTTTGCGTTTGCCAGCCATTTCTCACCTGATTATACACTGCCTGCTCTTCATGCCTACCACAGCAGCTTTGTACCGTCGAAGTATCTTGATAAGCCGTATACAATGGTTGGTCTCAATGCAATTGCTGCAGATACGGACGAACGGGCGGCTTACCTGGCGACGACGATGGAGCAGCAGTTTTTGAATATTATCCGCGGCGGTGCGCCAAGCCTGATTCAGCCGCCTACAAATATGGATTTGCTTTGGACACAGCAGGAGAAGGCAGCCGTTCATAAGCAGCTGCGGGCTGGCATTACGGGCAGTCCGGAAACGTTCCGGAACAAGCTGAACCAATTCATTGCCGATACGCAAGCAGATGAGGTTATTATTAATTCCGCTGTTTATGATCATCAGGAACGGCTGCGTTCCTACGAGATCATTTCTCAGATTGCAAAAGGCTGAGAGTGAAATGCGACAAAAAACTGATGCCTATAACGATATTGGCGTCAGTTTTTTGTTTGTAATTTATTATGATGAACAAGAGTTTTTGCCAGTTTGGAGTTTTAGTATACATATGGGGGAAAAATATCATGTGACGGAATCTGAATAGGAGTTACACCAGAGCAGCCAGAATTCTCAGGCTGCTTTTTTTATTCTAATTAAGCTATAGACATTAACTTTTTGCACCTATTGCTTAGTTTCAGCCATCGCCGCGTTGCGCTGCCGCTCTTATAATCGAATTAAGGCGCTGCGGCAAACGCGGAGCGGTAGTCCGTTGGTGTATAGGACGTTTCCTTGCGGAAAAACTTCGTGAAGTGATTCGTCTCCTTGAAGCCGGTCTGATCGGCAATTTCTTTAATACTAAGCGGCGTTGTCGTCAGCAGCAGCTTGGCATGTTCAGTGCGCTTGCGGTTTACATATTTCAGCGGCGGCATGCCGAAGTGCTTCTTGAAGTAGGTTATAAAATAGTTCGGATGCAAATGGACGGCTTCCGCCATTTGCTCAATGCTGATGCCGCTGCCTAGGCGGGATTCGACGAATTGCTGAATGATGCCAAGCCGGTTCATTTCCTCAGTGCGATGCTGTAGGACACGAAGTGGCACAAGCTCCAGAAAAGTAGCGACGATATCCAGCAGTGTCTGCTTTTCGCGGATTTTTCCGACGATGCCCCCGCCGTGATAATAGGCAACCATGTCGGCGAATTGGCGCTCGGTCCGTTCATAATCGGCAGCATCGATGCAGAGCGGAACGCCAATCCACTGGAACAAATCGAACGGGCCTGCCATGACGTTGAAATGGCAATAGTATTTGCGGTAAGGCTGCTGTCCGGCAACGGTAGAGAAGGAATGCTGCGTATGGGCGGGGACAAGCACCAGTTGACCGGCTTTCGGGTAAAAGGTGTCGCTGCCGATTTTGAGCCAGCCGTCCCCACCGGTAATGAAGTAAAGCTTATTGTAGGGCTGCACGGAATCGGTCTCACCCCAGTGGGCGGTTACCTGCGTGACGTGGGCTTCATGAAGCAAAATCTGCAGCGATTGCAGCAGTTCGGAGAAAGCGCTTTTATCGTGAATTGTAGCCATAGGGCCTCACCTTTAATTTCGTAATAATGATTGCTAGCTCTATCTAGTCTAGTCTCTATCATAATGGAAAAAAACTTGAATAGAAAGCGAATAGGAGCCGTGATACGAAAATGACATCCACTACGATGAAGAGCCAGCTTTGGTATAAACAGCCGGCCAAAATATGGGACGAGGCGCTGCCGCTAGGAAACGGGAAGCTGGGCGCGATGGTATTCGGCGATGTGTACAACGAACGGATTGCATTGAATGAAGACAGCGTCTGGTACGGCGGGCCAACCGACCGGAACAATCCGGACGCCTTGCCTAACCTTCCGGAAATTCGCCGGTTATTGGCGGAGGGACGGCTTAATGAAGCGCAGGAGCTGTCCGTTATGGCGCTGTCTGGCATTCCCGAATCGCAGCGCCACTATATGCCGCTTGGTGATTTGCATCTATCCTTCCAATATGAGGGCGAAGGGGTGCGTGATTATGAGCGAAGACTCGATCTGATCGACGGCATCGCTTCTGTCCGTTATACGGCGGGGCAAACCCGCTATGAACGCGAACAATTCATTAGCTTCCCGGATCAGGTTATCGTTACGAGGATGACTTCTGATAAATTGGGCGGTATCTCATTCGAAGCTCGCTTAAGCCGCGGCAACAATCGATATTACGATGAATTGGCGAGGGAAGGCGACGATACCATCATTATGCGCGGCAACTGCGGCGGCAAAAACGGCTCCGACTTCCGGACCGTGTTGCGAGTGGCAGCGGGAGGCGGTACGGTGCGTATAATCGGGGAATACCTGATTGTCGAAAAAGCCGATCAGGTGACGCTGCTGCTTAGCGCCGTAACCTCCTATCGGCATGAGGATCCGGAAAGCTATGCTCTGCAGACGGCGGCAAACGCCTCTAATCGCTCGTATGAGGAGCTGAAGGAACGGCATCTCGAGGACTTCCATTTGCTGTCGCGGAGAGTGGAGCTGAGGCTTGGAGCAGATAACCTTCAAGCCGAGAGTGATGCACTGCCGACAGATGCAAGGCTGGACCAGCTAAAGGCAGGAGGGGACGATCCCGGACTAATCGCGCTGTACTATCAGTTTGGCCGTTATTTGCTTATTTCCAGCAGCCGGCCGGGCTCGCTCGCTGCTAATCTTCAAGGCATCTGGAATGAGCATATGCTGCCGCCTTGGGACAGCAAGTATACGATCAATATCAACATACAGATGAATTATTGGGCGGCAGAATCCGGCAATCTGGCGGAATGCCACGAGCCTCTCTTCGATCTGATCGAACGGATGAGAGTGCCGGGCAGACATACAGCTAGAACGATGTATGATTGCGGCGGCTTTGTTGCCCATCACAATACCGATCTTTGGGGTGATACCGCACCTCAGGACAAGTATTTGCCTGCGTCCTATTGGCAGATGGGAGCGGCTTGGTTCTGCCTGCATCTGTGGGAGCATTATGAATACGGCTTGGATCGGGGCTTCCTGGAGCGTGCATATCCAACGATGAAAGAAGCGGCTGCCTTCTTCATCGACTTCTTGACCGAGACGGAGGATGGCCGTGTCGTGACGACCCCATCTGTCTCCCCTGAGAATACTTACATTTTGCCAAATGGACAGTCGGGAACGCTGTGCATCGGTCCATCGATGGACAGCCAGATCTTGCACGAGCTGTTTACTGCATGTATAGAAGCAGCAGCTGTGCTTGAGACGGACGAAGAACTATGCCATATCTGGCAAAGCTTGAAGGATCGTCTGCCGCAGCCGGCCATTGGCAAGCACGGTCAGATCCAGGAATGGATGGAGGATTACGAGGAAGCGGAGCCTGGACATCGTCATATTTCCCATCTGTTCGCGCTTCATCCCGGCAAGCGGTTCACAGTGAGAGGAACGCCGGAATGGGCTGAAGCTTCCAGAGTCACGCTGGATCGCCGGCTGGCGAATGGCGGCGGACATACGGGCTGGAGCCGGGCATGGATTATCAACTTCTGGGCGAGGCTGGAAGACGGGGAGCAGGCTTACCGCAACGTGCATGCGCTGCTTACCCATTCGACGCTCCCGAGCTTATTGGACAATCATCCGCCGTTTCAGATTGACGGAAATTTTGGCGGTGCGGCCGGCATAACCGAAATGCTGGTTCAAAGCCATACAGGGGAAATTCATTTATTGCCGGCTTTGCCAGAGGCTTGGCAGGAGGGCAGCTTCTCCGGCATAAGAGCAAGAGGCGGATTTGAAGTTAACCTGGAATGGGCGAAAGGCAAGCTTGCGAGAGCGGTCGTGCTATCGGGGTCTAACCGGACTTGTACGATACGTACCACCGAAGACGTGACGATTACGGGGGCTGACGGTATCGCGGCAGAATCATTCCGGCAGCCAGACGGTTCGGTGCAATGGCAAGCAGCAGCGGGCGGTCAATATACGATCACTGCGATGCAATAAATGTTAGAATTGGGGATTGGGAGCGGCTTTGCTCCTGATTCCTTTCTTCATTTTTGGCGGCAAAACGGTTAAAATAGAGGTATTGGCAGATTTTAACGGAGAGGATGGTAGAAAACCAATGATCTTATACGAGAAAGAGAACGCTTACATCTTAATTGCCCAGCATGAGCATGCCCGCATATCCGGCGACCTGATGTCGGCATGGACAGCTTGGCAGGATCAAGCGGGCAACGTTGACCCGCGGCTTGGCGACATCATCTTCGCCGCCTATGAGCATGACCGCAGCTGGCTTGATCTGGACAGCTGGCCGCTGTGGAATGACAAAGCCAGCGCTCCTTATTCCTTTATTGATTTTCCTCCAAAAGTCAGATTTCTTTATTATAATAAAGGGCTGGATGAAGTACAGTCTACGAATGGCTACGCGGCATTGCTGTGCAGCATGCTGTATACTTCGCTGGTTGAGAAGTTTCAGGACGAGGATGCCGTCCAATTCGTTAATCGCGAGTATGACAGGCAGAACCGGATCAAGCAGCTGTTCAAGGTAGATGAGCATCAGCTTCGCAAGCATATTAGCGCACTTTTATTATGTGATGGGCTTAGTTTATTCGCTTGCATGCGGGAGCCTGGAACGCCAAGATCCGAGATTAGCTGGTTTGCGAATGGCTTTCGCTATGAGCCTCAAGGGAATAAGGGGGAGGAGCAGCAGCTGTTCGCCGATTGGCGGGGCCATACGGAGATTGCGCTAGATCCATTCCCGTTCGTTCAGACGGTAGACACCGTTATTACTTACAAAGAGGTGTCGAAGGATAATGCGGCAGCCCTCGGCTTGGAGGCGGCTTATCGCAAGGCGGAGCTGCGTGAGCATGCTATTCGATTTGTATCTGCATAGAAATAAAGCTGGACCAGGCGCATTAACGCCTGAGTCCAGCTTTTTTACGTGACAACCCTCGTTTAGCGAAGGTTCGGAATGTTCACTTCCTGATTCGCTTC
>NZ_CBVJ010000054.1 GCF_000513275.1 Paenibacillus gorillae | reverse complement strand
CGGTAGCCTTCGAGATCCGACAGCTCATATACATTTTCTGTGGACAGATCGGCCCACAGCTGCGTTACCTCTGCTTGAACCTCTGGACGCATTTCCCAATCATCAACACGAATCAGGCCGCGCTCATCAACAGCCGTTTCTCCTTTGCCATAGAGACGGTCCGAGAACAGACGGTACATCTGCTCGATGCAGCCCTCGTGAATGCCTTTCTCTTTCATCACTTTGTACAAGGCCGAAATATACAGCGGTACAACTGGAATAGCGGAGCTCGATTGCGTTACGAGCGCTTTGTTCACGGATACATATGCACGGCCGCCATTAGCAGACAGCTGCGTATTCAAACGCTGAGCTGTCGCTTCCAGGTCGTTTTTCGCGCTGCCGATCGTGCCTTCGCGGTATACGGCATGCGTAATTTCCGGTCCGATATAGGAATATGCAACGGTTGTAGCGTTATCGGAAAGCGCGCCAGCTTGCTGCAGCTCGTCAATCCACATCTGCCAGTCTTCGCCGCCCATTACGGCAATCGTCTGACGGATTTCCTCTTCCGTTGCCGGTTCGATAACAGCTGTCGTTACCTCGCCGCTGTGGAAGTTGACTGTTTTATTGGAGTAGGTTTCGCCAATCGGCTTGATGACGGAAGCGAAGGTTTCTCCTGTCTTTGGATGTGTACGGCGCGGAGAAGCTACGCTGTATACGACCAGATCGATTTTGCCCAGCTCTGTACGGATCAAGTCGATCGTTTTCGCTTTAATTTCATCGGAGAATGCATCGCCTACAATGCTGTACGATTTAACGCCAGCTTGCTCCGCCGCTTGTTCGAACGCAGCAGAGTTATACCAGCCTGCGGATGCTGTACGGGCACCTTCAGCCGCTTTGTCAAAGTATACGCCAATTGTGTTAGCTCCGCCTGCAAACGAGGACACGATGCGGGAAGCCAAGCCGTAGCCGGTCGACGCGCCGATAACGAGAACGTTTTGAATGCCTTCAATTGCTGGTTGTGCTTTTACATAGTCGATTTGACGCTGAACTTGCTTCGCACAGCCTTCAGGATGAGCTGTTGTGCAAATAAATCCGCGAGTTTTCGGTTGAATGATCATATGAGATATTCCTCTCTGATTTAAAGTTTCGTATGTAGCTGCATGATGAGGACAACTTCTATCCCATTTTACCGATTTTTAACGCTAAATGGAAGTAAAGCGCCGCCAACTTCCTATAAAATAAAATAGGGCTGCTCCCTGACGAACGGATCGCTCCGCTTCGGGACAGCCCTGCTGGCTTGGAATATGCGTCTAGATTCGACCAGCGAGCTGCTGTTCGGCCATCATAACGAGCCGTTTCGTAATGGTACCGCCGATGGAGCCCATGTCGCGAGTCGTCATATTGCCGTAATATCCGTCTGCCGGAAGCTGAATGCCCAGCTCTTGGGCAACTTCGTATTTAAGCTGCTCCAGCGCAGCGCGCGCTTGCGGCACTTGCAATTGATTCTGACTTCTTGCCATTGTGTTCAACCCCCTTCTTGCTCTTATTATGCGAATGTGAAAAAAGGATTATTCGTCAAATTCGGCTAAATTTACCGAACGCCTCTAGGGTATAGCCGTGCTAAAATCGTATTAGAGAAGAGGTGAGCGGATCATGTTTATGGAGCCGATGCTGATGGCGCATCGGGAGGATGCGTTTGACGATCCGGACTATCTGTTTGAACCGCTGATTGACGGACAGCGGGTTCAGCTTTCGTTCATTGGCAACCGAGCCCGCCTGTTCACCCGGCACGGGAATGAAGTGACGCTGCAATATCCTGAACTGCTGAATGTGCCTTTAAAGCAGCCTGCTGACGTTGTACTCGACGGTGAGGTTGCTTATTTGGATGCTGCCAGCGGCGAGTTCCAGTTCGACAGGCTGATTGATCGGTATCAGTTGAAGAAGCAGCCCCGTATCCGGGATGCAATGAAAGCAACGCCTCTTCGTTTCTACGTATTTGATATTCTCTATTACGATGGAACGGATTTGCGGAGCAGACCGCTGCGGGAGAGGAAACGTCTGCTGGAGGAAGTGCTGCTGCCGAACAGCCGGTACTGCTCCATGCCTTATATTGAAGGCGAAGGACGCAAGATGTATGAGGTCGCGCAGCAGCTGAAGCTGGAGGGCATTGCTTGCAAACGGTCGGACGGAATGTATGCCGCTGGGAAAAGCGGGGACTGGATTCAGGTTCTGAATTATAAAATAGAGCAAGCCGCAGTTCTCGGCTGGCGGAAGCATCGTCCAGGTCTGCTCGTTAACTCTTCAGCCGGGCAGCGGACCGTCGTTGAAGCGGGGTGGAGCGGACCGCTTAGAGCACAGCTGGAGGCTTCGGGTACGCGAATGGGTGAGGATCGCGATTTCGTATATGTGAAGCCTGGTATGATGGCTTCGTTGAAATATATTAGCCGAAGAAGGGATAGCCGGCTTATAGGCGGAGAGGTAGTGGAATTGAACTCGACCTCTAGCGGGAGCGGCAGAAGAATGAGAAGCATAAGCGCATGGAACGGATAAACCGTTTTATGTGCTTTTTTTTATTCAGCCCATCCGTTCCACTGCCGCATGAAAAAATTAAAAGACTTATTTTAGCCAAACTGCGCAAACTGGTAATAAAACAACTACGAGGAGTTGGCGTCGATGAAGGATCATTTGGATAAAGCCGTATCGCTGGGAATCGGATTGGCTGCTACTGGCAAAGAGCAAGTGGAGAAGCTTGTAGACGAGTTTGTGAAAAAAGGGGAGGCGGGCAAATCCGAATCTTCTGCGTATGTTGAGAAACTGGTAGAGAAAGGCAATGAAACGCGAAAACAGCTGGAATCGACAGTTCGGGAAAAAATTCAATCCATCGTTCATAATCCGTCCGATAGGGAAAAGCCGGAGCACTTGGAGCAGCGTCTGGAAGCGCTGGAGCGCCGTGAATCCACGGATAGCTGAGCAGCGCCATGAGTATAGGGAGCAAGCTGCGCCGTTTGAAGCGATACCGGCAAATCGGACTTGCCCTGCTTCGGAATGGCTTCGGTTATATAGCCAAAGATCTGGGGCTGCCTGATATTATTCTAGCTCGCGGAGACCAGGATACGCATGAAATGCGCAGACGATCGGTAGGCGAGCGGCTCCGGTCGTTTCTGGAGGAGCTGGGGCCCACCTTTGTCAAACTGGGGCAGCTTGCCAGCACAAGGGCCGATCTTATCCCTGCCAGTCTTATTGGCGAATTAGAGCGGCTGCAGGATCAGGTGCCGCCTTTTGCCTACGAAGATGCCGTACATATTATCGAGCAGGAGCTTGGCGCGCCGATTGGCGTCCTGTATGCTTCATTTCACGAGACGCCGATTGCATCGGCTTCCATCGGGCAAGTCTATCAGGCGGTGCTGAATAACGGCAAGGCAGTGGCAGTTAAAGTGCAGCGTCCGAAGATTATTAGGCAGATCGAGACGGATCTTGATATTTTAATCGAGCTGGCCAGAATGGCAGAACACCGGCTGGAGTGGGCGCGGCAATATCAAATTCGCGAGATGGTGGAGGAGCTGGCAAAGGCAATCCGGACCGAGCTCGATTATGAGAAAGAAGCCCGTAATGCGGATCGTTTCGCAGCCTATGCCAGCAAGTACAACGGCTTGCGCATTCCGTCTGTCTATGGTGAGCTCTCGTCCAAGAAGGTACTGACGATGGAGTTTCTGGAGGGTATTAAGCTATCCAACAAGGAAAGTCTGCAAGAAGCGGGCCATCATGTACGGACCATTGCGGAAAAGTATGCCGAAGCGATTCTGCATCAGGTATTATCGGATGGACTTTTTCACGGCGATCCTCATCCAGGCAACGTACTGGTGATGGCGAACGGAGACCTCGCTTTTCTGGATTTCGGGATGGTGGGGAGACTAGGCCCGGAGCGGAAACGCCAGTTCGGCGCATTAGTAATCGCCCTCCGCAACCAGAGCACGAATGGCGTCATTCGCGCCATATCAGGAATGGGATTTATACCCGATCAGGTCGACAGGGAGCTGCTCCGTACCGATGTCGACGAGCTGCGGGACAAATATTATAAAGTACCCCTCAGTCAGGTGAGCCTCGGCGAGTCTGTGAATGATCTGTTTATGCTGGCGCGCCGCCATCAGATCCGCCTTCCTGCCGAGCTGACCCTGCTTGGCAAAACGTTTCTGACGATGGAAGGTGTCGTAACGATGCTCGACCCGGACTTCAGCGTCTTCGACGTTGCCGAGCCGATCGGCCGCCAGCTGTTTCTGGAACGGTTCAACATCCGTGTGCTGGCCAGTGAGTGGGTGGAGGAGATTTCGGAATTTGCAGCAATTGCTTCTGACGTGCCTTCCGGTGCCCGCAAGCTGCTGGCTGCTTTGCGCAGAGGCAGGTTTGGTCTGGAAATAACGGTTCCGGAGCTTGGGGAGTTTTTGCGGAAAATGGATCAGATCAGCAACCGGCTGTCCCTAAGCATTGTTCTGCTGTCCTTCAGCATCATTATGGTCGGATTGATTATCGGTTCATCCCTGCGCCATCAGGACAATGTTCTGTGGAATATTCCGGCAATTGAAATTGGCTTTGGCGTAGCCTCCTTGCTATTTGTCTGGATAATTTACGCTATTTTTCGTTCTGGCCGATTTTGAACATGCAGGAATAGGGTTGACACTTGATCAACTTGTAACTATTATTGTTACATGTAGTTCGATTCCATTCACATAGGAGGCTTTCATCATGAAAATAGCAGTTATCGGTGCCGCCGGCAAAGCGGGCAGCAATATCGTAAAAGAAGCGCTGGACAGAGGACATGAGGTTACGGCGATTGTGAGAAATGCATCAAAGCTGGATGCGTCAGGAGCAGCCGTGCTGGAGAAGGATGTCTTCGCTTTGACGGCAGATGACCTGAATTCATTCGATATAGTTGTCAATGCATTTGCAGCCCCGCTTGGGGAAGAGCATCTTCATGTCGAGGCAGGAAATGTTCTGATCGAAGCAATTGAGAAGGGCAACGGACATTTGAGACTGATCGTCGTAGGCGGTGCAGGAAGCCTGTATGTCGATCCTGAGAAAACGACCCGGGTCGTGGATACGCCAGGATTTCCGGAAATGTTCTTCGCAACGGCCTCCAACCAGGCGAAAAACCTGGATATTCTTCGCGGCAACCACAGCATAAAGTGGACGTTTGTGAGCCCGTCTGCTGAGTTTGCTTTAGGCAAACGGACAGGCAGCTATAAAAAAGGAACGGAATTTCTGCTCGTCAATGAGAAGGGCGACAGTTATGTAAGCTATGAAGATTATGCGATCGCTATTGTGGATGAGATCGAGAATCCGCAGCATATTAATGAACGGTTTACGGTCGTGTCGGAAAGAGATTAATCGGCTGAATGAACAAACAGGCAGCAGGAGAGGCGAACGCCCCTTCCTGCTGCCTGTTTTGATGTTGGAGTGAGAGGGTAAAATTAAATAACCAGCGATTCGCCCGGCTGCAGTACCTTTCCCGCCAAGCCTTTGGTCTCCAACTGGCTGACATAATGCTGCGCATCCTGGCGGATAACCGGGAAGGAATCGTAATGAACCGGAATGACGAGCTTGGCGCCGTACCATTCCGCCGCTTGCAGTGCATCTTCCGGACCCATTGTGAAATGGTCGCCGATTGGAATGAAGGCGACATCGATATCGTGGCGGTCGCCGATCATCTTCATATCGCCGAACAAAGCGGTATCTCCGGCGTGGAGAATGGTTTTTCCGTCAATTTGAATGACGTAGCCGCCCGGCATGCCGCCATAAATAATCCGCTGCTCGTCAGCCAGCGTAATGCCCGAGCTGTGGAAAGCTTGTACCATTTTCGCTTTGGCGAAGCCGAGGTCGATGGTGCCGCCCAAGTTCATGCCAATTGTTTGCAGCTCCTTCCACGACAAATAGGTAGCAAGCTCGACATTCGCAACAATTGGAGCGTTGTTAGCCTTGGAGATCGGCTCAGCGTCGAGGATATGATCCATATGGGCATGCGTCAGCAGTATGGCATCGATTTGAATATCTTCGGGCTTGGCAACAGCAAGCTCGTTGCCGCGGAGAAAGGGATCGATGACGAGCGATTTGCCCGCCTCCGTCGTCAATTGCACACAGGAATGGCCATGGTAAGTAATTTTCATTTTAGAACATCTCCTTTTCGTATCGTAAAAGTTAATTAGAGGTCAGCCGGATTCGAATGCCGGAAGGATCGGTTACAAAATGACCATTGCTGGTCTGCTCCACCGGAGCGCCATTCTCCTGCAATCGTTGCATTGCTGTCGTCAGCGTCTCGTTAGTCGGGTAAATGATCGTGAAATAATCGAGACCGGTCATGTCTTCCTCAGGAGGAGGAGCGCCGATCCCTGCCCAAATGTTTAAGCCAAGATGATGGTGGTATCCGCCGGCAGCTACGAATAGAGCACGCATCGCGGCGTAATCGCCGACAATCTCGAAGCCTAGCAGATTATGATAAAAAGCCCGCGATTCCGGCAGTCCGACCGTATGCAGGTGAACATGGCCGATGATCGTGCCGGAAGGCAAATCATGCTCCGGCAGCTCAGCTGCAGCAGCAAGCAGCCCCTCCCAGTCGATCGGGTCGGTGGCCATCACATAATCGCCGCGGGCATCCTTCTTCCACTGGCTGCGAGGCCGATCGGCATAGATCTCGATGCCGTTGTTGTCAGGATCGGAAATATAGAGCGCTTCGCTAACGAGATGATCCGCTTGCCCGATTGCGATTCCCGAGGCGATAAGACGCCTGAGCGTTTGTCCAAGTGACTCGCGGTTAGGCAGCAGGATCGCAAAGTGATACAGTCCCGCCGTTCTGCGGCGGGGAGGTGTAATGACGGCATTCGGGATTTGCTCCAGCAGAACGAGCGGATCTCCGCCCTCGACGGACAGGCTGGCTGTCGTTGCCGTTCGTTCGGTTACCTTTAAACCGACGATTTCCTCGTAAAAAGCAATAGAGCGGTTAAGGTCGCTGATTTTTAGCTTAACGGCTCCGAGAACGGTATTGTCAGGAATATGGTAATCCGTCATGCAATCCCTCCTTAATAGTTAAACTTGTTTATGTTACTATTCTACTATAAAAACAAGGAGGCGATACATAGATGGATCTGGGGCTGAAAGGAAAAACGGCAATCATTACGGGAGGCAGCAAAGGAATTGGACTGGCAACTGCGGTGCTGCTGGCTAAGGAAGGCGCTAACGTTGCAATCGTGGCGCGGGATGAATCGCAATTGAAGGAGGCAGCCCGGCAAATTGCCGAGCAATCGGGGACGGAGCCGTTCTATGTGGCAGCCGACGTATCGGAGAAGGAACAGTGTGAACGAGCCGTCGCTCTGACGGCAGAACGTTTCGGCGGGCTTCATATATTGGTTAACAACGCAGGTACAGCGGCTGCGAGGCCGTTCGAGCAGGTTGAAACGGAGGACTGGTCGTCCGACCTGGATTTGAAGCTGTTCGGCGCTGTGCATTGTGCTCGCGCTGCACTGCCTCATTTACGCTCCGCTGGCGGCGGTGCGATTGTTAATGTAACGGCTGTTGGCGGCAAAACGCCATCCGGGTCCTCGCTGCCAACATCGGTCAGCCGCGCCGCAGGTCTTGCTTTGACGAAGGCGATGAGCAAGGATTTGGCGGCCGATGGCATCCGCGTTAATGCCGTATGTATAGGCTTGATCCGCAGTGCGCAAATCGAACGGGGCTGGCAAGCGTCGCGCCCGGAGCTGACTTGGGAGCAATTCGCCGAGCTGCCGCAGCATGACATTCCGCTCAAACGAATAGGCCGCGCCGAGGAAGCGGCGAATGTTATCGCCTTTCTGGTCTCGGACGCGGCCTCGTATGTGACCGGCACTTCCGTCAACATTGACGGAGGGAAAGCAGCCGTATTGTAATGGTTTTACTTGATAAGGCCGGCATACTGCAGACCTTTGCGGATGCCGCCTTCATCTACATGCGAAGTGATGTAGTCGGCATAAGGCTTGAGCTCTTCATGGGAATTGCCCATCGCAATGCCAAGTCCAACGGCTTGCAGCATTTCTTTGTCGTTCAGCCCGTCGCCGAAAGCGATCGCTTCCTCAGGAGCAATGCCGACCAGCTTGAGAAGCGCTTCAATGCCAAGCGCCTTGGAGCCGTCGCTTGTCAATACGTCCATGGCCGACTTATGCCAGCGGATCAGACGCAAATTCGGAACTGCGCCCTCATATAAGTGCTCGTCTTCCGAAGCGCAATGAAGGAAGGCTTGGTAGACGTCTTCTTTTTTCCAGAAATCAGGATCATAGCCCGGAAGGTCGACCCGCAATGAGCGGACGGAATCCAGCATATGAGGATGGTCCTCGGTGTTCGAGTAGAATGCGCTGCTGCCTTCGAAGACGAGGGAATGGCCGTTCTTGTCGGCATGGCCGACGAGTGCCTCCAGATGCTCGCGCGGAATAGGATTGTGAAAGATCGGTTTGCCCTTATAGACGACATAAGCGCCGTTCAGGCTGACATAAGAGTCGATGCCCAGCTTTTCTGCAATCGGGGCGAAGAAGTAAGGCGCTCTGCCGGTTGCAATAACGGCTTCTACGCCGGTTGCCTGCAGCTCACGGATTGCCTCAATCGTGTCCTGCGGAATTTCTTTCACTTCATTGACGAGAGTGCCGTCGATGTCGAAAAATGCGATTTTATAAGCCATGATAGTGCTCCTGTTCTGCATGTCTAAAGATGGGGGTGCCGTACATGCCCGTTTTGTCGTACTATACCATCGGCCCGGCGGATTAGGCAAGGACAAAGGCTTTTTTTCAACATAAATTTACAACAAATCTCTGTAAAGGAATAGGAACATACCTAATTATGCGCTATAATCTTAGTTGAGATTTCGATACGGAGGAGCTCCGTCCCAACAGGCCTCCCCGAATATACGAAGGTTAAGGAGAATGCACGATGGAAAAAACATTGATTTTCGGGCATAAAAATCCGGATACAGATACAATTTGTTCTGCGATTGCTTATGCGGATTTGAAAACGAAGCTTGGCTTTGATGTGGAGCCGGTTCGCCTTGGCGACGTAAACGGTGAAACGCAATATGCGCTTGATTACTTTAAAACGGAAGCGCCTCGTCTGGTTGAGACGGTGTCGAACGAAGTGAATAATGTCATTCTCGTCGACCACAATGAGCGCCAGCAAAGCGTATCCGATATCGATAAAGTTCGTGTAGCGGAAGTCATCGACCATCACCGTATTGCGAATTTTGAGACGGCTCAGCCGCTCTACTTCCGTGCGGAGCCTGTTGGCTGCACAGCTACGATCCTTAATAAATTGTACAAAGAGAATGGAGTAGCAATCACGAAAGAAATCGCAGGCTTGATGCTCTCCGCTATCATTTCCGATTCCTTGCTGTTCAAATCGCCGACTTGCACAGAGCAGGACGTTGCGGCTGCCAAAGAGCTTGCTGCAATCGCTGGCGTTGATGCAGAAGTATACGGCCTTGAAATGCTGAAAGCGGGCGCGGATCTTCGCGACAAAACGATTGAGCAATTGATCTCGCTGGACGCGAAAGAATTTTCGATGGGCAGCTACAAAGTGGAAATCGCGCAAGTTAACGCGGTGGACACAAATGACGTGCTCGTTCGCCAAGCTGAGATTGAGCAAGCGCTGAACGGCATTATCGCAGCTAAAGGCCTTGACCTGTTCGTATTTGTCGTAACGGATATTTTGAACAGCGATTCCGTTGCCCTGTCACTGGGCAGCAAAGCTTCTGCTGTTGAGAAAGCGTACAACGTTACGCTTGCCGACAACAAAGCGGTACTGAAAGGCGTCGTTTCCCGCAAATCGCAAATCGTTCCAGTATTGACTGAGACGCTGAGCAGCCTGTAATCCAGCACATTCATAACTATATTAATGAAGAAGGCCTTCCGATTGCATTAGAGGAGGGCCTTCTTTGGCATTCAGGAGGGGAGATAATGACACGCTGCACCGTACAATGGGGAGCATCCACCGTCGAGTTAAGCTGGAAGGAGGAAGAGACGCTGCCGCCCCGGGAGCTAATAACGAGCGTGCACGGTTTTTGCTTCGATGCGGCCGACCGGTTCATGCTGGTCGATCTGAAGCATCGCGGCTGGGATTTCCCCGGCGGTCATCTGGAGCACGGCGAGACGCCGGAGGCCGCGTTTAGAAGAGAAGCGCTGGAGGAAGGCTATGTTGAGGGAGACTTGCAGTTGCTTGGCTCTGTAACGGTAGATCATAGCGATAACCCCGGCTGGAGCGAGGACAGTCCCTATCCCAAAGTTGGTTATCAGGTATTTTACGTCATGCGTATAACCAAAGTACTGCCATTCGACGGGGAGTTTGAGTCGGCAAGCCGGACGTTTGTTGAATCGGGAGCCGTTCCAGACTATTATCCGAACTGGCATCCGGTATATGAGGCTATTATGGGAGCTGCGCTCGCCAAGCTTCAAAATTGACCTGACCCTGGCTGATTCGGCCCGACCTAGCATGACTTGGCAAACAAGGTGAGAGTTCCTATATTAATTAACGCATAGCATTGATACAAGCTGTCGAGACAAGCTCTCGGCAGCTTTTTCTGTTGTATGGAGCGAGCTTTACCGGGACAGGCTGAGCTTTCTTGCAGCCCTCTGCATGCTTTGTCACATGCGCCCTTGTTGCTAGTCAGGAGAGGTTAACTTGCTCCTACAAGCAAAATTGATCATATAAACCTGTATGAATGTTTGCGTCATTCTGGCCTTATGGAAACGTCATTTATATGCTGTGAGTCAGGTTTTCCAAAGCTGTAACGAAACAAAATGTAAAACTGCATTTTGTTTCGTTCAATATCGATGGATCAAAATGCAAAAGTGCAGGCTGATTGGTTTGAGCAGGCCAGAAATGGCGTTTTAGAAGGATTTCAAATGTATTTATACATTTTGATCGCGATTTTGGGTGCTTTTGTACCCATCAGAATGTACTTTTACATTTTGTTGTTTATATAACAAGCTATGAGCAAGGTTTTCCATTCGGTAAGCACTACCATATATTCGCTTGTATCCCATGCAGGCAGTGAGAATCTGCATTTGTCTCGAAAAAAATAAAAGTGCCGATAAGGCTTCTAAGCCTCCTCGACACTTCAACTTGAAACGGCAGCCATCGGCTGCCATTTTTTATTAGCTTAGCTGATTACACGGCGTGCTGTTACGTAATACTTTTTTCCAATAAGCGCTGTCCATGTTGGAGATCGTTACGCCTTGGCTGCTGGAGCTATGCAAAATTTTGCTTGAACCGGCATAGATCGCAACGTGGCTGATCGACTTGCCATTTGTTTTAAAGAAGACAAGATCTCCGACGCTAAGCTCCGTCTTGGCAACTTTGTTGCCAATCGAGGCCTGGCTGCTAGCTGTGCGAGGCAGGTCGACGTCGAGTCCTGCGAACATGTATTGCGTAAACGACGAGCAATCGAAAGCATATGTAATGCCAACAGGCGCTCCGTATTTATAAGGGGTACCGATGAAGTTTTTACCGTTATCAATCAAAGCAAGAGTTTCAGGCGTAGCTGCTGCTGCGCGGTCAGTCAAAGCGCCAAGCGCCAAAGCAGATGCTGCGATCGTTGTGCAAAGTGTCAATTTCCATATTTTCTTGAGGCCGTGAAGTTTAGTTGTTTTCATAAGTTGTAAAGTGTCCTTTCGCCTTCTTATTTATTCGAATTTGAGGTTTCATCTCGACGAAAACAACTATAACACATTTAAAACACCCCCAAATTCCACAATTAGAGAGAAATAGCACGCTTTCACGGTTGAATTCCGCTTTATGAGAAATAAATGAGAATATACTCATCAATGCAACTTAATAATCTCATTTTGCGTTGACTCGCAGATTAGGGGAGATTTATAATCAGAATGCTCATTACTTTAGAAGTAAACTATTTGGTTAGCACGATAACGAATGCGTTGGAGATGATGGTGAATGTTGAAGCTTTTTCGGTTTCTGAAGCGTTACCGGTTATTCGTTGCGCTCGTCCTTGTTTTTGTGTTTTTGCAGACGCTCGCTGATTTGTATTTGCCAACGCTTATGGCAGACATCGTCGATAAAGGTGTGAGTCAAGGCGACAAGTCGTACATTTGGAAAATAGGCGGTTTCATGCTATTAGTTGCCGCTGGCGGGGGCATATGTTCTATTGCGGCCAGTTATTTCTCAGCCAAAGCTGCATCAGGCTTCGGCAAGCTGGTCCGCACCAGCGTATTCAGCCAAGTCGAGAATTATTCGCTGCAGGAGTTCGACAAACTGGGCACTGCATCGCTGATTACACGTACTACAAACGATATTACGCAGGTTCAGCAGGTGCTTATTATGATTCTTCGGATGATGGTAATGGCGCCAATGATGTGTATCGGCGGTATTATTATGGCTGTATCTAAAGATGCGAAGCTGTCACTGGTTCTCGTCGTTGTGCTTCCGGTATTGGCTGGAGCGATATTCGCGGTTGTACGCAAAGCGACACCATTGTTCAAAGCGATGCAGAAAAATGCTCGATAAATTGAATCTCGTACTTCGTGAAAGCTTGACCGGCATTCGGGTCATCCGCTCATTTGACCGGATTGAGCATGAGAACCGCAGATTCGATGCAGCGAATACAGACGTCACCGATACTGCGGTGAGAGTGAATAAAATTATGGCGTTTATGATGCCGCTTATGATGTTAGTCATGAATCTGGCGACTGTTGCTATTCTTGCCTTCGGCGGACATCGGATCGACAACGGTGATCTTGAGATCGGCTCGCTGATGGCATTCATTCAAT
>NZ_CBVJ010000053.1 GCF_000513275.1 Paenibacillus gorillae | reverse complement strand
ATGCGATGCAGATTATGTTCTCTCTGCTCATGATGTCTATGATGTTCGTTATGATTCCTCGTGCGCAGGCCTCGTCTGTACGGATAAATGAAGTGCTGGATCTGGTGCCAAGCCTGACAGACCGTAAGGATGCGGTTCAGACGAATGCTTCGAGACAAGGTTACGTGGAGTTTAAAGATGTGGCCTTTAGTTATCCCGGCGCGGAGGAACCGGCGATTTCGAATATATCTTTCCAGGCAGGCCCAGGAGAGGTAACTGCTATTATTGGCGGGACAGGCTCCGGCAAGTCCACACTGATCAGCTTGATCCCCCGTTTTTATGATGTGAATGAGGGGCAGGTTCTCGTTGACGGTGTTGACGTAAAGAGCATGACACAGCAGCATTTGCGTGAGCGGATTGGCTTTGTGCCGCAGAAGGCGGTGCTGTTCACCGGTACTGTGGCGGATAACATCAGATATGGCAAGGAAGACGCCACCGATGAAGAGATCCGGCATGCGGCAGCCATTGCGCAAGCATCCGATTTTATCGGCAGCATGGAGAACGGCTATGACTCGGTTATTGCACAGGGCGGAAGCAACGTGTCAGGGGGGACAAAAACAGCGTCTGTCCATTGCCAGGGCGCTCGTGAGAAAGCCTGAAATTTATTTGTTCGACGATAGTTTCTCGGCGCTTGATTTCAAGACCGATGCCAAGCTGCGTGCAGCGCTCCGTTCGGAGACTGGCGAGGCGACGGTACTGATTGTTGCGCAGCGTGTCAGCACGGTTATGGATGCCGACCGCATTATCGTGCTTGAAGAAGGACGGATTGCCGGTATCGGCAATCATCGCGAATTGATGGCCTCTTCTGAAGTCTATCGGGAAATCGTCGCATCACAGCTGTCTGAGGAGGAAATCGCATGAGTGAGCAGCATAAGGGGCCGCAAGGCGGCCGTCCTCCAGGCGGCCCGATGCGCGGCCCCGGCATGGGTCCGGGAATGGGCGGCATGGGGATGCCTGTACAGAAGGCGAAAAACTTCAGGGGCACACTGCTTCGGCTTGTCACTTATTTAAAGCCCCACCGGTTTAAGCTTATTTTCGTATTGCTGGCTGCCGTACTCAGTACGGTATTCAGCATTTTGAGTCCGGACATTATGGGGAAAGCCGTTACCGAACTGTCGAAGGGCGTAATTGGCCGAATCCAGGGCAATCCGGATGCGCATATCGATTTCGATACCGTAAATCTCATACTGTTGAAGCTGATTCTGCTCTACGCCATCAGCTCGGTATTCAGTTATTTGCAGCAATATTTAATGGCTGGCGTGGCACAGCGTACCGTATACGATCTGCGTAAGCAGGTTAATGAGAAGTTCGCCCGCCTGCCGCTCAAGTTTTATGATTCGCGGACGAACGGTGAAATTTTAAGCCGGGTTGTTAATGACGTGGACAATATTAGTTCAACGCTTCAGCAGAGCTTGACCCAGTTTATCTCGTCGCTTATTACGTTAATTGGCGTTATCGTAATGATGCTGACCATTAGTCCGCTCATGACGCTCATCGTATTCTTGACGATACCGGTCAGCCTTGTCGCAGCAGGCATCATCGCCAAAAAAGTCACAAACGTATTTCGTTCGCCAGCAAGCCGAGCTAGGCAAGCTGAATGGACATGTGGAAGAGATGTATACAGGTCATAAAATTGTGAAGGCCTTCGGACATGAGAATCGCTCTGTCGCGGAATTCAACGAGATGAACGAAAAGCTGTACGAGTCCGGCTGGCGCGCGCAATTCGTCTCCGGTATCATTATGCCGATCATGAGCCTTATCGGCAATATCGGTTACGTATTCGTCAGCATTGTTGGCGGTATTCTTGTGACGAAGCGGGCGATTGAGTTCGGTGACATTCTCGCTTTCATCCAATATACGAGACAATTCACCATGCCGATTACGCAGCTTGCCAACATTTCCAATGTTATTCAATCGACCATCGCTTCAGCGGAAAGAGTATTTGAGCTGCTGGACGAGGAAGAGCAAGTACCGGAAGCTAATGATGCCAAATCGATTGCATCTCCGAGGGGGGCGGTGCGCTTCGACAACGTGAAGTTTGGCTACAGTGCGGATACGGTATTAATCGATCATATGAATATCGACGTTAAGCCGGGACAGACAGTAGCCATTGTCGGACCGACAGGAGCGGGGAAAACGACGCTCATCAACCTATTGATGCGGTTCTACGAACTGCATGACGGCCGTATTACGATTGATGGCGTTCCGATTGAGGACATGAGAAGAAGCGGGCTGCGCCGGATGTTCGGCATGGTGCTTCAAGATACCTGGCTGTTCAATGGCACGATTCTCGATAATATCGCTTATGGGCGAGAGGGTGCCACTGAGGATGAAGTCGTCAGTGCAGCGCGGGCTGCACATGCCGACCATTTCATTCGGACGCTTCCTGACGGTTATGAGACGGTCCTCAATGAAGAAGCATCCAATATATCGCAAGGCCAGAAGCAATTGCTGACGATCGCTAGAGCCATATTGGCCGACCCGTCTATTCTTATTCTGGACGAGGCGACAAGCAGCGTCGATACACGTACAGAGGTATACATCCAGAAAGCAATGAATGAGCTGATGGAGGGGAGAACGAGCTTCGTTATCGCTCACAGGCTGTCGACAATCCGCGATGCCGATCTTATTCTCGTCATGAACAAAGGCAGCATTATCGAGCAGGGAACTCATGAGGAACTGCTTGCTGCAGGCGGCTTTTACGCCGATCTGTACAATAGCCAATTCACGGGGAAAGCTTCGCTTTCGGAGCCAAGCGCCGGTTAGAATTGGGTTAAAAGAACAGCCGTCGCCGCTTACATCCAAGCGGCGATGGCTGTTTTTTGCAGCATCACCCGCCTCGTCCAATTCTAGCAATGTTGTGTAAGTGCATAGGACAGCCTGCACCGCTGGCGCATAGAATATGGAGAATGATTAAACTTCAAGAGAGCGGGGTGGCGGCTATTGCTGTGGGTTAAAGCTTGTTCCGTAAGCGCCGCATTCGGCTCCATCATTACTTTTGCATTTGGGGGATGGGTGGAGTCACTAACGGTATTAGTTGTGGCAATGGGTATTGATTATGTGTCCGGAATATTGGCATCTATTAAAGAGGGTAAGGGATTAAATAGTTTATTTGGCGCATGGGGATTGGCGAAAAAAGGACTGATGCTGCTCGTTATCTTACTGGCGCACCGCGTTGATATATTGCTTGATCTTAATAATGCAACGATGGGGGCGGCTACCTATTTTTATATCGCCAATGAACTGATATCCATTACCGAAAATTATGGACGGCTTGGGCTGCCTTTGCCGGATCGGGTGCGGAAAATTATTCAGGTGCTCAAGGACAAAAACTAACGGCAATTTTGTTCACTAAGGTGTAAGGGGGTTGAGCCATTATTTACAAGCATCCATCCGTAATGTTCATTTTATTGTCATAATCAAGAAAAAACTTTTCCCTAATCTCAAGTTTAAGGTTGAGAACTTCGGACGATCTTATGTAATATAAGAAGTAAACACTACGTTCGAAAAGGGGAGCACGGAGCAATGCATAAGTGGATCATGTTCGTACTATTATCAGCAGCTTCTTTATTGGCAGTTTATTTGCTGACATTCGGTCTGCCCGAGAAGCCTAAGGATGAGTCGGCAGAACTTCCAGAGGGTACCGTACTCGTAAAAGTGCAAGCTAACAGCGATTTCACGTTCGACCAAGAAGAGTACAAAGTTAAAGTTGGCGACAAGGTCATTCTCAAGCTTCAAAACAAAAGCGGCATTCACGGCCTGAAGATTGATGAGCTGAACGTTGATCTTGAAGGCGATAAGCTGGAGACGAATCTTGAATTCGACAAACCCGGCGTGTATGAAATACACTGCTCGGTTCCTTGCGGCACAGGCCACTTGGAAATGAAAACGAAGCTGGTTGTTGAAGCAGCTTAACGACATCAAAAAAGAGGAGCCGTACAGGGCTCCTCTTTTGCGCATTATTCAGACCTTGCTTCGTCTGCCGCTTTTTCCGCGTCCGCGGGCAATGAGCGTATCGGCGATAAAGCCGAGTAGAGCCCAAGTCAGTATGGTCAGGACGTACATCAGCATGACGCTTACATCATGTACATCGACAAATAGATCTACGAACCAGGCGGGAACGCTGAACATGGAAAAAAACGAAATTATGCGGGTCATAGCCGGTTGAATTATATAAGCAAAGAGCAAGTCCGATTACCGTAGCGGCAAACGTAACAGGATAACGCATAACAAATCGTCCTCTCTAGCCTTGTTTGATTAGTTTGTTGGCTGTTGTTTGTTGCTTGAATATAGCTGCTTGGGTTATTATGTGACAAAAGGATGCATGTCATTCGATTACATACGCGAGGGGAGAAAGAACGAATGCTGACACATATCGTATTTTTCAAATTAAAGGACGGAAGCCCGGAGAGCGTGGAGACAACGGCTGCTGTTCTACGCAATATGGAAGGGAAAATTGAAGAGCTGAAGTTCATCGAAGTCGGCATCGACGTCTTGCATTCGGAGCGCTCTTACGATATCGCCCTCATTACGAGATTTGAATCATTGGACGGTTTGAATGCTTATCAGGTACATCCTGTGCATCAAAAAGTAATTGAACATATGACGCAAGTTCGCGAAGCATCCGTCAGCGTCGACTTTGTAAGCTAAGGAAGGGTTGGCGGTTACTATGGGTGAAGACGCATATCAATTAATGACGTATTTGTTTGTTGTCATTATTAGCGCCGTCATAATGGCGGCTTGGCTGAAACGGAAAGCGAAATCCAAAAAGCAAGACTGAAAGCGGGAGAAGCCTCTATGTACTATGTGAATCGTGAACAAATTGGAGTCCGGCTGCAGGCGATTCCCGCCATCTCGGAAGCGCTTCGCTCACTAGCTGATCAGTGGAGCGGTTCCCTCATTGAGGGGCTGGCACAGGAGCGTGCGCTCCATCTGGCAATCGAGACGATTACAGATGTCGGAAGCTATTTGATCGATGGCTTTATTATGCGCGACGCAAGCAGCTATGAGGATATTATCGAAATTATCGGTGAAGAAGGCGCCTTTCCTAAGGAGCTGCAAGAGCCGTTTATCGCGCTTGTGAAATTGCGGAAGCCGCTCGTTCAAGACTATTATGACTGGCAGCGCGCCGAGCTTCATCCGCAGTCACGGATAATGGCGGAACAGCTGCTCGTCTTCAAAACTTCGGTTGAGCAATATATTGAACGAGAATTAATTGGATAAGTCCAAGGAAGAGTCGATTGGGAAGCTGTTGCTGCAGCTTTGCGCAATCGGCTTTTTTTTGTGTCAAGACGAGCCCATGCTGCTTATACTGTCATTACGAAATGGGCATTCGCCCGATTCGGATCGCCAATTGCCCGGAGCGGAGGAGGAGCAGGCATATGGACGTAATGGAATGGAGTGCCGCGATTGCGGCAGCCGCTTTTGTAATAGTGACGGCGGGTCTGCTGCTTGGCATTAAAGCAGCGCTGAACCGGCTTAAAGCTGTTCAAGCATCAACGGAAACCATGATGGCCCATATGCAGGCGACAGCTGTAAGGTTAACTGCCCTTGCAGATCCTGCGGAGAAGACGATCCTTACTGCACAGCAGCAGCTGCAATCGGTGAACCGTCTATTTGAAGCCGCCGGACAAATTGGGGAGTCGATTGAGCATACGACATCCGCCGTAAACCGGGTAACATCAACACTGTCGCAGTCTGCGATCCGGCATGCGGAGCGGGCAGCGGAGCAGCGTCAGCTCGGCGAGGCGTTCGAATGGGCTGAACTTGGTATGGCAGCTTGGCAGCTATGGCAAACTAACCGCAAGCGCCATAACGAAACCGGGTCCGATCATCAGGGCGAAGAGCGTCATAAGAATGAAGGGAGCGAATAATATGTCAAATCGTAAACAAACGAAAGGTTTTCTTCTGGGAGCATTGGCAGGCAGCGTTGTAGGCTCCATTACGGCATTGCTGTTAGCACCGAAAGCAGGCAAGGAGCTGCGTCAGGACATTTCCGCTGGAGCGCATAAAGTGCAAGAGGCAACGGTGCGGGCAGCTGGTCAAGTGGGTGACACAACCGGACGCATTGCACGCCAACTGGGCGATCAAGCGGTGCAGCTTGCAGACAGAGCGAAGCATGCCGCCGCTGTGGCAACGGGTACAGCGAAACGCCGCGTTGAAGAAACGATTGAGCCGGAAGCCATTCTTTCCGCTATTGATGCCGGCGACGCTGAAGTGATTGACGAGAATGAGCAGGATGCATCGGCTGAGGATAAGCAGCTGCTTACCATTAATTAAGTTCTAGATTCCATAGCTGCAGAAGGCTGATTCCTTTTAGGAGTCAGCCTTTTTTGCTGTCTGCCAGCCATTTAACCGCTGCAGAAGCCGTTCTAAATGGCTGGCAATAATAAGGTACGTTTTCACCCTTGTATTCATATGCTATTGAAGTCGCAGGTCATATAGCCACTATAAACAGATCATGTAGAAGGAAAGCGGTGTGTTTGTGCAGCAACCGATTGCGATACTTGACTCAGGTGTAGGCGGCTTAACTGTCGCTAAAGAGGTTATGCGCCAGCTGCCGCACGAGAAAATCGTCTATTTCGGAGATACCGCGAGGGCACCTTACGGGCCTCGTTCTCCCGAAGAGATAACGCGCTTCACGCGTGAGATCGTGGACTATTTGAATCAGTTCCGTCCAAAAATGATTATAATAGCATGCAACACAAGTACAGCATTTGCACTGGAGGATATACGCCGCAGGGTCGGTGTTCCAGTCGTTGGCGTCATTAAGCCGGGAGCGAGAGCGGCAATAGGGCGGTCGACATCCGGCTGCATAGGCGTCATCGGAACCGAAGGGACGATCCGCAGCGGAGCCTATGAGCAAGCGCTCAAGGAATTGTCGCCGCAAATTCAAGTCATTAGCAAAGCCTGCCCGTTGTTTGTTCCTTTAGTGGAAAAGGGGCATTTCCGCTCCTCTGAAACGTACAAAACGATACGGGAATCAATCGGACATTTACGCAATTCTCCAATGGACAGCTTGATACTGGGCTGTACGCATTATCCTTTCCTCTCGGAAATGATTGAAGAGGTAATGGGCCCTAACATTAGCTTGATCAGCTCGGCAGACGAGACGGCCCGCGAGGCGAGGTTAATTCTCGAAGAAAACGGTGAGCTGGCGAGAGGCCATCAGATACCTGTGCATCAATTTCTGTGCAGCGGTGAACCGGCCTTGTTCAAGGAGATTGCCCAGCAGTGGCTGGGGCAGCAGCTGGAGCTGGCTCCAATCGTATGGCTGGAGCTGCAAATCGGCTGATTTCATGCACCATGGTATGGCAGCCATCTCCCTCGAATAGCATGTAGAGATACCAGCTATGAGGAATGTGAGGTGGCGGCTTGAGCGAATTCCATCGAAACCCATCGAATTACGGCTATGACGAATTAGTCGAGGATTGCTTGCAGGTTATACGAAAGTATCCTTTTGTGGAAGGCTACGTGATTGGACATACGGTGCTAGGGCGTCCGATTCTTGCGTTAAAATGCGGAAACGGCGAGCGCCGCGTCCATATGAACGGCGGCTGTCATGCCAATGAATGGATGACGTCGGCGCTTCTTATGCGTTATGTCGAAGATTGGGCATCCGCCTGCAATGGAGATGACTGGCTGAGTGGCGAGAGCGCTAGCCGGCTTTATAAAGAAGTCACGTTGTGGGCTGTGCCAATGCTCAATCCGGACGGGGTGGAGCTGGCAGTAAGGGGAATTCGTCCCGATCATCCGTTCTACAGTCAGTTATTGCAGTGGAATAACGGCTCAGAGCAGTTCGATCAATGGAAAGCCAATGCCCGGGGAGTGGACCTTAACGACCAGTTCCCGGCCCACTGGGATGAAGAGTGCAGACGCAGAGGCAGGTTTGGACCCGGTCCCCGCGATTATCCGGGTCCTTATCCGCTTAGCGAGCCGGAGGCTTTGGCGCTGGCCAACATGACTAATTCGCTGGAGTTCGATACGGTCATTGCGCTTCATACGCAAGGTGAAGAAATTTATTGGAACTACCGCAATTATGAACCCGAACAATCGGAGAAGCTGGCGAATAGGCTCGGCCGTGCCAGCGGCTATAAGCCGGTTAAGCTTAGCGGCAGCGATGCAGGATATAAAGATTGGTTCATTCAGCGATACCGGCGCCCGGGCTTTACGGTCGAAGCGGGACTAGGGGCCAATCCGCTGCCTGCTGAACAGTTTGACTCGATTTACCGTGCGCTGCAGCCGCTACTGACAGAGGGGATGCGGCTTCACCGCTAAATCGTTTGCGAAATTAGGGCATGCTTATGCTATAATGACGAAAAGTATTTCGTTAGAAAAAGAGGTGTGCCCTATGCGCAAATTGTTTTCTCTGAGATATTGGCGGAATACGTTTGTCCGCGTGTACCGGCTGCTTCGCTCAAAGGATGTTGCGCTGCGGGACAAGCTGCTGTTCCTAATTCCCGTGCTTCTTTATTGGGTATTGCCGGATGTGCTTCCGTATATGCCGATTGACGATATTGCCGTCACGATGCTGGTTGCACAATGGTTTGCTCGATACATGGAGAACAAGTATAATAGTAAAATATAAAGCTTGCCATGGGCATCTTTTCATACAAAAGGAGCGAGAGACATGAACTGCAAAATTACGCGCAATGCTGCAAAGATATTAAAACTTGAGCTGGACAAGCCTGAAAATGAAGGCAAAAAGCTTCGCGTGTACGTGACTCACGCGCATGGCGATCATGCGCATTACGGTCTTGCTGTCGATGAGCCGACAGATAAAGATATCGTCGTATCGACTGACAAAGATATCGACGTTATTTTGGAGAAGGATAATGATTTCCTCGACGGCGTTCGCATCGACTATTTCTATGTGCCGGAAGAAGGCTTCGCTGTAACGAATCCGTCCAAAGGAAATAACGGCGAACACTAATCATTTAAATAAATAAAAGCGGTGCGCCGGTTGCTCCGGCTATTCCGCTTGCCGGATTGGAAGATTATTGATGGCAAACGACATACGCGTATGCGATAAATGCAAGCATGTCCGGGTTAAGTCGATTGTGCCGAAGCTCCAGGAGCTGGCACCCGACGCCGAAATCCGGGTAGGCTGCAAATCCTATTGCGGGCCGTGCGCCCGCTATGCATTCATTTTTATTAATGGACGTTATGTGAAAGCGGCAGACGAAGATGAAGCAATCCAAAAGATTCGGCCTTATGTGAAGTAAGCCGGAGGCAGGAGACTCAACAGCGATGTTGGGTCTTTTTTGAATCAGTTTTTGCAGGCTATTCCGATCTGGAGGTTTATTGATGAATAATCGGCATTTCCGGTATTACTACGCTGGCATCATCTTTATGTTTGCCGTTATCGTATTTGTGGAGCTGATCTGGCTGCCAGCGCCGATACATACATCTTCCGGCCGGCTATGGATCGAGATGATCGACAGCCTGCTCTACGGCTTGGCTATTATTCCGGTTTTATGGGGAGCAGGGGCGGTGACGGGGCTTGCTAGCCTTTTGAAAACCCATCGTGGTGCGAAAAAGCTGTTGCTGTCGCTGCGATGCTTGGCTGCTATAGTGAACGTTATCGCGGTATGTTATATTGCTGTAAACCCTACTAAGCTGATAACGGCAATCGGATTGATAGCCGCCAGCCTGCTCTTGGTGATTGCTGATCTATGCGGGGGTGAAATCTCGGCTAAAGGCGCTCGAGGATGGCGGCGATTGCTGCCTGTGAAAGGTTTGCTGACCTTTGCTGTAACCGTCCTGCTGCTCGCAGCGCTGGCCTATCCGACCAATTATCGCGTTACTTATCCGGCCATGACGATCGCGATGAACCGCTACGCTCATGCCGAAGGCGGAACGCCGCATGGCAGCGTAAGCGGGGTGCTCGTCTTTGATCGTCCTGCCGTTCCGGCGGACTGGCTGTATGCCAAATTGCTGCCGGAGTACACCTTTGAACGCAAAAGCGAAAATGAGCCGCCTTTGGCAGAAGCCTATACGCAAGTGGTGGAAATGAAGACCGATGCGAACAGCGTTGCAAGCGCAATTGCCATGCAGAAGGTTGGGCTTGGCAAAGGAATGACGAGCGAAGGCGTGCTTGTGATGGCATTAGCTAAAGATAGTATCGTCAAAAATATTTTGCAGCCGGGCGATATCATTACCCGGTTGAATGGCAAGCCAGTGGCGACGATTGAAGAGATGACCGCCATTATGGCCGAAGAGGTGAAGCCCGGTCATGCAGTAAAGGTCGGGCTGCGCCGAAAAGGAGAGGAGCTCGACGTTGAGGCTCCGACACGCCGGGCTGAGGCAACCGATACATTGCCGGAGCGGGCCGTATTCGGCATTTCCGTAAGCAATGATCTGCATGCGGATATTCCGCGGTCGGTCCACTACAACAGCTATATCGCGCATTTGGGCGGCCCGTCGCATGGCGCGATGCTGACGCTCGCGCTAATCGATCAGTTGACGCCGGGAGGCGTTACGAACGGCTGGCGCGTGGCTGGTACAGGTACGATTGAGGCGGACGGCTCAATCGGGCTCGTCGGCGGCGTCCCGCAAAAGGCTTATGCCGTCAGCCGGACGGATGCCGAAGTGTTTTTCGTTCCAGCTGAGCTCGAAGCGGACGCCAGATCGGGAGCGCCGAAGCTTCGAATCGTTCCGGTTCAGACCATTGACGATGTGCTGAATTGGCTTAAAGAACATCCGCGGACAACAAATACGCCATAACAGGCAAAAGCCCCGCCTTTCGGCTATCCCAACGGGATGGCATGAAAGGCGGGGCTTCATCGTTGATGACAGTTAATTTTCTCCGGCTGCTGCGGCAACGTTGGCCTCAGCGGCTTCGGTTTCCTTAAATACCGGGATTAGATCATGCGTAATGATCTGATCCGACATCGTCAGCTCAGAGGCTGCCTCTGCTGAATGAGCGAGGCATGGCGCTGTAGATCCAAGCTTGTTCTCGGCAATATTCCAGCACTTGCGGTTAGCTTCAATGCCGTCCGAGGATGGCATATAGTAGACGGTGCCGTCAGTGAATGCGCCGTTCCGCTGGACGACAAGCTTGTCTCCTTTGCCGCTTAAGGCATGTTCCGTAAGCAGCGGCGTTCCGAGCAGCGTGTCGTTTGCGGTTGATATGCCAAGCAGATGAAGCAAAGTAGGCGTGACGTCGAGCTGGCCTCCGGCGTTAGTATGCGTTCCTGCATAGGCGCCATCCGGCAGATGAACCAGGAACGGAACCTGTTTCAGGATCATTTGCCGCTCCAAGTCATTGAGCGGTTTGCCTAGAAACGTCTCGAAGAGCTCCCAATCCTTAATGGAGTTATCATGGTCGCCATAGAGCGCGAAAATCGTATTTTTTCCAAAGCCCCTCAGCCTTAAGTTTTTCTACCAACGAGCCGAGAGCAGCATCTACATAATGAACGGACTGCAGGTAGTCGCCCATTAATGTGCCTTCAAGATCGCCCAGTTTCAGTACTTGATGCTCTTGCGGCATCGTGAACGGATGATGGCTCGACAGCGTGATTAAGAAAGAGTAGAAAGGCTGCTTCTGCTCTGTGATGACGTCGACAGACTGGCTGAAGAAGGAGGCGTCTCCCAGCGACCACCCGATCGGTTCATTCAGCGCAAAATGTTTTTTGCTGTAAAAGGTATCGTAGCCCATACGGGGATACATCGTATTGCGGTTCCAGAAGCCGCCGTCATAGGCGTGAAACACCGTAGCGGCATAGCCGTTGTCGCTTAACGTTTGCGGCATGCAGTTGAACGTATGGCCCGCATATTGGATAAAGACAGATCCGCTAACGAGCGGCTGCAGCGAGCAATTGGCCAGAAAATCCGCATCCGAGGTCCGGCCTTGCGACGTCTGATGATAAAACTGGCTGAAATAGGCGCTTTCCTTCATGAGCTTGTTCAGGTTAGGCGTAATTTCTTCGCCGCCAATCGACTTGCCGATCATGAAGTTTTGCAGCGCCTCAACCTGTACCAGCAGCACATTGCTGCCTTTATAAGCCCCAAAAGCAGGGTCACCCTCCAGCAGCTTGCGGCTGTTACCCCGGTCTGACGCCCATTGCTGGATTCCAGCGGCAGCCTCAGCGGACACCTGCTCGGTATTCAGCCGTTCCTTCGCGTAGCGGTAGACGTCATAACCGTGGAAGCCGACAACGCCCGTTACGTTATAGAGGGAGAGACTCCACCAATTGTTGACGAACAGTCCTTGCGCCCATGTTTTTTTGGCGATATTAATGTTGCCAATCGACAGGGAAGCGCCCATGAAGAAGATGGCAAAGCCTAACACGATTTGAATGGCAGCGAAGGGCCAACGTTTCCTTCCGCTTCTATGGTAATCTCCGCTAGGATTCCGAAGATCGGCTCGTCCGTGCCGAAGCGTATAGTAAGCAAACGGTACGAGCAGAAGCCAATCTGCCAGCAGCCAGAAATCACGGGCTTCCAGAAGTGTCCAGATGCTTTCGCCAAGTGAATCTACCTGGCTTGCCTGCATAAGAACGGGAACTGATATTAAATCTTGAAAGTAACGGTAATAGATAAGGTCGGCATACATAATGAAAGAAAGCAGCATGCTGCTTGCAATCAAGGCGATAATCCGGCCGCGCACCGGCAGCCATACCGTCCAGAAGCAAACCAGTGCCAGCGTTCCAATCGCAACAACTGTATCAAAGCCGTTCATGGCCATGTTGGGTACGGCAATAATGGCATCAAACAGATAGACTTTGGCCATCATGCCAATGAAGAAAAGCAACAAGTCCAGACCCTTCAGGCGCTGAAATGACTCCAGCGTCAGCCGCATCCCGCGTCTGACGGCGTTCTGTTTCATATCAAGCATAACGTTGTAAGATCCTTTCCCGTACAGCTTCCGCTACTTGCGGGGAGGAAGCGGCCCGAAAAACTGATAGAAATCCGTCTGAATCCTGCCGTTAAACAGCTTGCGTTTCTTATCCGCAGGACGTGTGAAGTAGTGCTCGATTTCCTTAGTTGGTGTAATGGCAAAAAACGACCATGTCGGCATATGAAGTGAAGAGAGGCCAAATTGGCGGATCGCTTTCTCGGCTTCCTTATCGTCACCCAGCCGCTCGCCGTAAGGCGGATTTGTAATGATGACACCGTAGTCGCCTTGCGGCTTGATTTTCGCAACAGGCAGCACTTCGAGCTTGATTTCTTTGCCGAAGCCGGCCTTCTTCACAGCCGCTTCTGCAATTTCAATTGCGTGAGGATCGATGTCAGAGCCGGCGATCTGCAGCGGAATATCATCTTTTACCGCATCGAAAGCTTCATCTCTTGCTTCGTCCCACAGCTCGTCCGGCACAAGCGGCCAGCCTTCGCTGTTGAAGCTGCGGCGGAGTCCTGGTGCAATATTCCATCCGATCATCGCCGCTTCGATCAGAATGGTGCCGGAGCCGCAGAAAGGGTCATAGAGCGGCCGGTCGGGCTGCCAGCGGCTTAGTTGAACGAGTGATGCGGCCATCGTCTCGCGAAGCGGAGCCTCCGTCGATACTTTGCGGTAACCGCGCTGATGCAAGCCAGCGCCAGTCGTATCGAGCGTCAGCATCGCATGATCATTCATCAGAGTGACTTCGATCACGTATTTGCCGCCGTCCTCATGGAACCATTCCGTTCCGTAACGCGAATTCATTTTGTCGACGACCGCTTTTTTCACGATACTCTGACAAGCAGGAACGCTGGTCAGCTGAGATTTCTGTGAGCGGCCGTTTACCGGAAACTCACCGTCCTCCGGTATCCATTCCGGCCAGTCGAGCGCTTTAGTTCCTTCAAACAGCTCCTCGAACGTTGTCGCCCGGAACTCGCCCATATTGACAAGAATCCGTCCGGCAGAGCGGAGCCATAAGTTTGTTCGGCAAATATCGATCGGCTCCCCGGTGAAACGGACGCGGCCGTTCTCCACCTGCAGGTCATTGTAGCCGAGCTCCTTCAGCTCGCGCGCGACGACGGACTCTAGTCCCATCGGTGCGGTCGCAATCAGGTTAATTGTAGTCATAAAAGTTCATTCTCCCCTTATTCGTTAAAAACAAAGTTGTTTCCTCACGGACAAAATCATACAATCAAGTATAGGGCAAAGCAGGATGCTTTTACAAATTGTAAAATTGGAAAGAGGTGCATCGAAGTGACGGATGAACAATATGTGGACGGATTATACGGCGAAGACGCCGATCTGGCGCGGACGAAAAAAGGGATAGCCGAGAAAGGGATGCCGGATATTTCGATCTCCGACGGCTACGGGCGGTTGCTGACGATGCTTGTCCAATTGGCTGGTGCGAAAAATGTGCTGGAAATCGGCGCGCTTGGCGGCTATAGCGGCATTTGTCTGGCTAGAGGGCTTGGTGAAGGCGGGCTGCTCACATCACTGGAGCTGAGAGCGGAATATGCGGAGGTTGCTTTGACGCATATGAAGGAAGCGGGTTTTGGTGAGGCAGTTGAATATGTCATCGGCGATGCGAAGGAAAGTCTGGCACAACTGAAGGGAGAAGGACGGCGGTTCGATTTTTTCTTCATCGATGCGGACAAAGACGGCTATCCTGTTTATTTGGATTATGCTATTCAGCTTGCTAATCCCGGCGCGGTTATCGTTGGCGACAACGTGCTGCTGCGCGGACGGACAATCAATCCGGAAAAGGGTGGGCCGGCTGTACTGTCGGTGCGCGCGTTCAATGAACGGATCGCATCGGACGAGCGTCTGACCAGCACAGTGCTTCCGGGGTATGACGGCCTCGCGATTGCTATTGTGAAGTAGAGATTTTATTCTGCATGCGGACAATTAGCGTTTGACGATTATCTAGATCGTACATATAATGGAAAAGCAATGACTAATCGATAACGAGAGAGGAACAGGTGTCCGAGGACGATGGAGAACTAATCTTATGTATTCAGAGAGTAAGTATCGAAACATAGCAGTTGTTTCTTTTTCTGAAGATAGGATTATTGCGCCCATTTTTCCGGATAGGTTTCCCTATATCGAAGGCTCATTGTACGAAGCGGCCAGCGTTTGTTTGCTGTCTGTTATTCGTTAATGGTGTTCTAATGGCGTCCATAATCCTCTTCAGAGCGAATGTATTTAATTCGACTGGGGAGGTTTTTTTTATGACTTTGATGACGATGGAGCAAGTGAAACTAATGATAGGTGACCGGCTGCTGGGAGTGCTGGACGGCAGCTGGCAGCTCGAGCGGCGTGACAGAGTTGGTATCGTAGGCCGGAACGGTGCAGGCAAGTCGACGCTGCTAGCTGTACTCGCGGGACGGATGGAGCCGGATGAAGGCACAGTGAAGCGATTCGGAACGATTGCGGAGATGAAGCAGGCGGCTGGGGCGAAAGGCGATGCGGCGGAAAGCGATTTTGTAGATGGTTATGTTGCAGCGGAAGATGGCGGAACTGACTTAGGAGACAAAGCATCCGCGAAGCGCTGGAAAACGATAGCCAGGGACGAGGCGGAAAGCCATGGCAGCGGAGGGGAACGTACGCGGCAGCAAATCGCGCAGTTGTTCGCAAGCGGCGCAGAGGTGCTGATCGCTGACGAACCGACAAGCCATCTCGACGAGGAGGGCGTGAGACAGCTGAGCGAAGCGTTTGCTTCCTATGACGGGGCCGTGGTCTTTGTGTCCCATGACCGCCAGCTAATGGATGAGATTTGTACGCATATAATGGAGCTTGATGAAGAAGCGATCACCATCTATTCCGGCAATTATTCCGGCTACCGCAAGGAAAAGGAAGCGGCAAGGCAGCGCCGGCACTTCGAATATGAGCAGTATGCGAGGGAAAAGGGACGGCTGGAGCGAGCCATCATTGCAACCAGACAACAATCCAAATCAATGAAGAACAAACCTGCCCGCATGAGCTACAAGGAAGCGAACCTGGGCAAAGAAGGAGCTAGAACGAGCAACTCCAAGGTAGATTCGAAAGCGAAAGCACTCGAGAGCCGCTTGGAGAGGCTTGATGTGAAGCACAAGCCGCGTGAGGCGGAGCATCCACTGTTCGACACAGCTGTTCATGAATTATGCCGCAGTAAGCATGTACTCCGGGTGGAGCGGTTGAGCGTCCAACTGCCGGATCGTTTCTTATTCAGTGAGCTTTCTGTTGCGATCCGGCCGGGGATGCGGATTGCTTTAACCGGACCAAACGGAGCGGGTAAAACGACGCTGCTTCGTCTTATCTATGGGCAAGGTGAAAGTATTGTAAAGGCTCCCGGCTGCCGAATCGGTTATTTCCGCCAGGACTTGTCCTTGCTGGACGAGTCGAAGAGCGTACTGGATAACGTTCTGTCCACTGCCATCTATCCTGATGCACATGTGCGTACTGTTCTTGCCCGTACTCTGTTCAAGGGGCATGACGATTTTTAAGGAGGCTGGTCAGCTAAGCGGGGGCGAGCGGGTCAAGGCGGCGTTGGCGAAGCTGTTCCTTGGTCCTTACAATATGCTGTTGATCGACGAGCCGACGAATTATTTGGATGTGTTTGCTAGGGAGCAGTTGGAGGCGGCATTACAGCAATATCCCGGAACCGTCTTGTTTGCTGCGCATGACCGAAGGCTAGTCCAAGCGGTTGCTACGCACCGGTTAACGTTGAAAGGCGGCGGAGAATGGTATTTTGGCGAGTCCGGTGAGGAGAGCAGGGGCATACCGGGAACGCCAGCTGAAGGACGAGTAACGTCCTATGCCGAGGCAGAGCAGACTGAGCAACTGATGAGGATTGAACGCGAGCTGGCCGAGACGATCAGCCGCTTGTCGATGCCAATCCGGTCGGAGGCTGAGGCAGCCGGACTGGATCGGAGATTTCATGAGCTGGTGGCAGAGAAGCGCAAATGGACCAGAACGCAATAACTAATTATTAGCAGGGTTGAAAAAAAGACCAGCATCTGCGCAGCAGCCTTAAGGTGCCGCGTAGATGCTGGTCTTTTCAGTGCTCGTGTTAGCCTTTGGCTTTCCTTCTGCGAATAAGCGATTTCCTCACCCATAAGGAATTGGCAATCATCAGTGAAGCGGACATGAAGAAGATGCCTTTAATGCCGATAAAGCCGGATAGCGCTCCTCCTACAATAGGACCCACCATATTGCCGAGGCCGAGCATGCTGCTATTGAAGCTGTAGGCCCGCGATTCCATACCGTCCGGCGTATATTTCCGGATCAGTACATTGACTGTAGGCGCGAGTCCTCCAAGGAAGACGCCGAGCATAAATCTGGACAGCAGCAGATGCCAGACCGATCCGGCCAGTGCCATCGGAATGAACGTAACGGCCGCCCCTATTAATGAGACAGCGAGAATACGCTCGGAGCCAATCCGATCGCTCAACCTGCCGAGAAGCGGTGATGCAATCATATTTGACATCCCGGTTACCGACCCGACAAATCCGGCCCAGAACGCGAGATTGGCTGTCGTCCCATGCAGCTCTTGCACATAAAGCGGCATAAGCGTCATAGGGCTGAGCATCGCAAACTGGATCATGAAGGTGACGGCGTAAAGCGACGTGATCTGCGGTATTTTCCGCAGCTTGCGCAGTCCTTCCGCTACAGACACCATCGTGCGGGAAGCGGCAAGCGATTTATCAAACGGCTCCTTGACGACGATCCACGCCAGCATGGAGGCAGCGAATAGCAGACTGCCCGTGATGTAGAAAATTGGACGAAAGCCGACGGCATCCGCCATCAATCCCCCGATAAACGGCCCCATAATCGTACCGGCGATGCCGCCGGATTGCAGTGTACCCATCGCGAAGCCTGTCCGTTCCTTGGGCGTTGTTGCCGAGACGAGCGCGACAGATGCCGGATTGAAGCCCGAGATCGTACCGTTGAGCATACGAAGCAATAGCAAATGCAGCGGCGTTGTTGCAAAGCCCATTAACGTCATGACGATCGCCATGCCAAAGCCTGAGCGAAGCAGCATCATTTTTCGGCCGTAGCGGTCCGCCAGCTTGCCCCAGATGGGCTGAAAGATAAAGGAGGTAACAAAGTTGCCTGCAAAAAATGAACCCGGCCCACAACGCGATTTCATGCGGATCGGTTAAACCGAGATCAAATTGCAGGTACAGCGACAAGAAAGGAATGATCATCGTCATTCCGGCATTGACGAGAAATTGACCAAACCAAAGGACGATCAGATTTTTTTTCCACTGTTCCATGAAGGATAGTATAGCATATCACAGCTTTTAAGATGAATGCAGGCAAAGAAGCGGGAGGAGCCAAACAGCAGGATGAGACTTTTGGATGTAAACGTTTTAATTCTTTGGAACTATTTAAATTATAAATTTTTGTAAATATAAATAGAAATATCAAATTTTAATAGGACAAAAGTCATTGACTAAACGGAATTAAATTGATTTAATAGAATCAGTTTCGCGTTGGTTAAATCTAGCAATAGGATACTAAAAGATAAGGTGGGGCGCGATGTCCGGCACACGCAAGCGAATCGGAGATTTGCTATTGGAATCCGGCGTCATTACGGAGCAGCAATTGCATGAGGCGCTGGAGCAGCAAAGAGATACAAAGTCCCGGCTTGGTGACGTATTGATCAGCATGGGCATCATTACACAGCAGCAATTCATCGAAGCGCTGGAGTTTCAGTTAGGCATACCCCATGTGCAATTATACCGGCAGAAGATCGATCCCAAAATCATTCAGCTTATGACGCAAAAACTGGCAGACCAGCACTGCGTCCTTCCTCTCCGCATGGACGGCAACAGATTAGTTATCGCTATGGCGGATCCTCTGGACTACTTCGCGATCGATGAGATCCGGATCGCAACCGGATTAAGGGTGGAACCGGTTATCGCTGCACGAGAAGAGCTGGTTCGGGCCATTAGCCGTTACTATGGCCTTTCCGAAACGATCGAACAGATCAGTCAAAACCTGCAATTAAAAGATTTAGATGATGAGCGGGCTATCCAGGACGAGAATTCGCCAGTCGTCAAAACAGTCAATCAAATTATCGTCCAAGCCGTCCATTTAGGGGCGAGTGATATTCACTTAGATCCGCAGGATGGCAACTTCCGCATTCGATACCGGGTGGACGGTGTTATGCGGACGGAACGCAACCTGCCGACCAATATGCATGGCGTCATTATCGCCCGAATTAAAATTATGGCCAATCTGAACGTAGCCGAACGACGGCTGCCGCAGGATGGAAGGGTAGAGCTGGATATCGATTTCCGCAAGGTCGATATGCGGGTATCCACGCTGCCGACCGTACATGGAGAGAAAGTCGTTATCCGGGTGCTTGATTTGAGCGCTTCACAGGCGGATATCTCCAAGCTGTCGCTATCGGAGCACAACTACCGCTTATTCAAGAGAGCGATTGAATCTGCTAACGGTGTTGTCCTCATTACAGGGCCTACTGGCAGCGGTAAATCAACTGCACTTTATTCCGCCCTGGGGCATTTGAACCGGGAGGATGTCAACATCATTACGATTGAAGACCCTGTGGAGTACCAGTTGGAGGGTGTCAATCAGGTTCAGGTCAATCCGGTAACGGGCTTGACGTTCGCCCGCGGCCTGCGTGCGATATTACGGCAGGATCCGAACATCGTCATGATTGGGGAAATTCGTGATTCCGAGACGGCGGAAATTTCTGTACGGGCCGCTATGACCGGCCATCTTGTACTTAGCACACTACATACGAATAATGCAGTTAATGCGATAACGCGTCTGGTCGATATGGGCGTGGAGCCGTTTCTCGTGTCATCCTCTCTTACCTGCATCGTTGCCCAGCGCCTTGTCCGGCGTATTTGTCCGCATTGCTCCCATAGCTACGAGCCTTCCGCAGAGGAGCGGGCGATATTGGCGAAAGCACGCTTTGAAACGGCAAGGCTGTTCAAAGGCGAGGGCTGCGGGGAATGCGGATTAAGCGGGTATAAAGGCAGAATGGCCATTCAAGAGGTACTGCCTGTTGACGACCGGCTTCGCTCGATGATATTGGCCAAGCGCTCTGATCACGAATACTACGACCATGCTTTAAGCAGCGGGATGGTTCCCATTATGGCTGATGGCTTGCGCAAGGCGTCGGAAGGTCATACGACGCTGACGGAAGTGTTTCGCGTGCTGGGCAAGACTGACTAAGCGGCGGCAGGAAGGAATTAGCGTATGACGGTCATTGAAATTCTTCGTTCCGCACAGGAACGGCAAGCATCAGATATCCACATTACAGTTAACTCTCCGGTCGTATTAAGGGTTCACGGCCGGCTGATTCCTTACAATGAACAGGTGTTGAGGCCGTCGGACACGGAAGCTCTAGCCAAGCAGCTTCTGACAGAAGAGCAATATGAAGCTTTTGTTAAGCAGGGAGATCTGGATTTCTCATACGGGATACCCGGTGTAGCGAGATTCCGGATCAATGCTTATAAGCAGCGTGGCAGTGTCGGGCTGGCCATTCGAATCGTGCCTGGCCGGATTCCTTCGATGGAGGAGCTTTGCTTGCCAGAGATTATTGGGCAGTTCGCCGTCAAGCCGCAAGGGCTGCTGCTGGTAACGGGACCGACGGGCAGCGGTAAATCGACGACGCTTGCATCGATTATCGATTTTTTGAACCGTAAGCAAAGCGCCCATATCATTACGCTGGAGGACCCCATCGAGTTCATCCACGACCATAAGCGGTCGATGGTCAATCAGCGTGAGATCGGCCTGGACACGCCTTCCTTTTCCAACGGCTTGCGGGCGGCGCTTCGGCAGGATCCTGACATTGTGCTTGTTGGAGAAATGCGGGATCTAGAGACGATCAGTACAGCCATCAGCGCGGCGGAGACGGGGCATCTGGTACTGGCAACGCTGCATACAGCAGATGCGCCCCAAACGATCGACCGTATTATTGACGTATTCCCTCCCGGCATGCAGGCGCAAATCCGTATTCAGCTGGCATCGGTGCTCATCGGGGTCGTCTCGCAGCGTCTGCTGCCCCGCAGGGACGGCAACGGTTTGACCGGAGCGTTTGAAGTTCTTGTCAATACGCCTGCTGTCGCCAACCTGATCCGGTCGGAGAAGGTTTATCAGATTCGTTCGGTTATGCAGACCTCCAGGCAGCTGGGGATGCAGACACTGGAGCTTGCGCTGCGAGAGCTTGTTCAGCGCGGTGTGGTAGCTCTCGAGGATGCGAAGGAAGCGGTTATTGGCTTTGGAGAGTTATAGGGCTGGAGGTGAGGAAGCATGCCGAAATTCCGTTATAAGGCTGTGACGGCACAAGGCAGACGGTCGAACGGTATGCTTGAAGCGGTTACGATCCAACGGGCAAGAGAAGTGTTAAGCGAGAAAGGGCTTTGGGTTACAGATCTGATCGATACGAACGATAGCGTACTGTACCGTGATATTTCGCTGGGCGGACCACGCGTCGGAACGGAGCATTTCACCGTCTTCTGCCGCCAGCTTGCAACGATGTACCGCGCAGGCGTTAGTCTTGTTGAGGCGATTCAGATCTTAAGCGAGCAGACCTCTAGCAAAACCTTCGCCAAGCTGCTCGGCGAAATCGCTGACGATATGCGGGACGGAGCACAGCTGTCGGATTCGACGGCCAAGCACCCGACCGTCTTTTCCCCGATATTCGTCCACATGGTGCATGCGGGAGAAGTAGCCGGTAATTTGGATGTCATGCTGGAGCGTCTCGCCGTCTTTTTCGAAAAGGAGCGCAATACGAAGGAAAAGGTCAAGTCGGCGATGGTGTATCCGGCCATTATGCTCGTGCTAATGATTGTCGTCGTTATTTTCCTGATGCTGTTCGTTATCCCGCAATATGCGGTCAGTTTCGAGGGGATGGGGATTGAGCTGCCGCTCCCTACACGGATTGTTATGGCGGTCAGCGAGTTTATGCAAAACTTCTGGTATATCGTACTCGCTGCTATGATTCTTCCTTTTGTATTGGTGAAAGTAATTCGGCGCTCCCAGCAAGGCCGTGAACGGCTTGATCTATTGAAGCTGAAGCTTCCGGTATTCGGCAAGCTATGGCATAAGCAAGCGTTGGCTCGTTTTGCCCGGACATTCAGCTCTCTGGTGACAGCCGCCGTGCCGCTCATGCAGGGGCTGACGATCGTCTCGCATGTCGTCGGGAACGAAGCGATCGGCAAAGTGATCGGCGAGATTCGCGAGAAGGTGCTGGGCGGGGAAGCGATGTCGGAGCCGCTGAAGCAATCAAAGCTGTTCCCGCCGATGGTAACGCAGATGCTGGCGATTGGCGAGCGCTCCGGCGCCGTCGACGACATGCTGGAGAAGGTCGCGGACTTCTACGAATCCGATGTCGATCAGATGGCGGAGCGGCTTAAATCGCTGCTGGAGCCTATCATGATCATCATATTGACGGCGATCGTCGGCGTCATCGTGTTGGCGGTTATGACGCCATCATTCAAAATGATGCAAAGCTATTTATAAACTACGGTTTTAATGCTCTACCAAATAAATAATAGGGTCAAAAACGGGAGGAGATTTAATATGTTGATGGCATTGAAAAGAAATGAAAAAGGTTTGACGCTGATCGAGCTTCTGGCGGTACTGGTTATTGTGGGGATTATTGCAGCGATTGCAATTCCGGCGATTGGTAACACTATCGCGAAGTCAAGAGTAAAGGCTGATAATGCATCTATTAGTTTAATTGAAGAATCGGCTTTGCGTTATGTGACAGATAAAGAACTTACAGCTACTACAACTATCCCTTTAGCTGATTTGGTCACAAACGGTTATTTAGCTAAAACACCAGTACTTAATAAACTTAATATAACTAATATTCAAGCTGTTCTATCTGCAAGTGATGCTTGGAGTATTACGGTTACTACAACTCCCAAAACTTAAATATTTATAAATATATAAAGGCAACCCATGGTTGCCTTTTCAGAGTGTCGAGAGGCTGTCGGACTTCTCGATAGTCTTTCATCCCTGACAGACCGACTGTAGTTCGATTCGACTACACAGTGTCACCAAGATACTAGATTGGCTATATGTACTAGCCCCACGATACTAATCAAGAAACAAAATGCAAAAGTGCAGGCTGATGAACGCTATAAGGCCGAAAATCGCGATCAAAATGTAAAAGTACATTTGAAATCGCCCGATTTTGCTCTTTGGGGCTGTTTTAGGCCAATCAAACTGCACATTTGCATTTTGAGGCGATAAATCGGCGGAAAAACAGCTTACAAACTGCAGATTTGCATTTTGATTCGTTAACAGCGGCGCAGGCCACAGCAAACTTGACTCAGAAGCAGAAAAGTGACTCAGAAGGAACTAAATCCTCGCCGCAAAGCTATCCTAACTAGCTTTCAGTTCAACAAATGTTACTTTGCGTTCATAGTGTGAATGCGGCGAGGAGTGGAATGCGTGGTGCTAGGTGTGAGTGATGAGCTAGGCGATCAGAGCAGAGTACTTTCTGCAATATTGATTGATCTGCTAGCGAATGCTGGTATCGCATGATCTGTTAAACGTTAAAGAAAGCTGCCGAGATCCTCTCGGACAGTTAGAAAGGCAGCCCCCGGTTGCCTTTCTTATCCTTATCAAGGGCGGGGTGGGAATGACAGCTTGGGCAGTTCTTATCATATCATTAGCGGGTTTATTGCTAGCCGGCTTATTAAATGCGATAGCCATTCATTGGGATAAGCGGCTGCCAGCCGTCTATCCGCCGTCGTATTGCGCGTATGGCAAGCATAGGCCGCCAGCTTACGCTGTCATCCAGCTGTTGCCCTTTCTTGCTTCAGCAGGGAGATGCCGGTCATGCAGCAGACCGCTGGAGTGGCGTTATGCCGCAGGAGAAGCCGTAACGGCACTTTTTTTCGCTATAGCCGCCCTTAAACTGGGGTCACAGCCGGAGCTGATAGCAGCGCTATGGCTCATTGCGATACTCTCTATCATTACGCAAACGGATTTAACTGACAAGATTATTCCAAATAAAGTGGTGGCGGCCGGAGTGCTTGGGGCGATTATTATTCGCTTGTTCATTCATCCGCTCCCGATGTGGAATTACGGGATTGCAGCTATTGCCGGAGGCGGGGCTTTGCTCGCAATAGCTTTGTTAGGCAGTTGGGTGTTGAAGAAAGAGACGATGGGCGGGGGCGACATTAAGCTTTACGTATTTATCGGTCTCATGCTGGGTGTCAAGCTGACGCTGCTTAGTCTATTTCTCGCCAGCTTATTTGGATTAATCGGAGGGTTGCTGCTGATTGCAGCAGGAGGCCATGCGCGGGGAAAAACGCTGCCGTTTGGACCTTACATCGCACTTGGTGCAACTACGGCATATTTTTGGGGAGACGGCATGGCGGATTGGTATTTAGCACTGCTGTCGTTTTAGCCGCTTTTGACTAGATTGACGATGGAGGAGGTGCGATGAATTTGGTTGTTGGGCAGCGACATTGCCAGCTCGACCTCAACTGAGGGACCGGCCAATTTCATCGTAAAATCTTGAACATGCTCGGAAAGGGTAACCGATGTCGGGTTGGCCGCGAGCACGCCGTTGTCATTTTTCAGCCGGTAGGTTACGGATAAGGCTTTTGCAGAAGGCTCGAATCGATAGTATACATACTGGCCGCCGGAACCGCTGAACTGAAGCGTCCGCTCGTCCGGTTTAGTAGCGATAAAGCCGCCGCGCCGTGCGGAAGCAGCTAAGTTGTTCATAATGGAACGGGATTCTTTCATAACCGACTCCCGCTTCTGAATTTGCGAGACGCCCTGGTTTGTCTGATTCAGCAGAAAAATCAGCCCGCTAAGGATGACAACGGTAAGAACTAGTGTGGCTGTAACTTCAACAAGCGTTAAGCCCTTTTCATTTCGTACCATTCGTACCATGGGGACCGCCTCCGGTTATCAATTTTAAGAATAAGGGATGTAGGCATCTAGTGTGAATTCACGAAGCGTTGTTAATTCGGTGCAGGTGACACGCACATGGCGGATGAAGTCACCGGTATTATACGTCGCGGTAAGAGGTACGCCGTCGCGGTTGCCGTTTTTGATCTCCACTTGACCAAGTGAATGGCCAACGCTTTGAATTTGGATTTTATACTTCCGCTCCTGCTCGCTGCTGCTTGGATAGTAGATAACGGGCAAGGTTGCAGAGGAGCTGCCCCGCAGCGTCGAGAGCGAAATAGCTTGTCCATACAGCACTGTGCTGGAATGACTGTTCAGCTTGCCTTTAATCTCCTCGATTACATTTCTTGAGAGCTGAACGGATTGATCTAGCTTTTCATTGCTTTTGGAATGGGAAGCGCCTTGCTGCAAAATAAATGCGATGCCAAGGACGGCAATGCCAAGAACGACGATAGAACCAAGCACCTCGATCAGCGACAAACCTTTCTCGTTACGCATTTGGCACCTCCAAAAATTATAAGTATTCGCATATCTTTACTTTAGAATAATATGGCCGGGAGGGAAAGGCAATGGTTAATTATTTGCGCTCCGAACGTGGAGGAACGCTTTTGATGGCATTCGGTTTCATCGTCGTAATGGCTCTAATCATTACGCCTTTGGCTGCGAGCACGAGTACCGGACTGCTGCAGGTCAAGACGAATGGCAATACAGAAGTTTCGTTTAATCGGGCGGAGTCGGCGATGATGGTATTTGACCAAATGTACGGCATATTGAAAGCCAACAACACGAATCCGTACTACCCCTACAGCGGCGAGGATATCGTGAAGCTGGTGGACAGCATGCAGGGAATGAAGTCGGAGCTTGGTATCGACAACATCGTATTGATCGAGGAAGCAGGGATACCGACGTCCGTTGTTTTTTACGCGCATAACGGCGAAGGGAATCAGAAAAGAAGCAGCAAGGTGAGTTATAGCCTGACAGTGCCGGAACCAGTGCCAATCCCTACGGTTGTACCGACTCCTGCACCGACGCCGACACCTGTTCCCACCGTGGCGCCGACGCCAACGCCATCTCCGAGTCCAACTGCACCGGCCATTGGCGGAGATCGGAAAGTCATCATGAACAATACGACCTTTAACAATTTGTACTGTGAATGCGCGCCGAATCCGGTAGTTGTACCAACCAATCAGAAAAAATTTATTGAAAACAACTATCCCGGCGGAAGCGCCTTTGAGAGTGAGTTTGGTGTCTACGCGGACTATTATTTAAAGGAGATTTTCAAGTCCAAGACGGAAGCGAAGCTGGCGGCTGCCCAAGCCATTAGCAATACGGTGACGGAAAGAACGAATCTCGTGAAGACCGCTTCTGCGACGATCGGCCCTTATGCGGGTCACGTTGAGCTGCAGCAAGCCGATAGAAGCCGGGCAATGATTGTATCGCCGAAGGATGGCTACGCAGTCAAATCCGCTGGAAACTTAAGTTTGTGGCGACACAATGACAGCATGACGCTAGACGGTAAGACGAATGTCGGCGGCAATTTGGAAGTGCAGGAAGTGTCGGGCAAGGTTGTTTTCAAAGGTGATGTTTACGTCAGGGGCAACACCATTGTCGGCACGGGCGGCAATAGCAAGGAGATCGTGGTGGAAGGCGATCTCGTCATTAATGGGGATTTTGAGATTAGAAACTCGATCGGGAAGTTTACCGTTCTAGGCGATCTGATCGTTGGGGGCAAGCTGACAGCTGCGAATACCGTATCTGATTCCTGGACCGTGAAGGGCTCCATGCTCGTGAAAGGAAATATTTCCTTCGGAAGCTCCCTGTCCAAATTCGAGGTTATGCAAAATTTCATTGCGAAGGGCAGCGTAGATTTCACTAATAAAGTAGAGGAATTGATCGTTGGCGGTTCCATTGCGATTCAAGGAAGCTTTATTAACCAGTCCGGACTCAGCTCTGTGACAGTCGGCAAGGATTTTATCGTCCGAGGGGATTTCGTCATGAAGAACAACATTAAGCCAGGCGGGATAAGCATGAGCGGTTATTTTATCGTATTTGGCAATGCAACCTTTAAGGAAATATCCAATTCCAAAGGGTCTGGCGGTATCCCGGTTAGTAAAATGAAAGGCTTCATGGTCGGAGGAAATACCGTATTCGAGGATTATATGAAATGGCAAAACTTTGATAACGTGATTTGCATTCTGTAAGAAGGGTCAGGAGGGTAACCTATTGATAGCATCGCTGCTGCGAAACTTAAATAAAGGCCATCATTCCGTAGGAATTGAAATAACCGATGAGGCGATCAAGCTTTGCGAGATCAGGGAGAAAAGAGACCGCAGCGTGCGTATTGCCAATTATGCTGCAGCCCCGCTGCCGGCAGGCGCTGTCAAGGATGGCCGTATCATCGAGATGGAGACGATGCAAAGTGCGTTGAAGGAACTGCTTGCTGTTAACAAAATCGGAGCGAGACATGTCCATTTCGCTATTCCGAGTCCAACAACGATGGTCCGGCTGCTTCAATTGCCTGATATTCCCCACCATGAGCTGAAAAAGCTGGTCCAATATGAAATGAAGCATAATGTTCATCTGGCCTTCGAGCACCCGCATTATGATTTTGTGAAGCTGGCAACAAGCCGGAATACAGTGGAAAAAGCAGCTAGTCCTGTTCCTCCGGCAGAGCTGGAGGCAGCAGCGGCAGCGGCTGAGCCGGCAAACAGCCAGCCGCTGGCGGATGTACTAGTAGCGGCGGCTCCGCTTCAAGTGCTGGAAGCTTATAATGAGCTGTTCATCAAATTAAAGCTGGTGCCGGACAGCTTTGAGATTAAAGCTTTTTCGATGATCCGGCTGCTGGAAAAAACGAAGACGAAGCTGAACGGCCTGCATCTGATCGTCGATGTGAACCGGACAAGCTCGGAGCTTACGATCATCGAGGATGGCATATTCAGAATGACCCGGACGGCTGAAATTTCATTTAAATCGATGACGGAAGGAGCTGTCGGAGAGAGCAGAGAGCGGCTGTCCGCCTTCGCCTCGCCAGAGCAAACCTTCGACAATGCGGTGGAGGATCTTGCCTCGGAGCTGGAGCGGCTCATGAATTTTTATTTCTATACGTTGACGGCGAGTGACCGGCATTTCCAATCCATTATCGTAACAGGAGATATTGAGGGGATGGATAAGCTTCTGGAAGGATTGCGTTCGAATCTGAGACAGCCGGTCGCCGAGCCCAATTGGAGCGGGTTGAATGTGACGGACACGGCGGACGGCTGGAACTATTCGGATTATGCTGTGCCGCTGGGACTCGCTTTAAGGGGGAAAGAAGGATGAGATCGATCAACCTGCTGCCGCCCAAGGCGCCCCGGATCAAAGGAAGTCCGCTCCTTTTATCACTGCTTGTTCTGTTAGCTGTCGTAAGTATTGCCGGTCAGTGGTATTACGGCATGACATGGAAGGACGAAGCGAAGCGTTTCACCTCCATCGTCACGGAAAGCCGAAGCGAAATTGCAAGGCTGCAAAGTGCAGGCATGTCCCGGACAAAAGCCGAGCAGTATGAGCAAGCTTCTGCAGCCATAGCGAAGCTGGAAGCGGAGCGGCCGGAATGGCTGCCTTATCTGTCTCCTGTAGTCGGCTATTTACCGGATAAAGCGAAGGCAAATTATATCGGTATTTCCGAGGATGGCAAAATGGTTCAAGCAGAGCTCGTTTTCTCTGTCTACCAGGAGAGCATCAGTTACCTTAAAAAGTTGGAAGAAGCGCCTGCTTTGCGCACAACGAAGATTAGCGCCTACCGGAAGGAAAGCGAAAAGGATCGCAGCAACGATTCAGCTAACGGGTCAAACCAATTCCAATACAAAGTGGTCGTTGAGCTTCAATTAAATCCGGCCGTGAAGGAGGCTGGACGATAATGGAGCTGCAAATGAAGACGGCCTCTGCAAAGCTGGCTGCAGGCAAAAAAGGGCTTGATGCAACAGTGATCCTTGTTATCATTATCGTGACAGTCAATGTCGTTGCAGCGTTGTTCTTCTTGCTGCCTTCATGGCTGGAGCTGCGCAATGGAAGGGCTGAAGCTGCGCTGGAACAGCAAAATGTGCTGACAGCGCAAGCCCAATTTACGACGGATATTATATCGGATGAAGATATCGGACAGTTGGCGAACAAAGCTCCCTTTTACCCGAAAGACTCCGGCATATTGCTGACTGCTGTTAAATTGGCTGAGGCGTCAAAAGCGGCGCTCGTCGATTTCTCGCAAGATAGCGCATTTAGTGATTCGCAGTCGGACAATCTGCTTGTTGATCCGGCAGCTTCAGCCGGAGCTGCGGAAGGCGAGCGTCCCGCTGCTGCGACTGGAAGTCAGGTTACCAGCCAGCCCATTCGCATCACGGCAGCTGGACATATGGAAAACGTGCTGCAATATCTTCGTAACGTCCAGCGCGAAGAACGTCTTATTGCTGTCGAGCAGTGGAGCATCAAATTATTGAAAGAAGCGGATCTTGACGACGATCTGAAAAACAGCATCTATATCAATCCATCCTTGCCGGTATATGTGCTGGACATGAAGCTTGTATTCTATTCCCTTCCTGCCTATGCCAAGGAGCTTGGCGGGGAGGTTCATGCAGTCTCCGAAGCGAAGCCGGATGAGCTGGATGCTTTGAAATCCAAGTATGGAAAGCTGTCTTGGGATACAGCTGCAAATAAGTAGAAATCCAGAACAAAGCTCGTTTCTCTGAAATGGAGGGCGGGCTCTTTTTAATGAAGTGATCTTATGATTTCATCCATTCTTTATGATAATACAGAGCTGATTGTCATACTATTGTCATAGGAAAGTAAACGCTAACGGTTGTTAGGGCCAACGAAAACGGGCATAATGGAACATAATGAATAATTAAAGAAATGAGGAACGGGAATGAGCTATAATGACCGTTTCATTCGGGCATGCCGGAAGGAAACTTTGGACCGTGTGCCGGTCTGGTACATGCGTCAAGCAGGACGTTACGATCCTGAATATCGTAAAATCAAAGAGAAGTATTCACTGCTAGAAATATGCAAGCAGCCGGAGCTTGCAGCGGAAGTCACGATGATGCCGGTGCGCAAGCTGGGTGTTGACGCGGCTATTTTATATTCCGATATTATGAATCCGGTCGCATCAATTGGTATCGATTTCGATATTGTAGCCAACATTGGTCCGGTTATCGCAAATCCGATTCGCAGCGCTGCAGACGTTGAGAGATTGAAGCCAATCGATGTGGAGGGCGATCTCGGCCATGTGCTGGAGACGATCCGAATTCTGAATCGTGAGCTGGAAGTGCCGCTTATTACGTTTGCAGGGGCACCTTTCACAATTGCAAGCTATTTAATCGAAGGCCGTCCTTCCAAAAACTATTTGCGTACGAAGGCACTGATGTACAGCGAGCCGAAAGTATGGCATCAACTGATGGACAAGCTGGGCGATATGGTTATCGCTTATTTACGTGCCCATATGGCGAATGGCGGCAAAGCGTTTCAATTGTTCGACAGCTGGGTAGGCGCCTTGACGCCTGCTGACTTCCGTACGTACGTGCTGCCGACCATCGAACGAATTTTCGCAGAGCTGTCCGATTTGCCGCAGCCGAAAATATATTTCCCGGGCGTAAGCTCAGGTGAGCTGCTGCCGGAATTAAGCGCAGTGAAGGCCGATGTAATCGGGCTGGATTGGCGCGTGTCGATTCCAGAGGGACGCCGCAGACTGAACGGCAATTTTGCTGTACAGGGCAATCTTGATCCAACAGTGCTGACTGCACCAATGTCGACGATTGAGGCTCATGCTGCCGCGATTATTGATCAAGGTCTTCAGCAGCCGGGCTTTATTTTCAATCTGGGCCACGGACTGTTCCCGGAAGCGTCGCTTGAGAAGCTGGCGGAGCTGACGGCATTTATTCATACGTATTCGGAACAACAAATCGCAGCACGTAATGGAAAGGAAACGAGCCATGTCTGAGATGACTGCAAATCACGGTAAAATCGGCGTACTTGTCATGTCCTACGGAACGCCGCAAAGTCTGGAAGACGTCGAAGCGTACTATACCCATATCCGCCGCGGTCACCCTCCGACTGAGGAACAGCTGGCTGATCTGAAAGGCCGCTATGAGGCGATTGTCGGCGGTGTATTCCCGCTGCGTGAGAACACGAACGGACAAGTAGCCGGCCTGCAGGATAAGCTGGAGCAGCTCGCTCCGGGACGTTATGTCTGCTACCAAGGATTGAAGCATGCAAGCCCTTATATCGAAGATGGCGTCAAGCAGATGGCAGAGGACGGAGTAAAGCAGGCTGTCGGCATCGTGCTAGCGCCGCATTATTCAACGATGAGTGTTGGTTCTTATATAAAAAGGAGCGCAGGAGCAAGCTGGCGCCAGCGGAATTGCGATGTCATTCGTCGAATCCTATCATTTGCATCCGAAGCTGCTGCAGGCGTTGACGGAGCGGGTGACGGACGGATTGAACCGGCTGGAGGCAAGCTCCAGCGGAGCAAAGCCGGTCAAAGTGCTTTTCAGTGCTCACAGCTTGCCGGAGCGTATTCGTGAGCTTGGTGATCCCTATGAGAAGCAGCTGCTGGAAACATCAGCAGCGGTAGCGTCAGCAGCCGGTATTGCCGAAAGCGACTGGCAGTTTACGTGGCAAAGCGCGGGCCGGACAAGAGAGCCATGGCTGGGGCCGGACATTTTGGAAACGTTGGACGGTCTGGCTAAAGAAGACGGCATTAAGGCGGTGCTGGTTGCACCAGTCGGCTTTGTATCCGATCACTTGGAAGTTTTGTTCGATCTTGATATCGAAGCGAAAGCTGCTGCAGGTGAACTTGGCGTTGCGCTGGAGCGTATTGCGATGCTGAACCGGGATCCGTTATATATGGAGACGCTTGCTGAATCGGTAATAGAAGCCACAGCGTAGACTGTGAACCAATAACTTCTGGCTGAAGGCAGCATACAAAAGAACGAGTATAGAGAGGAAGTACAGCGATGCGGAGAATCGGAGAGGCTGAGCACATTGTCATTATTGGCGGGGGCATCAGCGGACTGAGCTCCGCTTTTTATTTGCAGCGGGAAGCGGAGCGGCAAGGGAAGGAGCTGCGTCTGACAATTGTCGACGGAGCGGATTCTCTTGGCGGAAAAATCAATACGCTGCAGCGTGACGGCTTTGTTATAGAGAGAGGGCCTGATTCCTTCTTGTCGCGGAAGCTGCCAACGATCGAGCTGGCGATGGATCTTGGCATCGAGGATGAATTAACAGCGCAAAACCAAAGCGGCAAAACCGCTTTTATTATGAAAGAAGGCAAGCTTCATCCGATGCCGAAAGGGCTTGTGCTGGGCGTTCCGACCGATTTGGAGGCTTTTATGGCAAGCGGCTTGGTATCGGAGGAAGGCAAACGCCGTGCTTTGCAGGATTTGGAGATGCCGGGTGATGCCCCGGAAGGAGATGAGTCGCTGGGCGGCTTTCTGTCGCGGCGGCTTGGAGCGGAGATCGTTCAGCATGTGACGGAGCCGCTGCTTGCCGGCATTTATGCAGGCAATTTGAGCAAGCTCAGCATTCAAGCGACTTTCCCGCTATTTGCCGAAGCGGAGCGTCAGCATGGCAGCTTGATTCGCGGCACGCAGCACCAGCAGCAGAACAAAGGAAAAGGTGCACAGCCTGCTTGGCCCGAAGGCTTGCGGGAGGAGCTGAAGGGGAGCGCCTTTTTAAGCTTTAAGAGAGGCTTATCTTCTTTGGTAGACGCCTTGGACAAGGCACTCGCCGGAGCTGAGCGCAGATTAGGCGAGACGGTAACGGCACTAGTTAAAAATGATAGTAAAGAAGATGGAAAACTGGCGGAAGCCCGTTATGAAATCGTGCTCGAATCGGGTGAACGGATCGCTGCAGACGGTGTTATCATTACGGCGCAAGGCTTTCACGCCGCTTCGCTTTTGGAGCCGCATGTTGATGCAGCTGCGTTGCATGCAGTCGATTATGTGACGGTTGCGAACGTCGTTATGGCGTTTGATAAAGCGACCTTTGGCGTTGATTTTGCCGGGTCTGGCTTTCTCGTACCGCGATCCGAAGGACTTCGTATTACGGCTTGCACTTGGACTTCTACAAAGTGGCTCCATACGAGCCCCGATGATAAAGTGCTGCTTCGCTGCTATGTCGGCCGTTCCGGCGATGAGGAGGCAGCCAAGCTGCCGGATGACGAGCTGAAGCAAGCAGTGCTTGAAGATATAGCAAAGTCGATGGGGATTACGGCGAAGCCGATTTTTACGGAAATAACCCGTTTGCCCCGCTCGATGCCGCAATATCCGGTAGGTCATTTGGACAACATTGCCGGGCTGCGGGAGTCGATGGCGAAGGAGTTGCCGGGCGTATATGTGACGGGAGCCGCCTTCGGAGGAGTAGGCTTGCCTGACTGTATCCGTCAGGGGAAAGAAGCTGCTTTTTCCGCGCTATCCGAACTATGATTATTTAGCATTCCAACAGGAACCTTGTTATAATGGAAAAGACTTTCTTTAAAAAGGAGCCATTCCATGTACATATCACGTTCCGAATCCCATCAGCATGAAAAGCGCAAACGCAAGAAAAAGCGCCGGCGGCTGCTTGCGGTTAATTTAATGCTCCTTGGAGCGATTATTGTGTTAGTTGGCGTCGGGCTTTCGCTGAAAAACGCCGGTTCCATTGGCGATTTACTGAGCTTCGGCGGAAACGGCACCGAAATTAAATCCTCTGACGGCGGAGCGGCTGTCGTCGATAAGGGCGGCAAAGGCGAAGATGGTGGCGGTTCAGTGCAAGAGGAGAACGAAGGAACCAGCAAGAACGGGGAAGCCGCCGAGGGGAAGCCGCAGGATGAAGGCTCTGCTGGCGGCGAGTCTGAAGGCGAGACTCCTGTGAAAAATGACCCCGGATCGGCTGGAAGCGGCGATAACGGTAGCAAAGGCGATAACGGCAGCAGCAGTGGCGGAGAAAGCGGCAGTAGCGGCGAAAAGATCAGATTGGCTTTTGTCGGTGACATCCTGCTGGCCTCCTCGGTCGAAGATCAGTTGAAGCGATACGGTTATGATTTTCCTTATGCGAAATCACTGCTGTATTTGAGTGAGCCGGACCTTACTGCAGGCAATCTGGAGTATCCTGTGACCGAAGGAGGAACTCCTGCGGACGATAAGGAATTTGTATTCAAAGGTTCTCCGCTCGCGCTTCCTGCACTTCGTGACGCAGGCTTTGATGTCGTCAATCTGGCGAACAACCATACGCTGGACCACGGTGTAAAGGGGTTGTTCGATACGATGTCGCATCTGGACGAAGCGGGTATCTCTCATATTGGTGCAGGCAAAGATGACATCGAGGCTTTCACACCTGTTATTAAAGAATCACGCGGCATCAAAATTGCATATATTGGGCTGAGCCGTGTCGTACCGAAGACGTCCTGGAAAGCGGATAAAAATACGCCGGGCGTTGCCGAAACCTACGATACAACAAGGGCAAAGGCCGCAATTGCAAAAGCGAAGGAACAGGCCGATCTGGTGGTCGTGATGGTTCATTGGGGAAAAGAACGTGTGGATACCCCGGAACAATATCAGCGGAACTTTGCTCGCGAATACATCGATTCTGGCGCGGATCTCGTAATCGGCAGCCATCCTCATGTATTACAAGGATTTGAAAAATATAAAGGCAAATGGATTGCGTATAGCTTGGGCAATTTTATTTTTAGCGTGTATCCAAAAGGAAAATCGGGAGAGACGGGCGTGCTTGACGCGACGTGTACGGCGAAAGGGGATTGCGATCTGCAATTCCATCCGATGTATGCGGATCAAGCGCAGCCGAAGCCGATGGAAGAGAATCAGGCGCAGGCGCTTATTGATCGTTTGACTTCTATTTCGTTCAAGGTGAAGCTGCGCAAGGACGGCACGCTTGTCTCCGAGTGACCGACGCCGAAAGGGTGATCGAGGAGAATGAACAACCCGTGCGCAGCGCACAGGGGCTGGTCGGGCCGGGCGCCTGAGAATACAATGGCCTCCATACAGATGGCGCTGAGCGAGCCGGATATTGAATGGATAGAAATCGATGTGCAGCTGTCCAAGGATCATATTCCCGTCGTCATCCACGACTATAAGCTGAGAAGAACGACGAACGGGAAAGGGCAGGTGCGTGATAAGACGGCTGCGGAATTGGCGGAGCTGGATGCAGGAAGCTGGTTCTCGCCGCTATATCGCAATGAACGAATACCTACGCTGGAAGCGGTGCTGCAAGCCGTATCAGAATCAGGCAAATGCCGGTTGAATATCGAGCTGAAAACGGATGGCATCCGTTATCCTTATATTGAGGAGCAGGTTTTGAAGCTTGTCAGGGACTACCGGATGGAGGATAGCGTCGTCATCACGTCCTTCCATTTCGGCACCCTACACCGGATGCACCAGCTGTCGGAAGGCGAACTGCGCACCGGCTTTATTTTGGACGGATGGCGGGATTCGCTGCCAGAGGAGTTGAAGCAGATCGGCTCGGATTTTTTATCGATCGATTATGGCCGGCTTACGAAAGACAGGGTCAACCGTCTGCAGGCTGCAGGCATACAGGTTATGGCATGGACGATTAACGATGAGCGCAGCATCCGGAAGATCGCGATGCTGGACCCCGGCATTATTATTTGTACGAATCATCCGGATCGTTGGCGGAATGCGATGCAGTCGATTGATGATGCGGTTAGGCGTTAGTTGATGTAAGTGTGTACGGATGTAATGTATGTGTGGAATAAAAGTGGGATTAAATGCAAGTGCAAGAGCAAGAGCAAGAGCAAGAGCAAGAGCAAGTGGAAAAGCAAGAGCAAGAGCAAGAGCAAGAGCAAGAGCAAGAGCAAGAGCAAGAGCAAGTGGAAAAGCAAGAGCAAGAGCAAGAGCAAGAGCAAGAGCAAGAGCAAGAGCAAGAGCAAGAGCAAGAGCAAGAGCAAG
>NZ_CBVJ010000052.1 GCF_000513275.1 Paenibacillus gorillae | reverse complement strand
AGCAAGAGCAAGAGCAAGAGCAAGAGCAAGTGGAAAAGCAAGAGCAAGAGCAAGAGCAAGAGCAAGAGCAAGAGCAAGAGCAAGAGCAAGAGCAAGAGCAAGAGCAAGTGGAAAAGCAAAAGCAAGTTCGAGACCAAGTAAGATATGGGTGTAAGTAAGTGTAATTGTCAGTATAAATGTGAGTATAGAGTATGAACTTATATATTTCTAAGTTATATTGTCAATTCGGATAATGGTGCTAAAGGGGCGGAAAAGATGGTTGGATGGATCGACGAGTGGTGGCTTAGAGCGCTGGCCGGTTTGATAGGCAGCGGCTTGATTGCCCTTGCAGCCTATCGATTCCGCTCATTGTCGGGCTCGGGTGCCTGGTCGGCAGTTGTGATGGGGACGGGCTTCGTTACATTAGGCGAGCCGGTATGGTTCGGCTGTCTGATCGCTTTTTTCGTCACTTCGACGCTATGGTCGAAGTGGAAAAAGCGGCATCGCGCCAAGGCGAAGGCGGAAGCCAATTATGAGAAAACCGGCCGCCGCGATGCCGGCCAGGTATGGGCCAACGGCGGCGTAGGCCTGCTGCTCTGCGCAGCAGATGCATGGCTGCCTTCGCCGGGCTGGCTTTACGCCTATATCGGCGTGATGGCCGCCGTTAATGCGGATACATGGGCGACCGAGATCGGCGCCCTGAGCAAGTCCGCGCCGCGCTCGATCACGAGCGGCAAGGTAGTGCCAGCGGGCACGAGCGGCGCGGTAACGCTGCTCGGCTCCGCAGCAGCGCTCGCAGGCGCCGCCCTCATCGGCGGCGTCGCGGCAGCGCTGCTGGCGCTCCAGCAGCAGCACGTTGGCGCTGCTGCGGGCGCATGGGGCGGCGCGGCGGCGCTAGTCGCAGCCGCCGCTGCCGCCGGCCTGGCCGGCTGCTTCGCGGATTCGCTGCTGGGCGCGACCGGCCAGGCCATGTACCGCTGCCGGGTATGCGGCAGCGATACCGAGCGCGGCGTCCATTGCGGCGCCGCTGCCGAGCGAGTGCGCGGCTTCGCATGGCTGAACAACGACAGGGTGAACCTCCTGTCGTCTCTGCTCGCCGGTGTGATCGGCTGGGCGCTGGGCACGCTGCTGCTCTAGCTCTTAAAAAGGCCCTGTCAGGATTAATGGAAATCCTGACAGGGCCTTTTTGCGTCTGTGCCGCCTGCTCTCACATTGTCTAAGACCCTCGCAGGGTCTTAACCTACCCCAACTGGCAAGAAAAACGCTGTGAAGTAGGCAGTTTTAATTGCATAAGACCCTGCCAGGGTCTTAACAGGCCCAAATGTGTTGTCCTCTCATAGGTTAAGACCCTCGCAGGGTCTCAACCTACCCAACCCGGCAAGAAAATTGCCTGTAAGTAGGCTATTTTAATTGCATAAGACCCTGTCAGGGTCTTAACAGGCCCAAATGTGTTGTCCTCTTATAGCTTAAGACCCTCGCAGGGTCTTAACCTACCCAATTGGCATGAAAAATGCCAGCAAGTAGGCTATTTTAATTGCATAAGACCCTGCCAGGGTCTTAACAGGTCAAAATGTGTTGTCCTCTAATGAGTTAAAACGCTCGCAGAGTCTTACCTGCCTCCCACAAAAAAGGGGTCAGAGCAGGGTATTACCCTGTTCTGACCCCTTTTCATATGCGTTATTTCGTCAATTGCTCCATTTGCGTAATCAAGTTTTCGAACACGCTCATGGCTTGCTCAATCGGCTCAGGCGAAGACATATCTACGCCAGCCTTCTTGAGAATGTTGATCGAGAAGTCGCTGCCGCCGCTTTTCAGGAAGCCGAGGTAACGATCGACTGCCGGAGCGCCTTCCTCCAGGATTTGCTTGGAGAAGCTGGTTGCAGCAGAGAAGCCTGTCGCATATTTGTACACGTAGAAGCTGGTGTAGAAATGCGGGATGCGTGCCCATTCCATCTCGATATCTTTGTCCACGACCATATCTTTGCCGTAATACAGCACGTTCAGATCGTAGTAGATTTTGCTAAGCTCTTGCGGTGTAAGCGATTCGCCTTGCTCTGTCCGCTCATGAACGATTTTTTCGAACTCGCCGAACATCGTTTGACGGAACACCGTCGTCCGGAATTGATCGGCATAGTACGTCAACAGGTACATTTTCTCCTTCGGATCAGTCGACTTGCTCAGCAGATAATCCATCAGCAGCGCTTCATTCAGCGTAGAAGCAACCTCTGCCAAGAAAATCGTATACTGCGCATCGCGGTAATTCTGATTCGTATCGGAGTAGTACGAGTGGAGGGCGTGCCCCATCTCATGCGTCAACGTAAACATGCTGTTCAGGTTATCCTTGTGATTCAGCAGCACGTAAGGATGCGTGCCGAAAGCTCCCCAGCTGTAAGCGCCGCTGCGTTTGCCTTCGTTCTCATACACATCGATCCAGCCTTTGTCGAAGCCGTCTTGCAGAACAGCCAAATAATCTTCGCCAAGCGGCTTCAAGCTTTCTTTAACAGTCGCTTTCGCTTCATCGAATGTAATGTCCATATCGAATTCGTCCACGAGCGGAGCGAACAGGTCATACATATGGAGCTCATCGACGCCCAGCAGTTTTTTACGAAGATTCATGTATCTATGCATGAGCGGCAGATGCTTATGAATCGTATCGATCAAATTCGTATACACCGTTTGCGGGATGTTGTCACCATAAAGCGACATATCCAGAGCCGACGGGTATTTGCGGGCACGAGCGTAAAAAATATTTTTCGTAATGTTCGCATTCAGCGTCGTTGCGAGCGTATTTTTCAGCTTGCCGTATGTATCGTACATCGTTGTGAACGCGTTTTGGCGTACCTCACGGTTTTTACTTTCCAAAAATTGAATATAACGGCCTTGTGTCAGCTCGATTTCTTCGCCGTTTTCATTTTTCACCTTCGGAAACTTTAAGTCTGCATTGTTGAGAATGCTGAAAATCGTGCCAGGAGCCGAGCTTACGTTGCCGACCTGAGCCATTAACGCTTCCTCGCTTTTGGACAGTATATGTGCTTTCTGACGGCGCATTTCTTCCAGCGTATGGCGATACAGGGCCAGCTCCGGATCAGCGATGAACGCATCAAGCTGCTCGTCGGACAACGACAGCACTTCCGGTGTTACAAAAGAAAGCGCTTCTCCTGTCTCCACGCTGATTTTTTTGGATTTGTCGGAGAGCGCCTGATAGACAGGCTCCGCCGTATCTTCATGATGCTTCATATTGGCATATACATAAAGCCGTTCTACATGAAGGGACAGCTGATCTTCAAGCTCGAAGCAGGCTTTGAGCTGCTTGGCATCGGCAAGCTTGCCTTCGAAAGCGCCGGCTTGTTTGATCAAGCTTTTAGCATCCGCATACTCTTTGTCCCATGCGGCTTGATCTTTAAACAAATCCTCCAGCTTCCAGCGGTTTTCCACTGCGGTTTCGGAACGTTTCGGTACGTGATTCATCGAACTCCTCCTCGGAACGGATATCGTAGATCGGTATACATGCCCTTCATTTGCAGCATGTGTTTTGGGCTGAGCGGCAAGGTCTGCCGCTGCGGAACCCGGCGTCAAACTTAACGCCAATAGGACGGGAAGCCATTTCATCGTGCGGTCACCTCTGGAACACAGTTTGTCCTAGTATGTCCGGCACGCTCCCTATTACTCCTGTCCCATCGTAAATAAGCTATAGACGACTAGAAAGAATGAAAAAGCGATAAATGCGATCGAAATGAGCGCCAAGCTGCGTCTAAATTGAGGGGCGATTGACTCGCGCTTCATAAAGACAACGGCGCCCAGTACAAAAGATGCGATGACAAAAATGATGGTAGCTGAAAAATCCATCGGCGGCGTATACCTCCTGTATTGTCGTATGCGGACCGTTGTATCGTTATGTTCGCCGCAAACCCTATTATTTCCTTCCCGCATTAGCGTTCAGAGGGGCTCCGGTGAAACCTGGACTGCCTATACCGATTTAAAAGCTGCGATTATCGCATCGCGTTCTTCTTCACGGCCTTCATAGCTCGCCCGCTTGAAGCGATTTTCAGCCCAGTGGAGCATTTCCGGACGGCTGACGAACGTATGGCATTCCTCGCCCCATTGATCGGAAATCTCTCGTACGATCAGCGTCTTGCCTTGAACTTCGACCGTAAGCATATTGTATTTATCGATTTTGTATATTTCGTGCTTTTTGAACATCTGTATGTCCACCTTTCTATCCATCTCCTGTTTGGAAAAACGGATTGTTCTCATCATAGCCAAAAAAGAGGGTGGAAATCAATAAGCATCGGTAGTAATATAGGTATAATCTGCTAAAATGCAGTGAAATTTCCGGCAAGGATAGCCTTGTCAGGAAAAGATGAGTTGAGAAGAGCGTAGCTGAGATGAGGAGAGTGTTCGTAAATGAAGCAGCATTATGAGCAAATTGGCGTGGCAATGACTTGCCGCGGGTATGACGAGTATGTCCGGATGTTTGATTTAAAGGAAAATGACATTCAGGCAGGCAAAGTGCTGGACGTGGCATCGGGAGGTTCTTCTTTTACAGCAGAAGCCCGGAAAAGAGAAATTGAAGCATTTGCGGTTGACCCGCGATATCAGCAGCCAAACACAGAGCCATGGATTGCAGAAGCGTTGGAAGAGATCGGTGTTTCTACAGCCAAGCTTGCCAAGCTGGAATCATCATTCGATTGGAGCTATTATGGAAGTCTCGAACGTCACCGTGCGGGGAGAGAAGCTTCGCTTGAGCTGTTTGCCAATCATTTGAGAACCGAAGAGGGGAAAAGCTGCTATTTCGGCGGTGCGCTGCCAGAACTGCCGTTCGCGAACAGCACATTCTCGCTCGTTACTTGCAGTCATTTCCTGTTTCTATATGCCGAGCAATTCGGCTTTGAATTTCATAAACAATCGATATTGGAGTTAATGCGTGTGTGCAGGCCCGGCGGCCAAGTGCGGATTTATCCGCTGTTGTCGCTCAAGTGGGACCGGTTTGATGCATTGAATGAGTTAATAACCGCCATCGAGGGAGCGGGCGGAAAGGCAGACCGACTGCCTTCCCGGTTGCCGTTCATACCGGGTTCCACTGAGTTTTTGCGCATTACGATAATGGAATAGAGTGGTAGAGACAGAACAAGAGCTTCCGGAATCCGGAGGCTCTTGTTCTGTTTTATATGTTTTGGAGCAGTGCTAGAGCAAGGCATTATCCGAATCTGAGGGGCTGCAAAATGTAAAAGTACATGTTGTTCGGCTGAAAAAGGTCACTTCGCCGCTTCAAAATGAAAAAGTGCATTTAGTTTGGCCAAATTGGCTTGATTTAGGCAGTTTTGGCCCATCCAACCTGCACTTTTACATTTAGATCTGCTTTTTAGGCCATATAAGCAGATTTAAAATGCAGTTTTGCATTTTGTTCCATTTGGAAGCGAAACAACGAGCAGCAGAGAGTGCTCAGAAACAGCCGTTTAGGCGCCCAAAATGCACTTTTTTCATGAAAATAGTTAGTGTGTTCACAACTCCAGTTGCTTCAAGGCTCGCACCAATTCTATTTTCATAACCCCGCCAGCTAGCGCGGCGTGCGGCGTTGCATCAAGGCCGCCGATCTCCCCGCGGCCCAGCCAGCACAACTACAAGTAAGCCCCTGACCACCGCCTTCCAAAGGCAGCGACTTACTCTCGTATTTACTCCACTTCATCTTATCACTAAGCTGTCGAACTCCTCGTATAGTAATACTGCCCGAGGAAGCCGGCCGCAGCAAGCACGGCGAGCAGGGAAGCCGTATGGAAGAAGGAGCTGCGTCCAAATTGCTCGAAAATGTAACCGCCCGCCGTACCGCTTATAAACCCGGCCAAGCCGGTCCAGACGACGGCGTATACCGCTTGCCCGGAAGAACGGAACTCATCGGGAATGAGCTGGGAGATATAGCGCAGCGCGGTGGAGAAGTAGATGCCGAATGTAATGCTGTGCATCAATTGGGTAGCAATGACCCAACGCGGGTCATCCAGTTCGCCAAGCATCCACATGCGGACGGCGTACATGATGCTGGCGATGGCAAGTAAAGGAAGCTCCTTGAAGCGGTGCCCATACTTGCCGAGCAGGAACAGAATCGGTATTTCACTGGCGGCGGACATCAGCCAGGCCAGTCCAATGAGCGAATCACTTGCTCCCAGCTGGCGAAGCGTAATCGCGAGAAAGCCCTCATACATCCGATGAGAGATGGAGACCAGCAGCAGGACGAAGAAGAAGATAACGACCTGCGGCTTGCGCATTAATTGAAAAAAACCGGAAAACTCGATTTTTCGCGAGCTGGTGCGATAATCCCGAATGAAAAATGACAATAGGATCGTAATTGTAATGGTTGCCAGACCAATTGGCAGCGTCCATTCGGAGCCGACCGCCTTCAGCAGCAGTCCGAAGGCATAGGCGGAAGAAGCGAAGCCCAGCGAGCCGAATATCCGGATCAACGCATAAGGCGTTCCCGTATATTGGCTGGAGAGCAGGACGAGGCTGTCGCTAAGCGGATTGATTGGCGTCTGGAAAAAATAAAAGGCCGTCATCACCAGGCATATGACAGCGAAATGCTCCACCGGGAATAGCAGCGCAAGCATAGCCAGCTGTCCGAACAATAGCAGGGTGAGCAGCTTTTTGATCGTTTGAAATTTGTCGCTGGCCCAGCCTAGCAGTACGTTGGCGAAGATGGAGATGAACGGGCCTGTTGCGTAAATAATGCCAATTTGATGTTCGGAGAAACCCCGATCCATAAAATATAAAGGGATATAGGAGACCAGCAGCGCTTGCGTTGAATAAGCGGCAAAGCTGAAGCCGCGGAGCGCAGTCGTTTCCCTTCTTGCAGAGGAGCTTCGCTTGGAATTTGAATTGCTTGTATCGCTAGATTCTGCTTGGTCCATTGGTACCTTTCACTCCATATCTGTCTCGTAATTCCGTGTTATGATTTTATTTAGTATAGCATGAACTGCTGGATTATTGTTTGGTGAAATGGTACATTTATGTTTGGAGGTTTGATCGTGGGGAAGTATCGGTTTCAGTGGAATGAACGGCTGCGCATCGCGCTCCCTGTGATGGAACAGGATTGGGAGCTGTACGATGGCGCCGAACAGGCTGATATGGTGGAGCGATGGGAGCTTATACGCGGAACGATTCCGGATCGGATCATGGAGCTGGAGAGAGTTATCCGCGTCAAGCAAAACGAATTGTTCGAAGAGGACAGCTTTCCGGAGTCCTGCCGAATTAATTCGGATATCGCCGAATTGGCCAGCCGGATCAATGATTTGCAGATCTGGTACCGGGTCAGTCAGGAACTGGAGACGCCTCTGTCTCCGTCATGATCAACGAGGAGGGCACATCATGCTTATTACGACACTATCAGGCAGCCAGGTGCCTCAAAGCCCTTTGAAGCTGATGTATCGCGTCTATAAGTACATACTGCCTGAGGTTGAGTCAGAGCTGAGCAAGCTGCGGGCCATGGCGGAACGGATACCCGATGAGGAGCTCCGTACGCAGGCACTGGACAGCTTGTCGAGCAAAAAAGTTTCATTGCCAGGGCGGAGCCGTGTACGCCTGCGCCAATCTGGAGCAGCGGCACATCCTGATCCCGCTTATCGTGGCGCTGCAGACGATCAGCGATTATCTGGACAATCTGTGCGATCGCAGTACGTCGCTTGATCCCGATGATTTTCGCCTGTTGCACCAGTCGATGCTGGATGCCGTGGATCCTGAGGCCGAGCCGAAGGACTACTACGCCTTGCGCCGGGAGAGGGACGACGGCGGTTATTTGCGGCATCTTGTTCTTGTCTGCCAGCGGAATGTTGCGCAGCTTCCTTCCTATGGAAGCGTACAGCGCGTCGTAAGCGAGCTGGTTAGTCTTTATGGCGACTTGCAGGTGTACAAGCATATTCGCAAAGACTTGAGGGAAACGGAATTGATGGCTTGGTGGCATGAACATGAAAGCCGCTATCCGCATTTGCGGTGGCATGAATTTGCCGCTGCAACGGGCTCGACGCTGGGTATGTTCATGCTGTTTCTGGCGGCGAGCGGAGACGGCCTTTCCGCAGCCGATGCCGATTCCATCAAGCGTATCTATTTCCCGCATGTTTGCAGTCTTCATATTTTGCTCGATTATTTGATCGATCAAGAGGAGGACAAAGCCGGAGGCGATTTGAATTTCTGCAATTACTACGAGAGCAGCAGCTTGCTCGTCGATCGTATCGGTTGGATCGCAAGTAAGGCTCGCGTAGATGTGCAGCAGCTTCCGGCTCCGAGATTCCATCGTCTCGTTATCGAAGGCTTGCTGGCGCTGTATTTGTCGGACCCGAAAGTGAAATCTCAGTCCGATGTAATGCGTGTAACCCGCAAGCTAATGAAGAACAGCCCGCTTACCCGCTTGTTTTTTTTGATCAACAGCATTTGGATTCGAAAACAACAGGCTTAGATATAATTATCATCGTTTTGGAGGAATGTATCATGTCAGCAGTAAAATCGATTGCAGTATTAACGAGCGGTGGCGATTCCCAAGGAATGAATGCCGCAGTCCGCGCAGTTGTGCGGAGCGCTATTTACAACGGAATTGAAGTTTATGGCGTTCAACGCGGTTACCAAGGCCTTATCAACGACGACCTGCGTCCAATGGATCTTCGCAGTGTTGGCGACATCATTCAACGCGGCGGCACGATCCTGCAAACTGCCCGTTGCAAGGAGTTTACGACGGCAGAAGGTCAGCAGCGCGGCGCAGAGGTGCTTCGCAACCGGGGAATCGACGGTCTGGTTGTTATCGGCGGCGATGGCTCCTACCAAGGAGCGAACAAGCTGAGCAAGCTGGGCATCAAGACAATGGGCTTGCCGGGAACGATCGATAATGACATTCCATTTACTGATTTCACAATTGGCTTCGATACCGCAGTTAGTATCGTAGTGGATGCAATCAACAAAATCCGCGATACGATGTCTTCGCATGAACGCTCTTCGGTCGTAGAGGTTATGGGACGCCATTGCGGCGATATCGCTCTGTACGCAGGTCTGGCAAGCGGTGCGGAGACGATTATCGTTCCCGAAGTTCCTTACGATTCGAAAGAAGTGTCGGAACGGATGAAGGCAAACTTCGAAAAAGGCAAACGCCACAGCATCGTTGTTGTTGCAGAAGGCGCAGGCAAAGGCGAGACGGTTGCCAGCGAGATTCTGGACGGCTGCGGCCTGGAGCCGCGTGTTACCGTACTCGGTCATATCCAGCGCGGCGGCGCGCCGACAGCGGCAGACCGTATTCTTGCAAGCCGGCTGGGCGATTTCGCCGTTCATCAATTGATGGCTGGGGACTCCGGCAAAGCTTGCGGTATCGTACGCGGCGAGCTGATTACGACGGACATCGATACGGTTGTTAATTCGAAAAAGCCGTTCAACATGGAAATGTATGAGCTGGCGCTTCGTCTTTCCCAATAAAAACAATTATCACAGATAGAACGCCGGAGCCGGATGCTCCGGCGTTTTTTCGTTTTCACATATTGCCCGAATTAAAGTTTTGTTTATATCCAGTTTATAATAGAGAGGTAATCTTCTTTCAGAGACAGAGATAAGGAGTGGAGAATTTATGGAATCTGAAATGAAAGTCGATAAGAAGAGAAAGCTGGGAAGCTGGAAGCCGTTTCTTCGTATGATCTGGGAAACGAAGCCTTCGAAATGGATGCTTGGCGTTGCGCTTGGACTTAGTATAGTATCCACCTTAGTAGGTCTAGTTGTTCCTCTTTTCACCAAAAATGTGGTCGACAGCTTTACATTAACGAGTATAAGCTCAGGTCAAATTGTTATTCTAGCACTAGCGTTTCTGGGCCAAGCGGCCGCTGCCGGCGTTTCTATTTATTTGCTAAGCCGAATTGGACAGACGGTAGTCGCGAAGCTGAGGGACCGGCTGTGGAAGAAGCTGCTTGCACTCGCGATTCCTTATTATGACAAGCATCGTACAGGTGATACGATCAGCCGTGTAACCAATGATACAGCGATAGTTAAAGGACTTATTACGGAGCATATGACCGGATTTTTCAACGGCATTATTTCCATTATCGGTGCGATCGTCATTATGGTGCTGCTGGATTGGAAAATGACGCTGATCATGCTGCTGGCTGTACCGCTGGTATTAGCTGTTATGCTGCCAATCGGCCGTATGATCATGAAGCTCTCCAAATCACTTCAGGATGAGACCGCAACCTTTACCTCAAATTTGAACCAGGCATTATCGGAAATCCGGCTCGTTAAAGCGTCCAACGCGGAGCCGCTTGAGTATGAACGAGGAAAAGGCTCCATTATGAAGCTGCTTCAAATGGGTATTCGGGAAGGCAAGCTGATGGCCTTTATTTCGCCGCTTATCGGACTGGTTATGATGGGGATGCTTGTGCTGATTATCGGTTACGGCGGTATGCGGGTATCTGCAGGAGAATTGACGGCCGGCGATCTCGTAGCATTCATTCTTTATCTCATTCAAATTGTGATGCCGATTAACCAGATCTCTACGTTCGTCACGCAGATGAACAAAGCGGTAGGTGCGACAGAGCGAATTATCGAGACGCTGGATTCCGAAGAAGAGCCTATCCATAGCGGAGATCCGCTGGTGAACGCACGTCAGCCGATTGCGATTGAAAAGGTGTCGTTCGCTTATGGAGATAATGATGCTGTATTGAAAGATATTGATTTTACGCTTCAGCCTGGCAAAGTAACGGCGATCGTTGGCCCAAGCGGAGGCGGCAAGACGACGATGTTCTCGCTGCTGGAGCGATTCTACGAGCCGCAGCAGGGCGCCATCAAGATTGGCGATAAAAGCATCTATGACCTGTCGCTTGATTCCTGGAGAAGTCATATCGGCTATGTGTCGCAGGAGAGTCCATTAATTGCCGGTACGATTCGGGATAATCTCACTTACGGATCGAGCCGGGAAATCTCAGATGCGGAAATCTTTCATGCCGCACGAATGGCTTATGCCGATATCTTTATTGAAGAGATGCCGGATAAGTACGAGACCGAGGTTGGCGAACGGGGCATTAAGCTGTCAGGCGGCCAGCGCCAGCGGATTGCGATTGCCAGAGCGCTGCTGCGTGATCCGAGCATTCTGATGCTGGACGAAGCGACCTCAAGCTTAGACAGCAAATCCGAAGTTGTCGTTCAGCAGGCGCTGGACAATCTAATGGATGGACGTACTACGCTTGTCATCGCCCATCGTCTGTCGACAGTCGTGGATGCCGATCAGATTCTGTTCGTAGAAAAGGGTACCATTACAGGAAGAGGCACGCATGAGGAGCTGCTGCATTCCCATGAGCTGTATAGAGAATTCGCCAATCAGCAGCTGCGCATTCTGGAGCAAGTGTAACTGCTTGCTGGAAAGGAAGGGGAACAGTGATGGTCAGAATCGCGGTTGTAGACGACGACGATCATATTCGTCAGTTAGTGAAGCATTTTTTGCAAGCGGAGGGCTTTGATGTATCGGAGGCTGCTAACGGAGTAGAAGCGCTGGAGCTGCTGGAGTCCGTGAATGCGGATCTGATCATTATCGACGTGATGATGCCTGAGATGGACGGCTGGGAGCTCTGCAGGCAGCTCAGCGTTCATTACAGCGATATGCCAAGGCTGATGCTGACAGCCAAAGGGGAGACGTCCCAGAAGCTGAAAGGCTTTGATCTGGGTGCGGATGATTATTTGGTGAAGCCTTTCGAACCTCTGGAACTGATCGCCCGCGTAAAAGCTTTGCTTAAGCGTTACCGGATCGCCTCGTCGCAGACGGTCCAAGCGGGCGCGCTGACGCTCAACCGCGCTTCTCATATGGTGACTGTGAATGGGGAGTCGTTCACGCTTCCCATGAAAGAGTTTGAGCTGTTGTTCAAGCTCGCCAGCTATGCCGGACAATCCTTCTCGCGAGGCCAACTGATCGAATCGATATGGGGCTATGACTTTGAAGGAAATGAACGAACGCTGGACGTTCACATTAACAGATTGCGTGAACGATTCCAGGAAACGGAGCATGGCTTTCGTATCGTCACCATACGAGGGCTGGGCTACCGGCTGGAGGCGGTTGAATGAACTGGAGGCAGCTGAGGGACAAACGCTGGTGGCAGGTCACAAAAGCGGTTATGGCCGTGCTGACGATGCTTTGTGCCATCGTGGGCAGCTGGACCCTCGTCTATTTCGGCAGTCATTTTATTTACGAATGGACGGATTGGCGGCCGTCGCAATATGTGGCGCAAATGATCAATTTATTGCTGGGTCTCGTTGTATTATTCGGGTTGACCCAAATCGTGGCGATTTTTGTCAGGTCCCGGCATGTGGAAATAAGCCAATCGCTGACGGAGGCTATGCGGAGAATTGCCAAAGGAGATTTTAAGGTAAGACTTGAGATCGGAAATCAGGATCACGGGCCGTTTCAAAATATTATGCGGGAAATTAATCATATGGCTGTCGAGCTGGATGAGATGGAGCAAATGCGGCAAGGGTTTATATCGGATGTCTCGCATGAAATCCAGTCGCCGCTCACCTCAATTAGCGGGTTTGCCCGCGCTTTGCAAAGCGGAGAGCTGACGCAGGAGACACGTAATGATTATTTGCGCATCATCGAGAGTGAGAGTGACCGCCTGTCGAAGCTGAGCGATAATCTGCTGAAGCTGACTTCGCTGGAGTCGGATAAGCACCCGTTCGAGCCGAAGCGTTATCGGCTGGACCGGCAACTAGGCACACTAATTTTGGCATGCGAACCGCAGTGGCTGCAGAAATCGATTGAAATGAATGTTGATATGGGTGAAACATTCGTAACAGCAGATGAGGATTTGCTCAGCCAGGTCTGGATTAATCTGATCAGCAACAGCATTAAATTCACGCCCGAGGGCGGGACCATCGATATCCGGCTCCGCCAGTCAGAAGGGGAGACTGCCTTGTTCGAGATCCGTGATACTGGCATCGGTATTACCTCTGACAATCTGGAGCTGATCTTTCAGCGCTTCTATAAAGCAGACAAGTCTCGGAATTATAAGGCTGGAGGAAGCGGTCTGGGGCTGTCGCTTGTTAAAAAAATCGTCGATCTGCATGGCGGAGGCATTCAGGTGAAAAGCACAGTCGGGAACGGGACGGCGTTCACCGTAACGCTGCCGCCGGTTAAGACGCAGGGGAGCATGTAAGAGGGAGAACCAAGAAACCACCGGTGCAGTTAGTGCTAGAGGGTTCTTTTTAGATGAAAAAGAAAAAATATTTGTAATTGACACAAAATGACGTGCCGTTTGGCACGTCATTTTATTGTTCTTGTAATAAATTCGTCTATTACCATACAGAAAGTCCCGTTCTGAAATCATTGTCTTCCGTTACATATTCAACTTTCTCGTACTTTTTATTGACTGCATTATTATAAAGTGATTCAATTTGATCCTTATCTTTACAGTAAATTGTAACATAAACAGAATCAACGATTAAGAGAACGAGGTGACAATCACTTTTCAGGAATTCATCAAACGTTGATACATCTACTACTCTCTTTCCTTTAGGGTATGCCTTAATGTTTAAAAAACGATCAAATATTGCTTTTTCTTTTCAATCGTTCTTTTTAGAATCGCTCCGTCTAATCCAAACACTTCCTTCGGGAAAAGAGGCTCCAACTGATTGTCATTTATGAAGTACGATTCCTCTCCTCCGATATACCAATCGTACTTAGTAATATCAAAAGTATTTAGTATCTCTTTAAGAAAATTTCCATATTCATTAGGAATCTCAAAAGAAAGTCCTCTTGTCATTTTCATACCCCATTTCAGAAAATAGCGTCTGTTTATTAATATTCTCAAGAAAATATTTTGTCGAGTGGACATTCGCATGCGATATTTTATGTAATGGAAGTATCATATTAATTTAGATTATATGCTGAAAATCGATGAAGCAATTGATCTATAAAGAAAAATGACGACCTAAACTGTTGTCAGTTTATTCGTCATTTTTCATGTCAATCTGATGTGCTGCACCTCAAAACGAAATCCGTTACATATTATGCAGCCGGCGGTTCTTTGTTTATTTATAATCGACGCCAGGTGAATATTTATTGCCGGCGTTCCAGAGCAAATACTCTTTGACTCCAGAGTCTTCCAGCGCTTTGATCTGCGCTTCGACTTCTTCTTTTCCATATTTCACATAATGGCCTTTACCCAGCCAGCTTGCAGTGAAATCTTGAATCCAAGGGCGGATGATCGGCTTATCCTTGCCGATCGGATCTAATTTCTTATGCGTATCGACCATCGCACCCTTGATTGTTGCATAAGGGCTCTTGTCAGGGTCCGTTTGCTTAAACCAGCCGGTGCTGTAATGGCTCGGGTAGATCATTGGCGAGATGACATGGACGTCATTCGAAATTTTCACAAAGTCCTGGCCGATACCCTCAGCAGCGGGAACGGATGCCGCATAGCCGAAAATATCGACCGATACGCGTACGCCAAGCGGCTCAAGCTGCTCTCGCGCATATTTGACGAATCCGGCAACGACGTTTACACGGCTGTCTTCGGTTTTGTCGAATTGGAGAGACTCGGCTTTTTTCTCAAAGCCTTCAGGAAAACGGACGTAATCGAACTGGATTTCCTTGAAGCCTAGTCTTGCCGCTTCCTTCGCAATATCGACATTATATTTCCATACTTCCTCACGGTACGGATTAACAAAGCTTTCGCCGCGCCCGTTTTTCCATATGGTGCCGTCGCTGTGCAGGAAGCTCAGCTCAGGCTGCTTACGGGCGAGCGCCGTATCCTTGAATACAACGATCCGAGCGATCGGATAAATATGATGCTGCTTTAGTGAAGCCATTAAGACGCTGATGTCTTTAATATATTTTTGAGGCGTTCCTTTTTCCAGCAGCTCTGGCGTTTGAGTAGGATAAGTTATGTATCCGTTGTCGTCTTTAATATCGATAACCATACTGTTTAAGTCTGTATCGTCAACCAGCTTGAGCAGCGATTCCATTCTGGCGCCTCCTGCGCTGTGTGCAGTGACGTAGATGCCCTTGACGACTGGCGCATCCGGTTGAGGGTCTTGTTTCTTGCCGTCGGCCGGCAGAATTGGCGTTACGTTTCCGGCAAAGGCGGTCTCGACGACGGTCTGTCCGGCTGCGGCGTTGAGCATGGAAGCTGCAACATGGCCCGCGGCGGCATTTTCTTCCCCGGTACCTGTCATGAGACTATACATTAACATCATTGTAGAAAAGAAGATGTCCATTAAGCTCTCTCCCCGCTAGCTATTCTTCCCAGATTATAAAGCAGAAACGGTCCTCATGACACTTATTTTTTTAGAATGGCTCCATTTTTAAGCTGACCAATTGTTTCTAATTTTGCGGATGATACATTGAAACGTCCTGATGAAGGGAACAAAAAAGCCCGCTGATTTGAATCAGCAGGCTCACTTTTATACCTAATCGCGATTACCCGTACTGTCATTGAAGCCAAGCATCTCTTTGATGCTCGCAAATGCTGTGCTGCACGATCTCCATCGCATCCGCCGGCTCAAGAACAGCAAGTCCGTCCCTCAGCACGATGTTGATTGCCAGTTCGCGCTTTGTCAGGAAGGAACTGAGCTCGGGCGCAAGTTTTTCCACAATCTGCGACAATGTGACGGTTTCCATATCCACCTGAGCATCACCCTTTCATGATAGTTTAAGGGCAAATCATATGGCAAGAAACTTAAACGAACGGGATAACCACATTATAACAGCATCGCATATAAAAACATAGGGATATGTATATGAATCCATATCTGTCCATATGCGCTCCGCTCTAATGACCGCTATTCCTTGGGTTTGGAAAAATCTCCGACTACGCCTACGGTTTCCACGATGTTGACGAAAGCCTTCGGGTCGATCGAGACAATCGTCTTCCGCAACTCCTCTAACTCATAGCGTGTCCTGACGGTCATCAGCATATCCCGTTCGATATCCGAATAGGCGCCGCGCGTCTTAATGATTGTAATCCCTCTTGGATGGGCGAGGAGCTTGCGTATCAGTTCTTCGGTTTTGTTTGTAACGATGAACGCCGTCACTTTAATGTGGCGGACATGGATAATATCGACGAGTTTTCCTGCAGTATAGATGGCGAGAAGCGAGTAAAGGGCAGAGTTCCAATCTTTGGTGAAAACAACGAGCGCGGCAATTACGGCCCCGTTGAGCGTAAAGATGATCATGCCAATAGGCAGATCACGTCTTCGCGTGACGATGGAGGCGATAATGTCGAAGCCTCCGGAGGAACCGCCGTACCGCAGCGTCAAGCCGGTTCCGAAGCCTACGATGATGCCGCCGAATACGGCGCCCAGCACGACATCGTCGGCAATTGGCTCAGTAGGGATAATCTGCATGAACAGCGTCGAAATAAGAACAGTGATAAGGCTCCATATTATAAATCTGCGGCCGACGGCGAACCATCCCCATACCAGCACCGGGATATTGAGCAGCAAATAGAGCCAGCCGATATTGCCTCCTGTTATATAACCGATCATCATGGCAACGCCGGATAAGCCTCCGCTTAGAAGCTGATGGGGAATGAGAAATAGGTTAAAGCCTGAGGCGATGAGAAGTGACCCCACGACCATCGCAGCAGCAGCAAAAATATTAGTCCGGATATTTTTTTTCACAGCAACCTTCTCCTTGAAAACGGCTTAAGCGGGGATATTAAGCCGGAAACCGGCTTAAATACCGCTTGGCAAAGATGGATTAAATACTCGCTTAGTATGGCTTTTTTCAGTTAACTGGTATTCGTATCGATATTTATGCTATAATGATTCAGATATTTTTAAGTAGGCTGCAGATAAAAAGGAGTATGAGAAAGTTTGAAAACATTTGCTGAATTTGGCCTGGAACCGAAAGTGTTGCAGGCAATTACGGAGCTTGGGTTTGAGGAATCCACCCCAATCCAAGACAAGTCCATTCCAATCGCAATGACAGGTAGCGATATGATCGGTCAAGCACAGACCGGTACAGGGAAAACAGCTGCATTCGGAATTCCGTTGATTAACAAAATTCCAACTAGCGAAGAGCGAATCGTCGCATTAATTATGACGCCGACCCGTGAGCTCGCTATCCAAGTAGCTGAGGAAATCGGGAAGCTGACTCGATACAAAGGTCTTCGTTCTTTGCCAATTTATGGAGGTCAAGAAATCGGCCGCCAAATCCGTGCATTGAAAAAGAAACCGCAAATCATTATCGGAACGCCAGGACGTTTGCTGGACCATATTAACCGCAAAACGATCCGTCTTGAAGATGTAAGAACAGTTGTACTTGACGAAGCGGACGAAATGCTGGACATGGGCTTCATGGAAGATATTCAATCCATCCTGAAGCTTGTACCGGATGATCGCCAAACGATGCTGTTCTCGGCTACTATGCCTCCGAACATTCAGAAGCTGGCTCAACAGTTCCTGAAAAATCCGGAGCATGTATCGGTTATACCGAAACAAGTAACGGCTCCATTGATCGATCAAGGCTACATTGAAGTACATGAGCGTCAAAAGTTTGAAGCGCTTAGCCGTTTGCTCGACATGGAATCCCCTGAGCTTGCGATCATCTTCGGACGTACGAAACGCCGGGTAGACGAACTGAGCGAAGGCCTGCAAAAACGCGGCTATTCCGCTGATGGCTTGCACGGTGACTTGTCGCAGAACCAGCGTGATAATGTTATGCGCAAATTCCGCGACGGCAGCATCGATGTTCTTGTAGCAACTGACGTTGCAGCACGCGGTCTCGACGTATCGGGCGTAACGCATGTTATCAACTTCGATTTGCCGCAAGATCCTGAAAGCTATGTTCACCGGATCGGCCGTACTGGCCGCGCAGGCAAAGAAGGTACAGCATGGTCGTTCGTAACGCCTCGCGAAACCGATCACCTGCACTTTATTGAGAAAGTAACGCGCCAGCGCATTAGCCGCAAACCGCTTCCAAGCCTTGCGGAAGCGATTGAAGGCAAACAACGCGTTACGGCTGAACGTATCCTTGAAACGGTCAACAATGAGGAGAGTTCGGAATATAAAGCAATTGCGATTCAATTGCTTGATCAATATGATTCCGTTCATCTGCTTGCAGCGGCAATTAAGCTGCTGACAGGCGAGAAGAAGGATGTCAACGTTGAACTGACACCTGAAGAGCCGCTTCGCGCGAAAAAACGCAAGCCGGACATTCGTTCGAACGGACGCCGTTATTCCGGCGGAAGCTCGTTCAACAACGGCAGCGGCAGCGGTAGCGGCAATCGCAGCAGCAACGGTGGCGGCGGCTACCGCGGACGCGACGATCGTCGTTCCGGCGGCGGTGGCGGCGGCTATCGCGGCAACAGCAGCAATTCCGGCGGCAGCGGCGGCTACGGCAACCGTGACAATGGCAACCGGAACCGCAGCAGTGAAGGACGCAGCGGTGAATCCCGTCGTCCGAAAAGCTCTTCCGAAGACTATGTAAATAACTGAGACAGGCCTTGCTCCAATAAACCAGGGAAGTCCGTTATGCCTTGCGGGCATCCCGACTTCCCTGGTTTTTCTTTTTAGAACGAGG
>NZ_CBVJ010000051.1 GCF_000513275.1 Paenibacillus gorillae | reverse complement strand
GTCCGTTATGCCTTGCGGGCATCCCGACTTCCCTGGTTTTTCTTTTTTAGAACGAGGAACTATGGCAGTCGGCTGTTAGAACAGTACCGATCTCGTGATGATGACCAGAAGAATGAAAAGTACAAGAATGACTCCCGTCGAAGTCCAAAGACCGCCGTAACCAACGTTGCTCATGCAGCAACCTCCTTTAATGAACGATGTATAGGTGATTACTCTATATCGTATGCCGGTGGGTCATAGCCGTTTAGATGTTGGCCTACAAATCAAAGAAAATAGGCGTTTTGAAAGTCATTCTACAATCGTGGAGGCAGATTGAATGGAACCAAGAGGCTTGATGGGCGGGTTTTACAAAATTTCCGAATGGATTATGCGACTGGCTGTAATTAACGTATTATGGATTGCTTGCTCCATTCCATTTGTATTTTTCGCATGGGGCGGATTGATGATGGGCCCTGCGAATGCAGATGATCAAGCAATTATGAACCAGTTGTACACGGCATTGGTATTTATGGGTATCGTAGCTCCGTTTACGCTATTTCCCGCAACCGCTGCCATGTTCTCTGTTGCTAGAAAATGGGTGATGGGCGAGACGGATGTACCGCTCTTCAAAACGTATTTCCGCAGCTACAAAGAAAACTATATTCAAAGTATGATTGGCGGCATTGCTTATACGCTGCTGTTCGGCATTATGATTGTCGATTTTATCGTCTATCAGAAGCAATTGAATTTGATGTCCTATATTTTCATTGCGCTGCTGCTGCTTCTCGTAGTATCGCTGTTCAACTTTTTCTCTATGCTCGCCCATTATCATATGAAAACGTTTCAATTGCTTAAAAATGCCGTTTTGATTACGATTGGCAAACCGATTCGGTCGTTCTCCACGGCAATTATGGCTGGCGTCGTTCTTTACATGAGTACGCGCTTCACTTTCCTGATTCCGTTCTTCATGGGCAGCATAATCGCTTATCTGTCGTTCTGGAACTTTCACCTGATCTATCAAAAGCTGCAGGAACAGGCTGAGAAGGCGAAGCAATCGCAAGAGGAAGAAAACGAGTTTGTGGAGCTTGCAGACGAGGGGCAAAACCCGACCAATAAATAGCATGCTCAGAAAGTTTACAATTAGGGCCGTAACGTCTATAATAAGTAGTACATCCTGCGATGTTCGTTTCGGCTTTTCATTGTTTTGAACCAATGGCTGTTTTACGGGATTCCTAGATTGGAGCGCGGCTGATATGCCCTCGAAAGGGGACATCAAAATCGCTTCTGCGGAGACCCACCTGCGAGAGCGGGTTCAGAAACATGTAAGTCGGACGGCATAGGCGGGTTTTTTCTGCTTATTCAGGCGTTTATATATAGGGTGCTACATAGATGCTGGAAGGGGAGATTGTTGTTGTTGAAGCGGACCTTAATCGGGTTGCTGCGGAGTCATGAGCAGACCGGCGACAAAGCTAAAGATCCGCTGCTGAAGTCGCATTTTTACAAGCTTTCCAAGGATAAGGCTTGGGAGGAAGTTGTATCAACGTTGAAGAAGATGCAAGGCTATAAAGTTTTGCATGAGGTTCAGTCGGTCGGGGAGATCGTCGTTGAGAAAAAAACGGCATTCGGCAGAACGATGGATATTACGGTATCCGTAATTAGTGTCAATCCAGTTAATTCCGCTGTAGACGTCTATTCTGCGTCACGCGGCTCTATGGGAGATTTGGGCTCCAATTATCGCGTCATTCTTGATATTTTCCGTGTGCTGGACAAGAAGCTTGCCGCTTTCAAAGTTAATGGCGGCAGCAAATAATAGATTAAAAAAGCGAGGAAGGGATTTCCCTTCACTCGCTTTGTTTGTGCGTATAGCCGTTTTAGGCTATGTATCGCTTGCCGGAATCGTTTAGACGAGGGCTTTTACTGCGTTGATCGCTTCTTCGTAATTAGGATGCTCCGTCATTTCAGGGAGATACTCTACGTAAGTGATCGTATCGTTTGCATCGATGACGAAGATGGAGCGCTGATCCAGACCAAGCTCTTGGATATATACGCCGTAAGCTTCACCGAAGCTGCGGTGCTTGTAATCGGACAGCAGAGCCACTTTATCAACACCTGCTGCGCCGCACCAGCGGGATTGTGCGAACGGAAGGTCAACGCTGACTGTAAGAATGACAACATTGTCGCCGAGATTAGCTGCTTCTTCGTTGAATCGACGAGTTTGAGCGTCGCATACACCAGTGTCGATGGATGGTACTACGCTTACGAGCTTTACTTTGCCGGCGAAGTCCTTCAAGGAAACCTCTTCAACCAGTGACTTGTTCAGAACAAAATCAGGAGCTTTGTCTCCAGCTTTCAGTTCCGGACCGATTAATGTAATTGGGTTGCCTTTGAATGTGGCAGCGCCAGTACGTGTTTGTGACATATAACAACATCCTCCTCATTTTTGAATGGTCGATACCAAATTTATTATAATCGTAATGAATCTGCATTGTCCAATAATTGAGAGGTGATTCTACAACATGATCTTTATGCGTTATGAAAGCTTTCGAGGTTATTTGCGGATGTACCCGGTAACTGCCGGTATCATTGCCCTGAATATCGTGTATTTTATTATCGTTGCATTAAGCGGCAGTACGACTGATGATTATCATTTAATTCGATATGGTTCCTTTATCACAATTACGAGCATCGATCCTTTTGGCTTAATTGAGCCATGGCGGTACGTGACCTCCATGTTCATGCATTCAGGGCTTATGCATTTGATGTTTAATATGTTTTCTCTGCTCGTATTTGCGCCACCTTTGGAGCACTTGTTACGTAAAGTAAGGTATGGCGTTTTCTATCTGCTTTGCGGCATATTGGCCAACGCATTCGTCGCTTTGATGGCAGTGCTTCTTGGAGACAACGCTGTTCATGCGGTAGGCGCCTCAGGAGCTATTTACGGCGTTTACGGCGCGTTTCTGTATATTGCACTGTTCCGCAAGGCTTGGCTTGATGAGGGCTCCAGGAAGACGGTATATACCATTCTGATCTTTGGTTTGATCTACTCAATCATTACTCCGCAGGTCAGCTTATGGGGACATGTCGGAGGCGGGTTGGCCGGTTTCCTGCTGTACAGCAGCTTTGACCGGGCAATGGTGCGAAGAAAGAGGATTCGTTAGCGAAGCTAGAAAATGGAAGAGCGAAAGATAAGGAGAAGATATGGAACTTCGTCAGCTTTACTACTTTGTCAAAGTAGCAAAAAAAGAACATGTGACCCAGGCGGCTGAGGAGCTGCATGTGGCACAGTCAGCGGTCAGCCGGCAAATTCACCAGCTGGAGGAGGAGCTTGGCGTCAAGCTGTTCCTCCAGAAGGGGCGTAATTTGCAGTTGACTCCGGTCGGCCAGCTTTTCCTGAAGCGGGCGGAAGTTATTCTGACCGATCTGGAGAGGGCGGTCGTAGAAATCCACGAATTTCTTGACCCGGAAAAGGGGGAGATTCGGCTGGGATTTCCCCACAGCCTTGGTATCTCGCTTATTCCACAGGTTGTTGCGGCATTCCGCAAGCTTCACCCGAATGTAAAATTTAGGTTTAAGCAAGGGATGTATCCGACCCTTATCCGCGATATGGTGAAAGGCGAGATTGATCTTGCCTTTATATCGCCCTTCCCGGATGAGCATGAACATGTTTGCGGCGAAGTGCTGCTGACGGAGGAGCTTTATGCCATTCTTCCTCCGAATCATCGATTGGCGAAGGAAGAATCGATAGAGCTAAGCCAATTGAAGGAGGACACCTTCGTTTTGTTCGGAGAAGGTTACTCCCTTCGGCCGATTGTATGGGAGGCATGCCAGGAGGCGGGCTTTGTGCCTAAAATCGGTTTTGAAGGCGAAGAGACCGAAACGATTAGAGGTCTCGTTGCAGCCGGTATGGGCGTCAGTCTATTGCCGGAGATGGCGCTTCATCATACCGGTCTGCTGGAGCCGGCGAAAGTCCGCATCCGTAATCCGATCGTTACTCGTAATATTGGCATTATCCATCGTTCCGGCGAGAAGCTTCCGCTTGTAGCGAAAGTATTCCACGGCTTCTTACTCCGTTATTTCCATGATCTGCTGAAAAAGCAGCAATAAAAAAAGGTATT
>NZ_CBVJ010000050.1 GCF_000513275.1 Paenibacillus gorillae | reverse complement strand
TTGCTATACATCCGATTATTCGTCTCGGGAATTGAAGATCATAACGTACTTGATCAGCTCAAGCAGCGAGATTAAAGCAGCTGCTACATAAGTTAAAGCGGCTGCGTTCAATACTTTAGCAACTCCGCGTTCTTCCTCGTTGGCGATAAAGCCTTCGGATACCATCAGGTCACGAGCCCGGCTGCTGGCATTGAATTCGACTGGCAGCGTGATGAGCTGAAAGGCTACGGCTACGGAGAAGAAGATGATGCCGAGGCCAATCAATCCGGTAAGGCTGAACAAGAAGCCGGCGATCAACAGGAATGGCGCTGCGCCGGAAGCAATATTGACGACTGGGAAGATGCGGTGGCGAAGCACGAGCATCGGATAATGTTCTTTGTGCTGGATCGCATGTCCAACCTCGTGACAGGCAACTGACAATGCAGAGATCGAATTTTCGTAATAGACGGGCTCTGACAGACGGACAACCCGGTTGATCGGATCATAGTGGTCAGTCAAGCGGCCGCGTACGGGTTCGATTGGAATATCATGCAGGCCATTGTTGTCGAGCATCCTTCTGGCGGCCTGGTAGCCCGTTAGACCGCTCATAGCGGGAACCTGTGCCCATTTGTTGAAAGTGCCTTTAACGCGGAACTGAGCCCATATGGAGACCGCAAAGGCGATTAAAATGAGAAAGTCCATGGGATGAAAAAATAACATGGTGTAAGTCACCCTCCATTTCATAATATCTGGTTTTTAATGCAAATTCGCTTCCTCTACATAAAGTTCCCTTTATTTATCAGAAGCATCAGCGCTTCGATACATGCAGCTGTCTGCGGCATCAAGCGCGTGTACAGCTTGTTCGCCTGTTTAGGCTTCATTTGCTTGAGTACAGGCTCAAGCTCCTTCACTTCGCGTTCCAGCTGGCTTAAATGCTGCTGCAAATCCATCAGCTTCTGTGAAACCTGCTCCTCAGCGGTTACGCTGCCCCAAGCCGCTAAGCTCACTTTAATCTCATCAAGCGTGTATTTTTCTTTCTTCATTTTTTCAATACGTTCCAGACGAAGCAAAGTTTCATCATTATAGAGGCGATAGTTTTTGGCCGATCTTTCGGACGGTTCGATTAGGCCCATGGACGTATAGAAATCAATTGTACGAGCACTTATGTTCGCCAGTTTGGCCAGCTCTCCTATGCGGTAAAGCTTCGTATCCTCCATGCAACCACCTTCCTTCCTTTTTCATTTCTTTAATATAAGTATGTATAGGTTTCTATTATATACAAGCACTTATATTGCGAAGCGATAAGCTTCACTGCTCAGAGGGGCATTGGGGCGTATTGCCTATACTCTAATGATAATCGTAAAGCAACCATACAGTCAAACGTGTTACATTGCGATGTAATTTAGTGGAATAAATAAATCTATACCCAGACCTATAGCGGGTCAACTAGATTCAATAGAATCAAAATGCGAAGAATGGGGGGAGAAAGAAAGGAAAAATGCTTCCGATTTGTGAAAAAACTTAACATTAAGTCCTTTTAGAGACACGAACGTTAGATTTTTTTTGATAAATCGAATAAAGTGTATTGTCAAACTGAGCACTTCTGACTATAATGACATTAAGTCTTTCCTAGAATGTAAGGAAACATAACACTAAGGGAGTGGTCGTCATGGTCAAGAAGTTATTAGTAACATTAGGTGCACTCAGTTTGGTATTCCCGGCAATGGCATTTGCCGATGATCCATCCGGTAAATCTTTGGATGTGGGAATCAACTCGCTCTGGGTCATGGTCGCATTCGTACTCGTCCTGCTCATGCAAGGCGGATTCATTCTTCTTGAAACAGGCTCCACTCGAATGAAAAATGCTGGACACGTAGCCGGCAAAACCATTTTCACAGCAGGTCTTGCAGCACTTATTTATTGGGCTATAGGCTACGGTATCGCATTTGGCGGTGATGGCAACGGTTTTATTGGCTGGGGTGAGTTCTTCTTCAATCCCGGATACGCTGGCGATGGTGAAGGCATTCCGAAATCGGTATTCTTCTTATTCCAATTGGCCTTCGCAGCTGTATCGCTTTCCATCGCATGGGGCGGTTTTGCGGAACGTGCCAAATTGTCTTCCTATTTAATCTTTACAATCGTATTTACAGCTGTTATTTATCCGGTTGTTGCTCACTGGATCTGGGGCGGCGGCTGGCTTGCTGAAGACGGCGCGCAAGATTTCGCCGGCTCGACAGTCGTTCACTTATCCGGCGCGCTAGCCGCTTTCGCAGCAACGGTATTGCTGAAACCTCGTATCGGTAAATTCAACAAAGACGGTTCCGCTAATGAAATTTCCGGACACAACCAAGTATTTACTGCTTTGTCCGTATTGCTTCTATGGGTTGGCTGGTTTGGCTTCAACGCAGGCAGCACGCTTGCAATTGGTGATGGTTTCTTCGGTTATGTAGCTTTTACAACGATGCTTGGTGCTGGTGCCGGTGCATTCGCAGCTCTTCTCATCTCTTGGGCAGTGCTTGGCAAAGCAGATATTACGACGACTTTGAACGGTACGCTTGCAGGTCTGGTAGCTATTACGGCATCTTGCGCATTCGTTGAGCCTTGGGCTGCTGTAGTCATCGGTTTGGTTGCCGGCGTTCTGATCTTCTTCAGCGCTAAGTTTTTCGAAAAAATCAAAGTCGATGATCCAATCTTCGCTTTGTCTGTACACGGTGTTGCCGGTATTTGGGGTACACTCGCTAACGGTATCTTTGCTACACAAGAACTGGCTGAGAAAGTGGGCGTTGGTCAAGGCGGTCTGATCGATACAGGAAGCTGGAAGCAATTGTGGGTACAATTCGAATCCGTTGTCGTAGCTGGCGCATTCGTGCTTGCGGCATCGTTCCTGGTACTGGGCGTGATGAAATTGATCATGGGCTTCCGCGTAACAGAAGAGCAAGAAATTATCGGTCTTGACCTCAGTGAGCATGGCGCTTATGGTTATCCTGAGCAATTGAAAAAAGCAGGTCAAAACATTCAAGGTTAATCTAAATAAACGACGGGCTGACCGAGAGGAGAGGACGAGGGAATGGCTGATCCGGTCCGAATGCAGCTGCTGAAGCAAATCGGCAATGCCGATCATGTGGAGATGCTGCGCGAACTGCGGGATCAAGTACACGAGCAGATGGAAGCTCTTCTCTGGGCAAGTCCAGTCGAACAATTTAATGAGCAATTAAACGAAGTGCATGACGCGGTTATCCGGCGCACCATCGTTATTGCAGAAGCGGAAATGGCACGGTCGGGGAAGGGTTCTCCCCCCGTGCCTTACGCATATTTATTGTTCGGCAGCGGAGGACGGAGAGAGCAGACATTGTCCAGTGATCAAGACAGCGGAATTGTCTATCAAGATCCAGTGTCAGATCCGGCGGCCACTCAGCATTATTTTCGGCAATTATCGGAATTGATTGTGAACATGCTTCAAACGAATGGCTATCCGCCATGTGAAGGCAATGTACTTAGCAGTAACCCGGATTGGTGCATGTCCACTAGTGAATGGAAACAGCAGTTGAACGGCTGGGTTCAAGAACCGGTATGGGAATCAGTCCGTCATTTGCTTATTATGGCAGACGGACGGTCCATTCATGGCAGCGACCGGCTGCTTGACGAGCTGAAAGAGCATTTCTTCACAGATATGCTGAATCATCCGATTATTGTCAAACGGATGTTGGACAATACGATGAGACATAAAGTGCTTCTCGGTATTTTCGGTCATTTGCTCAAAGAGCAGTATGGAGAGGATGCGGGCAGTCTGGATATTAAATACGGCGCTTATATACCGATGGTCAATGCGATCCGGCTTCTTGCCATTCAAGCGGGCATACGCGATACGTCAACCTTAATGCGCATTCGAAGGCTAGTAGAGCTGGAGGAATTGCATTCGCCGGAAGCGGCGGCGTATGAACAGGCTTTCCGCCTCGTAATGAGGCTGCGTCTGATGACGACGGAGCATTATGAGAATGGGCTTTATGGCAATAACGGCAAGCTGCCCAGCCGGAAACTGACGAAGGAAATGACTGAAGAGTTAAAGAGTGCGCTTCGTTTAGGGAAGAAGCTTCAGCGTAAAGTATACAAGCAAACCATGGGAAGGCTTACGTAAGGCGGTGGCAGAGCACTATGAAGGAACCTAAAGGTGTCGGGAGAATGTGGAACTTATATAAAATGGGCGGTTTTACACCCGCAATCGCTTCGATGCTGGGTTCGCAGAATGCGCAGCAGATGGCGTTTATTCGTTCCGTTAACAGGGAGCAGCGTAAGCAGTCCATACTGAACACGCCGCTTCGAGAGCTTGAGGTGGTCATATTCGATCTGGAGACGACGGGCTTCTACCCTTCGAATGGCGATGAGATCATTTCCTTTGGGGCCGTGGTCATGCGTGGTGTTGAAATCTATGAACAGGAATCATTCTACAGCCTCGTCAATCCAAGAAGGCGAATTCCGCGATCCATCGTCGAGCTGACCGGCATCTCGAATGAAATGGTTCAAGACGCTCCCGATCTGATGCAGGTGCTCCATGATTTTATGGAGTTTATCGGCAAACGGCTGTTGATCGCCCATGCTTCAGGCCATGATAAACAGTTTTTGAATGCGGCGCTTTGGCGCACGTCCAAGATCAATTTGAACCATCGGGTGCTGGATACGATGCTGGTGGCCAAGTGGCTCGATCCGAGAAGGGCATCTTATGCGCTGGATGATTTGCTTGAGGAAGCCGGGATTCCGATTACCGAACGGCATCATGCTCTCCAGGACTCAATAATGACGGCACAGCTGTGGCAGCATTATTTACGCCGCATTTTGGAACGGAACATTACGACGCTCGGCGATCTATATGCTTATCTTAGCAAACATTAAGGGATACGGCATAAGCTGTCCATTCATACAGATGTATGGCTGTACGGCCGGAGCAGCGTCTTGGAGCGAAACGATCCAATAACAGAGACCATCCCCGGCAAGCGGCAGTCCAATCTCATCTTCCTGAGAGGGGCTCGCTTCCGAAGAGGGATGGGAGTGGAAGAAGCCGGCAATGTATTGCCGGTTTTTTTGTGTTTCGAAGAATGCGCTCGTCCAGGAGGAAGGCTCAAATAGAAACGCACGCTCCGGCATTACATGTGCATTAACGATTTCGAGAGTGCTGTTAATAATCCCCTCTTCGGAATCCGCAGCTAACAGCAATCCGCAAGCTTCGTTCGGCAAGGAGCGATTGCAAATGGCAAGAAGTTCGTCATAAGCTTCCCTTGTTATAGGTATAAAAGGATTTGTTTGAGCCATAGTGATAACATGCACCTCTCAGACGGCATACTGGTTTTCACGGAATTGCCATGGGCCTTGCTTGAGCTTGCATGCCTGACATGGTAACATGTAGGCAATGAATGGACGGAAAGAAGGGACAGCATGAAACGCGCCTCGGCGTTATTTATTGTTGCATTTATGTTGGCAGGGCTAGCGGTCTATCAATACTTTTCCAAGGATGATACATCTACAGCTGCAGCTGTAGATTTCAAGCCGAAAGCAGGTTCTGTAGCTGCCGAATTTCAACTGCCTGGACTCGATGAGAAAGATTATGGAGTAGGGGGCAAGCAGGATAAGCTGAGCTTTGTTAACTTCTGGGCCTCCTGGTGTGGTCCATGTGAGCTTGAAGCACCTGACTTGCAGGCGCTTCAAGAGAAATACGGCGATGAGATTCATCTATATGGCGTGAATGCGACCAAGTTCGATAAAGAACGATCTGCCCGTGAATTCGTGCAGGAGCATGAATTCACGTTTCCTATTCTAATGGACAGGGAAGGAGACGTGACGAAGCAGTACAAAGTCAACACGTTCCCTACCACGTTCCTGATCGACTCGGAGGGCGTGATCCGGGAAAGAATCAATGGCGTCATTCCTATTGCGGAATGGGAACGTCTCATCGCAAAATATAAGTGAACGAGAACGCCGGCGGAGCAATGGCTCCTGCCGGGCGTTTGTTTATATGTTTTAATGATTGACAAGTCCGATGCGCTCCAAGCTGTCAGCAGGTGCCGCAGACGACTTCGGCATGCTGAGCAGGGCGTAGCGGAGACTGTCGACTAGCGCTTCCCAGCTCGCTTCGATAACGTTGCTTGATACACCAACGGTGCTCCAAGTCGTTTCCGAATTCGTCGATTCAATCAGTACGCGGACTTTGGCAGCCGTTGCATCCTTTTCGTCAAAGACGCGAACCTTATAGTCGGAGAGATGGATTTCCTCCAGCTTCGGGTAATAAGGGATCAACGCTTTGCGAAGCGCATTGTCTAGCGCGTTAACCGGTCCGTTGCCTTCAGCGGCGGTATATACAGGATGGCCGTCGACATTGAGCTTGACGATCGCCTCAGACATCATGTTGCCTTTGGAGCTTTCAACGAGCATTTTGAACGAATCGACCTTGATCGTTTCCTTCGTCTCCCCAAATGCTTCTCGAAGCAGCAGCTCCAGAGACGCGTCAGCGCCTTCGAACTGATAGCCCTTGTGCTCCAGATCCTTGATGTGATCCATAATTTCTTTGGTCTTTTCGTTGTTGGCATTGATATCAAGGCCAAGCTCTTGAGCTTTGGAAATGATATTGCTTTGTCCCGCAAGCTCGGAAACGAGAATGCGCTGTTTGTTGCCAACGAGTTCCGGTTGAATATGCTCGTAAGTTTTGGAATCCTTCATAATAGCAGATACGTGAATGCCGCCTTTATGCGCGAAAGCCGCATTGCCTACGTAGGCTTGACCAACTGGCATGCTCACATTGGCGATTTCACTCACATATCTCGCTGTTCCAGTCAATGCACGGAGTTTGTCATCAGATAGGCAATCGTAGTTCATTTTGAGCTGCAGGTTCGGGATGATCGAACAGAGGTTGGCGTTACCGCAACGCTCTCCGTAGCCGTTAATAGTGCCTTGCACTTGACGGGCTCCTGCTTGTACGGCTGCCAAAGTGTTGGCGACAGCCAGCTCACAGTCATTATGGGTGTGAATGCCGATTGGAGCGGAGAGCTCCTGGCGCACCCGGCTGACGATTTCATGGATTTCTCCCGGCAGCGTTCCGCCGTTCGTGTCGCACAGAACGAGCCAGTCGGCGCCTGCTTCTTGCGCTTTGCGCAGTACAGCCAGCGCATAGTCCGGATTGTTCTTGTAGCCGTCGAAGAAATGCTCGGAATCGAACATCGCTTCCATGCCTCTTTGCTTCAGGAACGCGATGGAGTCGTAGACCATAGCAAGGTTTTCTTCCAGTGTCGTTTGCAGCGCAGTATGGACATGAAAGTCCCATGACTTGCCGACAAGCGTTGCAGCCGGCACTCCGGATTCAGCAATCCGCAGCAGGCTCGCATCCTGTTCAGCCAAGCTGAACTTACGCCGGGTACTGCCGAAAGCTGTGATCTTCGCTTGCAGATTCAATCCTTTTACCCGTTGGAAAAACTCGATATCTTTGTTGTTGCTTCCTGGATTGCCGCCTTCAATATAATGAACGCCCAATGCGTCGAGTTTTTGCGCAATTTTCAATTTATCATCCGCTGACAGGCTGATCCCTTCGCCTTGTGTTCCGTCACGCAGCGTCGTGTCAAATATAGATATGGATGTTGTCATTGCCGGGACGCCTCCTTCACTGATAGCCTTTACAAATCATAATGTATTATTATAACACTTGTTGCACGGAATGTAGAGAGGATGATGCAATTTATTTTCCCTGCTGGCTTGGTTGCAAAGGGATGCCGCATTGACGCGAACATGTGATCGGCTGTATGCTGGATATAGCTAATTATGACAATAACCTGGTTCTCTGTTAACGGTGGTGGCATACAATGAATGTGGAACAAAATTATCCGGTTAAAGGACGGGTCATACTCCATTTGGATATGAATGCGTTCTATTGCTCTGTCCACGAGGCGGAGAATCCGGAGCTATATAAAGGAAAAGCGACGGCCGTAGCAGGCAGTGTCGAGCTTAGAAAAGGCATCATCGTCACCTGTTCGTATGCGGCAAGAGCGAAGGGTGTAAAGACCGGGATGACGGTCAGGCAAGCTTCCAAGTTTTGTCCGACTCTTATTATTATTCAACCGGACTTCTATTTATATCGGAAATATTCCCGGGGCTTTATGGCGATTGCACGGGAATACACGCCGCTTGTAGAACCGATCTCCATCGACGAATGCTATATGGACATTACGGGCTCAAAAGTTTTCGGAACACCTTTGGAGATCGCAGAGACGATACAGAAGCGCATTGGGAAGGAATGGGGTCTGCCTTGTTCGATTGGCGTTGCTCCCAATAAGCTGCTTGCCAAAATGGCGTCCGACATGTTTAAACCGAATGGCATGACGGTGCTTCGCATTCGCGATGTGCCCGGATTGCTGTGGGATAAGCCAAGCGACACACTGTTTGGTATCGGCAAGAAGACGGCCGAGAAGCTTAAGCGGCTTCATATTCATACGATCGGGCAATTAGCGGCCGCAGACGAGCACATGCTGGCGAAGCAATTCGGCGTTATGGGTTCATGGATGAAGGCTGCGGCACATGGCATTGATCATTCCGAGGTCAATCCCGACCGCGGCAGCAATAAATCGATCGGCCATACGACCACATTGCCTCATGACGTGACGGAGCGGGCTGACGTACACCGGATTATGCTCAACCTGGCAGATCAGACGGGGCGAAGGCTGCGCCGGCAAAAGCTGATGGCGGCTACTGTACAGATTACAATTCGTAAACCGGATATGTCGACGATTACGCGCTCCAGCACACTGCGCTCTCCCACCAATACGGCTGATGATATTTATCGTGAAGCTTGCCGGTTATTCGATGAGCATTGGCGGAGCAGGGAGCCGGTCAGGCTTCTGGGTATTACGCTGCAAAACTTGTCTCCGCAAGCCGAAACAGCCGTGCAGCTTGATCTATTTGACTATGAGCAGCAGCCGCGCAAAGAGGCGCTTACCAAGGCGATGGACTTGCTCCGCGACAAATTTGGCGAGGATGCGGTGCTGACAGCAGGTATGCTCGGAGACGATCCGTCCGCTCTAATCCGCAACAAACGGCTCCGCGGAACCTCTTTGCAGAGAGACGAAGGAGATCCCGTAAATTAACGGTCATTGTTGCCAACAAGCGATAGTTGTTATATATTGATGAGTGAAGGTTTACACTATTCATAAGCAAGCGGAAGACAAGCATATATATGTACTGTATCCGTTTATCATTGCTCGGGAGGGAACTATACGATGGCTAAGTTTACATGGGTAGAGAAAGATACCTGTATCGCGTGCGGCGCTTGCGGCGCAACTGCGCCTGATATTTATGATTATGACGACGAAGGCATTGCGGAAGTTATTTACAATAACGACGGCAATACCGGCAACACAGCAATTCCTGAGGATCTGTTCGATGATCTTCAAGATGCTTGCGACGGATGCCCTACAGATTCCATTAAAATCGCGGATGAACCGTTCAATATGTAATGTTTATCGGAAAAGCTTCTCGTGTGACCGGCAACTGCCGGCGGCGGAAGCTTTTTTTTTCGCCGATAAGGATCAAAAGTTGCGCCTGCCTGCCGATATATAAAGATATACTCGGTTTGGAGGGATACGCGTGGATACGACGGACGACACACTATATATGAAGCAATATGTCAGCCAGCATCCCGATAACAAGATGGCTTGGTACTTGCTGGGGAAACAATATATGCTGCGCGGGATGGATGCGAAAGCGAACTACTGCTTTTTGCAGTCCGGGGAAATCTACGACGCTTATGAACGGAAGCGGCATCCGCTGGCGGAGCAGCCGCAAGAGATGCTGCAGCATTGGAATAGACGCCAGCATCGGAAAAGGCTGGTGCGCCGGGTTGCAGGACTGGCTGCCATATTTTTGCTGTTCGTGTTATTGATGCCGTCCAACGGGGAACGGGTGGAGAAGGTATCAGATGATGCAATTGCGATGCAGCCGGTTGAACCCCCTATCGGAGTTGTACTCGTTAAGCAGGGAGATCGCCGTCCTATCGGAAGTGCCTGGAATGGTATTCTGGCGTGGCCGGAGCAGCCGAAACTGGCCTTGGCAGTCAGACTAGAGGAAGAGGACGGCTGGCGCAAATGGACGGGAACGAAGCGGATTCTCATGTCCGTTAATAGGGAAAGCGGAAGCTCCGCCATGAATGTTCGAATGCATGACTCGGCTGCATGTAACTGCCAGCCTGCCGATTCTTCGGTCGCCAAGACAGAGCTGGACCGCTGGGCGCAGGAGCAGGAGCTGCGCTGGACGTTGTCTAGTGCCATCTATCAATACAACCGGCTTTATGGAGGCTGGCCGCAGAAGCTGGAGCAGCTGACACGGTCATATCCGTACAATGTCCTCTCTGGAGATACGCCAGAGATGCGGGCCATGTTCAACACGTTATTAGCAGCGGTGAAGGCGGATCGGGAAGAAAAAGATTCTGGTAAAGGCCAGAGCGAAGGGACGGGACAAGAGCAGACAGCAATGTTCGTGCCCGGAACGGAAGCGGTGCATAAGCAATGGAGACAACCGCTGCAGATTGTGGTGGACAAAGCAACGCATAGACTGGCGGTTGTGAGCGGCGATATTATCGTACGCAGCTACCCCGTCGGGTTAGGCGGCGACGAGACGCCGGAAGGATCTTTCTACATCAGCGAGAAGGTGCGGAACCCGAATGGCAAGAAGGATGGCCCGTTTGGCAACCGAGGCATGACGCTGTCGAATACGCTGTACGCAATTCACGGCACGGATGAGCCGGACAGCATTGGACTGGACAAATCGCTTGGCTGCATCAGAATGGGGAAAGCCGATGTGGAGGAGTTGTTTGACCTCGTGCCGCTGGGAACGGCTGTAACGATAAAAAACGGGACTCTGCCGTCTAAAGCTGCGGCACCTGCAGAACGTTTCAAGCTGGAGCCGCAGGCGAATGAAAGCAATCCCGCTAAAGTGTATCGATGGTTGAATTGATTAATTGCTGACAATGAGAAGAACGGCTACGGCGATCACGACGACGCCAATGATGGAACCGATCCAGACTAACGCCTTCTTGTTAACCTCTTCCTTAGGTTTGGTTTTCATAGACGGAGGCATTCTTTTTGCAGAGCTCATCGACATTCAACCTTTCTATTATTAAAGTAGAAACATTACACCTACATTGTAATCGTTTTCGCGGATATCCGCAATGATGGAAGCTTGTCAACATAGCTGACAAGCTCTTTTCTTTTTCATCCAAAAAAGATAAACTGTTCGTTAGGACATACAATTTGGAACGGATGTGAATGCAATTGCTTTATTCTTCAATACTTAAACCTGTACTTTTCCGGATGGACCCGGAGAAAGCCCATCACTTGATCATTGACGGCTGTCATACCGCTGGGAAAATTCCCGGTGTTAACGGTCTCATGCATGCGATGTATGGCGTGAGCGAGGCTCCTGAGCTGGAGGTTGACCTCTTTGGCTTGCGTTTCCCGCATCCGGTCGGCCTTGCAGCGGGACTGGATAAAAACGCGAAGGCGATCGATACGTTTTCCAGCATTGGCTTTGGTTTCGCTGAAGTTGGCACCGTAACGCCAAAGGGCCAGCCTGGCAATGAACTGCCGAGACTATTCCGTCTTCCGACCGATGAGGCGCTAATTAATCGGATGGGCTTCAACAATGACGGAGCGGAGGCGATGGCTCGTCAAATGGCGCGCCGCAGCATTCATCGCATACCTGTTGCGGTCAATATCGGGAAAAACAAAACAACGGCCAATGAACTTGCGCACGAAGATTACCGCGCGTGCATAAAAGTGTTATATCCGCATGGCGATTTTTTCGTCGTCAATATCAGCTCCCCAAATACGCCTGATCTTCGGGCGCTGCAGCATGGCGACGAGCTGCGTACGCTGCTGTCTGCGGTGCTGGAGGAAATGAAGCTTCAGGCAGCCAAGACGGGATCGCAGCAGAAGCCAGTGCTTGTGAAAATCGCGCCGGATATGACGGACGAGCAGCTTGAACTGACGGTAGCCACAATTAAGGAAAGCGGCGTGGCAGGTATTATTGCAACCAATACAACGTTATCCCGCGAAGGCCTGACTCATGCGAATGCCGGTGAAATGGGCGGTATGAGCGGATTGCCGATGAAGGAGCGTTCGACGGAAGTGATACGAACCGTATACAAGCTGACGGAAGGCAAGCTTCCGATCATCGGTTCCGGCGGCATTTTTACAGCGGAGGACGCATACGATAAAATTCGCGCAGGGGCTTCGCTCGTCGAAATTTATACTTCTTTTATATATAAAGGACCGGATGTATTGCGTGAATTGACGAATGGCCTGAAGGAAAAATTGCGAAAGGACGGCTACCGCAGCATAACGGAAGCAGTAGGCGCAGATCATCGATAGGAACAGGAGGCGGCCGGATGGACGGAAGAGACTGGAATCTTTTTTTGCAGCCATATGAACAAGCGGTTGAAGAGCTGAAAGTAAAGTTTAAGACGATGCGGGTAGAGCTCAAAATGAGGGAGGCGTATGCCCCAATCGAATTCGTCACCGGCCGGGTGAAGAAAATATCGAGCGTACTGGAGAAGGCCAAGCATCTAAATGTTCCCGCGGATCAATTGGAGACGGGAATTGAAGATATTGCCGGCATCCGGATTATGTGCCAGTTCGTGGACGACATCCGCCGTGTGGCGGAGCTTATCCGCTCGCGCAAAGACTTGTCCCTCGTATACGAGAAGGATTACATTACAAATTATAAGGACAGCGGCTACCGCAGCTACCATATGATTGTCGAATATCCGGTGCAAACGGCGCTTGGCCAAAAAATCGTGCTCGCGGAAATTCAAATCCGGACGCTGGCGATGAATTTCTGGGCGACGATTGAGCACTCGCTCAATTACAAGTATAAGGAAAGTCTTCCGGAGGATGTGAAGGAAAGGCTGAAAAAAGCGGCGGAGGCAGCTTTTCAGCTGGATACCGAAATGTCGAGCATCCGGCATGAAATATTGGATGCGCAGCGCGGCTTTGAGGAAGGGGCCAATGTTGTTTCCAAAGTGCTGAGCAGCATTCAGGATCTCTATTTCTACCACCGGATCCGGGAAGCGGCGCAATTCCAAATGAAATTCAACGAGCTGTGGGAGCAGAATGATATGTTCGGCTTGAAGCAGCTAGCAATGGATATTGAGGCGGCCATCATACGCGCCAAGAAGAATAACCAGAGCTGATCGGCTCAAGGCTAATCTTATATTTACCCCCTTGTCATGCCATGCCGGCACGGCGAGGGGGTTCTTTATGGATGGCTTGACGTCGGCAGCCTGGACCGCATAGAACGACAATCATCAGGAGGAACTTATATGGCTGGCTTTTTGCCGCTTGCATTTACAAATAAGATGGAGAAGCTGCTCGGCGGCAAGGAATACGAAAGATTCATCGATTCATATCAGGCTCCGCGCGTTTATGGGCTCCGTATCAATCGGCTGAAGCTGGATGCGCCTCATTGGAAAGGCCTGTCCCCGCTCGGCGAAGCCGTACGGCCGATTCCGTGGGCGGAGGAAGGCTTTTATTACGGCGAAGGCGAAAGGCCGGGGAAACACCCGCATTATCATGCCGGCCTGTATTATATCCAAGAGCCAAGTGCGATGGCGCCGGTTGAGCTGCTGGATGTGCAGCCCGGACATCGGGTTCTCGATCTATGTGCGGCACCAGGCGGCAAATCGACGCAAATTGCCGGCAAGCTGCAAGGGAGCGGCGTCATTGTCAGCAATGACAACGCGAGGGAGAGAACGAAGGCGCTGGCAAAAAATATCGAGCTGGCCGGTGTTCGAAACGCAGTTGTGCTTAATGAAGAGCCTGCTGCGCTAGCCCGTGTGTTCGGCGGCTGGTTTGATCGGATACTCGTTGATGCTCCATGTTCTGGCGAAGGCATGTTCCGTAAGGACGAGTCTATGATTGCGGAATGGGAAAAGCATTCTGTCGAGCGCTGCTCGGTCATGCAGCGCTCGATTTTGAAGGATGCAGCGAAAATGCTCGCTCCCGGCGGGAAGCTTGTCTATTCGACCTGCACGTTCTCGCCGGAAGAGAACGAGGCGCAGATTGCATTGTTTTTGTCGGAACACCCAGAATTTGAAGTGGTGACGATTATGCCGCAATTCGGCTGGACAAGCGGACGGCCGGACTGGCTTGCGGATAGCGAGACGGCTGGCATCTCCGATGAACGGCTTTCGTCTATTGCCGGCACTATTAGGCTGTGGCCGCAAAACATTGAAGGCGAAGGCCATTACGCCGCGTTGCTTCAGCGCAAAGACGATGGCGAAGGCGGCAGCGGTCGTGAGTTTGAGGAAGCCGGGGATGCAGCGTTTGAGACGCGGCCGGTGCATGGGAAGAGGCCGGATCATCGCAGCGGCAGAGATAACGGTGCCGCACTGCGTGCCGCAGAAAAACGCGGCGGCCCCGGCAAAGACGGCAAGCTTCGCAAGACGGCTGGCGGCAAAGGGGGCGGTGCGTCCCGCCAATCAGATACGGCCTTGGACCCGTTGGCCGCTTGGCGGGTTTTTGCAGGAGCGCAGCTCTCCAGCGTATTTGAAGAGGGGGCAACCCGTCTGCAAGCTTACGGCTCTCGCATCTATTTACAGCCGCAGGGGCTGCCGCCGCTGGATGGTCTTCGCGTAATCCGCGCGGGCTGGTTCATCGGCGAATTGAACGGTCGTGGCGTGTTCGAGCCGTCGCAGCCGCTGGCAATGGGCTTGCGCCGTGAAGAAGCGCTGCGTATACTCAATTGGAGCGCGGACGATCCCAATGCGGTACGTTATTTGAAAGGTGAGACGCTATTTGTAGAGCCACCCGAGTTGAATGTACTCGCAGACGAGGAGAATGGGAAGGGTGCTGAAACACCCCCTTTAAAAGGTTATGTGCTCGTATGCGTGAATGGATTCCCGCTAGGGTGGGGGAAATATGCCGATGGCGGAATGCTCAAGAACGAGCTTCCGGCTGGATGGAGGTTGATCTAGGCAATGGCTAAAAAAATGAGGCTGGACAAGCTTCTCGCTCATACCGGCTACGGTTCGAGAAGTGAAATTAAAAAGCTGGTCAAGCAGGGCGTTATACAGGTGGATGGAAAAACGGCCAAGGACAGCGGCTTGACAATTGATCCGGAATTACAGGAAGTAACGGTTGACGGAGAGGTTGTCGTCTATCGTGAGTTTATTTATTTGATGCTTAACAAACCGCCAGGTGTTATTTCCGCAACGGAGGACCGGCGGGAGAGAACCGTTGTCGATCTGCTTGAAATTAACGATCAAATCATGGAGCCGTTTCCTGTTGGCCGATTAGATAAAGATACCGTCGGACTGCTGCTGCTGACGAATGATGGTCAATTGGCACATGAGCTGCTTTCGCCGCGGAAGCATGTTCCTAAGACTTATGAGGCACGCGTTGAAGGAGATGTTGGTACCTCCGATCAAGAAGCATTCACAGCTGGAGTGACGCTCGATGACGGTTATGTGACAATGCCAGCCGAGCTCGTCATTAACGGCAAGGAACAGACGGATAATGGCATCGTGTCTTCTATTTCCTTAACCATCATGGAGGGAAAGTTCCATCAGGTAAAGCGGATGTTCGAATCCGTCGGCAAAAAAGTGATCCACTTGAAGCGGGTGTCGATGGGGCCGCTTGCATTGGATGATCAGTTAGAGGAAGGGGCTTACCGTGAATTAACTGAGGAGGAGCTGGAGCTTCTTAGAAGACGCGGCTAAAGCAGCCTAAACAGAATAATGATGCAAGTGAACGCGAAAAAACCGCTGGGAGCCATGCTCTCAGCGGTTTTTCTCATGTGTCGAGTTTAGAGGGGATGATTACCAGATCCCCTTGGAGATGATGACCAGAAGAATGAACAGGACCAGGATGAACCCTGCCGCCGAGCCTCCATGTACACCAGACATGCAAATTCCTCCCCGTACATAAATTCCGGCGGTTATGCTGTTGACGCCTTGCCGCTCGGTATACTCTATCATATGTAAAAGGCCCGGTTTCGAATGGACGGATATCACGGTTGCATTACAATTGGGCATCTGCACGAGAAGGAGGAACAGCATTTTGGGACAGGGGACTTAAGGACAAATGAACGGGCTCGGCAATTGTGCCGAGCCCGGTATTTGATGTTATTAGCTGCGTCCGCGACGGTTGCCGGATGGCCCGGACGGACGAGTACCTCGGCTGCTGGAACGAGGGCCGCCGGATTTGCCGCCGCTACGGCTGCCGCCAGATGGGCGTTCGCCGCGCTCCTTGCTGGTGCTGCGTGCAGCGCCCCAGGATGCTGGTCCCTCTGGCGATCCGGCGCTGCGTGCGCCTCTGCCATCACGTGCGGGAGCGCCGCCTGTATTGCGTGCGCCCCGTCCTTCGCGTGCAGGAGCTTCACCGCGTGAAACACCTCTTTCGCGAGCAGGAGCGCCGCTCTCGCCACGCGAGCCTCGTCCTTCGCGTGCAGGAGCAGCGTTACGGCCACCGCGGCCAGCATTGCCTGCGCTGCGCGAACCTCTGGCGGTTTCGCGATCTTGCTGCCAAGGATTCTCGCTAACGCCGGCTACTTCGGCGTCGCCTCGTTTGCTCCGGCTGCTGCCGGTTCCAGTCCGGTTGTCACGGACGGTTCTTCCGCCGCTTCGGCCTGCACTGCTGCGGCCGCGGCCGCGATCATTATTGGCATTACGCTCTCCGCCCCCGCGGCGTCCGCCGCGTTCTGCACCTTTGCCGCCCTTAGCGGAAGCTTTTGCTTCTGCTCTCGGCGTGCTGCTTGCGATGATATTACCTTCCGAGTCGATTGCACGCCGTTCCAGAACGGCATTTATGTTACGCTCAATGTGTTGGATCGCGCCCCGGTCATACTGCGATACGAGCGTTACGGCAACGCCCCGTTGTCCGGCACGGCCAGTACGGCCGATCCGATGGATGTAAATTTCCGAATCCTGAGGCACATCGTAGTTAAAGACGTGGGTTACGCCTTCAACGTCAAGGCCGCGGGCCGCAACATCGGTTGCAACAAGAATTTGGAGCTTGGCGTCGCGGAACCGTTTCATGACCTGCTCACGTTTCGCTTGCGTCAGATCGCCATGCAGCTCGTCGGACGCGAATCCGTGATCCTGAAGCGCTTCGTTAAGTTTTTTCGCACGTACCTTCGTCCGGCAGAAGACGACCGCCAAATAAGGGCGATGCTGTTCAATCAGGTGAATGAGCGCATCCTGGCGTCCGCGGTCTGAAGTTTCGATGACAAGCTGTTTAATGCTGTCCAGCGTTACGTTTGCGCTTTTGATCCGAATGTCGACAGGCGTCTTCATATAGTTTTCCGCAAGACGTTTAATGGCGTCCGGCATCGTTGCGGAGAACAGCATCGTCTGGCGGGCGCGAGGCGTTTGATTAATGATGCCTTCGACTTCCGACAAGAAGCCCATATGAAGCATTTGATCAGCTTCGTCTAGTACCAGCATACGCAGCTTGCCAAGATTGATCGTCTCGCGTTTCATATGATCAATCAGACGGCCCGGCGTCGCTACGACGATATGGGGCGCATTGTTCAGCTTGCGGATTTGCGCAACAACGTCTTGGCCGCCGTATGCAGCAAGCACCTTGGCTCCAACTACGGGAGCAAGCTTCGTAAGCTCGCTCGTAATTTGAATCGCAAGCTCGCGTGTCGGCGTTAAGATTAGAGCCTGTACCTGCTCCTTCGTCACGTCGATTCGTTGCAATATCGGTAAGGCAAACGCGATCGTTTTACCTGTTCCAGTCTGGGCTTGGGCGATGACGTCTTGTCCCGCAAGCAGCACGGGTATCGCCTTCTGCTGCACGGGAGTCGGCGTTGTAATTCCTTCGTGATGAAGCTTGTCCGTAAGCTCGGGAATGATGCCCATGGTAGTGAATTCGGTTGACATTAGTTTAATTTCCTCATTTCATCTGTTTCGTATGGTGTTTAGTATAACAGTTGTCTTCTAGATGTGCATCTTTTGACGGCATATGCTATGCTGTTTTTCATAAAATGCTAGCAGTAAAGGAAGGATTGTCATGAACGGAACAGAACGCGCCCATGTGAAGCCTGGGCTTGAAGTTGATATTGTATTGAAGCAGGATCAGCGGACAGGGAAGCTGACACGGGGAATCGTTAAAGATTTGCTGACGAAATCGCCCACTCATCCGCATGGAATAAAAGTGAGGCTGGCCGACGGGCAAGTTGGCCGGGTTAAGCACATTCACGGGTCATAAGGAGAGAGCGGCGTGGCATTCGGAATTAAGAGAGCCGAGATGAATGAATGGAAGCGAAAAGTAGCTCAGGGCGAGATTGCCTACTTGACCCATTACTGGCTGGACCCGAGGTTTCCAACTATGAAGACAGTCACGAAAGTCGGCTGCTCCGATCTCACTAAGCTGGCGGCGTGGTGCAGAGACAACGGGTTGAATCCCCGTTACATTCACGCGAGAGCTGAATACCCGCATTTTGATCTGCTTGGACCGAAGCAGATCGAAATTTTGAAGCGCGAGAAACTATATGATCAGCTGGAACGTTTTCATCTTTAGGAAATGCAGCTTGGGCCAGCAAGCGGAAGTGGGTGGACGAATGAGAATGGTAGCACGTGCTGCAGCTGCGATCGGAATTTTCTTGTATACGTTTCTGTTAGTATATTGGATGTTTGTAGGATTCGGCAGGCAAGCGAGAAGAGGCGGGGAAATGATGTATAACCTCATGCCGCTGTCCACGATTAAAAACTACTTTATCTACTTTGATCACTATAACTTCAATACATGGCTGATCAATATAGGCGGTAACCTGCTCGTATTTATCCCGTTCGGGTTATGTCTGCCGATTGCATTCCGCTGGGGCTTTGGCAAGACGATGATTAATTTCATCGTGTTTATCTCTACGCTGGAGGTGCTGCAAATGGTCACGAGACGAGGCAGTCTGGACGTCGACGACGTGCTGTTGAACAGCTTGGGCGTTGCAGTTGGTTATGGGATGTATAAGCTGATCGGGGGAAAGCGGTACTTTCCGCAAAAAACCGGACACAGCCGTAAAGCTTAACGCTTGCGGCTTGCGTCCGGTTTTTTTTACAGAAAGTCATTAAATTAAATAAGAAGCTCCAGCCATTGCTCTGGGGTTACCGGTCCGAAATAGTAGGGCAGGTCTGCTTCGGATAATACGGCTTTCAAAGCGTCTGCGTCGTAACGTACGCCGACCAGCTTGTCCGCAAACTCGCTGCTGTCGCCGCGGCCGAAAAAGTCACCATATACGGAAGCGCCGGCAATGACGCCTTCCTCGACCTGAAGCCGAACGTCGAACGTGCCCGCCCCTTCGATCCGTTTGGTCTGCCGCATATTGAAGGCTGGAGAACGGCCATAATTCCATTCCCAGCTGCGATAGCGTTCTTCCGCCAGCTTCCGCACGTTAGCTTCATCTTGCTCTGATAGCTCATAGAAGGGAATCTCTTGCTCATCCTCGAAAATCGAAGCGAGAATGCTTTGACGGAATTGCTCGATCGTAATCGGCTCGCTTAAAAATTCAGAAATATTCGCTACACGGCTTCGAATGGATTTGGTCGATTTGGATACATATTTCTCTGCGTTCACTTTCAGCGCCGAGACGACATTTTCGATTTCAGAATCGAACAGCAGCGTGCCGTGGCTGAACATTTTACCCTTTGTGGAAAACTGCGCATTGCCGGAAATTTTTCGCTCTCCGACTTGCAGATCATTCCGGCCCGTTAATTCGGCTTCAACACCCAGCTTGCGGAGCGCCCGGACGACAGGCTCAGTAAAATTTTTTGAAATTATGAAAGGACTGGCCATCATCCTTCATAATAAAGCTGAAGTTCAAGTTGCCCAGATCATGATAGACGGCGCCGCCGCCGGAAAGCCGGCGAACGACATGAATGCCGTTATCCTTCACATAATCCGCATTGATTTCCTCAACTGTATTTTGATTCTTGCCGATAATGATAGACGGTTCGTTTATGTAGAAAAGCAAATAATCGTCGTCGTCCGGCAGCGACCGCAGCACATATTCCTCCAGTGCCAGGTTAAGCGTCGGATCGGTAATGCCTTTGTTGCTAATGAATCGCATATCGGTCTCTCCTTTTTTGTCTAAATCATGTAGCCTTCAATTCAATAGTATAACCTTCCTTTGGTCTTATTGCATTTATTAGCCGGAGACAAGGCACGGTGAAAATAATTTCGGTGGAACGGGAACTTTTATTGCTCTTAACCAGACTTATTAATGGGAGGTGTTGAGGCTGGAGACGCATTATTTGCAGCATTTGGCGGCCGGTTATGACCGCGGCGCCGTATTGGAGGAGCTCATGCAGCAGTACGGCGGCGATTTGTGGCGTTTTGCTTACTTTCTGACGAAGCGGGCAGATGCAGCGGATGATGTTGTGCAGGAAGTGTTTCTTGCGGTTTATGAGCAGATGTATGCTTTTCGCGGCGAAAGCTCTGTGCGGGGCTGGCTGCTTGCGATGACGAGAAATAAAAGCTATTCCTATTTGAAAACAGCATTTGTCCGAAAAGTGACGCTAATGGACATCATGGACTTCGGCTCCACATCGCCGTCTGCGGAGAACGAGCTGCTGTTCCGGGAGGACGTCCGCCAGCTGTGGGATTCCGTTAAGGAGCTTCCGCTAAAGTTTCGCGAGGTGCTCATTTTGGATTACCACTACGGCATGTCCATTAAGGATATGGCGTTGCTGCTTCGCTTATCAGAGGGGACGGTCAAATCGAGAAGTCATCGCGCCAAAGGGAAGCTTGCCCGCTTATTGAAAGCGGCTAAAGGAGTTGATCGAATATGAGGGATGACAATCAGCCCGGCATACCTGAATGGAGCAGGCGAATGAAGGACTCGCCGTTCCAGCAGGAGCCTTTTACCGAAAATTTGAAAGAAAAAATCCGGAGCGAAGCAACGAAGAGAACCGCCCACAGAAAGAAGACAAACCGGTTACGCTGGCGTGTTGGCGGAATTGCAGCGGCAATAGTGCTGTTAGTTGGCGGGGGGTGGCTGGCATTGCCTAATCATATCGGACATTTGCTAATTGCGACGTCGGAGCCGGTACAGCTTGAAGAACGCACGGTGTATTCCCGCGAGGGCAGGGAGCTGCTGGAGATGCTGCCTGGCGGCGATTTCGAAGCGGGTTCTCCACAAGGACTTATCCTATCGTTCAAAGAGCCTTTTAAGGTGTATGAAGGAAAGACGATTTCGATAAAAGCTGTACATGCCGAATCTGGCATAGAGGTGACAATCGTTGCAGGGGATAAAATAACGGAGCCAAGCAGCGGCTACGACACGCTTTCCCGGTACGCGATTTCCGGAGCGGGAGTTCCTTTATCGGGCTATTGGCGGTTTACGGTGGAGCTGGACGGCGTATTTTACGGTGATACCGTGCTTAAAGCGACAGAGCCTGTATGGGAGGAAAGTCAGGCGTTCGTCTCGGGCACTTATACGGTACGCGGCATACCGGGACGGCTGGGGGTGATGGATCAGCCTTTTGTGGCCGGACAAGCGAATAAATATATGTGGTGGCTATGGGGTGAAGAAAGCGAGCTTCAAGGCGAATTCAAGGCGGTAGCGGCAAAAGAAGGCGGCACCGGGTTGATTGAGCTGTTCTCTCTCTCTAATACGGGAGTCGCATCCGATTACGCGGACCGGTATTTCCCGTCATCGCTCATGCTCCCAGAGGCGGGCAGATGGCGCATCATGGCGTATGTCGACGGCAAACTGCTGGGCAGTATTATGGTGACGGCTAAGGAGCCGGAGGAATAACGCCGATTGCTTGTCCGATATCTTGACATGAGAGCGCCGCTTCTTTAATATATAAGGAAGTTAAGCTATTTTTTCAGCCATAATTGGCGTTGAAGAGGAACAGTAATGTCGTGTTGCAAGGCTAAGAGAGCCGGCGGATGGTGCAAGCCGGACCTGCAGCGATATGAACTCGCCTTGGAGCCGCGCGTGAACAACGCGCCGTCTCGGCCTGCGTTAAAGGCATTGAGTGAGCGGAAGGCAAAGCATGCCGGCCGTTAACTAGGGTGGTACCACGGGAGCAATCTCTCGTCCCTAGCGATAATACGCTAGGGGCGGGAGTTTTTTTATTTGACAGAAGATATGAGAGGAATGTGTGACAATGAGCCAGGAAAAACAGCAGTTTCACAGCTATAATCCGCTTTCGGTTGAGCCGAAGTGGCAACAGTTCTGGGATGCGAACAAAACGTTCGCAACGACGGAGGACCCGGGCAAACCGAAGTTTTATGCGCTGGATATGTTCCCTTATCCATCAGGAGCAGGCTTGCATGTAGGCCATCCGGAAGGCTATACAGCTACCGACATCGTGTCCCGCTATAAGAGGATGCAAGGCTACAACGTGCTGCATCCGATGGGCTGGGACGCATTTGGATTGCCTGCGGAGCAGTACGCGATGCAGACGGGAAATCACCCGCGCGAGTTTACGGTAGAAAACATCAACAATTTCCGCCGTCAGATTAAAACCTTAGGTTTCTCTTATGACTGGGACCGTGAGTTCAGCACGACTGATCCCGATTACTACAAATGGACGCAGTGGATTTTCATCCAGTTATATAAGAAAGGTCTTGCTTATGTAGCCGAAGTTCCGGTTAACTGGTGCGAAGCGCTGGGCACGGTTCTGGCGAACGAGGAAGTTATCGACGGCCTCAGCGAACGCGGCGGCCACCCGGTTGTCCGCAAGCCGATGCGCCAATGGATGCTCAAAATTACAGAATATGCGGACCGGTTGCTTGAGGATCTGGAAGAGCTCGACTGGTCGGAGAGCATCAAGGATATGCAGCGCAACTGGATCGGTAAATCGACTGGCGCAGAAGTGACCTTCGCGATTGACGGTCATGAAGCTTCACTCGTCGTATTTACAACCCGTCCGGACACGCTGTTCGGTGCAACCTACTGCGTATTGGCTCCTGAGCATGAGCTTGTGGCACAAATTACGACGGAAGCGCAGCGTCAAACCGTTGTTGATTATCAAAAGACGGCATCGCACAAAAGCGATCTGGAGCGCACCGACCTGGCAAAGCATAAAACCGGCGTATTTACCGGTGCATATGCAATCAATCCGGCTAACGGCGTAAAAACGCCAATCTGGATCGCCGATTATGTACTGGCTGGTTACGGCACAGGCGCTATTATGGCAGTTCCGGGTCATGACATTCGCGACTGGGAATTCGCAAAGCAGTTTGATCTGCCGATCATCGAGGTTGTACAGGGCGGCGATGTGACGCAAGAGGCTTATGCGGGAGACGGTCCTCACGTTAATTCCGATTTCCTTAACGGATTGGACAACGAGGCGGCGATTGCTGCGATGATCGAGCATCTGCAAGCTTCCGGCAAAGGTCAAGGCAAAGTGACGTACCGTCTGCGTGATTGGCTGTTCAGCCGCCAGCGCTACTGGGGAGAGCCGATACCGATTCTTCATCTCGAAGACGGAACGATGAAGACGGTGCCTGAAGACCAGCTGCCGCTGGTGCTGCCGGATGTCGATGCAATTAAGCCGTCCGGTACAGGAGAATCGCCGCTTGCCAACGTAACGGAGTGGGTTAATACGATCGATCCGGAGACGGGCATGAAAGCGCGCCGTGAAACGAATACGATGCCGCAATGGGCGGGAAGCTGCTGGTACTACCTGCGCTTTATCGATCCGAAAAACGACAAGGAAATCTGCTCGCCTGAGAAACAGAAGGAATGGCTGCCAGTCGACTTGTACATTGGCGGAGCAGAGCATGCGGTGCTTCATTTGCTCTATGCGCGTTTCTGGCACAAAGTGCTTTATGATATCGGCGTAGTCAACACGAAAGAGCCGTTCCATAAGCTCGTCAACCAAGGGATGATCCTGGGCACGAACAATGAGAAGATGTCCAAATCCCGCGGCAACGTCATTAATCCCGACGATATCGTTAATGAATTTGGTGCAGATACGCTGCGGATGTATGAAATGTTCATGGGGCCGCTTGAGGCGACGAAGCCTTGGAGCACGAACGGGGTGGAAGGCAGCTACCGCTTCCTGAGCCGCGTATGGCGTCTCTTCATTAATGAAGAAGACGGCAGCTTGAATGCGAAGATTGATGCCGGAGAGCCAAGCGAAGCATTCAAACGGACATGGCACCGCACAATTAAGAAAGTAACCGACGACTTCGAAAACTTGAGATTCAATACGGCAATTAGCCAATTGATGATTTTTGTCAACGAAGCCTACAAGTCCGAAGCGCTGCCGAAAAAAGCGATGATCGACTTTATACAAATGCTGTCGCCGCTTGCACCGCATATCGCTGAAGAGCTGTGGGAAAAGCTGGGCGGTACCGGATCGGTATCGTATGAAGCATGGCCGCAATACGAAGAAGCATGGACGGTTGATCAAGAGGTCGAAATCGTCGTGCAAGTGAACGGAAAAATCGTTGAACGCCTGGCGATCGCCGCTGACACGAATGAAGCGGATATGGAGCGTCTGGCCAAAGAAAACGACAAGGTGCGCGAACTGATAGAGGGCAAAACGATCCGCAAAGTCATTGCGGTCAAAGGCAAGCTCGTCAACATCGTCGCCAATTAATACGGCAAAAAATTGAAGAGGTGGACGGTCGAGCAGCTTTTAGAAGCTACTGACCGTTCACCTCTTCGCCGTAGAAAGCGATAGAAACTTTGGAGACATCCTCGTCATATTTCGCATGCGTCGTGCGGACAAGCCGGTTGAATACGCCGTCGGTCTCCCTGCGAAGCAACTGCAGCGCTTGAGCGGTAATGCCGCCAGGCACGGCTACCTTGGCTTGGACGTCAGCCAGCGACAGGCCGCCTTCCGTCAGAAGCAGTCCGGTGCCGAGCAGCATAGAGGCGACAACCTTGCCTGCTTCCTCTCGCGATATGCCGGTCTCTTCTACAGCGGCATCTACAAATTGCTCCATCAGGCAGCTTACAAAGGCAGGCCCGCAGCTGGACAGATCGGAGACGATCCGGGTATAAGGCTCTTCAATTTGAAGCGGTTTGCTAATGCGATTAAGCAATAGCTCCAGCCTGGCTTCGTCTTCGGCAGATAACCTGCTGCCATATACGCAAAGCGTAGCTCCGCTCAGTACGGAATTCGTTACGCTAGGAATTACTTTTGCCACTTTGCAAGGCAGCATTTCTTCCAGATGAGCGATTAATACAGGACTCGTAATGGAGACGACCAATTGCTCAGGACGAATAACCGGCAGCAGCTCGTCGACGACTTTTTTGAATTCGAGCGGTTTGACGCACAGAAAAATAATATCGCTGTTCGCAGCGCAAGCCGCATTCGTAGGTACGGCACTTATTCCGATAAAACGGCTGGCCAAAGCCAGCGCTTTCGTGTAGGTGCGATTGCTGACGGCGATTTGGCTCGGCTCGAGCGCTCCAGACGTGACGAATGCTTCGATAAGCAGGCTTCCCATCGTGCCCGTTCCGATGAATCCGATCTTCATGTCCAGCCCTCCCGTAGTTGAATGATTTAGCTGAAGCGGATGCGTGTCATTCGTCAGCATCGTGTTCGCTCTTTTACTCTATTCATCAAGACTTGCCCGATATGTCATGATTTCGACCATTTTTTTACTTTTTTATGGAAGGTGGATGACGTAAATGAAAATGAAGATGAAAATGGCCAGGAGGACAGAGCGGACTAAGCTGTACATTTTGGCCGCATTGTTCGTGTTGGCAGCGGTTATGTTTACGGTTGCTTTTGCACTGCCCAAAGAGGAGGAGGCCAGAGGCTGGTTACCGCTGAACCGGTCGGTTGAGCAAGCACTGCTGGAGCTGGAGCCGGGTTCATTGAAGGATCAGAAGGGAGGAGCACAGGCTGGAGGGGAGCATAGTGCGGTGAAAGGACGTACTGGAGCGGGAGAGGATATCTCGAATGGTGGAAAAGCTCAGGCTGGTGCCAGTGAGGATGTTCCCTATGCGGAGAAAGCACCGTCGGGAACGGAGATAGCGCCTCATGAGGGCGGAACTGGCGGTGTGTCCTCCGGGCAGCCTGGTATAAAGGGTTCGGGAGACGTACTAGCTGCCGGGGGTAATGAGGACGCCGTGGAAAAGCCGGTGAAAGGGCAAGAGACCGCGGGTTCTGATACTCCAGGAAGTGCAGACGAGGATCGCGGGAAGCTGGATGTCAATCGTGCGACAGCTGAGCAGTTGAAAGGGTTGAAAGGCATTGGTCCTGCCAAGGCGCAGGCGATTGTGAATGAACGGGAGCAGCATGGATTTTTCTCCTCGGCAGATGATTTGTTGCGGGTAAAAGGAATAGGTCCAAAGCTGCTTGCGGGAATGAAAGATAGCATTGTAGCTCGTCCATAAATGTGAGAGAATAGGAGAAGGCTGGAGGAAATGTATCCCAGTCCAATCGCGTTCCGGGCAAGGCGCACAGCGTCAGGCGTAGACAGTCGAAATGTCTGTCAGGATCAGCAAAAATTATGTTTGAGGAGTTGTCAGTGATGTCAGAACAAGAACCACGCAAGCTCTCACTCGAAACGCTTTCCGTTCACGGAGGCCAGGAAATCGACCCGACTACATTTTTCTCGTGCGGTGCCAATTTACCAAACGACTTCTTACGGTTTTCGGGATACCGATCATGCGGCAAATTTGTTCTCGCTGCAGGAATTCGGCAACATCTATACCCGTATTATGAACCCGACAACGGATGTATTCGAGAAACGCGTCGCATTGCTGGAAGGAGCTCCGGCCGCGTTGGCGGTAGGTTCCGGCCAAGCAGCGATCACGTACTCGATTTTAAATATCGCCGGTGCAGGCGACGAAATCGTATCGGCAGCCAGCCTTTATGGCGGCACATACAACCTGTTTTCCAATACGCTTGCCAAGCTGGGCATTAAAGTCACTTTTGTAGATCCGTCTGATCCTGAGAACTTCCGTGCAGCGATTACGGACAAGACGAAAGCGCTTTATGCCGAAACGATCGGCAACCCGCGCGGCGACATTCTTGATGTGGAGGCAGTTGCTGCTATCGCGCATGAGAACGGCATTCCGCTGATTGTTGACAGCACGTTCTCCAGCCCGTATTTGCAGCGTCCAATCGAGCAAGGCGCGGACATCGTCGTTCATTCGGCGACGAAATTCATCGGCGGACACGGTACGTCCATCGGCGGCGTTATCGTTGACGGCGGCAAATTCGACTGGAAAGCTAGCGGCAAGTTCCCTGGCTTGACTGAACCGGACCCAAGCTATCACGGCGTTGTATACACGGATGCAGTAGGTCCTATCGCTTACATCATCAAAGCGAGAGTACAGCTGCTTCGCGACATGGGCGCTGCGCTGTCGCCATTCAACTCCTTCCTGCTGCTGCAAGGCTTGGAGACGCTGCATTTGCGTATGGAGCGTCACAGCTCCAATGCACTGGCAGTTGCGAAATATCTGGAAACGAATGAAGCGGTAGAGTGGGTTAGCTATCCGGGTCTGGAAAGCCACCCGTCTCACCAGCTGGCGCTCAAATACTTGCCGAACGGCCAAGGCGCGATTTTGACCTTTGGCATTAAAGGCGGGGTTGAAGCCGGCAAAAAAGTAATCAATTCCGTGAAGCTGTTCTCGCATCTCGCGAATGTGGGCGACTCCAAGTCGCTGATCATCCACCCAGCGAGCACGACGCACCAGCAGCTTTCCGCTGACGAGCAGATTTCGGCTGGCGTAACGCCAGGTCTGATCCGCCTGTCGATCGGCACGGAAGGTATCGGCGATATTTTGGCCGATCTGGAGCAAGCGCTTCGCATTAGCCAAGAAGGCTAATTAGCTATTATAATAGTAATAACTAAGCGCAAGTCACGTCATCTAGAATAGATTTCCGTATAGGGGCTGCAAAGCTGCCCGAACCGGTGATCTAGCGCAACATGGAAAGGAAGTCGATTCAAATGGCAACGGGCCGTTCGCAGGAAGCGGAACGCAAAGATTGGGACACCTATTTTATGGATATCGCTTATATGGTCTCGACCCGCTCTCGCTGCTCTCGCCGTCATGTCGGCGCTTTGCTGGTACAAGGCAAAAAGCTTCTGGGCACCGCATATAATGGTGCACCAATGGGCGTGCCTGACTGCTCGGAAGCGGGCTGCATGATTGCAGAGGAGCTGGAAATGACCATCGAGGATGGTCAGGAGAAGATGATCAAGAAGCAGCGCTGCATTCGTACGATTCATGCGGAGCAGAATCTGCTGTTGTTCACGGATCCGGTAAATCGGGAAGGCTCATCAGTGTATGTGACGGACCAGCCTTGCTGGACCTGCGCGAACATGCTGGCCAACAGCGGTGTCCAAGAAATTGTGTACCATCGGTCGTATCCGAAGGACAGCGATAAAGTATCGCTTCTAATGGAGCAGAAGGGCATCATTTTCCGCTCCGTCTCGGATTACGAGCCGCCGCCTCAAGCGGCAATGAGCGTCACATCGTAGCCGGATCGATTCCGGAACCTATTATTTAGTAACAGGGGAAGAACCTCTGAACCGTCTAAGCGAAAGCTTAGGCCGTTCGGGGGTTCTTTTTTTCGTGCTGGGGAGTGGGAAAAGAAATGCGATGTTTGGAGGTGGGAGGGGCAGCCAGGCAGCCAGGCAGCAGGCTTGAAGTTGTCGGAAGCAGGTTCGTTTTCCTCTGTGAATTTTTGGGTCTTACGAAATACGAAAATTGGTCTGTTTGTCCGTTGGAATCTCCAGTTGCTTGCTGTGTGTAAGCAGAGAAAGCTGGAATTCATGATAAGTTGTTAAATTTTGGGCTGCGTGAAGCGTACAGAGAAGTATCAAAATGCAAAAGTACATTTTGATTAGCCGAAAACTGCAGAAAACACCGTCAAAATGTAAAAGTACATTTTGATTCCAGGAAAAGCCGCTTTCAGCCGTTTTTCTGCTCAACAAACTGTATTTTTGCATTTTGAATCGGTAAAACGGCTATTTTATGCTTTTCAAAATGTACTTTTGCATTTTGTTTCACGAGATGCGAGCTAGCAGAGTCAGAAATAAGAAAGAGTGACCGTGACGATGGTTGAATTAGGGTAGTGGTGAGGGAGCATCTATTTAATAGGATTGATAGCGTACGAGAGTTAGAGGATGGCAGGGAGTAAGGATTGGATTACTAGCTGAGAAAACTGATGCGGCGCGGGAGGAGTGAATGGGATGTTGAACCGAAGACCGATTGTGTGGTTCGCGGTATGTTGGGTGTTTGGCAGCACGGCAGCAGCGGCGTTGTCAACTGCCGCGCTGGGGCTTGCAGTTGCAGCGCTAGTTGTAACAGCACTGGCGCTTGTGCTATGCAGGCAGGCGACGCCGCGTCTAGCTGTCGTATGCCTGCTCGGCTGCACGGTCGCCGCAGGGGAGCGGTTGTGGGCGGATGCCCGCAACGTGACGGCGCTGCCAGAGCTGCTCTCCGCCGCAGAGGCGGTAACGCCAGGCACTTCCTACCAAGTGGAAGTGCTTGGCGTTATTGGGTCGCCGGTCGAGATCGACGGCGACCGTGCAATGTTTCGCGTGACGGCGGAGACCGTCAGCGTTGGAGGCGAAGCAGCGCCGCGGCTGCTGCGCGAGCGCTTGCTTGTGCATGTGCGGCTGGAGCAGCAGCCGCACCAAGCGTTCGCCGCCGAGTGGCAACGCGGCGAACGCGTGCGCATTGCCGGCGAGCTAACGCTGCCGGCAAGCGCATCCAATAGCGGCGGCTTCGATTACCGCCGCTATCTAAGCAGCCAGAAGATACACTGGCTGCTCAAAGCAAAGGGCATCGGCGCCGTCGAAGTGTCGCCGGGCCCCGGGTGGACCGCGGCCGTGCTGCTCGGCCGCGTAGACCAAGCGCGCGGATGGCTTGGCGCGCGGCTAGGAAGCATGTATCCGTCCGATCAGTCCGGATACATGCAAGGTCTGGTCCTCGGTATTCGCGAGGACCTCGATCCCGAGCAGTTCCAGCAATTTTCACGCCTCGGCTTAACGCATATATTGGCTATCTCGGGTCTCCATGTTGCTGTCTTTATGTACGTGCTTGGAGCTGCTCTACGCTTTATGCGAATGACTCGGGAGCGTATGCTTGTGACGCTTATGTTCGCCGTACCGGTCTACGTGATGCTCTCCGGAGCATCGCCTTCCGTCATGCGCGCTGGCTTAATGGCTGTACTGGGCTTGCTTGCTGCACGAATGGACAAGCTGAAGGACGGTCTGCATCTGCTTGCGGCAGCAGCAGTTCTAATGCTCGCTTGGGAGCCCTATTATATTGGAGATGTAAGTTTCCAGCTCAGCTTTATAGTAACAGCCGGACTGATTATCGGTGTGCCGCGGCTGCGAAAAACGATGCCCGAATGGAAAAGAGGAAGATGGCTGCTTGATTTGACAGCCGTAACCGTTGTGGCCCAAGCCGCTTCGTTTCCGGTCTCTATTTATTATTTTAACCAGTTTCATTTACTCTCGCTCCCTGCAAATTTACTGCTTGTTCCGTTTATTAGTTCTATCGTGATGCCGATTGGTGCGATCGCTTTGTTTATCGGTTCGTTCTGGTATCTGGGCGGCAAGCTGCTGGCGATAGCAAGTATCTATGGCAATAATCTTACCTTTTGGATTGTGGATCAAATGGCGCAAGTCGACTTTTTACGTACGATCTGGGCGACTCCGCCGATTTGGTGGATTGCTGCCTGGTATGTACTTTTTATAGCAGCTGCCAGACTTCTCCCGTCAAGAAAGTTGAAATCACAGGCTGAAGTTGAGCAATTAGAAGAAACCGCTGATCTTTCTCTCCCGGCTGGGGAGCAAGAGACTTTTACCGCGAATCCAGATATGAAATGGAGAAGCCGGGCTTTATGGATGGTCGGATTAGGAGCGGCAGTCCTTCTTATTTATGCTTATTACCCTGACATGCTGAACCGGAATGGCACTGTACATATATTGGATGTCGGTCAAGGCGATGCAATCTATGTCCGGACGCCAGAAGGGAAAAGACTGCTTATTGACGGGGGAGGCACGCTCAGCTTCCGCAAGCCGGGTGAGGAGTGGAGGGACCGAAGTGACCCGTTTGAGGTTGGGAAAAAGGTGCTCGTTCCTTTACTGATGAAACGCGGTGTACACAAGCTCGATTTGCTCGTCATTTCACATTTAGACAGTGATCATATTCGAGGTTTGACGGCGGTGCTCGAGACGATTCCGGTAAAGGGAATATTGTGGAACGGAAGCATGAAGGAGGTTGAGGATGCACAAAGCCTGCTGAAGCTTGCGGTAAAACAAAAAATTCCGCTATACCGTGCGGAGGCCGGACAGCAATGGAAGCTTGGAGATGATACGGCATTAACGGTACTATGGCCGGAAGCCGTCTCTCCAAACGAGCAAGCCAGCATTCCTATCGAAAAAGATCAAAATCCGCGAAGCGTTGTCCTGTATTTAAGCATGTACAGCAGCAGTTTTCTATTGACTGGCGATATTGATTCGCCGACTGAAAGTGCAATCAATCGTCTATGGCGCGATGCGCCGCCAATATCGGGTAATTGCTGCAGCAGCGTTGATGTGCTGAAGGTAGCCCATCATGGAAGCCGATATTCAACCTCAGATGAATGGCTTCGATTTTGGCATCCCCATCAGGCTGTAGCCTCAGTTGGAGCAACAAATACTTACGGTCATCCCCATCCAGATGTTATTAGCAGGCTAGAATCCGCCGGGAGCGATTTTCTAAGAACTGATGTGTATGGGGAAGTTAGCTATAAAGCCAATAAAAAGGGGCTGTTCGTCCGCACAGTTAAACATAGTGACTAGCAGAGCTCGGATTCTTGCCATTTAGTATTCATAGAGCATATATCGTGAGTTTTAACGAAGCTGGTTCGTTATACAACGAATGTAAACTCGTTATCGAGAGTCTATGCAATCCTCAATTCTGCTACAACGAATTAAATTTCGCTACTCATGAACTTGAATTCGCGAACAGCGAAATTTAATTCGTTCTCTTTAAATCCGTCAGTATCAATTCGGACACTAACGAATTTTATTTCCTTAAATAGCGAATTATGTTCGCTCCATACCCTCCCCTATGAGTGTTCGTGCGTACCCATCACCCTCCATAATAAGCACCAGAAGTCAATTTCTAACGTAATCACGCCTTTTCCACTAGCAACTCCCTCTATACGGAGTTGTTTTTTTTTGATATCCTTTACTGTGGAGTTTTCTATTTTGTACTGCACAAAACGAGCCTATTGAACTAGACTTCTCGTTTGAATATGCAATCCATAACATAGGACTAAATAAAATAAAGTAATAATTCATTCATTAGTGCAACATTCATTGCAGCCTGCTCGTCAAAGAGGTTGCAAGAGAGGAGGAGCCCTCGTGGTGGAGCCGGATCTCATTAGAGCCGCTCAGTCGGGTGATCGCGACGCTTTAATTACTCTTTTGCGAGAGATTGAAACCCATGTTTATCGGACAGCCTACTATATATTAAATAATGAGCAGGATGCGATGGATGCAGCGCAGGAAGCGCTGATTCGAATTTATACGAAAATCGGCTCATACGAAGAGAAGGCTCAGTTCAAAACATGGATACAACGAATAGTAACGAATATTTGTATCGACAAGTTTAGAAGAAGCAAGCCAACCGTATCCATCGAGGAGCATGATATGGTTTTTCGAGAAAAGCAAAATGTGGAGAACGAGGTTATGTCCGCATATGCGATTCAAGATATTCGAACTGCCATTGACAAGCTGCCTGAACATCATCGTGCTGTCGTAGTCCTTCGTTATTTGCAGGACTTCTCTTATAACGAGATCGCAGATTCTCTTGATCTGCCGTTGAATACGGTCAAATCCTACTTATTCAGAGCTAGGCAACAGCTTCAAACGTTACTTCAAGATTATCAGAAAGGTGGTGTCCGGGGATGAATTGCCAAGAGGTGATTGAATTAATGCATAGGCAGCTTGACGGTGATCTCGACGAACAAGAGCATCAGCTTTTACTCAAGCATACCAGGCAATGTCCGGACTGCGCTGCGATGTTTGAACGGCTTAAGAAGCTGTCGTCCGAGCTTGAAAATTTACCTAGAGTAATGCCTAGCTATAGTTTGGTCGATGCGATTATGCCGCAGCTGGAACAGCTTGAATCCCATCGCATTTCGGAAGCGGCTTCCATGGAAACGTCCGAAGTAAATCCGGGCAGCCGAAGTGCGGCGCCAAGACGAAGAAAACCGGGATGGCGGATGTGGAGCGGCGCAATCGCAGCAAGCGTAGTGGCAGGTATGTTCATCGTTTCTTATAATGCCGGGCTATTTGAGAACAGTTCGAGCGATAAGATGGGCCTCAGCAATACTGTAGCGGATTCAGCTACTGCTGATTCAAACAAATCACTTTCGCGAGAAGTGAAAAAGTATGCGTTTGATGAGCACGCTGGCGAAGTGAATGTGGAATCCTTCAATCATGAAGCTGCTAATGCGCCGGCTAGCAAAGAGAATCCGATTCCTGTGTATCCACAGAAAGATGATACTCAGAAGATTTTTACAGGTGGCGTGATCGACAGAAGTGAAGGCAATTCCTCGTCTGATGGCGGAGGAACCGGAGACGCAGCCGGTAGCGAGCAGGGACAAAAGCCAGAGGGACTTGCACCCGACAGCCCTGCACTGCTTACAGCAGCTTCGGCAGACGGTGTCTATGTCGCACAGTCATCAGGCTTTGTCGTTCGTATTTCGAAGGCGGACGAAGTTGTATTTGAAACGCCGCGCAAAAACGGGCAAATATCGAAGATGACCTGGTCAGAAGACAATAATCAATTGACTTACGAAATTCAGCTGGATCAAGGCGGCATGGAACGCTATGTCGTGGACGTAGCACAGTTGAAGGAAACGAAAGCCGATCATTGATTTGAAGAAAACGGCAGGTTATTCGCACACTTTTCGGTTCATGCGCGTATAGTGTAGAACAAAGAAGTCTGCGGCGAACCTTGATCGTCGTATGACCATCCGCAGGGACGGTACCATGGACCTGCCTGCCGGTGTTTATATAGATGTTCAGGGACAAAGGGATGAGGCCGAACAGGCACATCCCTTTGTTGCCGTTCAATTGCAAACGAAGGGAGCAAGCGGCGAAATGGATGCAAAAGAAGCGTTAAAGGAAATAAAAAACGGCAAGTTTCGTCCGGCCTATGTGCTCTATGGCAGCGACCGGTACCGGATACAGCAGTTCGCCGATACGCTGGCTGAAGCGATGTTTACACCGGATGAGCGGGAGTTTGGCATCGTCAAATTCGATACGTCGGAGACGATAATTGAAGAAGCGGCTCTGGAGGCGGAGACGCTGCCATTTTTCGTTGAGCGGAAGCTTGTTATCGTCAAGGACGCGTCCGTATTTGCTGCTGGAGGCAAAGAGGGCGGGAAGCTGGAGCATAAGACGGAACGGCTGCAGCAATATCTCGATATCCCTTCTGAAACGACAGTTATGCTATTTATCGTCAATGCGGAAAAGCTGGACGAGCGTCGGAAGCTCGTTAAGATGCTGAAGGACCGCAATGCATTACTGCCATTTCAGGAGCTTGACGCCTCTGAGCTGAAACGCTGGGTCGTGAAGCGGGCGGAAGAGCAGCATCGTAAAATGACTCCAGACGCGGCTGATTTATTGCTTGCCCGGGTAGGCGCACATATGCAGCAGCTGGCGATTGAAATGGACAAGCTTTGCCTTCATGCCGGAGAAGGCGGCGTTATCGGTGTTGAGCAGGTTGAATTGTTAACCGCCTCGACGGTTGATGAGGATGTTTTTGCGCTTGTAGATTCAATTGCGGAGCTGCAGGTTGATAAAGCGCTGCGTCTTTATCGTTCTCTGTTATTACGGCGTGAGGAGCCGATTAAAATCGCAGCCCTTATCGCAAGACAGCTTCGAATCATGCTGCAAATTAAAGAGCTGGAGCAGCATCGCTATACGCCGCAGCAGATGGCGGGACAACTGGGTCTCCATCCTTATGCGGTTAAGCTGGCGGCTGAGAAAAGCCGTAAGTTTGCCGTACCGCGTCTTGGCGTACTGCTCGCATCCATTGCCGATCTGGATTACCGGATGAAAACCGGTGCTGTAGATAAAGTGTTAGGTCTTGAACTCTACTTACTGGCGCTTGGAACGAAGCAAGGGCAAGGGGCGTAGCAATCAGCTGCAGCTATGCTTGTTTAGAGTGTCGAAAAACCGGCATGTTAGGAAGTTCTCAACGATCTTTGTATCTTCTCGAGCGTCCAGCAAATAAGCAGAATAAGTACCAGCTCTAAATGTTGCATCAAGCAAGGGAACGGTCAAGTTGTGCTGATCGACTTCGACCAGCTCTCAGTGCGAACTCAGATGCGAAAATCACCTACACACTCGCCCTCCCGCTATCAAAATGCAAAAGTGCAAGCTGATAAGCCTAAGAAGGACAAAACAGCCTTCAAAATGCAAAAGTACATTTGCAATGCCCTGATTTCAGGGTATAAGGGGTTTTTGAGCCAATCAAACTGCACATTTGCATTTTGATGGAGTAAATCGTCGAAATAAGCGCCAACAACATGCAGATTTACATTTTGATTTTTCCGTACCTTGCATCACGTGCCTCCCGAGGAGCGGTGCCGTCGCGGCACGTGGGTTCGGCCGCACGTCGGCGGTCAAACCGTGGTTTTGTTACCTTGCCACCTCAATAGTCCAGCTTCGTAACAAAATGAGCGAAAATGGCTCCCAGCGCATGATGTGGCGTTACATGACGGTGGTCGATTACATGTTGGATGCCAAAATAGATGGCGGTACATCATGCATACATATAGCTAAGGGAGAGCGATTATCCCCTAAGATAAAGTTTTCACAGCAGATTCTATCTAAGCAATAAACAACGCCAATCCCGTCTCACGCCAATCAGAGCCTAGCAGCCAGCTATGCTCTTTTCTTCTGCGCAGAAACAACCGCATTTACTGCTAATCCCTTACAACTTGTGCTCGATTCAATCAAAATAAAAAAAGGCTTCACACTCCGGTAACCCGGGATGTGAAGCCTTTTCGTGAAGCGGTGTCGCTTATTAAGCTTGTGCCGAAAGGGCGTTCAGCTTTTTAGCAAGACGAGATTTTTTGCGGGAAGCCGCATTTTTATGAATCAGGCCTTTAGTAACCGCTTTGTCCAATTTTTTCGTTGCAGCGACGAGAGCAGCTTTAGCTGCGTCTACATCAGTGCCAGCGATTGCTTGGTCAGCAGATTTAACAGCCGTACGAAGCGCGGATTTTTGGGAAGCGTTCAAAGCGCGACGTTTTTCGCTCGTTTTAACGCGTTTGATTGCGGATTTAATGTTTGGCATCGAGTTTCACCTCCTACATAGTTTGCCGAAAAAGCATAGTGCGTAAGTTGGTTCTATTCTAAGTAAACAACTTAAAATATATTACCATGCGTACGTCTTAAAAGCAAGAGCTGGAAGGATGTCGAAGGTGAAAGTATGAAATGCCGCCTCTTGCAAACAATAACGGAAGAAACTTCGCACTTCTTTGAAGGGAGACAGACATTATCGTGAGTAATCTGGACTTGCAGCAATATAATGTACGCACCGATCTGGCGCTGGAGGCAAAGGAGATCGCGGAACAGTCAGGCGGCGGCTCGATACCGGGTATCGTATCCAAAACTTTTGAGGATAATGGCATTACGATTACTGAGCTTGAGGTGCAAAATGAGCAGGGCTCGCAGGCTATAGGCAAAGTACTGGGCAATTATGTAACGCTGGAGGTGCCTGAGCTTCGCAATCAGGATACGGAGCTTCAGGACCGGGTGGCTACGCATTTCGCCAAACATTTCGAAGCATTTTTGCAGCGTGTAGGTGTAGGTAAGACAGCGAAAGTACTAATCGTCGGTTTAGGCAACTGGAACGTTACGCCGGATGCGCTTGGGCCGCTCGTCGTGGAGAATGTGATGGTTACCCGTCAGTTCTTCGAGCTTATGCCCGATCAAGTGGCGCCCGGATATCGCGCAGTCAGCGCCGTTGCTCCTGGTGTGCTTGGCATTACAGGTATTGAATCCAGTGAAATTGTACATGGTATCGTCGAGAAGACGAATCCGGATGTCGTGATTGCAATTGATGCATTGGCATCCCGGTCGTTGGAGCGCGTCAATACAACGATTCAAATTGCCGACATCGGAATTCACCCTGGCTCTGGGATCGGCAATAAGCGGAAAGGGCTGACGAAGGATATTTTGGGCGTCCCGGTCATTGCGATAGGCGTTCCAACCGTCGTATATGCGTCGACGATCGTCAACAGTGCCATCGATCTGATGCGCGGCCATATGGCGGCTAACAAAGCGGATAATAATCAAGTGTTTGGTCTCATGAACCAGATGGATGAGCGGGAGCGTCTGCAGCTTGTAAAAGAAGTGCTTCATCCGATCGGCCACGATCTGCTAGTGACGCCTAAAGAAATCGATCAATTCATCGAGGATATCGCCAATATTATCGCCAGCGGCTTGAATGCCGCCTTGCATGACGCGGTAGATACAGATAACGTAGCCGCCTATACACACTAGCCGGTCAGCAATCCCACGAACAATCCCGCCGACGCCCGTTGCGACAGCATACGGCCAACGTCGGTTTTTTGCTGTGCCGGCATCTGCTTGGATCAATCTGTATATGAATCTATTAAAATTTCATCTGCAGTATATTCATATATTCGGTTCTATCAGCTCCCTGAAGTTCATAGATTAATAGCATCTAACCTATGGACAACGGCGGGAGGTCATTATGAGACGAATTATGTTGCTCGATGTTGCGCGGGAGAGCAGAAGGCTGCGCCAATTGCTTGTGACGGGAAAAACGTTTGCCATCTTGTCGTTCAGCTCGATGCTGTTTTTTGTTGCGATCGGAATGGCCGGTATGGCGCATCAACGGTCGGACGCAGCGCCGATATCTTCGATGAAAGGATTTGCGGCAGCTGTTTCAAGCGGTCTTTTTGGGGACATGCTGGAGATGGAGATGCCTGCTTTTCAAAGCGAGACGAAATCGGAGCCGTTGAATAATAAACAAATTAGCAGCTTTCTTATTCGGCTGATGACTGATATTAATCCAAGCGATCCCAAGAGTCTGCTTGCGGGAGAGATTCCTGGCATGGGCGCGAGTAAATCGTTTCTAATCCGCAAAGGTGTTGGTACGGATACGGCAATCGGCCCTGAAGACAATGTCCCGATCCCCGGTGAAGGGGATGGAAGCGAAGTTGCGGGGCCTGATCCTGCCAATCCTGATGATCCGACGACGCCTCCCGTCCAGACACCTGAGCCGACCGAAACGCCTGATCCTGAACCGAATATTGGCGGACATTCGACGAACGGACGTAAAATCGCCTTCATCTATCATTCCCATAATCGCGAATCCTGGTATCCGGAGCTGAAGGGTACGGCTAAGGATCCTAACTCCGATACGAAAAATATTACGCTGGTTGGCAAACGACTCGCTTCCAAGCTAGAAGAGCAGGGTGTTGGGGCGATGCATTCCGACACGGACTACCCGACAGCTATTAAGGATTACCGCTGGGAGCTTTCCTATAAGTATTCGATGAAGACGGTTAAGGAAGCGATGGCAAGCAGCAAAGATCTGAAGTTTTTCTTTGATATCCACCGCGATTCGCAAAAGAGAAAATATACGACGGTTGACATCGGCGGCAAAAGCTATGCGCAGGTCTACTTCATCATCGGTCATAAAAATCCGGACTGGCAGCAAAACGAAACGTTCGCTACCCAAATTCACGATGAGCTCGAGAAACAATATCCAGGGATTTCAAGAGGAATCTATGGCAAGACGGCCGCTACCGGCAACGGCGAGTACAATCAATCACTTGCCGAGGACAGCGTTCTGATTGAGATCGGCGGCGTTGACAACACGCTGCAAGAAAGCTATCGGACGGCAGATGTGCTGGCCAAAATTATTGCCGACATTTATTGGGACGCGGAGAAGGTAACCGCACCAAAAAGCTAAGAGGGGGCTTGGATATGAAACGGAGCGCGATAAAGTGGGCCATACTGGGGGGAGCTCTTGTGTTTATCGTTCTGTATGCGATGGAAATGTCGCAATCCGGCATCGAGCGGATTTATGGGCCAATCGAGGGCGGCCAAACGTCCGTTACATTGCCGTCAGCACATTCCGCTGGCTCAAGCGATGAAGGCGTTATTGACGGCAGCGCGCCTTCCTCTTCCGGTATGTCGGCTGCTGCCGAGAAGAAGATCGCCAAACTGGAGAAGGAGCTGGCCGAAGTTAGAGAAATCGCAGAGCGCGGCAGCCGCAGGGAAAGGCTTCCCGGCATTGACGGCAGAGCGCATGAGCCTGCCGTCAACAAGCTGGCAGACGGTACCTCCGGCTTTCTGCAATCCGTTACGACAGGCGGCATTAAATTTGTCGTTTCTCTGTTCGATTCTGTGACCAACTAGCCGCTGCTGAAGTGTATTATGTAATGCTCATTGCTGGCAATCCTCCAAACTGATATAATAGATGGAATATTGGACTGTGTGGGGGTTAGGCATGACTGACGTTCGTGACCGGCAAAAGAAAATAAGAAATTTTTCAATTATTGCTCATATTGACCATGGCAAGTCTACGCTTGCGGACCGTATTCTCGAGTTTACCGGGGCTTTGACCTCGCGTGAGATGCAGGAGCAGGTACTGGACCAAATGGATTTGGAGCGGGAACGCGGCATTACGATAAAGCTGCAAGCCGTTCGTCTTACATACAAGGCGGATGACGGCGAAGAATATTTGCTCAATTTGATTGATACGCCGGGACATGTCGACTTCACTTATGAAGTATCGCGAAGCATGGCGGCCTGCGAAGGCGCACTGCTTGTCGTTGATGCGGCGCAAGGGATTGAAGCGCAGACGCTGGCTAACGTATATTTGGCTCTGGAGAGCAACCTTGAAATACTGCCTGTAATCAATAAGATCGACCTGCCAAGCGCTGAACCGGAGCGTGTCAAGCAAGAGATTGAGGATGTAATTGGTCTGGATGCAAGCGATGCTGTTCTTGCTTCGGCTAAAGCAGGCATTGGCATTAAGGAAATTTTGGAGCAGGTTGTTCAGAAGGTTCCAGCACCGACAGGTGATCCGGACAACCCGCTCAAGGCGCTCATTTTTGACTCGCACTACGATCCTTACAAAGGGGTAATCGTTTATGTACGGGTTATTGACGGCAGCATCAAGGCGGGCAAAAAAATCCGCTTCATGGCGACGGGTGCTGAATTCGAAGTTATTGAAGTAGGTGCATTCAAGCCGCGCATGTCGATTGTAGACGAGCTGGCGGTTGGCGATGTTGGATTTGTTGTCGCAGGCATCAAGAATGTGAAGGATACGCGCGTCGGTGATACGATTACGGAGGCGAAGCGTCCTGCACCTGAGGCGCTGCCGGGCTACCGGAAGATCAATCCGATGGTATTCTGCGGTCTGTATCCCATTGAGACTCAGGACTACAACGACCTTCGCGAAGCGCTGGAAAAGCTGGAGCTTAATGACGCCTCTCTCCGCTATGAGCCGGAGACGTCTACGGCGCTTGGCTTCGGCTTCCGCTGCGGCTTCCTCGGACTGCTCCACATGGAGATTATTCAGGAACGTATTGAGCGTGAATTCAACATTCCGCTCATTACGACAGCACCAAGCGTTATTTACCGCGTGACACTGACGAACGGAACGGTTATTGATATCGACAATCCGTCCAACTATCCGGAAGCGGGCAAGCTGGAATATGTCGAAGAGCCCTATGTTAAAGCAGCTATTATTGTGCCTAATGATTTTGTTGGCGCCATTATGGAGCTTTGCCAAGGCAAACGCGGCGAATTCGTTAATATGGAATACTTGGATACGAACCGCGTTACGCTCACGTATGAGATTCCATTGTCGGAAATCGTGTACGATTTCTTCGATCAATTGAAATCCAGCACGAAAGGCTATGCGTCCTTCGATTATGAATTATCGGGTTACCGTCGTTCCAATCTGGTCAAAATGGACATTATGCTCAACAGCGAACAGGTTGACGCCTTGTCCGTTATCGTTCACCGCGACCGTGCTTATCACCGCGGACGGATTATTTGCCAGAAGATGAAAGAGTTGATTCCGCGTCAAATGTTCGAAGTGCCTGTTCAGGCTTCAATCGGTACGAAGGTCATTGCCAGAGAGACAGTTAAAGCGATGCGTAAAAACGTATTGGCCAAATGTTATGGCGGCGACATCAGCCGGAAGCGGAAGCTGCTCGACAAGCAGAAGGAAGGCAAGAAGCGCATGAAGCAGGTCGGCAGCGTTGAGGTGCCGCAGGAAGCGTTCATGGCGGTTCTGAAGATCGACGAGGATTAAACCTAAGGCATACAATCGACAGGCTTACAGGAGAGCAGATTGCGGCCTCCCCGTAAGCCTGTCGTTTTATTGTTATAGAGGATAAAGCCGCATCGCGGCTGTTGGATAAGAGAGGAGGACTTGCAATGACTGCGATTCATACAGCGCCGAGGGCGCTTTACATTCATATCCCGTTTTGTACGAATAAGTGCCACTATTGTGATTTCACTTCTTATGTGCTTAAAGGCCAGCCGGTCGACGATTACTTGGATGCGCTCGAAAGAGAGATGGTCATGACGACCGCTGCGATGCCGCCGCAAATGATTGATACGGTCTTTGTTGGAGGCGGTACCCCTACGGTGCTGACCCCTCCGCAAATGGAACGCTTCCTGGCTTCGGTCAAGCGGCATTTCCCGCTGTCCGAGCAAGTGGAGTTTACGATGGAAGCCAATCCAGGCACGACAGATCCCGATAAGCTTGCTGCGATGTTCGCAGGCGGGGTGAACCGGATCAGCTTTGGCGTACAGTCGTTCAACAACGCTTTGCTGGAGAAGATCGGACGGATTCATAATGTAGACGATGTATATCGAAGTCTGGAGAACGCTCGTGCAGCGGGCTTTACGAATTTATCGATCGACTTGATGTTCGGCTTGCCGGGTCAAACGGTGGAGACGCTGGAGGACAGTGTCGAGAAAGCGTTGGCGCTCGATCTTCCGCATTATTCGCTATACAGCTTGAAGGTAGAAGAAAACACGCTGTTCCATAAGCTCTATCAGCGGGACGAGCTGCCGCTGCCGTCGGAGGATGAAGAGTTCTCGATGTATACCCATTTAATGGATCGTCTGAAGGGCGCAGGATATCAGCATTACGAGATCAGCAACTTCGCCCGTCCTGGCTATGAGGGCCGTCACAACTCCACGTACTGGCGTAATCAACCGTATTATGGACTGGGAGCCGGAGCTCATGGCTATGCGGGCAGAGAGCGTCATATTAATGTAAAAGGCGTTCAGCCTTATATTGATTATACGCAGACGAAGCTTCCGCGGCTGGAGACGAATGCGGTATCCGAGCTGGAGGCGATCGAGGACTTTATGATGGTTGGCTTGCGGCTGCTTGAAGGCGTACGCGCCTCGAGCTTTGCCAAGCAGTTTCCGGGCAAGACGCTGGAGCAGATTTTCGGGCCGATTATCGATAAGCTGTTGAAAGACGGCTTGCTGGAACGCATTGAAGAGGCTGATGATTATGGCTACAGACTGACGGAAAAAGGCGTTTTATTCGGCAATGACGTGTTTGGCTCTTTTATCGGCTTGGAAGAGGAAGCTTCCCGCTAAATTTTTGTGAAATTGCCTCTTGAAAAAACATGCGTACCGCTGTATATTTATTCAATAGATTAAATATGCACCGGGTGGAGGCGAAGGCGGAGTGATGGCAACGGAAAGTTTGCAGGCAGTATGCAGAGTCGCGACAGCGGACGATGTGGATACGTTATTTGAATTAATTAAAGGCTACGCGGAACAGGGAATCATGTTGCCCAGGTCGAAGGAGGCGCTCCTGCGTCAGATCTCAACCTTCGTTGTAGCGGAGGTCGGACAAGAGGTTGTCGGCTGCGGCGCGCTCACCCGGCTCGGTTCTGAGCTTGTGGAAATTCGCTCGCTTGGCATGACAGAAGGCTATAAAGGACTTGGCATTGGCAGCAAGCTGGTCGACTTTCTTATTGCGCAAGCCATAGAGCAAGGCATTCCGAAAATTATGGCGTTGACCTATGCGGTTCCGTTCTTTTTGCGGAATGGCTTCAGTATCGTTGACAAAGAGATTTTTCCGGAGAAAGTATGGACGGATTGTGTGAATTGTCCGAAGCAGCATGCCTGCGATGAAATTGCGGTGCTGCGGGTGCTGATCGAATAGATGAATAGCCGTGTGAAAACGGGATGGCAGGCCAAAATACCGAACCGACTTGACAATCGTTAAGCTGGTTTGGTATTTTTGTATTAATGATTAGCACTCGACTTTAATGAGTGCTAACGATGAGGCGAGAACGGCCGTATTGAAATAGGCATATAATTGGGGAGGGATTTGGAATGTTGACTGATCGGCAACGAATGATACTGAATGCGATAATCGACGATTACATCCGCTCGGCGGAGCCTGTCGGATCACGAAGCATATCTAAACGAGGCGATGTTGGCTTCAGTCCCGCTACGATTCGCAACGAAATGGCGGATTTGGAGGAGCTTGGCTTTCTGGAGCAGCCGCACACGTCGGCAGGCCGTATTCCCTCTACCAAAGGATATCGCTATTACGTCGATCATCTCGTCAATTTTAATGAAGTCAATGAACAAGACCTGACGAAAGTACGTTCTTTTTTCTCTGAAAAAGTGAATGAAATGGAGCAGGTTATCCAGCATGCGGCCATGATCCTGTCTAATCTGACGAATTATACGTCGATTTTGCTTGGACCGGAAATGTTCAGCACCTCACTTAAGCATTTCAGTCTGGTGCCGCTTGATGCAAATTCAGCTGTAGCGATTATCGTCACGAACACAGGGCATGTGGAAAACCGTACGATCCAAATTCCTCCGGGCGTAAGCATGGAAGAAATGGAGAAGGTTGTACGGATTTTGAACACGAAGCTGGTTGGTGTACCGCTTATTCGGCTGAAGTCCAAGCTGCACGCCGAAATGGGCCAGGAGCTGGATCGTTACATCGATCATTGCGAAGAAGTGCTGGGCGTTCTCGACAAAGCGCTGCAAAGCGACGATGAGCATCGCATTTTCCTTAGCGGGACGACGAATATGCTGACGCAGCCGGAGTTCAAGGATGTCGATAAAGTGAAGACGATTTTGGATTTGCTGGACGAAACGCCTGCTATCATGAAAATGTTTTCTGCGCTTCCTTCGGGTATACAAGTCCGCATCGGAACAGAAAATGACCAAGAAGCTATCGCGAACTGCAGCTTAATAACCGCCACCTATTCAGTGGACGGACAGTCGCTGGGCACCATTGGCATTCTTGGACCGACAAGGATGGAGTACGGTAAAGTCATTAGTCTGCTTAATATTATTTCGAAGGATATGGCGCTTATGCTAGGCCGTTGGTATAAATAAGGAGGTGAATTGGGTGAGTAACGAACATAACGAAGCGGTTGAGGAAACCGTAACGGAGCAGGAGCAAGCAGGACAGGAAGCGGAGGCGCAAGCCGAGCTTCAAGAGGATCCGCGCCTCTCTGAGCTTGCACAGCAGGCAGAGGAGAACCAGCAGCGATACTTACGCGTGCAAGCGGATTTTGATAATTTCCGCCGCCGCACCATGAAGGAAAAAGAAGAGCTGGGACAATACGCATCGATGAAGCTGATCGGGCAATTGCTTCCGGTTGTCGATAACTTTGAACGGGCGGTTGCAGCAGCATCGATCAATGGCGATTATGAATCGCTTGCGAAAGGTGTGGACATGATTTTCCGTCAGCTGGAGCAAACGCTGCAGCAGGAAGGTCTGCAGGCGATGAATGTCGTCGGCGAGCCGTTCAATCCTGAATTCCATCAAGCCATTATGACAGTGGAATCCGAAGAGCATGAAGAAGGCATCGTGGTTGAAGAAGTGCAGAAGGGCTACGTGCTGAAAGACAAAGTGCTTCGTCCTGCGATGGTTAAAGTTAGCGGCTAAGTGTTATTCAATAATGGGGCTGAAAAGCCATATAAATTAGGAGGAAACTGACGATGAGTAAAGTAATCGGTATTGACCTTGGTACAACAAACTCTTGCGTTGCAGTAATGGAAGGCGGCGAAGCCGTCGTAATCCCGAATCCGGAAGGTAACCGTACGACGCCATCCGTTGTCGGCTTTAAGAAAGACGGAGAGCGTATTGTCGGCGAAACGGCAAAACGCCAAGCCATCACCAACCCTGACCGGACAGTTAGCTCGGTAAAACGTCATATGGGTACAAACCATAAAGAAACGATTGACGGCAAAGACTTCACGCCGCAAGAAATTTCTGCAATTATTTTGCAAAAGCTGAAATCCGATGCGGAAGCTTACCTGGGCCAATCGGTAACGCAAGCCGTTATTACGGTTCCTGCTTACTTCAATGACAGCCAGCGTCAAGCCACGAAGGATGCGGGTAAAATCGCAGGCCTGGAAGTGCTGCGTATCGTCAACGAGCCAACAGCGGCAGCTCTTGCTTACGGCATGGAGAAAACAGAAGACCAAACCATCCTCGTCTATGACCTTGGCGGCGGCACGTTTGACGTATCGATTCTCGAACTGGGCGACGGCTTCTTCGAAGTTAAAGCAACGAGCGGCGACAACAAGCTTGGCGGCGACGACTTTGACCAAGTCGTTATCGATTACCTGGTTGCTGAGTTTAAGAAGGAGCAAGGCATCGACCTGTCGAAGGACAAAGCGGCTGTTCAGCGCTTGAAGGATGCAGCAGAGAAAGCGAAGAAAGAGCTTTCCGGCGTGTTGACATCTACGATCTCGCTTCCATTTATTACGATGGTTGACGGCGTTCCTCAGCATTTGGAGATGAACCTGACCCGTGCGAAATTCGAAGAGTTGTCTGCTGGCCTTGTAGAGCGTACGATGGGTCCTGTTCGTCAGGCGCTTAGCGATTCGGGCTTGTCCACAAGCGAAATTAATAAAGTGGTACTCGTAGGCGGTTCGACGCGTATTCCAGCCGTTCAAGAAGCGGTTAAAAAGCTGATCGGCAAAGATCCGCATAAAGGCGTTAACCCGGATGAGGTTGTAGCGCTGGGCGCGGCTGTTCAAGCGGGCGTGCTTACAGGCGACGTTAAAGACGTTGTATTGCTCGACGTTACGCCTTTGTCGCTCGGTATCGAGACGGCTGGCGGCGTATTCACAAAAATGATCGATCGCAATACGACGATTCCAACGAGCAAATCGCAAGTTTACTCGACGTATGCAGACAATCAGCCGGGCGTAGAAATTCACGTTCTGCAAGGCGAGCGTCAAATGGCTGCCGGCAACAAAACGCTTGGCCGCTTTACACTTAGCGACATTCCGCTCGCACCACGCGGCGTTCCGCAAATCGAAGTAACCTTCGATATCGATGCGAACGGTATCGTTAACGTATCGGCTTTGGATAAAGGCACAGGCAAAAGCCAAAAAATTACGATTACTTCATCCGGCGGTCTGAGCGAAGACGAAATCGAAAAAATGATGAAAGACGCTGAGCTGAACGCTGAAGATGACCGTAAACGCCGTGAATTGGTTGAAGCGAAAAACGCAGCTGACCAGCTCATCTACTCGGTTGACAAAACGATCAAGGATCTTGGCGACAAAGTGGACGCGTCCGAAATCGACAAAGCGAATGCAGCGAAAGAGAAGCTGGCAGCAGCAGTTGCAACGGAAAACATTGAAGAAATCAATGCGGCTTCCGAAGAGCTGACGCAAATCGTTCAGGCATTGTCTGTGAAGCTGTATGAGCAAGCACAGCAAGGCGCAGAAGGTGCAGAGCCGCAAGAAGGCGGAGCAGCTCCTAAGAAAGACAATGTTGTAGACGCAGACTACGAAGTGGTTGACGACAACAAATAATTAGCTTAAGCTTGCTACCGAGGTGAGGTCAAAGTCAGGGGCTTCCTGTCTTTGACCTTCTTCGCGCATTTATAGCTTTTGTAATGGAACATGGGTGGAGGTGAGAACCAGTTGGCAGACAAACGCGATTATTATGAGGTGCTTGGCTTAGGCAAAAGCGCTTCCGATGATGAAATTCAAAAAAGCGTACCGGTCGCTTGCGCGCAAGTATCATCCGGACGTGAATAAAGAAGCGGACGCAGAGTCGAAGTTCAAGGAAGTCAAAGAGGCTTACGACGTGCTCAGTGACGAGGGACAGCGGTCGACGTATGACCGTTATGGCCATGTTGACCCTAACCAGGGCATGGGAGGCGCCGGCGGCTTCTCAGGAGACTTTGGCGGAGGCGGCTTCGGCGATATCTTCGATATGTTCTTTGGCGGCGGAGGCGGCGGTCGTCGTGATCCGAATGCTCCGCAGCGGGGCAATGATCTGCAATACACGATGACCATAGAGTTCAAGGAAGCCGTATTCGGCAAAGAAACGGAAATTACGATTCCGCGTACGGAAACCTGTGACACTTGTACGGGATCGGGAGCTAAGCCGGGTACGAAACCGGAAACCTGCTCTACCTGCAAAGGCAGCGGTCAGCAAGAGGTTGTGCAAAATACACCGTTTGGCCGTATGGTCAATCGCCGTGCTTGTACGAACTGCTCCGGTACGGGTCGTGTTATTAAGGAAAAATGCGGAACCTGCCATGGCGCAGGCAAAGTGCAAAAAACAGCGTAAAATTAATGTCCGCATCCCTGCGGGCGTTGACGACGGCGCTCAAATCCGTCTGTCCGGTGAGGGCGAAGGCGGTCTTCGCGGCGGTCCTGCCGGTGATCTCTATATCGTTATCCGCGTCAAGTCGCATGAGTTCTTCGAACGAGAGAACGATGATATCTATTGCGAGGTTCCGCTTACGTTCGTGCAAGCGGCGCTAGGCGATGAGATTGAAATCCCGACGCTGACGGAAAAAGTGAAGCTGAAAATTCCTGCGGGAACTCAGACGGGCACTTATTTCCGCTTGAAGGGCAAAGGCGTGCCGAAGCTTCGCGGCTACGGTCAAGGCGATCAGCACGTGAAGGTGACGGTCGTTACGCCAACGAAGCTGACCGACGAGCAGAAGGATTTGCTGCGTCAATTCAGCGGCGGTACAGCAAGCACAAGTTCGGTTTCCGAAAGCAATACCGAGCATCATGAATCGATTTTCGATAAAATGAAGAAAGCGTTCCGGGGCGAGTAGCCCGGAACGCTTTTTTTCTTTTTAAATCGGAGTATGACGGGATGAGAACGAATAATTAGGATGAATGATGTAAAAGCTAGACGGGTTGGTTTCTATCCAATGAATCTATAAACCAAAGGAGCTTCCAATCATGCCACAGAACAACGAGCAAAACGAGCTGGAGAAGCAAAACTTCGCAAACTTGCCGATCGGTGAAAACGAGGATGTAGAGTTTTCTGAAGAATTGGCTGACGAAGCTGACCGCAAAGCCGCGCAACGTGCCGCTCAAGCGGATCAGCGTGCGCACGAACAGCAGCAAGAGTAGGATTTTGGCATGAACCAGATCGAAATCCGGGCGAACTTCTCTGGGCCGGAAGCGGCGCAAGAGGCGCTGCATAAACTGCAGGCGCTGCGCGCGTTTGAAATTAACGGTCTGCATGAAAGCGGATGGCTGACGGCTACGGTGGATGCAAATGTCGTTGACCGTGCCGTTCATTTAATTGAGCAGATCGGCGGATCAACGGAAATGATCGGTTAATATCCGGCTGCACAAACCAGAACAGGGCAGTTCGAAGGTCGATGACGACCTTCGAACTGCCCTGTTTTGTTTGGTTGACTGCTATGCATGCCGCTCAATCCTGCCAGCTCTGACCAGCAGGGCGAAGAGCCTTGAGCAGCTGCTCTCGTGTCTCTCCATAGCGCAAATGCTGGCGGGCAAATGCAAACGGCTCGGACGCCCGGTTAAGACGATTCGGCATATCGATTTCGATGCGGCCAGGACCGCCTTTCATTACGATTAACCGGGAGCCTAACAGCAGCGCTTCCTCGACATCATGCGTGATGAATACAATCGTTTTACCGGTCTCTAACCATAGCTTGCGAAGCAAGTATTGCAGCGATTCCCGTGTAATGGCGTCTAGTGCGGCAAACGGCTCATCCATGAGCAGCAGTGCCGGATTGGCCGCTAGCGCACGGGCAATCGCGGCGCGCTGCTTCATCCCTCCCGACAACTGATGCGGCAGCAGGGACGCGGCAGCGCTCAAGCCGACCTGATTCAAGGTTTCAGCGGCTATGTGGCTCCGTTCGGCCCGTTTTAAACCGAGCATTTTTAGCCCGAATTGTACATTCCGGTTTACGGACAGCCAAGGAAATAGATTGGCATGCTGGAAGACGACGCCCACCTTCGGGTTCGGACCGGGATGCGGCTGGTCATACAGCTTCACTTCGCCTTCTGTAGGCTTCTCATAGCCAGCGACAAGCTTTAACAACGAAGTTTTGCCGCAGCCCGACGGTCCAAGAATGCAAACAAACTCGCCCTCTCTAATATGAAGCTGCACAGAGCCCAATACATCCGTGGGGCTGCCAGCCGCTTTACCGTTGCCGTAACGAAGGGAGACGCTATTTAAGGCAACGGCATCCCTGGAGGATTCTTCACATGGCTCCCCGGACTTCCAAATCTCATCATCAATTGCCGCTTCTATCATTCGCAAGAGCTCCTTTCGTTATTGGCGTTATGGTTACTTGCCTGTCAGCGCTTCGTTGTAGATACCCTGCTGATAGACAGCCGCATCAGGTGCGGAAGGTATCGTCTGCTGCTCGACGAGAAACTCGCCTGTCGCTTGAAGCACCTGCGCAAACCCGCTGACACGCGTTCCCGAGCCCAAATAGCTTTCTGCCGATTGCTCGGAAGACAAGAGCCATACGAGCTCATTCATTTGCGAGAGCGTATCGGCTTCCGGCTGGCTAAGCAGCGGAGCAAGTGATTTGGCCGCTTCGTTCGGGTTCGAACGGTACAGCTGCACTGCCTCGTCTAGCAAACCAACATAGTCTTTCAGAAATTGCGGGTATTGCTTGGCAAATTCGCTGCGTACGACGCCGACATCTGCCGTAATGCTGCCCTTCTCAGCGAGCGCTTTGGCAGAGATGATAATCTTGCCGTCATCGGCGACGAGCTTCGCCAGCGAAGGCTGCCAGACGAAGGCGCCGTCGATGTCATTGCGCTGCCATGCCGCTACAATATCAGGAGGCTGCAGATCGAGAATGGTAACCGATTTTGGATCTACGCTTTCTTGTTTTAAGGCGGCTAGCAAGCTGAAGTGGGTCGTCGAGCCGAATGGAACGGCGATTTTTTTGCCTGCCAAATCCTTGACACCTGCTATGTTCGAGCTGTTTCGGACAGCCAGAGCTTCGTTGTCGCCGATGACATCATGCAGAAAATACACTTGATACGGCAGTTGGCTTGCGAGTCCAATAGCAACGGGAACAGAGCCTGCCAGTCCGAGATCGATGCCGCCGGATGCGATGGCTGTGTTAACGTCCCGGCCGGAATCGAATTGCAGCCAGGTTACTTTCACGTCGGGAAACTTCTTCTCGACCAGCCCTTGCGCTTTCACAAGAAGCTCAGCGTTGGGAATGATTTGAAAGCCGATTTTCACTTCTTTAGGCTGTACAGGAGCAGCTTCTGCCGGTTTTACAGTCTCCGCAGCCGGAGAAGGCGAAGCAGCGGCAGGGGCTGTTTCTTTTGCCGGCGTATTGTTGCTTTTATCAGCCCCGCACCCGGCAAGCATGCTTGCAAATGTAATTAGAATGATGGATAAAACGGTAAAATTCCGGTGTTTCGATCTCATAGTTTAGTTCCACTCCTATTTATTATTGTCGCCTGTCTATTCTTTGCCGCCCCATGGAACCCATCGCCGTTCCATCCAGCGGATCACAGAGTCGATGGCAATGGCGATGAGGCCCATAAGAATGATCCCGGCAAATATAATATCGCTTCTTAAAAACTTGCTCGCATCGAGCACCATCCAACCGATTCCGGAAATGGCCGCCACCATCTCAGCGGCGACAAGCGTCGTATAGCTGACACCGATCGCAGTTCGAATGCCGGTGAAAAATTTTCCGGAAGCGCGGATGGGAGAAAAATATAGACGAATAGCTTGCGCCGGTTAGCGCCAAGCGATCTCGCTGCATGAATGCGGTCCAGCGGCACGCGGCGTACGCCTGCGACGACGGCGATATACAGAGGTGCGAATGCCGCCAGGTAAAGCAAAAAGATTTTGGAAGAGTCACCGATGCCCAGCCATAGCACAAGGATGGTGTAGTAGGCTAGCGGCGGCAGCGGCCTGTAAAATTCGATGAAAGGGTCGAGAAGCGCCCGGATGACAGACGATGATCCGCTTATAAGGCCAAGCGGAATTGCCGTTGCTAGCGCCAACGCGAAGGCACACCCGAGACGGTAGAGGCTGGATAGCAGGTGATGGAGTAGGGAAGTGCCTTTATACCCGTCATGGAAGATCTGGATGAAGGCCGCCCACACTTTACCCGGAGAAGGGACGAATAGCGGATTGACCCAATGCCTGCTTGTAATCAGCCACCAGAGAAGCAGAACGAGCAATACCGATAGTGCAGAAAGCGCGGGGCTATAAATTTTTTTCATGTGGAGCTCCTCCTCCGCCTAACGATGGTTCCCAGGCTTATAGCTGTATGCGATCATTTCACCGCTTTGACCTTCTGCGACAGCGTCTGGTGAACCTTCTCCTGCCGTGGAGCGAAGCTTAGGAAATAACAGCTCAGCGACTCTGTACGATTCTTCTAAATGCGGATACCCGGATAAAATGAAAGTGTCGATGCCGAGCTCACGGTATTCGTGCAGCCGTTCAGCCACCGTATCGGGATCTCCGACAAGTGCTGTGCCTGCACCGCCGCGCACAAGGCCGATACCAGCCCAAAGGTTGGGTGCAATCTCCAGGCTGCTGCGGCTTCCGTTGTGGGTGGCCGTCATGCGCTGCTGGCCGTGGGAATCCATCCGGGCATAGACTTGCTGTGCTTTGGCGATCGTTTCATCATCCAAGTGCCGGATCAGCCTGTCGGCCGCTGTCCAAGCTTCCTCCGCTGTCTCCCGAACGATGATATGCAGCCGGATGCCGAATGTCACCGTACGTCCAGCTGCTGCCGCTTCTTCTTTAACGAGAGCCATTTTTTGCTTGATTTGCTCCGGCGGTTCACCCCAGGTTAAGTAACAGTCAGCATGCTTCGCGGCAACGCCGATAGCAGCCGGCGAGGAGCCTCCGAAATATACGGGAGGGTGAGGCTGCTGCAGTGCTGGCAATAAATTTACGGCCTCAGCGACCCGGAGATGCTTGCCGTTCAGCGTAACCTTCTCTTGCTGCAGCAGCCGGCGCCAAATTGTCATGAATTCATCTGTAAGCTCATATCGCTCGTCATGATTAAGGAAAAGCCCATCCGCCTCCAGTTCGACAGGATCACCTCCCGCTACCACGTTTATGAGGAGCCTTCCCCCAGAGCTGCGGTCGAAGCTGGCTGCCATTCGGGCAGCCAGTGTCGGGGACATGAGGCCTGGCCGAACGGCAATGAGGAATTTCAGTCTTTTAGTAACGGGTATCAGCGCCGAAGCGGTAACCCATGGGTCGTCACATGAGCGGCCTGTCGGCAGCAGAACGCCATCATAACCAAGATCATCCGCTGCAACGGCGATTTGCCGATAATAAGCGGGGGATGTCGTTCTCGACCCGATGCCGGTGCCGAGGTAGCGTCCGTCTCCGTATGTCGGAATGAACCAAAACAGCTTCATTATGCACATCCTGTTCGTCAGTTTTTTATTATTCTGATCGGTTAAGTTGGTTTAAAAGGCATAAAAAAAGCATAACAACTCTTTTTATCAAAGTAGTCGTTATGCGCCTCCGGCCTTCCGGTAGGCTAACGATGAATAATTATTCACTATGTAAGCATGATAGCAGTAATTGCCATTAATAGTCAATCATTATTTTAACAGCATGGCCATCATCTTTTCAGGTGTCAGACTGGCGATTTCCCGAATGCCAGGGATGTCGTGCAGAATAAGTCCTTCCATCATCGATACATACATCAGGGCAAGCTCCATACTGTCTCCAGCTTTGAAAATGCCCAAGTGCTGGCCCTCCGTTATAATAGCGGCCATGGGGCGCAAATTGTCGATGAACCTTTCGCTTACCGCTTTGGTCAATTCTTCGGGTACCGCCTCGGACGTCCGGGCGTACTGCAATATAACGGTGATGGCCCAGCCATTGCTATACGTCAGCCACCTGCTCGTATACCAATACAGTTTGTCATACGGAGAGGAGGGAAGAGCTAGCGCTTCTTCAACAAACTCGCGGTATTCCTGCTGACCGCTTTCTACAAGAGCGCGGAAAATTTCATCCTTGGAGCTAAAGGATTTATAGACGTTGCCCACACTGATGCCGGCGGTTGCTGCGATATCGGCGATTTTAGTTGCGGGAAGTCCCCGCCTGGCGATCACATGCATAGCTGCGTTCAGCAGCTGCCGCTTGCGCTCGTCGCGAAGTATTTGATCCTTAATGACGTTGCGGGGTGACATATCGGTTAGCCCTCCTGAATGCTGCGTAATGGGGCGGGATGAGAAGAGGCCCGCACTTTTTCCAGCAATTAGACAATATTGTAGCACAACCATTGCATAGGCGCTGCAATCCCTTTTTGTGCAAGCATGCCGATTAGTGTACAATAGATGTTAGTTTTTCACACTGGAGGGTAATGAAATGAAATGGCATGAAATTACAATTTCGACAACAGAGCAGGTGATCGAGATGATCTCGAACTTCCTGCATGAAATGGACGCTGGCGGCGTATCCATTGAAGAATCGGGAACGCTGAACAAACAGCGCGACACCTCGCTCGGACAATGGTATGAAACTCCGCTTAACGATATACCGGAAGGCCATGCTGTCATCAAAGGCTACTTCGTTGAAGGCGTCAACGGGGATGAGCTGGAGAAGGCGCTGAGACCTCGGATTGATCAGCTGCGGGAGTTTGGCATCGATCCCGGCGATTATGAGATCAGCTCCAAGCTTGTTGACGAAGAAGACTGGGCGAATGCGTGGAAGCAATATTTCAAACCGATCCGCGTATCCGATACGCTGACGATTAAGCCAACATGGGAGCAATACGAAGCGGGCCCTGACGAAAAGATTATCGAGCTGGACCCTGGCATGGCGTTTGGCACGGGTACACATCCAACAACGTCCCTCTGCTTGAAGACGCTTGAATCGGTCATTCAAGGCGGCGAAGAGATTATCGACGTTGGTACGGGTTCCGGTATCTTGGCTATTGGAGCGATCAAACTGGGAGCGAAGCGTGTACTTGCGCTTGATTTGGACCCGGTGGCGGTCACCAGTGCGGCAGAAAATGTCCGTTTGAACGGATTGTCGGATACGATCGAAGTGATTGAAAGCGATCTGATGGGCGTTTTGGGCGGGAAAGTGGTGTTTGAGGCCAATGAAAGCGAAGCTCGGCAAACGTCCGTATCGCTGCCGGTCGACCTCATCGTCGCTAATATTTTGGCGGATATTATTTTGCTCTTCACCGACGATGTATACGCAGCGCTTAAGCCAGGCGGTATTTATATCGCATCTGGTATCTTTAAAAATAAAGAGACAGATGTAGAACAAGGTCTCATTGGCTCCGGATTTGAGATTGAGCATAAACACCGTGACGAGGACTGGATTGCATTCGTCGTACGAAAGCCGAGGTGAGTAAATGAACTGGGATAGCATTCTCGCTTATCCAATACAAGACCTGCCGTTTGTTGCACTTGTTCTGATTATCGCGTTCACTGTGCATGAATTCGCTCATGCCTACAGCGCCTACAAATTTGGTGACAATACGGCTTATGATGCCGGCCGCGTTACGTTGAATCCGCGGGTACATATCGATTGGCTGGGAGCGATTCTAATTCTGATTGCCGGATTCGGCTGGGCGAAGCCTGTGCCGGTCAACCAGAACCGGTTCAAGCATCCGCGCTTGATGGGCGTAGTGGTGTCGGCTGTCGGGCCGCTCAGCAACCTTGTAATCGGCATTATCGGATTGGTGATTTTATATGCACTTGATTCATCAGGTGTTCTGGCCAACAGTTCCAGAGGTGTAAGTCTTGCCCTTACTACTTTTTTAGGCTATTTGATTAGCCTCAATTTCTTGCTGTTTGTGTTCAACTTGATTCCGCTGCCGCCACTGGACGGCTACCGGATCATTCAAGATCTTGTTCCGCTAAAGGTTCGTTATAAAATGGATCAAAATGTCCAGTGGGGCGTATTCTTTTTCTTGCTTATCGTATTTATTCCGCCTTTAAGAAAAGTGACGCTTGACCCGGTTCTAGGCATGATTAGTCCATTGATCGATTTTTTTGCAAGTATTATCCGGCCGATCTTCTATTAATGATTCATGGATTTTAACCGTTAAAACATGCTATGATGAAGGATGATTGTATGCAGCGATATTTTGTAGCCGCGGAGCAGTTCGACGGCTCTACCGTACGCTTGTTGGGCGAAGACGCCTTTCATGTGGTTCGTGTCATGCGGATGAAGGAAGACCAGAAGTTTATCGTCAGTGACGGGCAGTCACGCGTTGCGCTTGCGGCTGTCGTGGAGGCTAGTGCGACCGAGGTTACGGCCCGGATCGTGGAGGAGCTGCCGATGGACAGCGAGCCTGTATGGTCGGTAACGATCGCGCAAAGCTTGCCCAAGGGCGATAAAATGGAGCTCGTCATTCAAAAAGGAACCGAGATCGGCGCTTATTCGTTTGCGCCGTTTCAGTCCGAGCGGATGATCGTGCAGTATGACGGCAAAAAAGAAGCGAAGCGTCTGGAACGCTGGAGCAAAATCGCCAAGGAGGCAGCGGAGCAGTCGCACCGCTGCCGGGTGCCGGCGATTGAAGCTGTACGCAGCTGGCGCGAGCTGATTGATTCGATATCGAATTATGATTTAACGTTGTTTTGTTATGAACGGGAAGGCGACGGAGCAGAGGGCAAAGGCATAAGGGATGCGCTGCTGGAATGGAAGCAGGCTTCTGGAGGGCAACTGCCCGCCGAGCCCAAGCTGCTCATCGTCGTTGGTCCCGAAGGCGGCTTTACGGAAGCAGAAGCAAACGGGGCGGAGGCGGCCGGAGCGGTCGTCGTCGGTTTGGGCAAACGGATATTGCGGACCGAAACCGCAGGCATCGTGGGCTTGACCTGCTTGCTGTACGAAGCCGGAGAAATGGGAGGAGCGTAAGCGATTATGCCATCGGTAGCATTTTACACCTTAGGATGCAAAGTTAACTTTTACGACACAGAGGCCATTTGGCAGCTATTTAAAAACGAAGGCTATGAGCAGGTTGATTTTGAAGCGACCGCCGACGTTTATTTGGTCAATACATGTACAGTAACGAATACTGGCGACAAGAAGAGCCGTCAGATTATTCGCCGCGCCGTACGGCGCAATCCGAACGCTGTCATTGCGGTAACGGGATGCTATGCACAAACGTCGCCTGCTGAGATTATGGCGATTCCGGGCGTGGATCTTGTCATCGGAACACAGGATCGCGAGAAAATTATTTCGTTTGTCGATCAGATTCATGCCGACAGGACACCTGTGAATGCTGTTCGCAACATTATGAAAACGCGCCAATTCGAAGAGCTGGACGTGCCTGATTTCTCAGAGCGTACCCGTGCTTTTCTGAAAATTCAAGAAGGCTGCAACAATTTCTGCACCTTCTGTATTATCCCTTGGTCGCGGGGCTTGTCACGCAGCCGTGAGCCGCAAAGTGTCATCGAGCAAGCGAAGCAGCTCGTTGCTTCCGGCTACAAAGAAATCGTACTGACGGGCATTCATACAGGCGGTTATGGCGATGACATGGAAAATTACCGTTTGACTGATTTGTTATGGGATCTTGACAAGGTGGACGGTCTCGAAAGAATCCGGATCAGCTCGATCGAAGCGAGCCAGATTGACGATGCGATGATCGACGTCTTGAAACGTTCGTCCAAAATGTGCCGTCATCTTCACATTCCGCTGCAAGCGGGGGAAACCTCGGTGCTTAAGCGGATGCGCCGTAAATATACGACTGAGGAATTCGCTTCGAAGCTGCAGCGGATTCGCGAGGCGATGCCGGGCGTTGCCATTACAACGGACGTTATCGTCGGCTTCCCTGGGGAGACGGATGAAATGTTCGAAGAGGGCTATAAATTTATGGAGGCCGTAGGCTTCTCCGAAATGCACGTTTTCCCTTATTCGAAGCGGACAGGTACGCCTGCTGCAAGAATGGAGGATCAGGTCGACGAAGAAGTGAAGAACGAGCGCGTTCATAAGCTGATTGATCTGTCTGAGAAAATGCAGCTTCAGTATGCGCAGCAGTATGTCGGCACGGTGCTCGATATTATTCCTGAACGCGACTATAAAGGAGCGCCTGGAACAGGGCTCGTTATGGGCTATTCCGATAATTATTTGCAGGTTGTTTTCGATGGCGACGAGTCGCTAATCGGGAAGCTCTGCCGTGTCAAAATTACGGAAGCAGGCGTTAATGAAAACCGCGGCCAGCTGATTCGTGTGCTGGATGAGAGCGGCTTGAACAATTTCGGACATCCGGAAGCGTTGCGGGCATAGCTCAGTGCGGTAGTTTGGTGTAAATAAGGATAGCGAGGTTTCCGGCCCAGCCGATATTCGGCTGGACGAGGGAGCCTCGTTGTTGCATAGAGCATAAAATGTCGAGCAGGCGAGGGGGAAGCGGTCGTGAAGGAAATTTCTGCAGGCGGCGTCGTCTACCGCCGCACGGAAGCGGGAGAGCTGCAAATTCAGCTCATACAGGATCGTTACGGGAAAGTATCGCTTCCTAAAGGGAAAATGGAACCAGGCGAGACGGTTGAACAGACCGCCCTTCGGGAAATTGCGGAGGAGACCGGTTTGACTGGCGTCATAGTGAAACCGATCGATCAAATCAAATACCAGTACCATGACGACTCAAAAGGGACGGTCGACAAAGAAGTTCATTATTATTTGGTGGAAGCGGTCGGAGGTTCACTTCAAGCGCAGGTAGAAGAAATTCGCGGCGTTGACTGGTTCGAGCCGATGGACGCTTGGCGACGCCAGAAGCAATCCGGTTATGACAACAATAACCGGATTTTGTCCGGCGCGCTGCAGCTTCTAGGCTTGAAAACGGATTAGGCTGCCTGAAGCCTTCGAAAGACTGGCAAATAGCATAAGGGCAGCGCGATAAGCGAGCTTGCGATGTTGAACAACGTTTGCGAATGGGCGATTTGACTCGCGGGCGAATGAGCAAGCCATCCCGACGCAGCGGCAAGCTCGCCGATAAATGGCATGAACAGCAAGGCGCCGCCTGCATTCAAAGCAACATGGGACCAAGCGACGAGTTGGCCGCTTTTGGAGCCGCCGATTGAGGCGAGCAAAGCGGTAACGCAAGTGCCGACATTCGCGCCTAGTACGACAGCGACGCCAAGCTCAAGCGGCATTGCACCGATGCTGGCGAAGCCCATGATAATGCCGATGACGGCTGCGCTGCTATGGACGACAGCAGTCAGCAGGGCGCCAGCGGCAAGTCCCCACCATAGGCTGGTTTGCGATTTATCCAAAAACCAGTTGAATATGCTGCTTTGCTGTACGTCCGGGCCAACCGTCTGCATGACAGCTATCCCGGCCAGCAGCATACTGAAGCCGCCGAGTGCGACGGAGCTGGAGCGGAGGATTGCCAGCTTGTGCAGGGTCTTGCTCCGTAAGGAAGCTGCCCGGAATTCGGTAAGCGGCACAGTGGTCAGCCATACGATTAGAGAAACGGCCAGCAGCGGAAACGCCAGCTTGTTCAAGCTGAGGCCGATCAATTCGGTTGTCAGGCAGGTGCCGATGTTTGTACCCAGTATAATGCCAAGCGTTCGCGGAAAAGTGAGCAGCCCGGCATTTACGAGCCCGATGGCAATGACGGTAACGGCGGTGCTGCTCTGCAAGAAGGCGGTCGTTGCGGTGCCGACGGCGAGTCCGTGCAGCGGGGTTGCGGTCGAACGGTGCAGCACCCGGTTCAAATGCGGTCCGGCAAGCTGATGAAGCGCAAGCTCCATCAGTTTCATGCCGCTAAGAAAAATGGCGAAACCAAGCGCCATCGGAAGCGCAATTGCAATTAACATCGGCTTGTGCTCCTTTAGACAGCATTGCTTTTTAGTATCTATACATATGCCTTTATATGGACAGGCATGACAAGCGCCAGCTACTGGAGGCGGCGTTGCGCTCTCTCTACTAACGGCGCAGCGGAACTGAGAGAGGAAGAATGAATGAAGTGAGCGAAAACAAAGCAAAGATTTGGCTGCAGCGCGGCCGTAAAAACCGGCTGGAGCTGGGTCATCCATGGATTTATGCCAATGAAATTGAACGAGTAGAGGGCGATGCGGCTCCGGGCGGCATCGTCGACGTCGTCTCTCATAAAGGAAAGTTTCTGGCTTCGGGCTATTATAATCCGCAATCGCAGATTACTGTCCGTGTCGTATCGTACAAGCCTTTGGAGGAGATGGATGCGGCCTTCTTCCGCGAGCGGCTGCAGCAGTGCGCAGATCATCGCAGCCGGTTTGTGCCGGATCGCGATTGCAGACTGGTATACGGCGAAGCTGACTTTTTGCCGGGATTAACCGTGGACCGGTTCAACGATGTGCTGGTCGTTCAATTGCTGACGCTGGGCATGGATATGAGACGCGAAGCCTTAATTGAAGCGCTTATTGATGTGTTTCAGCCGAAGGGTATCTACGAGCGCAGCGATGTAGGTGTGAGGCAGCTGGAAGGTCTGGAGCAGCGTACGGGTGTGCTTTATGGCGAGTGCCCGCCGATCATCGAGATCGAGGAAAATGGCTTGAAGCTGGAGGTTGATATCGTTGAAGGGCAAAAAACAGGCTACTTCTATGATCAGCGCGAAAACCGCGCTTCAATTAAGCCGTTAATGACGGGCTGGGGTGCGCGAAGCGGCATTCATTTGCAGCGGCAAGAGGAAGAGGACGGACAGTTCCGCTCTGTACCAGTCAACGCAAATGGCAAAGAAGTGACATTCCCTTACTGGGACGGTGCTACGGTGCTGGAATGCTTTGCACATACCGGCAGTTTTACTCTGCATGCCTGCAAATACGGAGCGAAGCGCGTAACTTGTCTGGACGTATCTCAGCATGCAATCGATACCGCGCAAAGAAATATGGAGCGCAACGGATTTACGGACCGTGTCGAATTTGTCGTAGCTGACGCTTTCGAGTACTTGCGTACGCAGGTGAAAGGGCTGGAGGAAAAAGCGGAGCGGAGCCGGGCTGGAGCGGATACATCGAAGCCGATCAGCGGGAACGGCCGTACATGGGACGTTGTCATTCTCGATCCGCCGGCGTTTGCTAAGACGAAAAGCGCCGTGCCTGGCGCTTGCCGGGGCTACAAGGACATCAACCTTCACGGTTTGAAGCTCGTAAACGAGGGCGGGTATTTGGTAACAGCCAGCTGCTCATACCATATGCGCCCCGATCTGTTTCTTGAGACGATCCAAGAGGCTGCATCCGATGCCGGCAAGCTGCTGAGACTGGTTGAATGGCGCGCGGCGGGCAAAGACCATCCGCAGCTTCTGGGCGTTAGTGAAGGCCATTATTTAAAGTTTGCGATTTTTGAGGTTCGAAGCAAATAAAATTTTGTTATAGTTCGGCTGTCGAGATTTTTTCGGCAGCTTTTTTATATATGGGATGATCCGCTGCGCGTCTTGGTTCATGCTGCCATGCTTGATTCCATTTACCCTCAGGGTAAATGGACAGAATCTGCACAAAGTCATCCTGAACTCAAGACGCTCCGCTTCTCTAAATGCCGCAAGACCAACCAATAAATCAAACAAAAACAAGACGAACTCATCAAGTGAGAAAGGGCAGGCGAGGCTTCCACACTAATCAGTTGAATAACGCCAGTGAAATAATGTCGTCCAACAAAAATGATATGCAGCGAGCTTTGATTCACTATTTAG
>NZ_CBVJ010000049.1 GCF_000513275.1 Paenibacillus gorillae | reverse complement strand
TTTAGCGAAGGAGGTTCGTTAGACAGGGGCGTTTAACCAATCAAAATGTAAAAATACATGTTGTTGGCCGGAAAATCGGCGATTTACCGCTTCAAAATGTAAAAGTGCAGGTTGATTGGGTCAAAAAGCCCCAAATAGGCGAAATGGGGTGATTTCAAATGTACTTTAGCATTTTGAGGGCTGTTTTGATCAGTTTTGGGGGTTTCAAAATGCACTTTTGCATTTTGTTCACTTTCTTAGCCGTTGGATAAGTGTAGAGATGCTCATATTGACGCCAACTGTTGGCGGGAGGGTGGTACCTCTTGCAGTGAGAAAGGTAGTGTAAGGAGCTAGTCAACCCCTGATCCTGTTATTGTTTAGCCATTTAGCGCGATATGCAAGTTTCAAGTAGTTGGTCCGTACCGGGAAAAGCAGCTTGCATGTCGTGGTATGGGATGTGGAGGCAGGCTAGTGTAGAGAGTTAGTAAAAAGGCTCTTTTTGTATGTACATCGAAGGTTTCTTTCACCCCAAACCCGACAAAAGAAATAAACCCAAGGGGAATTATCGGTTAACCCAAAATATTTAATAATAGCACAAAACAAATTTCGAAAGCAATCTTTTTTTTGGAAAAAAGTATTGATTTTTATCCGTGAATGGGATATCCTTCTAATTGAGCAAAGGAAATGAGCGGAAGGGAGGCAACAACAATGGAAATGATGAGCATGAAGATGATGATGACGATGTGCATGGAAGAAATGATGTGCAAGATGAACAACATGAAAATGATGATGGACGGCATGATGGAAATGAAGCAAATGGACATGATGGGTATGGACATGGATCAAATGATGGCTAACATGCAGCAATGCGACGAAATGATGACGATGATGATGGGCATGATGCGTGAAATGAAACAAACCGCTATGTAATTAGCCCCCACGGCCTACATAAACGGTTTTATAGAAATGGATGATGTCCGGCAAAGCGGTCGACCGCATGCGGGATTTTTTTATTTTTACAGATAACTATTGAAAACCTCGTTCGGCATAAAAGTGTAGAAGGATGGACCTGCAATTAATTACGCTTGCTGTTTCAGCAAATTGCTAAGCTCCAGCCTTTTCAGCTTTAGCGCCCATACTTCCTCTTTCAGCGAATGAATTTCTACTGCGTCATTCGTGCCTCTCAGTTGGTTGTACAACTCCAGCATTTTTGCATTAATGCGGTCGAATTGCCGCCAAAGTTCCTCAGCTTTTACGTTCAATACGAGCTCTTTCGTCTGCTGCTCAGATTGCTTCAGCACTTCTATAATTTCACTCTGCCACTGGGCATCGCCAATTTGTCTAGCATAATTTAACAGGTCCAGGTGGTCATCGACCCATTGCTTTACGATTGCTGTTGTTGAGCGCATCTTCCGCATCCCCATTCTGTTTATCTATTTACCAAGTATTATACTCGGAATGTTTGGAATTTCAATAGTATATGTTCCGAATTCGAAAAAATATTCCAGAACATACGTTTGTTCTCGAAGTGAAAAAAAGCCGTTAATATGGTACTATAGTAGATTATGAGAATGTAACGGGAGGTGGCGGACTTGGCGCTTCGATTCGTGCTGGGCCGATCCGGTTCGGGAAAAACAACCTATTGCCTCGAAGAAATTCGCGGCAGGCTGCGGAAGGAGCCCAAGGGCTCGCCGCTCATTATGCTCGTTCCTGAGCAAGCGACATTTCAAACGGAATACTCGCTATTGAAAGGAAGCGGCTTGGACGGCGCGGTACGTGCACAGGCATTGAGCTTCCGAAGGCTTGCGTTCCGGGTGATGCAAGAAACGGGCGGTACGGCGCTTGTGCCTATCGGCGATACCGGCAAGCATATGCTGCTGTACAAAATCGTTCATCGGCTCGGTAATGATCTGGAGCTGTTCCAAAGCGGCGCCGGCCAGCCGGGCTTTATCGAGCGTCTAGGCGAGCTGTTAACCGAGTGGAAGCGTTACGGGATTGATGCTGACAGCGTCGACGGGGCTTTGACGGATCAGGGCTCGCAGCTGGCGGAGTCTTCATTGCTGCGGCGCAAGCTGCATGATTTGCAGCTTGTATACGGGCAATTGGAGCGGGAATTGACGGGCTTATATATCGATTCCGAGGATTATTTAACGCGGCTGACCGAGGGTTATGCTTCGGCTTCCACTATGCAGGGAGCAGAGCTGTGGATCGACGGTTTCCACGGCTTTACGCCAAAAGAATATGAGGCGCTTGGCGCATTGATCGCCAGCTCTGCTGAAGTGACGGTCGCGCTGACACTGAATAGGGCTTATGCGGAAGGGGAAAAGCCGCATGAGCTGGAGCTATTCCATCCTACTGCGGATACATACGGCAAATTGCTGGAGCTTGCCTCGCAAGCCGGTGTAGAAGTGCTAGAGCCGATTGTGCTTGGCGAAGCATCCTTACATACCCGATATGCGGATAGCCCGATGATGGCTCATTTAGAGCGGCATTACGGTAATCGGGTGCCGATGCTTTTACCTGACCCGAGTGTGCTGGAAGCTGAAAACCCGGCATGTGGCTTGTCGCTGCATGCAGCAGCAAACCGCCGCGCTGAGGTTGAAGCCGTTGCACGTGATATCGTCCGGCGAGCAAGAGAGGAAGGGCTCCGCTGGCGGGATATGGCTGTAATGGTACGGAACGCCGCCGATTATAACGACTATATCGAGGCGGCATTTCGCGATTACGAAATTCCGTATTTCCTTGATCAGAAAGAGTCTGCTGTCCATCATCCGCTCGTCGAATTTATCCGCTCTGCATTGGAGACTGTGCTGCATGGCTGGCACTACGAAGCTGTTTTCCGCTGCATCAAGACGGAGCTGCTGTTCCCGTTCGACGGCAGTATGACGCGGGAGCGGTTCGACCTGCTTGAGAATTATGTGCTGGCAGCCGGAATCGATGGCTGGAAGTGGCAGGACAGGAAAAGCTGGCGGCCGATTATGGTTCAATCGCTAGAAGAAGAGGCTGCTGCCGAGCCAAGTGCAAGAGCGGCGCGAGAGCTGGAAGCCGTGCTGGAGGCACGTGAAGCGATTGTGCCGCCGCTGCGGAGATTCGGCAATGCATTGAAGCAGGCCCCGGATGTGCGGACGATGTGCGAGGCGCTTTATCGGCTGCTTGACCACAGCGATGCCGCCGACCGTCTGGAACGATGGAGCCGGGAGGACGCTGCAGCAGGCAGGACGCAGCGAGCCCGCGCTCATCGCCAGTTATGGGACGGCGTAATGCAATTGCTGGACCAGCTTGTTGAGATGGCAGGCAGCGAAGCGATGCCGCCGGAGCTTTTCGCCGGCATGGTGGAGACCGGACTCGAAAGCTTGAAGCTGTCTGCGGTTCCTCCTGCAATTGACCAGACGCTGGTGGGCAGCATGGACCGTACAAGGTCCGGCGACGTTAAAGTATGCTACGTGCTTGGCGCGAACGACGGCGTGATGCCGAAGCGCATTCAGGAGGACGGCATACTGACGGAACAGGAGCGGGAGCGCCTTGCGGACGAAGGGCTGACGATGGCTCCTGGCGTCAGGAGAAGGCTGCTGGACGAGCGATTCATTATTTATAACGCTCTGACAACGCCGAGCTCCCATTTGTGGATCAGCTGGGCGCAAGCAGATGAAGAGGGCAAAAGTCTGCTTCCGTCCGAAGTGATTCGTCAGGTCAAGCAGCTTTTCCCCGGTATCCCCGTGAGCGAAGTGAATGGAGAGCCGATGCCTGGTATGACAGTGAAGGAGCAGCGGGGCTATATTGCACATCCTAACCGGACGCTTTCGCATCTTATTACAGAGCTTCGGGCTTGGCGGCAGGGAGCCGAAATTGCGCCGTTCTGGTGGGATTTGTACAACTGGTATGCGATCCGTCCGCAATGGCAGGACAAGCTGTCACTGCTTGCGGCGTCGCTTGGATTTTCCAATCAGGAAGAGGCTCTTACTATCGATACGGCCAGACAGCTGTACGGCGAGCATTTGAAGGCTAGCGTGTCGAGAATGGAGCGCTTCGTCTCCTGTCCGTTCCAACACTTCGCCATTCACGGCCTCAAGCTGCGTGAGAGGCAGCAGTACCGGTTGGAGGCGCCAGATATGGGCCAACTGTTCCACGCAGCGCTTAGCCGGCTGGCTGGCGGCCTCGGAACGCGATTCGGGTCCATGGCGGAGTCGGACATCCGTGCGGAAGCGGCGAAGACGGTCGATGAGCTTGCACCCCGGCTGCAATCGCAAATTTTGTTCAGCAGCGGGCGTTTCCAATATATTGCCCGCAAGCTGAAAGAAATCGTCGCGCAAGCTGCTGTCATGCTAAGCGAGCATGCCAGAAGGGCGCAGTTCCAGCCAGTGGGGCTGGAGGTTGATTTTGGCCCGGACGGCACGCTTCCATCTCTCGTTATTCCGCTTGCGGATGGCCGCTCGATGGAAATTATCGGCCGGATTGACCGGGTTGATGCGGCCGAGACGGAGCAGGGTCTGCTGCTTCGGGTGCTCGACTACAAATCGAGTGCGACTCAGCTGCGGCTTGAAGAGGTGGCACACGGGTTGTCGCTTCAAATGCTCACTTATTTGGACGTGTTGATCACGCATGCCTCGGAATGGCTGGGCCAGCCGGCTTCACCTGCCGGGGTGCTGTATTTCCACGTACATAATCCGCTTCTGGCTGTCTCCAACGGCATCAGTGGTGCGGAAGTGAACGCCAAGCTTCTGAAGCGTTTCAAGCTGCGCGGACTGGTGACGGCTGAAGCGGAGACGGTTCGGCTTATGGATGACCAGCTGGAAACCGGGTATTCGGAATTGCTGCCCGTTGCGCTGAAACGGGACGGCGGTTTTTACAGCAGCTCTTCAGTCGTTACGGATGGCCAGTGGGATGTATTGCGGAGTTCAGTCAGACGCACAATCGCCCGGATCGGTACAGATATCGGCTGCGGTAAAGTGTCGATTGAGCC
>NZ_CBVJ010000048.1 GCF_000513275.1 Paenibacillus gorillae | reverse complement strand
GAAGTCTGGCGGCAACTGGAAGGGAAGGAGGACGAGCATGGAGAGACCGATTGATATTCCGGCAAAACCGGAGAATAGCACATGGACGGATGACCAATGGCAAGCGATCGTAACAGAGGGCTCGGACGTCCTTGTCGCAGCTGCCGCCGGCTCCGGGAAGACGGCAGTACTCGTCGAGCGGATCATCCGGAAGATCTCCTCCTCGTCCGACGTGGACCGGCTGCTCGTTGCTACCTTCACGAAAGCCGCTGCTGCGGAAATGAAAGACCGGATTCGTCTGGCGCTGGAGAAGGAACTGGAGCGGCAGCCGCAATCTGAGCATTTGCGCCGTCAACTTGCGCTTATGAACCGTGCGTCAATAACGACGCTCCATTCCTTCTGTCTAGACGTGATTAGACGGTACTATCCGCTGATTGGTCTTGATCCTGGCTTCCGTATCGCGAATGAAACGGAAAGTGAGCTGATGCGGATCGATGTTCTTGATCAGCTGTTTGAGGATAAGTATGAAGGCGCCGGCGATGGGGGCGCGTTTCTGCGTCTCGCCGATCGATTCGGCGGCGAGCGTGGCGATGAGCCGTTATACCGGCTTGTCCAGCAGCTGTATGATTTTGCCCAAAGCCACCCTTGGCCTGCACATTGGCTGCGGCTGATGGCGGCCAGCTTTGATGTGAGCGGAATTGATGCGCTAAGGGGAAGCGAGTGGATTGCCAGCTTGCGGCTTGATGTCGAGCTAACACTGGCAGGTGCCGAATCGCTGCTCCTGCAGGCACTGGACCTTACGAAGGCGCCTGCCGGTCCCGCACCTTATGCAGCGGCATTCGAGGATGATCTGCAGCTCGTGTCGGGTTTGCTGGAGACGGTCCGATCGTCTGATTGGGAGCAGTGGTTTGAACCGTTTCAGGCGGTTGCCTTCGGGAAGCTGAAGGCGATGCGCGGCGATGAATACGATAAATCGCTGCAGGAGCAGGCCAAGGAGCTCCGTGAGCAGGCTAAGAAGCTAGTCGGCTCATTGGCGGACGAGCTGTTTGGCCGTTCGGCAGAGCAATTTGCGGTAGAGCTGCAGGAACTGGCGCCGTTAATGAGCGCGCTGGCGGAACTCGTCATTGACTTTGGCGTCCGCTACGAGTCGGCAAAGCGTGAGAAGGGCCTGCTTGATTTTGGCGATCTGGAGCATTACTGCCTGCGCATTTTACGTGATCCGGCATCAACGCCGGAACAAGCTGTGCCTTCCGCCGCAGCGCTTGAATATCAGCGGCAATTCGATGAAATATTGCTGGATGAATATCAGGATACGAATATGGTTCAGGAAGCGATCGTCTCTTTAATCGCTAATCCCGAAACAGGCAACCGTTTCATGGTTGGCGATGTTAAACAAAGCATCTACCGGTTCCGGCTGGCTGAGCCGGGACTGTTCATGCACAAGTACCGGACTTACGGCAGCGACGGCAGTCACGGCCTGCGTATCGATCTGGCCCGCAATTTCCGCAGCCGGCAAGAGGTTGTCGACGGCGTCAATGACGTATTCCGGGCCATTATGCGCGAGTCGGTGGCGGAAATGGATTATGATGAGCGGGCGGAACTGGTGTGCGGTGCTTCATATCCCGAGCCCGTCAGGAAAGACAGCTTCGAGGTAGAGCTTGCTGTTATCGACAAATCCTCCTCTTTGCCGGATACCGAATATGAAGAGCCGGCGGCAGATGAGGAGGGGGATTCCGAAGGCGAAGGCGAAAGCCGGCAGGATTCGGCGGCCGATCTGCAGACAGCGCAGCTCGAGGCCCGCTGGATTGCACAGCGAATCCGCTCCCTGCTGGGCGAAGGGTTCCGGGTGTATGACGGAAAGAGACGGGAGAGCCGTCCGCTGCAATGGCGTGATATCGTTATTCTTCTTCGCGCCACGCAGCAATGGGCACCGATTATGATCGAAGAGCTGCAGGCGGCGGGTATCCCGGCTTATGCCGAACTCAGCAGCGGTTATTTCGACGCAACGGAAGTCGAGACGATTCTGTCGCTATTGCGGGTCATTGACAACCCTTATCAGGATATCCCCCTTGCAGGCACACTTCGCTCACCGCTGTTCGGCTTAAATGCGGAGGAACTGGCGCTCATACGGATCAACGGTGGACGCGCCTCCTACTACGACGCGGTACAGCAGGCCACAGCGGATATGAGGCTGCCGGAAGAGACGCGGCGCAAGCTGATGCTCTTCCTGGAGCGGCTGGAGCGTTGGCGCGGCGAAGCCCGGCAGGGAGCGTTGGCCGATCTGATCGCCAGCATCTATCAAACGACCGGATATTCCGATTTCGTTGCCGGACTTCCCGGGGGAACCCAGAGGCAAGCCAACTTGCGGGCGCTTTATGACCGGGCGCGGCAATACGAGGCGACCTCTTTCCGCGGCCTGTTCCGTTTCTTGCGCTTTATCGAGCGCATGCGCGACAGCGGCGGCGATCTTGGTACGGCAAGAGCCTTGGGGGAACAAGAGGATGTTGTACGGATCATGTCGATTCATAAAAGCAAAGGGCTGGAGTTCCCGGTCGTATTTGCCGCGGGGCTGGGCAAGGGATTTAATCAGCAGGACTTGCGGGCAGCCTTTCTTAAGCATAAGCAGCTTGGCTTTGGTCCGAAATTCATTGATCCTGATCTGAGGATCAGCTACCCGACCTTGCCTTATCTGGCTATCCGGCGGCGTATGAAGCTGGAAATGCTGGCGGAGGAAATGCGGATTCTATACGTCGCATTGACCCGGCCTAAGGAAAAAATGTTCCTTGTCGGAACTGTGGCTGATGCGGCAACGAAATTGCGCCGCTGGGAAGCGGCGACCGATGCAGCAGGCCGCATGAATGATTTCCGCATAGCAGCAGTGACCACTTATCTGGACTGGCTTGGCCCCCTTGCGTCTGCAAGGTTTGAACGGCTGGAGGATGAAGGCCGTGAAAGCGAAACCGGTGATGTCCATGCGTTTCAATGGCGGGCCGGCGTGTTGGAGGCTTCGATGTTCGGTATCGAAGCGGCGGCAGGTACGGAGCCGGGGGATGCTTGGGGTGACAACCGAGAGTCGACCTTGCAAGGTGTCATTTCTCTTGCGCAGCTTGATGGAATCCAGCCGGATGAGGAGCTTCGGCGCAGGCTGGAGTGGATCTATGATTATGCGGCGACAGCGGGCATTCCGGCTAAAACGTCTGTTACGGAAATGAAACGGCTTCATGCGGAAGCGCTGGAATCAATGGAGGAGAGTGCCTTTACCGCAGGTCTGCTGCCCCAACTGCCGCTGCCAGTGACGGATAACCACGAGAAGACTACTGGGAGCAGCAGCGGAACGTTCCGGCTGCGCCGTCCCCGGTTCATGGAAGAAGAGAAATTGACCGCGGCGGAAAAAGGAACGGTCAGCCATTTGCTGATGCAGCATATTTCGCTCCAAAGCGGAACGGTGGATGAGGCGATGCTGGCTGAGACGATTGCGTACATGAAGGATCGCAAGCTGCTCACCGCACATCAGGCTGAAACCATCGATCTGGAGGCCGTTGCTTCGTTTTTCGCTAGCCATCTCGGTCAGCGGCTGCTTGCCGCCCGCTGGGTGCAGCGCGAAGTTCCGTTCAGCTGTATGCTGCCGGCAAACCGGGTTTATCCGGATGCCGCCGGGGCAGACCAGGAGCCAATTCTCATTCAAGGTGTTATCGACTGCTTGTTTGAAGACGAAGCGGGAATGGTGCTGCTCGATTATAAAACCGATCGGATCTACATGAAGGAATGGGAGCGGGCTGCCGAGCGGCACCGCTTCCAGTTGGAGCTGTATGCCGAGGCAATCGGAGCCGTTCTGAAGCGGCCGGTTGCGGAATGCCATGTTTTCTTTTTCGATGGAGGACAGTCGGTCAAACTTTAAAACGATGAAGGCGGGGAATAAAGACCATGGAAGAACAAGCAGCGGGGAAACGATCCCTCGCGCTGCCAATTACGCTAGTGCTTCTTGTGTTCAGCTTGATTGGCAACGTATTTTTCTACTCGCAGTTTTTGCAAGGAAAGCAGGATACGCGCTACCGCACCGGACAGCATATCATTGAAACGGCGGTACTGACGAAAGTACAGTATGAGACGCTGCTGAATGAAGCAAACCGTTTGCTGGAGCTAAACGAGCTGGGCGTGCTTCCAGGAGCAAGTGCGGGAAAAGGCGACTTGGCGACGATCCGCAGCACAGCGGACTCGGCTTTTATTACCGAAGCTTATTTGCTTAAGGGCGAAAAACCGGACGTGGAGCGCATTAATTCCTATTTTCAGCGGATTCGCCAGTCGCTCGATGAGTTGGAGCATCTCAAGCAGCCGATGACTGAGCAGCAGGTTGCCGATCTGACTAAGATCAAAGAAGCTTTGAGCACGCAGTATGAAATTATTCAAAAGTTTAACTTCGATGCGGCGGAGACTCGTATTTCGACCATCCAAGTAGCAAGCGGCATCGACTGGCTGGAGCTTGCAGATCAGCTTGAAGCGAGCATAGTAAGCCAGTAGTGCCCGTTAAAAAGCAGCCCAACGTTCATTGCTGCATATGATGCAGCATAATTGAACGCTAATGCAGGCCGGCTTAGGAACAGCCGCAGGCAGCCGGCTTGATGCGGCGGGACGAGTCCCGTATAATAATGAAAACAGGACATAATAACGGAGGAGGAAGCGGCAATTATGGATTGCATTTTTTGCAAAATTATTGAAGGATCGATCCCGTCGACCAAAGTGTATGAGACTGAAACCGTATTGGCGTTTAAAGATATCCAGCCTGCGGCCCCCGTACATACATTAATCATTCCGAAAAAGCATATTCCGACGATGAATGACGTAACGGCGGAAGACGGAGCAGTCATCGCGGAGCTGTTCGCGGCGGCAAAAGAGATCGCCAAGCAGGAAGGCATTGACGAGGCTGGGTACCGGCTGATCAACAATGTGAACAGCGATGGCGGGCAGGTAGTTTATCACCTGCACATCCACCTTTTAGGCGGCGAAAAACTTGGTGCACTGCTGCCTTAATAACGTAAGTTGACCTGCCTTTTGTTTTGACATATAATGAAATTTGATAAACCGTGTTTAATGCTCTGGACGGTCTGTTTCGGAGGGAGGGAAAACTGGTGTCTGAAACTAAAGTTCGCAAAAACGAAACTATTGATGCTGCGCTTCGCCGCTTTAAACGTTCCATCGCAAAAGATGGTGTATTGGCTGAGGTGAAAAAACGCAAGCATTATGAAAAGCCAAGTGTGAAGCGCAAGAAAAAGTCCGAGGCTGCGCGTAAGAGAAAGTTTTAGGAGGATCTATTTATAATGAACCTGAGCGAACGATTGAACGATGATATGAAGAAAGCCATGAAAAATCAGGACAAGTTCAGACTGACCACGATTCGCATGATTCGCGCGTCGATCAAAAACTTGGAGATTGATTTGAAGCGTCCTCTTGAGGATACTGAAGTGGTCGATATTCTGGGTCGTGAGGTCAAACAACGTAAAGATTCCCTCCAAGAATTTAGCAAAGCCGGCCGTGATGATCTGGTTACAGATCTTACAGCAGAAATTGAAATTATTAGTCAATACCTTCCCGTTCAGTTGACCGAAGAAGAGATAAAAGCTATTGTACAGCAGACCATCCAGGAACTCGGTGCTTCTTCTAAAGCCGAGATGGGAAAAGTTATGGGTGCACTTTTGCCAAAAACGAAAGGGCGCGCTGACGGTAAACTAGTAAATCAATATGTACAACAATTTCTGCAATAACATATGAATATGTTCGGACGAAAACACCCCTTTACCGGGGTGTTTTTTTGCTATTTTCGCCGAAAATGAAACGAAATGGCCATATATGCGTATTAGGGTATAATGAAAAGAAAAAGGGAGGAGCCTTATTTGCAGATGATAAGGTGGCGCAAACGAGTAGCCGCATTCATCCCGATGCTGATGCTGGCAGCGTTGATGCTTACTGCGGCAGGAAGTCTGATTGTTGTTCCATCGCAGGCGAAAGCCGAGACCACAGCCGATATCGGCACCGCTGTCTACGTCGTTCCAGTGAAGCAGACTGTAGAATCCGGCTTGAAAGCGTTCTTAGAACGGGCGTACAAGGAAGCGGAGGAAGCAAAGGCCGAACGGGTTATTCTGGTTATTAATACGTTTGGCGGAAAGGTTACAAGTGCGGAGGAAATTGGCGAGCTGATCCGCAAAAGCAGCGTGCCCACTACGGCTTACGTAGAAAGCAAGGCCGTGTCAGCGGGAACTTACATTGCGCTTAATGCAGACAGTATTATTATGGAGCCGCACAGTATGATCGGCTCCGCGTCTGTCGTGAACGGCTCAGGCGATCTGATTCAGAATCCGAAGATCATTTCGCACTGGGTGAGCGCAATGAGCGAAGCAGCGAAGATGAACGGACGCAATCCGGACGTCGCAGCGGCCATGGTTGATCCCGATATTGTGCTGAAGCTGCCGGAAATCGGCCGCGACAAAGCGAAAGGGCAAATTCTTTCGCTTTCAGCAGACGAGGCCGTTAAACTCGGTTATGCGGAGCATCAGGCTGGCTCTGTTCAAGAAGCAATAAAGCTGCTTGGACTGGACAATCGGAGAGTCGTTGATTTTGAGCCTTCGCTTGCCGAGAAAGTATCGAGATTTCTGGTCAATCCTTACGTCATGACCGCGCTGCTCGTATTGGGCATAGCGGGAGTAGCGTTAGAAATGATCATACCGGGCTTTGGGGCTCCGGGAATCGTGGGCATTTTATCATTCGCTTTATACTTCTTCGGTCACTACATTGCCGGGTTCGCCGGTATGGAATCGGTCGTTCTCTGTGTCGTGGGCTTCGCGTTTCTTGTGATTGAGGTCTTTATTCCGAGCTTCGGCATTCTAGGTATTCTTGGCAGCATCGCTCTCGTTGCAGGCGTCGTTACGGCTTCGCCAGATCCGATGAACGCATTCATCTCGCTTGTTGTAGCGTTAGTGCTGGCTGTCATCATTTTGTATTTCGTTATCCGCAAATACAAAACGAAAGGCATTTGGAACAAATTTATTTTGCGCGAGAAGCTGACTACCGAGCAAGGCTATGTGTCGGCGGACAGCAAGACGAATTGGCTTGGGCAAGAGGGCGTTGCAGTAACACCGCTGAGACCGTCAGGTACAGCGCAAATCGGCGACCAGCGGATTGACGTCGTGACCGCGGGCGAGTTTATCGCATCCGGGAAACCGGTTAAAGTGGTCAAGGCGGAAGGAACATGGGTCGTTGTAAAAGAAATATAAGTTAAGCATTCGAGAATATAGAAAAACGGAGGTTCATCGCTTATGGGATTAGATCCAATTGTAATGGTATTAATTATTGCGGTCGCAGCGATCGTCATTTTATCAGTATTTTTCAGCTTTTTCCCGGTTATGCTCTGGGTGTCGGCGATCGCTTCCGGCGTTCGTGTCGGCATTATTACGCTCGTCGCTATGCGTTTGCGGCGCGTCGTTCCAAGCCGTATCGTCAATCCGCTGATTAAAGCAACAAAAGCGGGGCTTGGGCTTAATATTAACCAGCTAGAGAGTCACTTCCTGGCCGGCGGTAACGTCGACCGCGTCGTTAACGCATTAATCGCGGCTCAGCGTGCCAACATCCCGCTCGTATTCGAACGTGCGGCGGCAATCGATCTTGCAGGCCGTGACGTGCTTCAAGCGGTGCAAATGAGCGTTAACCCGCGCGTCATCGAGACGCCAACCGTCGCAGCAGTAGCGAAAGACGGCATTGAAGTAAAAGTTAAAGCGCGTGTTACGGTACGTGCCAACATCGAAAGACTGGTCGGCGGCGCCGGTGAAGAAACGATTATCGCCCGTGTCGGCGAAGGTATTGTAACGACAGTAGGTTCGGCAAATTCGCATAAAGACGTTCTGGAAAATCCGGATCTGATCTCGCGTACGGTGCTTGGCAAAGGTCTTGACGCCGGTACTGCATTTGAAATTCTATCCATCGATATTGCGGACGTGGACGTAGGCAAAAACATCGGCGCCCATCTGCAAACCGAGCAAGCGGAAGCCGATAAGCGGATTGCTCAGGCGAAAGCCGAGGAGCGCCGTGCAATGGCTGTTGCACAAGAACAAGAAATGAAGGCCCGCGTCGTTGAGATGCGCGCGAAGGTCGTAGAATCGGAATCGCAAGTTCCGCTTGCAATGGCTGATGCGCTCAAAAACGGCAAAATCGGCGTTATGGATTATATGAACTTGAAAAATATCGAAGCTGATACGCAAATGCGCAGCTCGATCGGCAAGCCGGACACAGCGTCCAACGACCCGAAAAATGAAAACTAACGAGCTCTGGCATGGTAAAGCTAGGTTCATGCCAGGTTTCCGAGGCTTCATTGTGGAGGTGAAGACAGCTTGAAACTGATTGAGTTTTTACTAAACAACATTTATTTTGTTGTCATTATCGGCGGGGTGCTGTTCTCGATATTCAGGAAAGCCGGAGGATCGGCCCGCAGCGGCAATCCGGCAATGCCTACTTTCGGCGGCGGAAGAGGAGGCGATCCTGCCCGCAAGACGGAGGAATACGAGGAAGAGGAACAACCGCAGTGGATGGATGGACGTTACGCTTCTTCTCCGGAGCCTGAACCGGCACCGGAGCCGCCAAAGCCAGTCATCATCCGTCAGCAGGAACGGGCGGAGGACGCCCATGCTGGCGTTCAACGTCCTCGTTCGCCTTTTCCCTCGCCAACTGCATCGCCGAGCGCGGGGGCGTCTCAGCGGCCTGCTAAGGCTTCCTTGAGCGCGCTGTCTGAAACCGACGAGCTTAAGAAAGCAATTATCTGGTCGGAGATACTTGGTCCTCCGAGATCGAAGCGGCCATTTGGCAAATAAAGAACGAAGCGTCAGTACGCGCAAAATTGCGCCGTGCTGACGCTTTTTTCATATTTGCCGCCCGCCCCGCATATTTTGAAAGGTAACAAGGTTTGCAGACACTGCAGCAAGGGGGCAAAAGACTGACTATGGGCCGTATTAACCGTAGATTGCGCAAGTGGACCGCGGATGTATTGGATTTGCCCCAGGATGTCGTATACGACCTGCCGCGGCTCACGATGATCGGTGACCGCCAGCTGTACATTGAGAATCATCGCGGCGTCATTCATTTCTCAAGCGAGAAGCTGAAGCTTGCGCTCAGCAAGGGGGAGCTTGAGGTGACCGGGACGTCGCTCGTCATACGCACGATTTGGACAGAAGAGGTTTTTATCGAAGGCACGATCAAAAGTATCGAGGTAAGAGAGTAGGAGGGGTTCGAATGGACGGGCAATGGCTGCAGTGGATTCGAGGTATGGTGACGGTTCAAATCCGGGGCGGGGAGCCGGAGCAGCTGGTTAACCGGGCGCTGGAGGGAGGGCTGCAGCTGTCGTCCATCCAGTGGACAAGCACGGACAGGCTGCAATTTGAGCTGTCGGTCAACGACTTCTTTCGTTTGCGCAAGTATTTGAAAAAGACGGGCTGCCGCGTGCATGTGACGAGACGGACAGGTCTGCCATTCTGGCTGGTTAAGATGCAGAAAAGAAAGCTGTTTGCAGCTGGTATTCTTCTCTTTTTCGTCGGCGTTTACTTGCTCTCCTCGCTAGTATGGTCGGTAGAGGTGAAAGGAAATGTAAAGCTGACCGATGAGCAGATATTTGCCGCTGCCAAGCAGGAAGGGCTATTCCCCATGCAATGGACGTTCCGGCTTCAGGATGCCGGTCTATTGTCCAAGCGTCTGGTGAACAAGCTGCCGGGAGCGACATGGATTGGAGTCGAGCGTAAGGGGACTAAAGTTATTATTCAAGTCGTGGAGACGACAGAGCCGGACAAGCAGGAGCTGCAGAATCCAAGACACCTGGTCGCATCCGCCGACGCTGTCGTCACGGAAATATACACCGAGAAAGGCCGTGCGGTCGTTAAGAAAAATATGAAGGTCCGGGAAGGACAGACGTTAATCTCCGGTACAATCGGCGGAGGTGCCTATACACAGACCGTTGTAGCGAAAGGCTCAGTCCGCGGGCTGGTTTGGTATGAATACGACATTACATCGCCGTTGACGCAGCAGACGAAGGTCTATACCGGGGAGAAAAAGACGAAATGGTATGCGATGATCGGCGGAAGAGCGCTTCAGGTCAGCGGATTCGGGGGCAACCCGTTCGAGACGTTCGAGACTGTCGTCTATGAGGAGCAGGCTGCTTGGCGAAGCTGGCATCTTCCTCTCGGAAGATTGAAGAAGACGATAATGGAAGTACGGACGGAGGAGCGGGAGCTTGCGGAAGATGAAGCGAAGAGCGCCGGAATGCTGCAAGCTAAAGCCAATGTCATGCTGAAAGCGGGCGCGGATGCGGTCATCCGGAACGAAATTGTTTTGCATGAAAAGACGGACAATGGTAAAGTTTATATGAAAGTTCATTTTGAGGTCGAGCAATCGATTGTGAAAGAAATGCCCCTAGTCCAGATGCAAGGAGAATGAGGTTGTTTGCAGAGTGAGACGAGAACAGTCAAAATTCCGCTCCTGAACGCAGCGGAGGGACTAGCGGTTTTTGGTCCCCAGGATAAGTTTTTGAAACTAGTGGAGCAACAGATGGAGGCTTCCATTTCATCGCGTGAAGCGGAAATCGTTATTTCCGGCGAAAAGCAAGAGGTGGATTCGCTGGAACAGCTGTTTAACGTGCTGCTGCAGCTTTTCCGCGGCGGCTACAATCCTTCTGAACGCGATATCGTGTATGCGCTTGATCTGGCCCGCACGATGCAGGCTGAAGAGCTGTTAGACCTGTTTAAAGCGGAAATTACGAGCACATTCAGAGGCAAGCCGATACGCGTAAAGACGATTGGACAGCGCCATTATGTGAAAACAATTAAGAAGCAGGATGTCGTATTCGGCATTGGTCCTGCCGGAACAGGGAAAACCTATCTGGCCGTCGTACTGGCGGTTGCTGCTTTGAAGGAAGGCTCCGTCAAGCGTATTATTCTGACGCGCCCTGCTGTCGAAGCGGGAGAAAATCTCGGTTTTCTGCCGGGAGATTTGCAAGAGAAAGTAGATCCTTATTTACGGCCTTTATACGATGCATTGCATGATGTGCTCGGCCCGGACCAAACGGCCAAAGCATTTGAACGCGGAACCATTGAGATCGCACCGCTCGCCTATATGCGTGGACGGACACTAGACGACGCTTTCATCATTCTGGATGAGGCACAAAATACGACGCCCGAGCAGATGAAGATGTTTCTTACGCGCCTTGGTTTCGGCTCCAAAATGGTCATTACAGGCGACGTGACGCAAATTGATTTGCCGCGGGGCAAAAACTCTGGCTTAATCGAAGCGCAGCGCATTTTGCGAGATATTGAGGAAATCGGCTTTATCTTCTTCACTGAGCAGGATGTCGTCCGCCATTCTCTGGTCCAGAAAATCATAGTCGCATACAACTGGGACGCTGAAAACAAAGCATAGAGAGGAATGTCCGCTCCATGAACCAGAACCAGAATCAGAATCAGGTCGGTAAACAGGGGAACTTGCAGTCGATAAGAACTGCGGGGTGGAAACAGAGCGCGGCGGTACGCCTCGTGCTCTTGTTTCTGTTTGTATTGCTGTTTTATTTCAGTTTGGCGCCGCATGTTGTGCCGGAGACTTATAATATTCAAGAGGGAGCGGCCAGTGAGAAAGATATTCTCGCTCCGTTCCAAATCTCGGACAGCAAAGCGACGCTGCAAGCGCAAGAGGAAGCGGCGAATCGTGTCGACTCGATCTACTCCAACGTCGCTTTGCGCAGCGACCAGCTGCTGGACCAAATTTTGCTGCGGATTGAGCAGTTGAATTTGGACGACCAGGTAAGCGAGCAAAACAAAATCGACATCTACCGCAACGAAATTCCAGGGCGCTACGGCGATTTCGTCGAAAGCTTTGTTAAGAAGAACGCTGGTGGCGGCACCTATAACGATACACTTCTGACCGAAATGGCGGAAGTCATCAAGGAGCAGGAGTACACGATCCCTGAAGAAACCTTTTACAAAATGCCGAGGCTCACATCTGAAGAGATAGCAGAGATGCGAAGCGTTGGACAAGATATCGTCCGCAAGCTGATGGGCGAGCAGCTCCGCGATGCGGAGACAGCTAGAACGCGGGTAGCGGAACTTGTGAATGGCAGCAAGCTGTCGGGCCGGACGAGCCGTGAAATTGTTCAAGAGCTGGCACGCTTTGCGATTATGCCTAATCGTTTCATCGACAAGGAAGCGACGGAAGAAGCCAAAATTCAAGCGAAGAAAAATACGCCTGCCGTTATGATCCAGGAAGGCGACCTCATTGTGAAGCGCGGGCAAGTCATCACGCCTGAAGTATATGAGCTGCTTAAGGATTCCTCGCTGCTGCATGACAAGCGCAATTACTGGCCGCAGCTTGGATTGCTGCTGATGTGTCTGATGCTTATTCTTGGCATCTATGCCTATCTGCATCAATCGGGCGGCAAGGACGGCTTGAAGCCGAAATACAACAACTCGCAGCTGTTTATGCTGTGGCTCATTTATTTAATCAATATTTTAACGATGCAGGTTATTTCACTGACTCAGACACATGCGGCGCCTTATGCCGGATATTTGGCCCCTGCAGCGCTGGGAACCATGCTTATTGCATTGCTGCTTGATATGCACCTTGCGTTAATCAGTTCCATTATTTTCTCGCTAATCGGCAGCGTTGTTCTGAACACGCAGCAAAATCAGATTTTTGATTTTAATTTCGGCTTTGTCTTTATTGTCGTGTCGATTGCAGCGATTTTCTCCATTCACCGGGCGAGCCAGCGGTCAACGATATTAAAGGCCGGCATTATGGTTAGCTTGTTCGGATCGGCCTCGGTGCTGGCTCTTATGTTCCTGAGTGAACAGCTGGATCAAGGCCCGCTTGTCTATTCACTGGCATTCGCCTTTGCCAGCGGACTGCTGACGGCAATTCTCGTAATTGGCCTTATGCCGTTTTTCGAGATTACGTTCGGCATTTTATCGGCTTTGAAGCTGGTAGAGTTGTCAAATCCGAATCACCCGCTGCTGCGCAAGCTGCTGACGGAAACGCCGGGAACATACCACCACAGCGTAATGGTGGGCAATTTGTCGGAGGCGGCAGCAGAATCGATAGGGGCAGACGGATTGTTATGCCGTGTTGGCTCGTTCTATCATGATATTGGCAAGACGAAACGGCCAAACTATTTTATCGAGAATCAGACGAATATTGAGAACCCGCATGATACGATTGATCCAAAGCTGAGCAAATCGATTATCGTCGCCCATGCCCGTGACGGCGTGGATATGCTCAAGGCGCATAATATACCGAAGCCGATTCGGGATATCGCCGAGCAGCATCATGGGACGACATCGCTGAAGTTTTTCTACTTCAAAGCGATGAAGCAAGCTGAGGAGCAGGGAATTGAAGTCAATTTCACCGAGGAAGATTTCCGTTATCCCGGGCCGAAAGCACAGTCGAAGGAAGCCGCGGTTGTCGGCTTGGCAGATTGTGTAGAGGCCGCTGTTAGGAGCTTGCGGAACCCAACGGTCGAGCAGGTGGAAGCGATGATTCAAAAAATTATTAAAAGCCGCGTCGACGACAATCAATATAATGAATGCGACTTGACGATGAAGGAACTGGACAAGATTGCGCATTCGTTGAAAGAAAGCGTAATCGGCATTTTCCACTCGCGTATTGAATATCCGGAAGATGTGAAACCAAAGGAGCGTATGGCATGAGCTTGCAACTCGACTGGAGCAATGAGCAAACCCAATTTGAAATTCCCGAGCAATGGATTGAACGCCTGCAAGAGCTGTTAAAGCTTGCGGGAGAGGCGGAGGGGATGGAGGAAGGCGAAGTTACGCTAACCTTCACCGATAATGAGCAAATCCATCAATTGAACCGCGATTACCGCGGTATTGACCGGCCGACGGATGTACTGTCGTTCGCTATGCAGGATGACGGAACGGACGAGCTGGACATTATTTTTGAAGTAGAGAGCGAGGACGAGCCTGATCCGATATCCGGTATGTTAGGCGACATCGTCATCTCGGTTGAGAAAGCGAAGGAGCAAAGCGAGGATTACGGCCATTCGCTGGAGCGTGAAATCGGATTTTTGTTCGTACACGGTTTTCTTCATCTGATCGGCTACGATCATCAGGATGACGAGAGTGAAGCGGAAATGACGGCGAAGCAGGAAGCTGTGCTTCAAAAAGCCGGCTTATCGCGATAATGTTAGCTAAGTTCATCCGCAGCTTAGGCTATGCATGGTCAGGCATACGGTTCGGCATACGGACGCAGCGGCATGTGAGATTTCACTTGCTAGCTGCGTCTGTCGTGTCCATTCTAGCGTCCTTTCTTTCCTTGACGCGGGTGGAATGGGCCGTACTGCTTCTTACCTTTGCATTGGTCATTGCGGCTGAACTGGTGAACACTGCGATTGAGCAGGCAGTTGATCTTGCCAGCCCCGGTCAGCATCCCGTCGCCAAGGCGGCGAAGGATGCGGCTGCCGGTGCTGTGCTGGTAACGGCCGTTGCTGCTGTTATAATAGGGCTGCTCATTATTGGGCCGCCCTTATGGCATATATTGATAAAGTAAATGAGAGGAGAGCCGGTGAATGACATTAGCATACGAAGGACTATCCGAGGACTATAAAACGCTGCTGGCTGATGCAAAGGAAGCGATGGCGAGAGCCTACACGCCTTACTCGAACTTTCAAGTCGGCGCAGCTTTGCTCGATAATGAAGGTCGCATTCATTATGGCTGCAATATCGAGAATGCTGCGTATGGGCCAACCAATTGCGCCGAAAGAACCGCGCTGTTCAGCGCAATAGCAACCGGGCTTCGCCCCGGACAGTTCAAAGCTATCGCAGTCATCGGACGTACGGACGGGCCCATTGCGCCATGCGGCGTTTGCCGACAAGTGCTTGTTGAGCTTTGTCCGCCGGACATGCCTGTCGTTATGGGTAATCTGCAGGGCGATTGGGCAATCACGACTGTAGCAGAGCTGCTTCCTGGCGCGTTTACACCGGCTTCTCTTGATTCAACAGGGTTATGAAACGAAAGGGGTATTTGAATTCGCAATGAATCAACCAACATCCAAAGGCCGTGACGGCGGCGACAAAAAGAAGTTTAAATCCGGCTTCGTAGCCATTATTGGCAGACCAAACGTCGGCAAATCAACGTTAATGAATCATCTGATCGGGCAAAAGATCGCGATTATGTCCGATAAACCGCAAACGACGCGCAATAAAATTCATGGCGTATATACGACGAACGATTCGCAAATCGTCTTCCTGGATACGCCAGGCATTCATAAGCCGACCTCTAAGCTGGGCGACTATATGATGAAAACAGCGGAGAGTGCCCTGAAAGAAGTAGAGGCTGCGCTCTTTCTCGTGGACGTAGCGGAAGGAATCGGCGGCGGTGACCGCTTTATTATTGAGCAGTTGAAAAAGGCCAATACGCCTGTTTTTCTCGTTATGAACAAAATCGACAAGGTCGAGCCGGAGCAGCTGCTGCCGATCATTACGCAATATAAAGATCTGTATCCGTTCGCTGAGATTATTCCGATCTCCGCACTGAAGGGCAATAATGTTGACACGCTGCTAGAGCAGCTGACGAAGTATTTGCCGGAAGGGCCGCAATATTATCCAGCCGATCAGGTGACGGACCATCCCGAGCAATTCGTCGTAGCAGAGCTTGTGCGGGAGAAAATATTGCATATGACGAGGGAAGAAGTACCGCATTCCATTGCTGTCGGCATTGAGGACATGCGGGTGCAGGAGAACGGTGTTGTCTATATCGGCGCGGTTATTTTCGTCGAGCGTGATTCGCAAAAAGGAATTATTATCGGCAAAAAAGGCGCTCTGTTGAAGGAAGTCGGCAAGCAGGCCCGCAAAGATATCGAAGCGCTTCTCGGTTCGCGTACGTTCTTGGAGCTGTGGGTCAAAGTCAAGAAAGACTGGCGGAACCAGGAGCGGGTATTGAAGGATTTCGGTTTCCGAAATGATTGATCTTTTGACGTAAATTGTAAAGCATAGCATTCGGCCATTTATCGCATCCTATTATCGTCTGGAGCTTCATTTCCGAGGCGGAAAGGGATGAATACGAATGCGAAATTTTTCGTGGAAGTATTTTACGTTGACCGGTGATGTGGAGTCTTATATGCTCTACAAGGAAATGGATCAGTTTGGCGATAACGGTCATCCGAATGATGTGCCTGACGATGCTGAAGAGCTGGCTGTAGAGCTGGAACAGCAGTCTGCACCATAAGGGTGACACAGCCGGCTGTGGCGGTTCAAGCATGGGGGAGAGCAAATGCTTTATCGCGTGGAAGGCATCGTAATCCGCAGCATGGATTACGGAGAAGGCAATAAAATCGTTACGCTGCTGACGAAAACAAACGGTAAAGCGGGTGTCCTCATACGCGGCGCGAAAAAAGTGAAGAGCAGGCATGCTTCACTCGCGCAGCCGTTTACATATGGGGAATTTGTTTTTTTCGAAAGAGCGGTTTAGGCACGTTGAATCATGGCGAGATTATCGAATCCCATCATCGATTGCGTGAACAGCTGGATTTGGCGGCATACGCTTCGTATGCCGCTGAATTGACCGATAAGGCACTGCAGGAGGATGAATCCGGCTCTTTTTTGTTTGAGCAATTCCATGCAAGCTTAACCGGTTTGGAGGAAGGCAAAGACGCGCAGATTATATCCCATCTGTATGAAATGCGAATCTTGGAAGCGGCCGGGTACGCACCTGAGCTGGATTTCTGCGTTAATTGCGGCAATGAGCAAGGACCTATGCGCCTGAGCCCATATGCGGGCGGGGCGTTATGTCCGCGCTGTACCGGGCAGGATCCTCATGCGATTAAGGTCGGGGAAGGTGCTTTTAAGCTGCTGAGGCTGTTTCGGCGAATGGACTTGCGCCGCTTAGGCGCTATTCAGGTAAAGCCAGAGACAAAGCAGGAGCTAAAGAAGGCAATGCGAGCCTTGATGGACGCTCACTTGGGCATTCCGTTAAAGTCCAGGTCGTTCCTGGATCAGCTTGACAAATATAACATATGAAAAAACGAACGTGCTCAGTCTGCAGACTGAGCACGTTTTATTTGGAATCGGTTATGATTTAACCGTGTTGGTTTTGAGGAGAGATTACAGGAGGGAATAATGACATGAACGCACAAGCGCAACAAAGCCGGCTAGGCTTTGTCGTAGCCGGGCTTTTGCTCGGGATTTTGGTCGCTTCCATCGATAATACGATCGTTTCGACCGCTATGGCTACCATCGTCAGCGATCTGGGAGGCATGGACAAATTCGTCTGGGTAACGTCGGCCTATCTCGTGACGGAAATGGCAGGTATGCCGATTTTCGGCAAGCTATCGGATATGTACGGAAGGAAAAAGTTTTTCGTATTCGGTATTGCCGTGTTCTTGCTTGGCTCGATGCTGTGCGGAACAGCGGAGACGATTACACAGCTCAGTATTTACAGAGCTATTCAGGGTATTGGAGGCGGGGCGATGATGCCAATCGCCTTCACGATCGTCTTTGATATTTTCCCTGCGGAAAAAAGGGGCAAGATGGGCGGTTTGTTCGGAGCAGTATTTGGCACATCCAGCTTGTTTGGACCGCTTGCCGGCGCTTATTTTACCGACCATTTGGACTGGCGCTGGATTTTCTACATCAACATCCCTGTCGGGATCGTAGCGCTGCTCTTTATTATTTTGTTCTACAAGGAATCACATGAGCATTCCAAGCAGCGGATTGATTGGTGGGGAGCCGCTACCCTGGTTGGAGCGATTATTTGCCTCATGTTCGCCCTCGAACTGGGAGGCAATGAATACGCTTGGAATTCGGCGCAAATTATCGGCTTATTCGTCGGATTTGCCGTGTTATTCATTACTTTCCTTTTCATTGAGTCGAAGGTATCAGAGCCGATCATTTCCTTCGCGATGTTCCGGAAACGGCTGTTCGCGGCCAGTACTAGCGCAGGCTTATTCTACGGTGCAGCTTTCATTACAGCAGCGTTGTACATTCCGATATTTGTACAAGGCGTATTTGGCGGAACGGCGACAAGCTCCGGCTTGATGCTGCTGCCCATGACGCTGGGTTCTGTATTTGCAGCCCAAGCGGGCGGTATTCTGGCGAATAAAATGCCATACCGGAACGTTATGATTTTGTCGGCCGTCATTTTTATTGCCGGCGTAGCATTGTTGTCGACGATTACACCGGATACGACGAAATTTATTTTGTCTATCTATATGCTGATTACCGGCTTCGGTATCGGCTTCTCTTTCTCGGTTCTCGGCATGTCATCCATCCACAGCTTCGATATGCGCCAGCGCGGCTCGGCCAATTCAACGATGGCGTTCATCCGCTCGCTGGGTATGACGGTGGGGATTACGATCTTCGGCATAATTCAGCGCAACAGCTTCTCTAGCGGCATGGCAGAATCCTTTAGCGGAGCGGGCACAGCAGGTGCGCCTATGTCCGATAACGCCCGCCAATTGCTTGCACCAGAGAGCAGAGCGGAGATTCCGAAAGAAGTAATGGATAAAATCATCGGTGTGCTTTCGGGCTCCATATCGACGACTTTCTTATGGTCGATCGTTCCGGCTGCATTGGCTCTTGTCTGCGTATCCTTGATGGGGAAAGCGTCGATGAAGGATTTGATACAGCAGAATAGAAAGCCTAAGCAAGATGCAAGCGGAGAGCCAGCGGCTGAAGTACACGGCCACTAATTCACAGTGAGGCATATCTTGGTTTTCGTTTTCGTTTGACTTTGGCATTAAAATTATTTAATATATATGAATATGAATATCGGACAATGATGGAGAAAGTAGCCAATCCGGCCGGCAAATGAAGCGATTCGGGGATAGTGTGAGCCCGGACAGGTCGATTAGCGAAAAGGCACTCCGGAGTCGTGTTGAACAAAGCGGATTTTCCTGCAGCACTGACAAGTGATGCTGCACAACAGGAAAGTCAAGTAGGGTGGAACCGCGGGAGCTTACAGCTCTCGTCCCTATGTCTGGAAGCAGGCGTAGCGACGGGAGCTTTTTTTGCGTCCCTGCAACGCCTAGCATTTTAAGAAAAAGGAGCGGGGACGGTTATGAATTTTCAAGGTATGATATTGACGCTGCAGCAGTTTTGGGCAGAACAGAACTGCATTCTCGTGCAGCCTTATGATGTGGAGAAAGGCGCAGGAACGATGAATCCGATGACGTTCCTTCGTTCAATCGGCCCTGAGCCATGGAACGTTGCTTACGTGGAGCCTTCCCGCCGTCCGGCGGACGGACGTTACGGTGAGAACCCGAACCGGCTGTATCAGCATCACCAGTTCCAAGTCATTCTTAAGCCATCGCCGGATAACATTCAGGAGCTGTATCTGGAAAGCTTGAAGCGGCTCGGCATCGATGCCAAGCATCATGATATCCGGTTTGTTGAAGACAACTGGGAATCGCCGACGCTAGGCGCTTGGGGACTTGGCTGGGAAGTATGGCTTAACGGCATGGAGATTACACAATTTACGTACTTCCAGCAAGTTGGCGGCATCGACGCTAATCCGGTAGCTGTTGAGATTACGTACGGTATGGAGCGTCTTGCTTCCTATATTCAGGAGAAGGAAAATGTATTTGATCTGGAGTGGGTAGACGGCGTCACTTATGGCGACGTGTTCCTGCAGCCTGAATTTGAGCATTCGAAATATACGTTTGAAACTTCTGACGCTTCGATGCTGTTCTCGTTGTTTAATATGTACGAGGAAGAAGCCAAGAAGACGATTGCCAATAAGCTTGTATTTCCCGCATATGACTATGTGCTGAAATGCTCGCATGCATTCAACTTGCTAGATGCGCGCGGAGCTATCAGTGTAACGGAGCGTACCGGCTACATTATGCGTGTCCGTAATCTGGCTCGCGCCTGTGCGGCGACATATTTGGAGGAACGGGAAAGACTTGGCTTCCCGCTGCTGAAGAAAGGAGTGGAGCAAAATGGCTAAAGATTTATTGCTGGAGATCGGACTGGAAGAAGTGCCTGCCCGTTTCGTACGCGGCGCGATGAACCAGCTTCAAGAGAAGATGGTCAAATGGCTGGCAGATGCCCGAATCGGCTATCAAGCAGTTGAAGTATTTGCTACGCCCAGACGTCTTGCCGTACTCGTGCATGGCCTGGAAGAAAAGCAGGCTGATGTTAACGAGCAAGTGAAGGGTCCTTCGCGTAAAATCGCACTGGACGACCAGGGCAATTGGAGCAAAGCCGCTCTAGGCTTTGCCAGAAGTCAAGGCGTGGAGCCGGAGCAGTTCTTCTTCCAAGAGCTTGCCGGCGTTGAATACGTCTATGCAAATAAAAGCAGCATCGGTACGGAAACAGCTTCTGTCTTGCCGGACGGCTTGACGAATCTTATTACGTCGATGTCTTTCCCGAAAAACATGCGCTGGGGCAATTATGAGCTGAAATTCGTCCGTCCTATTAAATGGATGATTGCGCTGTTCGGGCAAGATATTATTCCGCTTGAGCTTACTGGGGTAAAAAGCGGCAACGTAACGCGCGGACACCGTTTCCTCGGCGGCGAGACTGTCGTCAGCCAGCCTTCGGAATATAAAGAGCGTCTGCGTGAGCAGCATGTCATTGCTGATGTTGCGGAACGCGAAGCGCTGATCGTATCGCAAATCAAAGGGCTGGCGGAAGAGCAAGGCTGGGAAATTGCAATTAAAGAAGATTTGCTGGAGGAAGTATTGTTCCTGGTTGAGTACCCGAACGTATTGTTCGGCAAATTCGATCCTTCCTTCCTCGACATTCCGCAGGAAGTGCTGATCACTTCTATGCGTGAGCACCAGCGTTATTTCCCGGTGCTTAATGCAGAAGGCCAGCTGCAGCCGTTCTTCGTAACGGTTCGTAACGGCGACCGGACATCTATCGAGCAAGTAGCTAAAGGCAATGAGAAGGTGCTGCGCGCCCGTCTGTCCGATGCGAAGTTTTTCTATCAAGAGGATCAGAAGCTAGCGATTGAAGATGCGCTTGCCAAATTGGAAAACATCGTGTACCACGAGGAACTGGGATCGGTTGCGGATAAAGTACGGCGTATTCGCGATACGGCCGATCGCATTGCAGTTAAGTTGAACGCAGATGCCGATACGGCTGCATTCGTCAGCCGCGCCGCTGATATTTGCAAATTCGATCTGGTCACCCAGATGGTCTACGAATTTCCTGAATTACAAGGCATTATGGGTGAGGATTACGCTCTTAAAGCCGGTGAGAGTCAGACGGTTGCTCAGGCTATTAACGAGCACTATCAGCCTCGCTTTGCCGGGGATCAAGCGCCAGGCAGTCTGACAGGAGCAATTGTCAGCTTGGCTGACAAGATCGACACCATCGTTGGCTGCTTCTCGATCGGCATTATACCGACGGGCTCCCAAGATCCGTACGCATTGCGCCGTCAGGCTGCAGGCATCGTTCAAATCATTCTCGCACAAGGCTTGAACTTGAAGCTGGAAGAGCTGTTTGAAGCCGCGCTTACTGTACATCAGGCCCGCGGTATGAAACGCAGCGAGGAAGAGGTACGTAAAGAATTAGGAGAGTTTTTTGCACTGCGTGTGAAAAACGTGTTGTCCGAGCAAAATGTACGTTATGACGTAGTAGATGCGGTTATGGCATCGGGCTATGACGATCTTCGTCTGACTGTTGAAAGAGCGACCCTAATTCAAGCCTTGGCGTCTGGCGGGGAGCGTACTGAATTCAAGCTGACGGTTGATGCATTCAATCGTGTATGCAATTTGGCTTCGAAAGCAGCAATCCGTTCCGTCAATCCGGCCCTGTTCGCGGAAAGTGCGGAAGGCGCACTTCATGAAGCGTGGAAGACGGCTCATCCATCGGTTGTTCAATCGCTGGCAGCTGGCGATGTTGCGGCTGCGCTTGCGCAATTGTCTGCACTAAGAGAACCGATTACCGGCTACTTCGATGGCGTTATGGTTATGGCGAAGGAAGACGATGTCCGGGAGAACCGCCTGGCTACTCTTGCACTGATCGCTGACGACATTGCAGGCATTGCCGATTTCGCCAAGCTGGTCTGGTAGTTTGATGCCTTTGCATGACAAGTGCTCAAGTGTCAGCGAGCTAATCAACGATGTCAGTCTCTCCGATCTGAAATTGAGGAGGTTGATGGAATGATGGCCAAGATGAACGATGTAATTATTTATGTCATATCCGATGCCGCGGGCGATACGGGAGAACTCGTCGTCCGCGCAGCGGTTGCCCAATTCCATCCCCTGCATGCGGAAATCCGGCGCGCTCCATTCGTAACGGACATCCCGACCATCGAACGGTTTGTCCGGCTGGCGAAGGAGGCGGGCGCGATCGTGCTGTATACGCTAGTTATCCCGCATTTGCGGGAAGGGCTTCGCAAGCTCGCCGAACAGTATGAGGTTACTGCTATCGATCTGCTGGGCCCTCTAATCGAGAGCCTGGAGAGGCAAACCGGAAGGCAATCAAGACATGAGCCAGGTTTGAACCATGTGCTCGATGAGGATTACTTCCGTAAAGTAGATGCCGTGGAATTCGCCGTCCGTTACGACGACGCCAAAGATCCGTCAGGCGTTCTGAAGGCTGATATTGTGCTGGTTGGCGTATCACGTACATCAAAAACGCCATTGTCGATGTATTTGGCCCATCAGAAATATAAGGTGGCCAACATTCCGCTGGTGCCGGAAATCAAGCCGCCGCAGGAGCTGTTCCTCGTTCCTCATCGGAAGATCATTGGACTGACAATCGGCGTGCCTTATTTGAACATCATCCGGAAAGAACGGTTAAAGGCACTAGGACTTCCGAACAGTGCTTCTTATGCCGCGGAAGAGCGGATTGAAAGAGAACTGCTGTACGCCGAATCAATTATGAACCAGCTCGGCTGTGTCGTCATCGATGTATCCCACCGGGCGGTAGAAGAGACGGCAAGCCTGATCATGGAGCATATTCGGGCATTCTAATGCGGATATGGCAGGAGTTTTCGATTATTTGCCGTATATATATAATTCGAACGAGAAGAATGAGCGGTGATCCGAATGCAAGCCAATAAACCGACTATTGTTGTTGACGGCGACGCTTGTCCTGTCAAAACGGAAATCGCACAAGTCGCTCGGGCACATGAAACTCCGGTGCTCATGGTGTCATCCTATGACCATCGGCTTGAAGCCCAGCCAGGTGTACGGGTCGTACAGGTAGACAGCAGCAATCAATCTGTCGATTTGTATATCGTCAATCATATCGTGAGGGGCGATATTGTCATTACCCAGGACTTTGGGCTTGCTTGTATCGCGATTGGCAAAGGCGCTGTCGTATTGTCAAACCGCGGCGAGACCTACTCGGACGCCAACATCGATTATTTGATGGAACGCCGCCATGAATCGGCAAAGAAACGGCGCGGCGGAGGCAAAACAAAAGGCCCCAAAGCGATGAATCAGGACGATCGGGACCGTTTTCAACAAAAGTTGACAAAAGTTTTACGCAACTTGCAGGAGAAAGAGGACATTTAGCGAATATTACTTACGTATTATCTAGAGGTGATGAACGATGGCGACATACGGTAAAATACCGGAGGATGTCATTGAAGCGGTTCGCCGCCACCATGATATCGTAGATACGGTTGGAAAATACGTTCATCTCTCGAAGCAAGGCAAATATATGAAAGGGCTCTGTCCCTTCCATTCGGAGAAGACGCCTTCCTTTACCGTAACGCCGGAGCTGCAAATCTTTCATTGCTACGGATGCGGAAAATCGGGGAACGTAATCCGGTTTGTGGAAGAGCTCGAAGGCTATTCTTTTCCTGAAGCGGTTCGTGTGCTTGCAGAGGATGCGGGAATTCCCGTTACCTGGGCCGGATCGGACGGCAGCAAGCCGTCGGCTGAAGATACAGAGCGGACTGTCTTGATCGAGGCGCATGAATTGTCGGCCAAGCTTTACCACTACCTGCTGAACAATACGCAGCATGGCAAAGCAGCCAAAGATTACTTGCGCGAGCGCGGTTTGGGTGATAAACTAATCGATCATTATATGATTGGTTACGCCCCGGAGCAATGGGATACATTGAGCCGGTTTTTGGACAATCGCAAATTTGATCCGGCATTGATGGAGAAGGGCGGTTTATTGTCGGCCAAGCATGACGGAAGCGGCTATGTCGACCGTTTTCGAAGCCGCATTATGTTTCCAATTTGGGATCGGGACGGCAAAGTAACAGCTTTCGCAGGACGCATCATCGGCGATGGGCAGCCGAAGTATTTAAACTCTCCGGAGACGATGCTGTTTACGAAAAGCCGTACCTTGTACAATTTGCATCATGCGCGGCCGGCCATCCGGAAGCGCAAGCAGGTCGTTATTTTTGAAGGGTATATGGATGTTATAAGATCTTGGAGTGCAGGCGTGAAAAATGGTGTTGCGACGATGGGAACGGCATTGACGGCAGAGCATTGCCAGATGCTCGGAAGGCAGGCGGATGAAGTCCTCATTTGTTATGATGGCGACGACGCTGGACAAGCCGCCGCAATGAAGTCGATTCCGATGCTGGAAGCGGCCGGAATGAGAGTCATGGTGTCCATGCTGCCAAAAGGCAAGGATCCAGACGAATATATTGCCGAATATGGCCCGGAAGCTTTTATGCGGGAAGCGATTGACGAGCCTGTCTCTGTAACAAAATTTAAGCTTATATATTCGAGAAAAAACCATATACTGCTAAAAGAAGAAGGACGAAAAAACTATCTGCTTGAAGCTGCTGGAATTGTGGCGGAGCTTGATTCAGCTATTGAACGCGAAATTTATTTGCAGGAATTGTCCCGCGAATTTGAAGTTCCTCTTGAGGTATTGAAGCAGGATTGTCTGATTAAGCATCAGGAACTGCAAAAAAAGAAGCCGCAAAGGGATAATAACGACAATTCGTGGAATAATGGTAGGAATGAAAATCGCCGTAAATCGGGTCCCCCTGCGGTATTGCCTGCTTACGTCAAGTCGGAGCGGCGTTTGCTTCACGTTATGATGCGTGACAGCGAGGTTGCCCAGACGGTGCACGAGAGATTAGGCGACGCGTTCAACATTGAGGATCATGCAGCGCTTGCTGCTTATTTATATGCATTTTACGCGCAGGGCTATGATCCGGATGCCGGCAGATTCATCGCGACCCTTCAAGACGAACGTCTGGAGAGAGCGGCTGCCACTATTTTAATGATGGACGGCGATTTCCCCTTCAATGAAGACATACTGGCTGCCGATATACAAGATATCATTAACGTGTCGCTGCTTAGGGAAGTCCACCGAAAAAAAGAAGAAATGGTGCAGGCAGAGCGTGCCGGAGATCATCTGCTTGCTGCGCAAATGTCAATTGAGATTATAACCCTAGAAAGACAGCTCACAGGGCGATAGGACGAACGGTTCTAGGGAGGAGGGAGTCGGAAGATGGCGAATGATCAGCATACTGAACTAGAAGCCGAGCAAAGATTAGATCATGTGAAGGATCAGTTAATTGAACAGGGCAAGAAGAGAGCCTCTTTAACGTATAAAGAAATTATGGAGAAGCTTTCGCCTTTCGATCAAGATCCGGAACAGATTGATGAATTTTTCGAACAGCTCGATGATTTGGGTATCGAGGTACTGAACGAAAATGATGAGGAACGCGATAATCCGCTCCGCAGCAATGACGATCAAGAGAGAGAACAGGACGAATTCAATTTCGATGACGATCTGGCTCTTCCTCCGGGTATCAAAATCAATGATCCGGTTCGGATGTACTTGAAAGAAATCGGACGTGTTCCGCTTCTTTCGGCAGATGACGAAATTGAATTGGCAAGAAGAATTGAGAACGGCGACGAGGAAGCGAAACGCAGACTTGCGGAAGCCAATCTCCGTCTCGTTGTCAGCATCGCGAAGCGTTATGTCGGACGCGGCATGCTGTTCCTGGATTTGATTCAAGAGGGCAATATGGGCTTGATCAAAGCGGTTGAGAAATTCGATCACCAAAAAGGCTTCAAATTCAGTACGTATGCGACATGGTGGATTCGTCAAGCCATTACACGGGCGATTGCCGACCAGGCGCGGACGATCCGGATTCCGGTTCATATGGTGGAAACGATCAACAAGCTGATCCGCGTTTCCCGTCAATTGCTGCAAGAGCTGGGGCGCGAACCGACGCCGGAAGAAATTGCGGCTGAGATGGAATTAAGCACGGACAAGGTTCGGGAAATTATGAAAATCGCACAAGAGCCAGTATCGCTCGAGACGCCTATCGGCGAAGAGGACGACTCCCATCTGGGCGATTTCATCGAGGATCAAGAAGCGCTCGCTCCTGCGGATGCGGCAGCTTACGAGCTGCTGAAGGAACAGCTGGAGGATGTGCTCGACACGCTTACTGAGCGTGAAGAGAATGTGCTCAGGCTCCGTTTCGGTCTGGATGACGGACGTACAAGAACGCTCGAAGAAGTGGGCAAAGTGTTCGGCGTTACTCGTGAGAGGATTCGCCAGATTGAGGCGAAGGCGCTTCGCAAGCTTCGTCACCCGAGCCGCAGCAAACGGCTTAAAGATTTCCTCGAATAAAATTAAATGTATCGATAGCGACCTTCTGCTCATGCAGCAAGGTCTTTTTTTCCACAAAACCGAGAGGAACCTATTCGGCCATGAATGAAGAGCGCAGGCAAATCATTGTGAAAGAAATCGAGCATTGGAGCAGAAGCAAACTATTACCAGATCAATATTGCGATTTTTTATTAAATTTATATGCGGATCAGGAACAAAGGGAGCAGGACGGGAAAAAGGCCGGTGCAAGACGCGAATCGTCTTATGCGGTTGCCAAAGCCTTAATGGCGGCACAGCGTGCATCCGGTAAGTATTGGCTCCTTACATTTGGGTTTTTTACCTTAATTTCCTTTGTTGTGCTTTATTTTAACGCTTTTCATCCGCTATTGCAAATTGGGGTTTCGCTCTTGGGTGTTTCCGGTTTGATGTGGGCTGGCAGCCGGATAAGGCGGCGCAGCGAAGCGGGCGGATTGGCTTTATCCGGTGCTGCTATGCTGCTTTTGCTGGGCTCAGGACTCTATATGCTGGAGCTGCATGAGCTTGCGGAATGGGGCTGGAAAACAGCGCTGCTGGCCTTTTGTGCCATATTTTGGATCATATACGGCATCACAGCGAAAATTCAGACCTTCCATTTTTGCGGCTGGATAGCGGCTGTTCTAGTCTATGCCTGGCTGCTGTCCTCTTTCTTGGGAACGCCTTCCTGGTATGAGCCTCAGCTCTATTGGCTGCCGATTGCCGGGATCTTCGGATGGGCAAGCTGGTTTATTCACCGGTTATCCAAACCGGTATCTGCTGTGTTGTTTGCGATGTGTGCAGTGCTCTGGTTCATGCCGGAGCTGTACGCGATGTTATTTATTGATGAACCGATTTTACTGCAGATTCAACTGCTGCTAAAAATCGCGATTGGCGGAGGACTGCTGTTCGCCTTGCGAAAACAATGGATAGTGTGGGTTGCCTAATGTTAAAAATATCAAAACGTCTGCAGACGATTGCAGACTTTGTCACACCGGGCTCGCGTACGGCTGATATTGGCTCGGATCACGCGATGCTTCCGGTTTATCTGCTACAGACGAATAGGGCTCCTTCGGCTATTGCCGGAGAGCTGAATCAAGGTCCTTATGAGGCGGCACGCAAGCAGGCTATGGATGCAGGCTTGTTGCAGCGGCTTGCTGTACGCCGCGGAGACGGTTTATCCGTACTGCAGCCGGGAGAAGCCGATACGGTCACTATTGCCGGCATGGGCGGCGCTCTGATGAGCGACATCTTGGAAGCGGGCTACGGACAAGGTAAGCTGGAAGGTGTAAGGGAGCTTGTGCTCCAGCCTAATGTAGGCGAGGATATCGTGCGCGGCTGGCTGATAAAGCGCGGCTGGTATTTGCAAGCTGAGTTTATTTTAGAAGAAGACGGTAAAATCTATGAAGTGCTTCATGCTGTTAAGCTGCAAGACGACCCGACTGGGGCTGCTCTAAAGGCACTAGACGAGCGTCTCTATGACAGCTCCTTTTTACCCATAGAGATGAATGCAGAGCAAGGCAAAGCGCTGCTGCTGCAAATGGGACCGCATCTGCTCCGCCAGCCTACTGATGTGCTTGTGGACAAGTGGCGTTTGGAGCTGGAGAAGCTGGAGAGAATTTGCGCACAGCTGGCGCTTTCCGAACTGCCGCAAGCAAGTGAAAAGAGGGAGCAGTTCCGCGCCCAAATGAAAGCAATTGAGGAGGTGCTGCATTGTTTGCCAACGGTCAAACGGTCGTTCAGCTAATGGAGCAGCTTGCTCCTAAACATTATGCAGTCGAAAATGATAAAATCGGATTGCAATTAGGATCGTTAAATAAAGAAGTGAAAAAAGTATTCGTTGCGCTGGATGTGACGGAAGAGGTTGTGGAAGAGGCGATCAACGCCGGTGCGGAGCTTATTATTGCCCATCATGCGATCATCTACCGCCCGCTGGCTAAGCTGGATACGTCAACTGCTTCCGGCAAGCTCTATGAGAAGCTGATTAAGAATGATATTGCTGTATATATTTCTCATACGAATCTGGATGTGACGGATGGCGGCATCAATGATTGGATGGCGGATATGGTCGGCATTGTACCGGAATCCCGTCAATGTCTCGAAGAGGTGCATACAGATAAGCTGTACAAGCTCGTCGTATTCGTACCGGAGAGCCATCATGAGACGGTGCTGAATGCGATGTTCCAGGTTGGCGCGGGAGCAATCGGCAATTACAGCAAATGCAGCTTCAATATCGAAGGAACGGGTACTTTCCTTCCGGGCGAAGGGACCTCTCCTTTTATCGGAACGGCAGGCAAGCTGGAGAAAACAGCGGAAATCCGGATCGAGACGATTGTTCCGCATAGTGTTCATCGTAAGGTGGTTCAAGCTATGCTGAAGGCACATCCGTACGAAGAGGTTGCCTACGATTTGTATGCAGTCGATTTAAAGGGTCGTTCCTTCGGCTTGGGGCGTGCAGGAAAGCTAAAGGATGCTGTGACGCTTGGAGAGCTGGCTGAACGCGTCAAAGCGGTATTTGACGTGCCTATGCTGCGTCTAGTAGGTGATCCTGACCGGGTCATCCGCAAGGCAGCCGTACTGGGGGGCTCCGGGTCAAGATACATTCGCCATGCGATGTTCGCCGGTGCTGATGTGCTCATTACAGGCGACGTTGATTACCACACTGCGCATGATGCGTTAGCTGCAGGTCTGGCAATTATTGATCCCGGGCATAACGTGGAGAAAATCATGAAGCAGCGCGTTGCTGACTGGCTTAATGGCGAATTGGCACAGCGCAAATACAAGACAGAGGCCGTGGCGTCTGCATTGAGCACGGAGCCTTTCCGTTTCGTATAAGCCAAGCAAGTAGGCTTATGTTAGCAGAATTACATTGGCAACATATTTAAGGTTGAGCTTTTGCGCAATAACTTGTATACTTATTCGTGCATCGGAAAGTTTGACAGACAATCGCTGGCGGCCTTGTTGCCGCGAGAGGAAAGTCCGGGCTCCACAGGGCAGGATGCTGGATAACGTCCAGTCAGCGCGAGCTGAAGGATTAGTGCCACAGAAATGGACCGCCGATGGCCGGCTTTGCCGGCACAGGCAAGGGTGGAACCGTGGTGTAAGAGACCACGAGGAATGCAGGTGACTGCATACCTGGTAAACCCCATCTGGAGCAAGACCGAGAGAGCGCAGCAGCCTTGAGCTGCAGCCTTAGCCTGAGGCGCGTTCGGGTTGGTTGCTGGAGCCGTTCAGTAATGACCGGCCTAGATAGATGATTGTCGCTTCGCCGTGGGAGGGTCGTTCCCGCTTGAACCACTGGAAGTACAGAACCCGGCTTAAGGCAAACTTTCCGCACGTATAAACAATCAAGCACCTCTTGGCGATGACGCCTGGAGGCTTTTTTGTATTTATATCCGGGAGCGGGGGATAGAGAGATTTTTCCGCTGTCCAACCGTGTGCAATAGATGTGTTGAAATAGGAGATGACTTCATTTATGACCTTGTTCTATTATATAGCTTCGGCACACGAGCTGCCGACAGGTTCATTTGGGCAGAAGAAGACCGTTATGACACTTATGGATTATGTAACCCATGTGAATCCTGCGGCGAAGGAACAATATTTTACGCAACTAATGCTGGAGAGATACCCTCAGGGGGATAAGCTTATGGAGGTGTATGATACGGAGGAGGATGCTGCGGGTTTATACATAGCAGGACCAATGACCGGACAAAACTATTCACACCTATTCCATCATCCTTATGTTTACCAGGTTAACGCTGAGGCAGGAGACTTCAAGATTAACGATCAGCTGAAAGAATCTTCACCATTGCGCTATCAGACAAGCAAAAAGTGTTTAACAGAGCTATTCAATTACTTACGATCCAATTTGAGAAGCGACGAATACGTAGAGCTGTTTTCCTGCTGGACAGATGGGATGGACCGATTCAAGGACGCTTGGAAGAAAGAAATGGATCTTGTACTTGATCTTTGTTCCTTTGAATTGGGGAATGAGTTCGAGTGGAAAGAATGTCAGTACATAAAAGTAATACGACGAAATAGCAAGATGAATTAATGAAATATCAAGATGAAGTAACAAGATGAAGTAACAAGGTCAAGGAGCGAAGCGGAACGAGTTCATGCTGACATTTCGATGATTCACATGATGTTCCTAGACGGGGAGAAAGAAACAAGGAACAAGGAATCAAAAACGGCATTATCAACCGATTCGTGCAGCGACTGATCACTCCACAAAGCGTCAAAATGCAAAAGTGCAGGTTGTAAGCCGGTTTTTTGCTGATTTATCTCATCAAAATGCAAATATGCAGTTTGATTGGCCTAAAAGGACTCAATAGAGCGAAAATGAGCGATTTCAAATGCACTTTCGCATTTTGATTGCTGTTTTGGGCATTTTTGGGGCTCAACAAAATGTACATTTACATTTTGTTTCTCTTTTTGAGCAAGAGGAGTGGAAGTTGCCGAGGGTGAATCTACAGTGACATTGAATAGGCGTCGTACGATTTAAGCACTACTGCCACTTTTAGAAAGAAAGATGGCCTATAGCCGAAAAAGAACCTCATTTCCACTGTAAAGTGAAATTGAGGTTCTTTTACGTTAATCGATATTACTTGCTGTATTTTCGCGTAATGGCATTGAGCCGCTTCTTCACCTGCATTGGATAGGTTTGCAGTGAGGCTGTCCCGTATTGGGATGCGGTTTTCAACGCTGTATCAACATCGATGAGCCCGTAGCCGAAATAATTATCTTTGCCGGCATCGCCCAAATCTTCAGCCGATTTGCGCATAATGTCCATGACCTCTACATTGGTCAAATCGGGATTTACCGACCGAATCAGACCAGCTAACGCAGCTACATGGGGAGTGGCCATCGAAGTGCCGGATAAAGCGGCATATTGGCTGCCAGGATAGGTGCTGGCAATGCTGTCTCCCGGAGCGGCCACGTCAATATAATCTCCGTAGTTCGAGAAGGAAGCTCTTTGTTTCTTCGCATCGGTGGCTGCTACAGCGAAAACTTCCGGATAGGCGGCAGGGTAGCCAGGACGCTCCGTGTTGTCGTTGCCGCTGGCTGCAACAAGAACGACATCATGATCATAGGCGTATTTGACCGCATCATGAAGGAAATCTGCTTGAGCGTAGTTGCCCAAGCTCATATTAATAACCTTTGCTCCATGATCAGTTGCCCATATGATGCCTTGAGCTACGGAATATGCCGAGCCGGCACCGCTGCTGTCCAGCACTTTGACCGGCATCACTTTGTTATACCAGGAAAGACCTGCCACGCCTTCTCCGTTGTTGACGGTCGCGCCAATAATGCCGGATACGTGGGTGCCATGGCCCACGTCATCGTCTGGCTTAGCTGCGCTGTCTACGATGTTCGTTCCGCCGCTCAGTTTGCCTTTAAGATCCGGGTGATCGGCCTGAACGCCCGTATCCAGAACAGCTACAAGCACATGGTCATTGCCTTTGGATATATCCCAGCCAAGCTCCGTTTTAATGGAAGGCAGGTTCCATTGGTATTCGGAATAAAGCGCATCATTAGGTGCTGCCTCATTCGTCATATATAAATAATGCGGCTCAACGTATTCGGTTTTCCAGGATTTGCGGAAATATTTAATCATTTTCTCTGCATCCATGCTTTTTGACCGGAACACATAAGTATCGCCAATTTGTTGAACCGTATGGGCATTGATTTTGGATTTAATTTGGTTCATTTGGTGCTCAGAGGGCTTATTGGCAAAATGAACGACGACGTCGCGCACATGGTAGTGGCTGGCATTTCCATTGTCTTCACCGGTTCGTACCGTTGTATCGGTCGTTGAATTCGGCTTGACCGACTCGATCCGATAGTTGCCTTCCGCCGGATAAGGAACAAGCCGTAAATTACGTTTCTGATGTCTCTCCACCTGTGTAACGATGTCCTGCTTAATAACGCCGATCACTGCTATGCCTTGATGCTTCGAATCAGGTACACCAAGTACGATGAAACGGCTGCCATTGTCGCCCACGAAAGCTTTAGAAACATATTTATGTCCTTGTTTGGCATGAGTCTTGGCTTCAGTAACATAACGCTCCGCTATTTTATCTGATGTTTTCGGCAATGTGCCCCGATCTACGCTGCGATCTCCGGAGAGCCAGCTTATATAGGACATATGTTTATGCGTGTCCATCATCTGATCGATCTTGCCCGTTTTTCCTTTGCCGCCATCGGTTGCGGACATGAGCTTGTAAAATTCTTTGGAGCATTCACTTGTGCATAGCAACGATGTAGCTTCCATATCGCTGTTTAACGTCTTAAGCTTTTGTGCATGTTCATGTTTAACCGATAAAGTTGATGATTTTGGAGCTGAAGGCGTTCGATCTGGAATAAATAGGGGGGCTGCAGGTATAAGTAAAGTAGCTGCTGCCAATACCGAGAATACGCCGATCCACTTTTTTTGCATGTTTGTACGGCACCTCCTGTGCAGATAACGATTATGATCGCTCTCCCTATAGATTCCGATTGCACGAGTAAAAATATGCGGCCACTTTGTCAGAAACGCCAGTACCATCCGAAAGCAATTTGTGGTACTATGTTGATGCCTGAGTTTTTTTGTTTTGGATGAAGAAAGGGGAACTACTTACGATGCCATCGACAAATACTAAAGCGCTTAGCGAAGCGACAAGAAGCAAGCTGAAGGATGCAATCAATGGGCTGGAACCGTTTCTAAACCAATACGCGCTCAATCAACTGGCCGGTGATGATAACGGCGACGAAGCACAAACCTTTTATAAAGGACTGCTGTCCGATCTGAGACATTTGCTGGTGTTTTCTGAAGTTTCGGTTGAGAAACTTGGCGTATTGCTCAGAAGACCCAATTTCGATAATGATTTTGCAGAGCGTGCGTTGTATGAAGTGTATCATCAATGTGTCAATGCGTTTTTCTACCCGAAAAACGAATGCTACTCCGAGGACGGCCGCTATGCATACACGGGTCAAGATGCGATTCGCTTCCGCTTCAAACCGGTACGCGAAGCGCGCACTATCGTGCTGAGCATGTCCAAAATATACGAAGAGCTGCGCGATGAATTGGCTTACTATGAGAATGACTACATGACGCAGCGCCGTATGCAAGGGCAAAAATAAGGCAGAATGAATCACCTCCGATCAGGGAAACTTGATACCGGAGGTGATTTTGATTATGCCAAAAGGCGTAACCTGCAGCGTATCGAATTGCTCGTTCTGGAAGGAAGGAAATAATTGCAACGCTGAATCTATTTCCATTGATATTGATCAGCATGCCGGATTCGGCGAAGAATTCGCTTCTGACGATCTGGGATTGTTTCATCAGGATCAAGCGACTCAATCGTCCGCGACTTGTTGCGACACATTCAAACCGAAGGGGTGACCAGGGATGGCTACGGACCGAAGGGATGAACGCGAGAAGGACTGGAACGATGAAGACCGGCCCGAAAAAACAGATTTTCCGACTTACAATGTAGCGGCTCCAAATGGGCTGCCGGGAATTAGCAATAATTATTATAATGATCTGAATGAGGAGATGGCTTCCGACTTTGCGGTCGGCAGCACTGTCTCGTATGTGCCAAGGGAAGAAAGGGAAGAAGCAGTCGAGAGAGAAGAAAGCGGCGGGACCGCGCTGGGATGGGTTTCGCTGGTGTTTGCAGTCGCCTCCTGGTTCTTATGGCCAGTGTTGATGGGCTTATCCTCAGTTGCGCTTGGCTATATGGCCTACCGTCAAGGGGCTCGTGCTCTTGGCGGCTGGGCGATTGCGATCGGTTTGATTGCTATTTTGCTCTCCGCTGTTATTGTCCCGCTTTATTACGCGGTGACCTAACCTGAAGGCCAGGTCAACTTTATTCCGAAGCCAATGATGGCTTCAACCTTTTAAATGATTCCCAATCAAAAAGAAACCCTGCGTTCGCAAAAACGCAGGGTTTCTTTTTGGTGAGAAGATAAATCTGTCGACAAATTCTTGATAGCCTGCAGTGTAATTGTAAACTGTTACTAAATAGCCATGAAGGCGCGAGTAACAATCAAAATGCAAAAGTGCAGGTTGATGAACCTCAAAATGCTAAAAACACCGATCAAAATGTAAAAGTACATTTGAAAACGCTCAATTCAGCTAATTTGACGCCTTTTAGGCCGATCAACCTGCACATTTACATTTTGAAGCGATAAATCGTCGAATAATAGACGAACAAACTGTAGTTTTACATTTTGATTGTTGTCATGTTGCACAAACCCTGCTCGTTACAGCTCAACTGTGGGTAATATGAGCCAATTGATGAACAAGTAAACCATTCCCTCGTATCCGACAAACACTTGGAGAAGCGGGGGCACAAGGGAGAGCGGAGCGATTTGAGTTCAGGATGACTTTTTGAAGATTCTATCCATCATTCATCGTGTTAGCGATAGATAATGGAATCAAGAATGGCAGCATGAACCAAAGCGCGCAGCGACCCCTGGGTTAGCTCGAATGCCCCGATTATTCAATCGTAAGCGCAAAATGCTGAAGAACTCTCTCATTCAACGAAAGCATCCGCTGATCAAGCGCACTGATCATGTCCGCGGATTCCTTCAATTGTTGTCTAATTTCCGGAGGGATGCCCTCATGGAATTTGTAATAAATTTTATGCTCCAGACTGGCCCAGAAATCCATCGCACTTGTCCGGATTTGAATCTCGACTAAGACGTTTTCCATGCGATTTGTAAGAAAGACAGGAATCTCTACAATCAGATGAACGCTTTTGTAGCCATTAGGCTTTGGATTTTTGACATAATCCTTCACTTCAATGACTTTAACGTCGGATTGCTTGCAGATCATGTCAAGAATGTGGTAGATGTCGTTTGAAAAAGAGCAAATAACCCGTACCCCAGCTATATCCCGAATGTGCGATTTGGCATTTTCCAGCGAGATGTCGAGATTTTTGCGTCTAAGCTTCTCCATTACGCTTTCCGGCGTCTTGATCCGCGTCTTTACATGCTCGATCGGGTTGTAGTCATGAATAAATTGAAATTCCTCGTTAAGTATGTTGAGCTTCGTCTCTACTTCATCAAGTGCAAATTTATACGTTAGAAAAAAGTGCGCCCATTGCTTTAATTGATTTGGTTTCATCGTAAAGGTTCACTCCTAAATAATTTACTTCAAATCTATTCTGTACGTTCTATTGTACCATGTTCGCAGACAGATTTCCTTTCTGCCGAAAACGCATCCCTGTATTGACATTAAATTTGGATTGAATGGTCTGCGAAATTTACCTATAATTCTCTATATGGGAGGGAACGGACGATGATTATTGATATTCATAACGCTTGTTGGGAACGCAATGATGAAATGATATTAAAGGATGTTGACTGGCAGGTTAAGAATGGTGAGCACTGGTGCCTGCTTGGCCTTAACGGATCGGGTAAAACAACACTGCTCAATATGATAAATGGATATATCTGGCCAACAAAAGGTCAGATCGAAGTACTTGGCAAAAAATTCGGTGAATACGATTTGCGTGAGCTTCGCAAAAGCATCGGCTGGGTCAGCACATCGCTTCAGCAAAAGCTGTACGGCAGCGAAAAGGCGCTTAATATTGTGCTTAGCGGAAAGTTTGCCACAATTGGTCTATATGACCAGACAAATGAAGAAGATAAGGAGCAGGCGCTGTCATTAATGAATAGCCTTGGCTGCTCATCGCTTGTCAGCCGCACCTACGATACGCTGTCCCAAGGACAGCGGCAGCGGATTCTGATTGCCAGAGCTTTGATGGCGAAGCCTCAATTGCTTATTTTGGATGAACCTTGTACAGGTCTGGACGTGTTTGCAAGAGAGCAATTGCTTGGGATGATCAATAAAGTCGTCGCTCGCGAGGATGCGCCAACTGTCATTTACGTTACCCATCATGTGGAGGAAATATTGCCTTGTTTCAATAAGAGCTTGCTGCTGAAGCAAGGAGAGGTGTTTGATTCCGGTGCAACGGAGCAGGTGTTGACGTCGGGTGTAATGAGCCGGTTTTTTGATGTACCAGTTGAAGTGGAGCGCAGAGACGGGCGCAATTGGCTGTTTGTCAAACAAACGGAGCCGTTATGGACCTCCAGCTAAATCTAGCTCCGCCAAGGAAAAAGAGGTTTGCGCATTGGCTGAGCAAACGGATCGCTAACCGTCTGGAGCATGACAGCTATATTTGGCGATGCAGCTCGGCTGCACTGCTCATTTTCAGCTCGTTTTTATCCGGGCTTGCAGCGCTTGGAATGCCTACGGGTTTTGGCGCAGTTGCTGATATTGGAGCATTTGTCCTGGCAAGCGGATTCGTACTTATTTTTGCTGCCCAAGCTATTGCCATACTGTTATCATTGATGCATTTGGCGGTACCGCGTTTATTTCTTGGATTTCTAGGCTATACGGCGACTTTAGCTTATTTCGTCTTTTTCAACTTATCATTTGGCGTTTGGCCGTCCATATGGATGGCCGGAGCTTTTGCAATTGTAGGTGCATTTATCGGCATTGCAGCGGGCTGGATCTGGCGCTATAAGCTTAGAGGTGTGAAGTGGGTCGCGGCTGCAGCTGCGATATCAGCCATTTCGGCGGCCGCTATCTTATATCCGCTGGGAGTCGCAGAGCCCTCTTCATCTTCTTCACTGCATGATGCGGATTCAGCAGCTGCAGACGTTAGCTCCCCAGCCGTTACTGGACCGGAGCAGCTTCAATTAGGGGATCCGTCGGAGCCCGGAAGCTACCAATACCGGGAGTTTACTTACGGAAGCGGCGACGATCGTCAGCGCAAATCCTTCCACAGTGGAACCGAGTTAATTACCGCCTCCGTAGACGCTTCCGGTTATATAAAAAACTGGCCGTGGCTGAAAGAGCTGTTTTGGGGATTTGACGAGGAGCAGCTGCCTGTAAATGGAACCGTCTGGATGCCGGAGGGAGAAGGGGAGTTCCCGCTCGTTCTGATCGTTCACGGCAATCATCTGATGGAGGATTTCTCTGACGGCGGCTACCGCTATTTGGGTGAGCTTCTGGCAAGCCGGGGGATGATCGCTGTCTCGGTGGATGAGAACTTCTTGAATTATTCTGCATGGTCGGGCATCCCGGACCAAGATTTCAAAGTCCGGGCGTGGATGCTGCTTAAGCATTTGCAGCAAATCCAGACGTTCAGCGAGCAGCCGGGCAATGCTTTTTACGGGAAAGTGAATTTGGAGCAGGTTGCACTTGTTGGCCATTCCAGGGGAGGTCAAGCTGTAGCGATGGCTGCAGACAGGGACCAATGGTTCGCCGAGGACAAGTCCTTGGACAGTCTGGATTCGCTCCATATTCAATCCGTTGTTGCGCTGGCGCCAACCGATAAGGAAATTGACGATAAGCTGGCAATGCTTCAGGATGTCAATTATTTGACGCTGCAAGGTGCACGCGATGCGGATGTAAACAGCTTTTTTGGCGATCGGCAGTATAGCCGGACTAGTTTCTCGCAAGATAAGACGAATCACTTCAAAGCATCGCTATATATCGCAGAAGCTAATCACAGCCGGTTCAACTCTGATTGGGGTACGATGGATGAAAGCTTGCCGGGAGGTTTGCTGCTGAATCAGAAAGGGATGCTGAAAGCCGAGGAGCAAAGGCTAATTGCGAAAGTATATGTATCTGCTTTCCTTGAAACCACATTGAACAGTCAAGTGGGCTACGAGCCGTTATTCCAGGATTATCGTTCTGGAGCGGATTGGCTGCCTGCATCGACCGGGTATGTGAGCCGCTACGAGGATTCCAGCTTTGCCGCGGCCGCAACATTCCCGGAAGATTCGAACAAGGCGAAGTTGCCTGCAGGCGGGAAGCTGGAGACCGATGGTATGCTTCAGATGTCGAATTCCAGTTCGTTGGATGATGATAGTAGTAAAGGGACAAAAGGCGTCGTTATCGAATGGGAAGACAGCGGATCTTTGACGTTAAATCTTCCCGAATCGTACAGCACTGCAGTCGCGGAAGAGGAGCAGCATGTACTTACGTTCTCGATTGCCAATCTTGTAATGGAATTAGAGGCGGAGAATACGGAAGATGTGTCTGCGGGAAGTGCAGCAGATGCCGCTTCAACGACATTGCCGCCGCAGCCAAACATCGCGATCGAGATTGTGACAACCGATGGCAGCAGCGTAGAGCTGCCTCTCGATCAGTTCATGGAGGTTCCGAATCCGTTCGATTCTACCTATCTGACCATCCCTTGGCTGGAGAAGCGAATTAAAGACGGCAAGTATAAAGATTCCGCAGAACCGGTATTCCAAACCTACAGACTGCCGCTCGCCCATTTTGCCGAGGAAGCGGGAGTTCCATTATCCGATTTGCAGGTGGCTGAAATATCGTTCCGTGTGGAAGAAGGTCCTGGCAAGGTAGTGCTGGGCGATATCGGTTTTTCGCAATAAACAGCAAAAAGGCAATTCGTCGAAATGACGGTTGCCTTTTTTTAGATACGCCCGCTGTTCTACTGCTGCTCCTCTTTAAACTTGAAGCTCCTTGCCGCATAGAGGAATGGAGTAGAGCAAACCGAGACGAGGAATTTAATGATATAGGTGGATAAAAATACGGAAAGCCACACATTCATCTCATACATGCCAGCGAATGCAATCGTGCAGAAAATAAGGGTGTCGACAAGCTGGCTGACAATGGTGCTTCCGTTATTTCGAATCCAAAGCTGATTTGGTGCGGGAAAAGCCCGCTTCAGCATGGAATAAATACGAACATCGAGAAACTGGCTGACAAAGTAAGCGCATAGACTGCCAAGCGCAATTTGCGGCAGCAGGCCAAATATCGTCTTCATCGCATCTTGCGATTGCTGCGCCATTTCGTTGGCGGAAGGCTCGAACAGAAGAGCCAGCTGCATAATGGCTGTTGAAGCGAGTAAGGTGAAGAAGCCGAACCATACTGCTTTTTTGGCTGCTTTCTCGCCATACTTCTCGTTCAGCAAGTCGGAAGCCAAATAGATCGTGCCGTACATCGTGTTGCCAAGTGTAATGACGATGCCAAAAGGCATATCAATCGTCTTGACGACCTGAATATTGGCAAGGACAGTAGCCATTCCAATCCAGGCGTATACGCCGATCCGGCCGAACAGCCGGTAAGAGAGAAGAAAAAGAGAGAAATGAACAAGCATAAAGAAGACGCCTAACGACAAATTAAACATAGTGAAACGAACCTCCTAGTTTTGATAACGCGGGAGTTTGCGAACCGCGGCTTGCTGTGGCACAGAGCAACGTGTATGATAGTATTTCTGCCCTAGTCATTATAATCGCTCGTCCGGTTATGGGCAATAGCAAAATCCTTTCCTTAGGACAAATCGGCAATGATACAATAACTCAATACTTACGCATAAAGGAGCGATTAGGAACGATGGAGGATGAACAGATCAAGGCAGAACAGAAGCGCGTCGACCGGGTCGTTGGCTGGATAAGCGAACAAATAAATACGCTGCGAGAGCAGACTGGCGAAGTGCGTACAGATATTGTCGACATCAGGCGTGATTTCTGGGACGACGTGACCGTCAACTTCGAAGATGCCGCGGAAGCGGCGGAGACGGCAGCCAGTTTGAAGCAGCAGGCAGAGGTGCTTATCGAGCGCGAGCACGCGCATGGGCGTGCTGAGCGCCAGTTGAAGCTGCTGTTGAAGCTGGAGCAAACGCCGTACTTTGGCCGTGTCGACTTCGTTCAAGAAACGAATGGCGAGGGCGAATCTGAGTCGATTTATTTGGGCGTCGGGTCTCTGCTTGATGAGAGCGGAACAAACTATTTAATTTATGATTGGCGGGCACCCGTGTCCAGCCTTTATTACGATTACTCGCCGGGACCGGCGAAATATGATACGCCTACAGGGGAAATTGAAGGTGAGATGACGCTGAAACGGCAATATGTCATCCGCCGCGGCAATATTGCCGGCATGTTCGATACCGGAGTTACGATCGGCGATGAACTGCTGCAGGAAGTGCTAGGCAAACAGTCGGACGCTCAAATGAAAAGCATCGTCGCTACTATTCAACGCGAGCAGAACCTTATTATCCGCAATGAGCGGGCGAAGCTGCTGGTCGTGCAGGGAGCGGCTGGCAGCGGGAAAACTTCGGCGGCACTGCAGCGGATCGCTTACTTGCTATACCGTTACCGCGATACGTTGACGGCTGATCAGGTTGTACTTTTTTCGCCGAACCCGATGTTCAACAGCTACGTATCGACTGTATTGCCTGAGCTAGGCGAACAGAACATGCAGCAGACGACTTATCAGCAATATGTCGAACACCGGTTAGGCCAGTCGTTTGCGATGGAGGATCCTTTTGCACAAATGGAATATACGCTTGGAGCGATTGGTCAGCCAGAGTATGAGACGCGGCTGGCTGCGATCCGTTACAAAAGCAGCGCCTCGTTTATGTCGCTGATCGTTCGTTACGCCGATTCGTTAAGTGAGACTGGACTAAGGTTCAAGGCTATCAAATTCCGCGGCCGGAATCTGATCTCCGCAGAGGCGATACAGGAGCGATTTTATAGCTTGAACGGCACGCTGTCGCTGTCGAACCGGATTCGGATGCTTTCGGAATGGCTGCTTAAGGAATTGACCATTCTGAGCCGCAAAGAGCGCAAGAAGCAATGGGTTGAGGATGAGATGGAGCTTCTGGACAATGAAGCCTATATGCATGCATTTAACGAACTGCTGCGTAAGGAACAGCTGACGGACGACTCCTTCGGCGACTTGGACCGGGAGAAGGATATACTGGCCGCGATGATCGTTCAAGAACGCTTCAAACGGCTGCGCAGCAGGGTGAAGAAGCTGAAGTTCATCGATATGCCTTCAATTTATCGTGAGTTGTTCGCGGACCCGGCCAAGGCAATCGGCCTTTTGAATGGCGGGCAATCTTCGATTCCTGAGGATTGGGAGCAAATTTGCGGGCTGACGCTTGAGCAGCTTGCTGCTGGTGTGCTGCATTATGAGGACGCAACGCCATATTTATATCTGAAAGATTTGATCGAAGGATTCCAGACGAATACTTCAGTCCGCCATTTGTTCATTGACGAGGCGCAGGATTATTCGCCGTTCCAATTTCATTACTTGAAGCGCATCTTCCCAATGGCTAAAATGACGGTGCTGGGCGACGTTAACCAGTCGATCTTTGCCCATGCGACGGGCGGCAACGGCTTTCAGCCGCTGTCCGAACTGTTCACCGAGGCAGAGACGGAGAAGATCATCTTGAACCGCAGCTATCGTTCGACGAGGGAGATCATCGACTTTACGAGCCTAATGATCGAGGACGGAGAACAGATTATACCATTCAATCGGCATGGAGATATGCCTACAATTACGGTTGTGAACGACCAGAACGAGCATATCCGTCTGATTAAGGAGAAAATCTCCGCTTTCCGGAAGGACGGCGCGCAATCTATCGCTGTAATAGCTAAGACGGCCAAGGAAAGCGGGCAGGCTTACGAGGCGTTAAGGGAGTCGAATCCGGAAATCCGGCTTATTGCCAAAGAAACCGTCACCTTTGAACAAGGGACGGTCGTAATTCCTTCGTATTTGGCTAAGGGCGTTGAGTTTGACGCGGTCATTATTTTTGATGCTTCGAATGATGTCTACTGCCAGGAAAGCGAGCGGAGACTTTTCTATACCGCTTGTACCCGGGCGATGCATGATTTGCACATTTTTAGTACCGGCGAGCCAACACGGTTTTTAGACCGTGCGCTGCCAAGTTTAGCTCTATAGCATGACAAGAGCGGGATGGCCGGAGCTGCAGGGCGGACTAACGACCGCGCCGTACCTCTGGCCATATTTCCGCCACGTCGACTTTTAGCTCCGAAGCGATCAGTTCAGCTGTGAGCCGCTGGGGCTTTTCGATTTTTCCGTTTCTGAGCTTGGATATCGTCTGAAGCGAAATGTGGGTAGCGGCTGATAATTGAATCGCGCTCATATCACGCTTTGCCATCCATATTTTCAGCCTCATAGAGGAATCAATACCTTCGCTAACGGGCTTCAAATCCCATATGACGAATGCGTATTCCCTGACGCTGCCGAAGCCGTCGTAGATAGGGGTAAACGTAATCGAGAGCTCAAACTCTACCCCACCAAGCTTGTTTGTTTTTACTTTAATATTATTCGCTTTTTTTAGTTTACCAGCGGTTTCAAGCGCTTTCTGAATCCGTTCAAATTCTTGCTCGGAAATAAATTGCAGAAAATTTTCGTCTTCCAAGGTTTGTTCCGGCTTTAGCAGCAGCGGCGCGTAGAAATCTCTCAATATGCGGATGTGATAAGTAGAGTCGACAATGCCGCTGATGAGCACTTTATTGTGCTCAAATTGCTCTTCGATCCATCTCAGTGCACTAAGGTCCTCGACTTGGATGAGAGACAGATTACCCGTTTCCTCGTTAATGTAAGGCAATGGCGTATGGTCCATGCGGATCGGCATGCTGCGCTTGCCTGTACAGAGATAGGTTTCCCTTTGATAAGGCCGGGCAGCGGCTTGTACGGAATACTGCTCAATGATGCTGCATGCACAGCGTCCTTTCAACTCTTCTATCGAACAGCCCATTAAACGGCTGAAAGCATCGTTAGCTTCGACTAGGCTTGCGGTATTGTGCAGATTGCGGATGATGGCCATCGGCCGGTCCAGAATTAGAAAAATATGATGATACAAATCCAAAGACAGCCTTCCTCCCAGTTTCGTTATTACTAAACGAGTATAAGAGAAGTTATACCCCTGTACAAGTAATTTGAATTAATTAGTGGGTTTAACAGGAATTTCATTACCGCTTGTTTAATTATTTAAACTTAGGAGCTTCAGAGGCAAGCTGTCGCCGGAAAAACAGCGGCTTATGCGTTATAGGTGGTATTTTCCGCTTTTTGAACACTTTATTTCCTCTTAACATCCTTATACTATTGTTATAGACAGAGATGTTTTGTACATAATTGGAGGGGTAGTCTTACAACATGGATATTTGCAGCATGGAAAATTGCAATAAACCGATCAAAGCAAAACAGTTATGTTCCATGCATCACCAAAGAATGCTTAGACATGGTGATCCGATGACCGTAAGACCAAGAAAGGAGAAAATCAAAGCGACTTGCAAATGGGTCAGCTGCACAAAAGAGGCAGCGACGAAGGGTTACTGCGCCAAACATTATTACATACAGAGAGTGATGGCAAACAGTAAAGGTTAGATTTATGTGAGTTAATCTGACATGTTTTGAAAATGGGGTGTCATTTTTCAAGGGAAGATGTATAATGAAATCAGATCAATCTTGTTTGATAGGTATTTCATCCTGATACTGCAGTACAAATCAAACTGCGGAGGTGAACGTCCAACTTGATCCAAACGGCACCTTATGGCTTGTCTATGAGCGATTTGTATTTGTTCAACGAGGGAAGCGCCTATCACAGCTATCGATACATGGGCGCGCACCGGCTCCAGCTGAACGGCGTTTATGGTGTCAGATTTGCAGTATGGGCGCCAAATGCCGCTGAGGTTCATATCGTCGGCAGCTTTAACGATTGGAATAGCGGTATTCACGCTATGGAACGGATCGGCACCACCGGTATTTGGGCTTCATTCATTGCCGGAATCGGCGAAGGCGAGACTTATAAGTACGAGATTAGAACGCAGAGCGGGGAACGGCTGCTTAAAGCCGATCCCTATGCTTTTCTGGCGGAGAGGCGGCCCTTGACCGCCTCCGTCATTACGGATTTGAATGATTTTCCTTGGCGCGACGAACAATGGGTCAACAGCAAGGAAGGGCGCTCGGCGTATACAAACCCGCTGCTCGTATACGAAGTGCACGCAGGATCATGGAAGACGAAAGGCAAAGAGGTATTCCTCACCTATGACGAACTTGCTTCCGAGCTGGTTCCTTACGCGGCCGAAATGGGTTATACGCATATCGAATTAATGCCGCTCGCTGAACACCCTTTTGATCAATCCTGGGGCTATCAAATTACGGGCTTTTATGCTCCATCCAGCCGTTTTGGCAGTCCAAAGCAGCTTATGCATTTCGTCGACTGCTGCCATGAGCGCGGTATCGGCGTCATTCTGGATTGGGTGCCTGGTCATTTTTGCCGGGACGATCACGGGCTGCGCTTATTCGACGGTAAGCCAATCTTTGAAGGGTCTGACGAAAAGCTGGCCGATAAGCCGTTATGGGGAACATTGGCTTTTGATTTTAGCAAAAACGAAGTTGTAAGTTTTCTGATTTCCAATGCTGTCTATTGGATGGAGATGTATCATATCGACGGCCTTCGGGTCGATGCGGTGGCCAGCATGATTAATTTGCATATGGACAAACCGCAGGAGCAGTACACCTGGAATAAGCTTGGCGGCACGGACAATCTGGACGCGCTGCGTTTTTTGAAACGATTAAACGAAACGGTATTTCACTATTACCCTCACACACTGATGCTTGCAGAAGATTCTTCCGCATGGCCCGCAGTCACCTCTCCTACATACTTAGGCGGGCTAGGATTCAATTTCAAATGGAATATGGGCTGGATGAACGATATTCTCCGTTATATGTCGCATGATCCGGCTGACCGTCCGCAATACCACCACCTGATAACTTTCTCTCTGCTTTACGCATTCTCTGAAAATTACGTACTTCCGCTTTCACATGATGAAGTTGTACACGGCAAACGCTCGCTGCTCAACAAAATGCCCGGCACTTATGAGGAAAAGTTCGCCCAGCTTCGGTTGTTTTACGGTTATTGGATAACTCATCCCGGTAAGAAGCTGCTCTTTATGGGCGGTGAATGGGGACAATTCGACGAATGGAAAGATGCCGAATCGCTAGATTGGATGCTGCTTGATTACGATTTGCACGGGAAAATGAAGCAATACGTCCAGGCGCTCAACGCGCTCTATATATCGGAGCCTTCGCTATGGGAAAGAGACAGCGACGCTGCTGCTTTTCAATGGATTGACGTTCATAATGCCCAGCAATCTATCATATCCTTTATTCGTTATGGCAAAAAAAGCTTTTCCATCATCGCAGCGAACTTCTCTCGCACCGGTTACGCCAGCTATCGGATCGGAGTGCCGGAGACAGGCGTGTACCGGTTGATCATGAATAGTGATGAGAAGCGCTTCGGAGGCTATGAAACCCGGCATGCGCTGAGAATCGTCAGCGAGAACGTTGCTTGGCACGGCTACAACCAAAGCATTTCACTACATCTCCCCCCTCTATCCTTCCAATTACTCAGCTATGATCTGGGGGACACACATTAAGAAGGAGTTGGTGTCCATGGGCCGTAAAGAAATGGTTGCAATGCTGTTGGCCGGAGGAGAAGGAAAAAGACTTGGCGTATTAACCAAGGATCTGGCCAAGCCAGCCGTCTACTTCGGAGGGAAATACCGAATCATAGATTTCACGCTTAGCAATTGTGCCCATTCCGGAATTGATACGGTAGGGGTGCTTACGCAGTACCAGCCGCTTGAGCTGAACCGCTATTTAGGTATCGGCACGCCTTGGGGACTTGACCGCAAGGATGGCGGGATGGCGATTCTGCCGCCTTACGTGAAGCAGAAGGGCGGAGTCTGGTATACGGGAACCGCGAATGCGATCTATCAAAATATGGCGTTTATCGAGCGGTACAATCCGGGTTATGTGCTCGTCATTTCGGGCGATCACATTTATAAAATGGACTATGATCTGATGCTGCAGCACCATAAGCGCAGCGGCGCGGATTTAACGATAGCGGGAATTGAAGTGGATTGGAAGGAAGCGAGCCGGTTTGGCGTCATGCATGTAGACGATGAGGATCGGATTACTGCTTTCGAAGAGAAGCCGAAAGCGCCAAAAAGCAATATCGCTTCAATGGGTGTCTATATCTTTTCCTGGGCGCTGCTGCAAAAATATTTGGTGTATGACGAAGCCAACCGCAGCTCCAGCCATGACTTTGGCAAAGATATCATTCCCGCGATGCTGAAGGATGGCTTGCATCTTAGCGCCTATTCCTTCAAGGGCTATTGGAAGGATGTCGGCACAATCGAAAGCTTATGGGAGGCCAATATGGATTTGCTGGCCGATGAACCGTCACTCGACCTCGCAGATCCCGAATGGCGTATATATTCCGTCAGTCCTAACCGGCCGGCACAGTTCGTCTCCCCCGATGCGAAGCTTTCGGCGTCGATGGTGACAGAGGGCTGCATCATTGAAGGAAGCATTGACCGTTCCGTACTGTTCTACGGCGTTCATGCGGGAAGAGACAGTGAAGTAAGCGAGTCGGTTGTTATGCCGAACGTACGGATCGGCGAGGGAGCGAAAATCTACCGGTCCATAATCGGAGAAGGAGCTATTATCGAGGATGGTGTCACGGTTGGCAATCCGGAGGACGATTCCATTACGGTTGTGGCGGTAGGCGAATTTGTCGGAAATGACCATATGCTGCTGGAGGTGGAGCCGTCATGAAACACCGGGTGATGGGCGTCATTAATTTGATTCATGAGACGGATGAGCTGGAGCGGCTTACGCAAAGCCGCTGCCTGGCAACGGTGCCTTTTGGCGCCAGATACAGATTGATTGACTTTGCGCTGTCTAGCATGGTTAACTCCGGCATTCATAAAGTAGCGATTTTCGCGCATAAAAAGTACCGCTCGCTCATGGATCATGTGGGCTCGGGAAGCCATTGGGACTTGAACAACCGTCAAAGCGGCTTGTTCCTGCTGCCGCCCGCAACTGATGATATTCAGGAAATCAGCCGCGGTGATCTCTATCATTTCTATCAGCACCGCGATTACTTTAACCGATCAACGCTGGAGTACGTCGTTATTACGCGCAGCCATATGGTATGTAACGTCGATTTTGGCCCAATCATCCAATATCATCAAGAGCGGGAAGCCGATATTACGATCGTCTGCAAGGAACAGGCGGAGCAGCTGCTCGGAAGAGCGCGTAAGGTGAGAATGGACGACGATGGCCGGATTACAGCCATTCAGGATCATTATGGCCGGATGCTGAGCGACACCATCTCCATGGAGATGTACATCATGAAGAAAGAATTGCTGATGGAGCTTGTAGAAACGTCGCTGGCGCAGGGGCAGGATCATCTGGTCCGTCATGCGATATTCTCCCGGATCGACCAGCTTCGCATTTACGGCTACAAATATGAAGGTTATTTGGGCGTCGTTAACACGCTTGCCAGCTACTACGACCATAATATGAGCCTGCTTCGGCCGGATGTATGGCGAGAGCTGTTCTTCCAGCCGGGAACTGTGTTCACGAAAGGCAAGGATGAGCCGCCAGCGCGTTATCTCGGTACCTCGAAGGTGGTCAATTCCCTGATAGCAAACGGCTGCCGGATTGAAGGAACAGTGGAGAACAGCATTATTTTCCGCGGTGTCCATATTCGAAAAGGGGCGGTCGTCCGCAACAGCATCATTATGCAAAATGGCGATATCGGCGAAAACAGTATCGTGCAGTACAGCATTCTGGATAAGGATGTACGGGTGCAATGCGACCGCGATATCCGCGGCACGATGACGAGTCCGTTTCTGGCAGCTAAGCGAAAAATTATATAGTTCCAGGCTCGCTTGGATGCAGCAATAGGCGGCCAAACGATTGCGGACATAACGGGGTGATTGCAATGAACCTATTATTTGCAACTTCAGAGGCGGTGCCGCTGGCCAAGACAGGCGGCCTCGCAGACGTAGCCGGGGCGCTGCCGAAAGCGCTGAGAGACGGCGGCGCGGATACGAGAGTGATTATGCCGAAATACGAGGAAATTCCGGCGGTCTACACCGGGAAATTCGAGCGGATTGCGGAGTTTAACGTATCGTTCAGCTGGCGCAACCAATATTGCGGCCTGCTGAGGGCGGAGATTGACGGCATTATCTATTACTTAATCGATAACGAGCACTATTTCAAACGCAGAGGCTTGTATGGTTATGGCGACGATGCGGAGCGGTTCGTTTTTTTCTGCTTCGCGGTGATGGAGGCTTCGCGTTATCTTGATTTTCGTCCTGATATTGTTCATTGTCATGACTGGCAGACGGGACTCATTCCTTTCCTGCTGCGGACAAGATATGCGTATGATCCAGCTTGGGCAGGAGTGAAGTCTGTATTTACGATTCACAATCTTAAGTATCAGGGCTTGTTCGGAATCGATCTGCTGAAGGATTTGCTCGGCGCTGGAGATGAATTGTTCGGGCCGGACGGCCTTGAGTTTCACGGGGCTGCAAGCTGCATGAAGGGCGGACTTGTGTATGCGGACAAGCTGACGACGGTTAGCGAGACCTATGCGAAGGAAATACAGGGCTGGGAGTATGGTGAGCTGCTGGATGAGCTGCTCCGCTACCGCTCTGACGATCTGAGCGGCATCCTTAACGGCATCGACGAGCAGCTGTTTGATCCGATGAATGATGCTGCGCTGCATACGCCGTACCGTAATTCATTGAGCCGCAAGCGGAAAAACAAGCTGGATTTGCAGCGGGAGATGAGCCTGCCGCAATCGGAGGATGTGCCGCTTATCGGCGTCGTGACCCGTCTGGTGGAGCAGAAGGGATTTGACCTCATTGCAGCCAAGCTGGAGCTGCTTATGCAAGAAGACGTGCAGCTTGTCGTGCTAGGCTCCGGAGAGCCGCAATATGAAGCGCTTATGAATGACACCGTCCGCCGTTATCCGGATAAAGCGGCGGTATGGCTCGGTTATAACGACCGGCTTGCGAGAAGGATATACGCCGGCTCCGATTTGTATCTGATGCCATCCCGCTTCGAACCGTGCGGTTTAAGCCAGCTGCTGGCGCTGCGCTACCGCTCTGTGCCTATCGTGCGAGAAACCGGAGGGCTGAAGGATACGGTTCGCGCCTTCAATGAATATACTGGCGAGGGGAACGGTTTCAGCTTTACGTATTACAATGCAGAAGATTATTGGCATACCGTCAAGAGAGCCCTGCAATTCTATAAGAATGAGAAAGCTTGGAAGCAGATTGTCGCCAATGCGGCAAAAGAGGACTATAGTTGGAACCGTTCGGCTAAAGCCTACATGGCACTGTATGAACTACTTCTTGCGGATCGAAAGGGGAAAGAGCTATGGCCCGTCATCTCGTAATCGGCAACGGCAAGCTGCTGCTAAATCTTGATCAACACTGTTATATCCGGGATATTTATTATCCCTATGTCGGCCAGTTGAATCATGTGGGCGGTCATTATTGCAGATTCGGCATTTGGATCGGGGGGCAGTTCTCCTGGCTGGATGAGCCGGAATGGAGGTTCGAGCTCGACTATATCGAGGACTCGCTCGTTACTAACATTATTGCAAGGCATGACGGGCTGGACGTCGAGCTTCATATGAACGACGGCATCCATCAGCGGGAATGCATCTACATTAAGCGTGTCGTCATCCGCAACCGGAGAAGCGAGCCTCGTGAAGCCAGGCTGTTTTTCCATCAGGATCTGATGATTGAAGGCTCCGAGGTGGGAGATACGGCGGCTTATTATCCGGAAAACAACACGTTATTCCATTACAAGCGATCGAATTATTTCATGTTCAGCGGCTCTACCGACGAAGGCGGAATGATGCAATATTCAACCGGCATCAAACGTTTCCACTCGGCTGAGGGGACGTGGCGGGATGCTGAGGATGGCGTGCTGATGGGCAATACGATTGCGCAGGGATCGGTCGACAGTACGATCAGCTTCCGTACGATCGTTCCGCCAAACGGAGAGAAGACGATCTATTATTGGATGTCGATCGGCAAAAATCTGGAGGAAGTTAAAGCGCTGAATCAATATGTACAAGACAATAATCCGGAGAAGCTGCTCAGCCGCATGGTTATCTATTGGAAGCATTGGCTGCGCCGTGCGGAGACGGAGCTTGGCGATTTGCCGAAGCCGGTCGTGCGCGCCTTCAAGCAAAGCCTGCTGCTCGTCAGGACACAGGTGGACGAACGGGGAGCGATACTGGCCGCCAACGATACGGATATTCTGCAATATAACCGGGATCATTACAGCTATATGTGGCCGCGTGACGGAGCATTAATTGCGGAAGCAATGTCGCTCGCCGGTTATCAGAGCGTGATCGCGCCATTTTTCCAATTTTGCGCACAGGCGCTTTCTCCGGAAGGCTACTTGTACCACAAGTACAATCCGGACGGCACGGTTGGTTCAAGCTGGCATCCTTATATTGTGCAGGGCAGCCGCAGACTGCCGATTCAAGAGGATGAAACGGCGCTTGTTCTATTTGCGCTGTGGCAGGATTATTCGCGCAATCAGGTTATTGAGCTGCCGCAATCGTTGTACAGTAATCTCATCCGCAAGGCGGCTTCCTTCCTAAGCGAATATATCGATCCTTCGCTTTCATTGCCTAAGCCAAGCTATGATCTGTGGGAGGAGCGCTACGGCATCTGGACGTATACAGCCTCCTCTGTATATGCCGGACTGATGGCGGCAGCCTTCTTCACCGAGTTGTTCGGCGATTATGAACGGAGTGACCATTACAAAAATACGGCGAGCACAATTAAGCAGGGCATTCTAACTCATCTGTGGGATGAAGAATCCGGGAGATTCGCCCGCGGACTTATTCAGAAGGATAACCGCTGGGTGAAGGATATGACGCTGGAGAGCAGCGTGTTCGGCATTTGGGAATTTGGCGTATTGCCGGTGCATGACGACAAAGTATCTAGGACGATGCACGCGATTAAGGAAGGTCTGCAGATTCGGACAGATATCGGCGGAATCGCCCGCTACACCAATGATTATTACTTCCAGCAATCGGGCGAGATTGATAAAGTTCCGGGCAACCCGTGGATTATCTGTACGTTGTGGGTAGCCAACTATGAGATTGAATCAGCCTTGACGCTGACGGATCTTGAAGGGCCAAAGCGGACGCTGCAATGGGTTGTCGATCATGCGCTGCAAAGCGGCCTGCTGCCTGAGCAGTTGAATCCGTACGATGGAACGCCGCTTTCCGTTGCACCGCTCACATGGTCGCATGCGACTTTGGTGCAAAGCGTCAGCAAATATGCGGGGAAATATAAGGAGTTGCAAGGGGTTCAGCCGCAGGAGTAGCACAACAGCTGCAGCTTCTGGAGCGTTTCATAACAAAAA
>NZ_CBVJ010000047.1 GCF_000513275.1 Paenibacillus gorillae | reverse complement strand
TGATTTATTACAGCCAAGAGCGAAGTATGATGACGAGCAAAATGAAAAGAACGAGAATGATGCCTGTACTCGTCCTGAGACCGCCCACCGGTACGCAACCAACATTAGCACCTGCTACAGGGTATCCCACCGTTCATAACCTCCCAAATGTGAGTTTTGCGATGTGGTGAAGCACATCACATGGTTAATGTATGAAGGCAGCGCCCGTAACTATTGGACGTTTGTACCGGTGGAAATGTAATTGCGGCAAATGCCTAGTGCTTAACTGCGCCCTGGAGACCGCGGCTTCCTCCGATATTGGCGGATGTGCTTGATACGGGATTCAGCTACGGTTTCCATCGTATTGCCGGCCTGCACAGTGGAAGCGGAGCCGACCGCAGTAATGAAGATGCAGCCTACATTGATGCGTGGCGAGCAGTTGGTCCGATGGATAATGACGGCCTCGTCGTTTTCGAATGCGGGATCGTTCAAGACCGGAAGCGGCCTCTCGAATATTTCGTACGATTCGAAATAAACCGAGCCAGCTGTCTCATGTCCTTCCTCCCGCTGTACGGCAAGCGCCCGCAGTTTTGGCGTGTAGTATCCGCGATCACCCAACTGGATGATAGAGGACAAAGAGACGTCGATAATGGCAAGACCGCAGATTTCTGCTGTTCGTACGGGATAGCCGGTGTCTAGATGGCTGCTTGCCCGCATCAGGATTCACTTTCCGTTTCGGGCTCCGCCGTTTCGCCGATGGCCTGCGAAGCTCCCTCCGGACTTGGAAAAGGAACGAGCGGGCCGACGATGACGGATTCCGGCGGCGTATCGAACATGGAATATAGCGTCATATAATCGGTGTCTCCCACTTGCAGTGAGGAGGAACTGGCAACACCCAGCACTTCGATAGAGCCAACGACCAGTGCGTGGTTATATACATGGAAATGGATCATTGTGAGCGACCTCCATATTGCATATTCAAGATCAGGCCGATGCTAGGAGTTCTGCAGCTGGTGTAAGTATTGCTGCAGGGCCGCGTCGGTGTCACGGGCTGTTTTGGTAATAACATCCGCTTTGAATGCCGCCTCGGCTTCGGCGTTAAGCGGCGCCCCGTCGTGATCTTTGGCTGCCGTCTGCATATAGTAGTGAATCCGGGTAGGAAGCTGCTTGCGTATATCGTTAATAATTAAACGGCGGTGGTAAGGATCAAGAGATAGCCCGATATCGGATTCCATCTGCATCAGCTTCTGGGGAGCAGTTGTGTCTAAATATTGATTCATTTGCGCCTGCACATCGCTGTAAGGCCCTCCCGCAGGAGGCGGCGTGATACCCGGTGCGGCTGAAGGGAAAACATTCTGTTTGGCTGCAGAAAGCTGCTCGATTTCTCCCGGGGGCGATTCCGAGCCCGGTGGCGTCATGCCGATATTGAGCGTGCCCTCCAGCTTCTCTACCTTCAATTGATCGAAATGGTATTGCAGGTTTTCGATATTGTAAGTAGGTTTTGCTTCCAGCTGTTGCAGCTGCTCAATTACGGCGGACAGCTTCGTTTCGAGAGAACGGATTTGCTCCTCCTGCCGGCTAAGCCTGGTTTGAACCTCATGCAGCCAAGCATGCCAAGGGGAGTAGCCATTCGGTTGCTGCTGCATGTTGGATGGCCTCCTGTCTATGTGGGATTAGGCAGCGGAACGAAGGAAAGCGGGTTCTCCTGGCCAAGCTGCGCAGCCGGGCCCATAAATCCTCCCGTATTATAAAGCTGGGACAATGAACGGATCGAACCTGCACTCCCGATCTGAAGCACAGAGCTGTTCGAGACGCTGTCGACACGCAGCTGCTTAATCGTAATCGTCTGATGAATCGTCCAGTTCATATAAGGTTGACTCCCGTGCCGATCTCGTTCTGCGTGCTGTCCTGTACGTCAGGATCAAGCGTATTAGTTGCACTGACAGCGTTGTTTGCGTTGGCAAGGCTGCCCGTCAGGAAGGAGCCGGAGCCGGCATAGGTTTTGGAAGTGCTTGACGGCGATAGCTGCACGGAATCGCCGAATTGTACGATGGAGCTGGAGCCTGTGCTGACGATTTTGACAAAACCGACGATGGATGGCATGCGCGTTCACTCCTTTTACGGTATTACGGTATGCAACATCGTATGCGGCATTCGCCCAGAGGTTCCGCATGCAGTGCGCACTTATGTGGCGCTAACGCCCAGATCGGCATATGTTGTGAGAGGGAGGTGATTGAGGGTGGCGTCCAAATGGGATGATCTTGAACGATGGATGGAGGGGCAAAAGCTGCCTAAAGGGTTCGATTTGCTCAAAGAGCCTGATTGGGTGGAGCAATTTGTCCGTAAAATGATGACAAAAGCGCTGCCAGAAGCAGCTGGAGCGATGTCCAGCCAGGGGGATGATCCTTCTTTTTTTGAAACCCATCACTTCGTCATCGTCAAATTTCCTTTGCCGCCGGGTGTGAATCGCGATGAACTGAGGCTTTATGTACGGGAGGACCGGATTCGCATTGAAGGACTGCCAGAAAACCGGACCGAAACGGTTAAACTGCCGAAGCCTGTGAAACCGAGAATATGCCGGGCACTCGTTAAAAACGGCATTTTGCAGGTGAAGCTGCGCAAGCGTCCCGGCGCTCGGACCTATTATGAAGCGGATATTCGCTGGTAGCGCTGCTATAGCTGTTCATACTGTCACGAAATCTACCGGATTGCGGCTGGATAAACCTTGCATAATCCCTTATAATGCTATATAGCGAGCGGAACGGCAAAGGCTTACATAGCCGTTTCTATCATTACATAGGGGAGTGTAGAGCGTGTCTTTAGTCGATGTCAGCAGCGTATCGGCGACTTTATTCATACTCGGGGTCGTCTTCTTATTGCTTATATTCGGATTGCTTAGCTTTGGAATATTGAGAATGTTCCAGCAGCGCTTCCGTACGGGGTGGATCAGCTTCGCAGGCGCAATTGTCAGCTTTGTTGGATTTATGCTCATATTAAACAAGTGGTTCCTGTGACGGACCCGTCTTGCTGATTGGAGGGGTCAACTATGCTATGGACGGCTATCTGGTTTTTCATTAATATACTGTTTGTCGTTACCTTGATCATGTTCTTATTCATGCAGCGCTCCGTATCGGAAGCGGCGGCGAACACGAACGAACCGGACAAGCTGCGCCGCGCCAAGATGCGCCGCAATGCGACAGCGATTGTCTCCATCGCCTTGCTAATCGCGATGAGCGCCAGCTTTTTGATCAATATGCGGCTTAACGGGTAGGTTCAACAAGGGCCGCGGAGGTCTATGAAATGAGTTTTACGGAGGGCTCTCATTGACGAGAGTCTTTTTTTTCGTCATTATGGAGAGAGAATATCTATATGCGGAGGTTTTATTCATTGCATACGTATGAAGAAATCGTGCAGAAGATGGCAAGCCAAGGGCTGCGTATAACCGATCAGCGAAAAACGCTGGCGAAATTGTTTGCGGAGTCGCCGGGATATTTGGCGCCTAAAGCCGTTTACGAATATATGGGCAAATCTTATACCGGACTCAGCTTCGATACCGTCTATCGCAATTTGCGCGTTATGGAGGAGCTTGGTGTACTGGAGCAGGTAGTGTTCGAGGAAGGCGTCAAGTTCAAGCTGCATTGCCGGGAGCATGACCATCACCATCATATGATCTGTTTACAGTGCGGCAGAACTTATCCGATTACTTATTGCCCGATGGAGCAGACGATTGTGCCGGATGATTTCAAAGTCGTTAAGCATAAGTTCGAGGTATTTGGCTATTGCAAGGATTGCGGACAAGACGAGCCGATCCTGGGAGAAGGCTAATGTCCGGGCAGCCGAAAGCGAGAAGGGTGCTGCAGGCGCCGATCGTCTTTTACCGCAAAGTGCTGTCTCCCTTGAAACCGCCGACGTGCCGGTTCTATCCCACTTGCTCTGCTTATGCGCTTGAAGCGCTGGAGAAGCATGGCGCCGTTCGAGGGTCATGGCTAGCGGCGAAGCGAATTGCACGCTGCCATCCCTTTCATCCAGGCGGATTCGACCCTGTTCCTCCAGCGTCTGGGGAGCAGCAGCCGGATGGGCATGAGGGAGCTTGACAGGCCAGCAGGTTGCGGTTATATTTTGAACTATAAAGGTTAATAATTGCAAAATAACAGTCCGATGAACGGATAAGTACGATGATGATTTTTGATAGATCGTCCTAGGACAGAGAGCCGGGCAAGATGCTGCAAGCCGGTATAGGACAACATCGGAAAATGGTCCTGGAGGAATCGTTCTCGAGCCGCGATCTTCATGGTAAGGGAATGGCGCTAAGCCAGCGATAAAGGCGCTGCCGTCTTCATTGACGGCACACGAAGCAATGATGCGCGGTTTATCTAAGCCGATAGGCACGCATGATTGGAATTTGGGTGGTACCGCGTGAGTTCGTAACTCTCGTCCCATGTTGGACGGGAGTTTTTTGCGTTCTGTTTTTATTATTAAGGAGGAATAGAGATGACGGAATTGAACAAAAGCTTTTACATTACGACGCCGATTTATTACCCAAGCGACAAGCTTCATATCGGTCATGCGTACACGACTGTGGCGGGGGACGCAATGGCCCGCTACAAGCGGCTGCGCGGCTATGATGTCTGGTATTTGACCGGTACGGACGAGCATGGCCAAAAGATTGAGCGCAAAGCAGAAGAGAACGGAAAAACACCGCAGCAATTCGTAGATGACATTGTAGTTGGCATTAAAGAGCTGTGGGCCAAGCTGGAAATATCCAATGATGATTTCATTCGTACAACAGAGCCGCGCCATAAAGTCGTTGTGGAGCGTATTTTCGAGCAGTTGCTTAAGCAGGATGATATTTATAAAGGGGAATATGAGGGCTGGTACTGTACGCCTTGCGAATCCTTCTTCCTCGAACGCCAGCTTGTGAATGGCAATTGTCCAGACTGCGGACGTCCTGTTGAGCTTGTGAAGGAAGAAAGCTATTTCTTCCGGATGAGCAAATATGCAGACCGCCTTCTGAAGCTGTATGAGGACAACCCTCAGTTCATTCAACCGGAATCCCGCAAAAATGAAATGATCAACAACTTTATTAAGCCGGGTCTGGAAGATTTGGCCGTGTCGCGGACGACCTTCGACTGGGGTGTTAAAGTGCCGGGCGACGCGAAGCATGTCATCTATGTATGGATTGACGCGCTCTCCAACTATATTACGGCATTGGGCTATGGACAAGAGGGCGAGGAAGGCGCGAAATACGCGAAATACTGGCCTGCAGATGTACATCTTGTTGGTAAGGAAATCGTCCGCTTCCATACGATTTATTGGCCGATCATGCTGATGGCGCTTGGACTGCCGGTACCAAAAAAAGTGTTCGCGCATGGCTGGCTGCTGATGAAGGACGGTAAGATGTCGAAATCGAAGGGCAACGTCGTTGATCCTGTGACGCTAATCGACCGCTATGGTCTGGATGCGGTTCGTTATTACCTGCTGCGTGAAGTGCCTTTTGGTGCGGACGGCACGTTCACGCCGGAAAACTTTGTCGATCGGATCAACTTCGACTTAGCAAATGATTTGGGCAATTTGCTTAACCGGACAGTCGCGATGATCGACAAATATTTTGACGGTGTTATTCCGGCTTTCGCTGGTAAAGTAACCGAATTCGACGAGCAGCTGCAGCAGCTTTCCGTGCAAACGGTAGAGCAAGTAGAAGCGGCAATGGAGAACATGGAGTTTTCCGTGGCGCTTGCCGCGATCTGGCAGTTTGTCAGCCGTACGAATAAATATATCGATGAAACACAGCCTTGGGCGCTTGCGAAGGATGAAGGCAAACGTGAAGAGCTTGCTTCGGTTATGCATCATTTGGCTGAATCGCTCCGTATTGCTTCCATTCTGCTTCAACCGTTTCTCACTCATGCGCCGCGCGAGCTGTGGAGACAGCTTGGCTTGGAAGCGGGAGAACTGACAGAATGGGAGAGCGCCAAGCAATTCGGACAGCTGCCTGGCGGTACGCAGGTTAGCAAAGGCGCGCCGATCTTCCCTCGTCTGGAAGCAGCAGAAGAAGTGGCCTACATCGCTGCCGCGATGGGGGGAGGCGCTTCAGCTTCAGCTCAGGAGGAAGCTCCTGCTGCTGCTGAAGCATCCACGGCTAATACTGCTGCGGACGAAGACGAAGAAATTGAACATAAAGAAGAGATCGGCATTGACGAATTCGCCAAGGTGGAGCTTCGTGTAGGGCAAGTTATTTCTGCCGAGCCGGTGAAAAAAGCCGATAAATTGCTGAAGCTGCAATTGGATCTGGGCTATGAGCAGCGCCAGGTCGTATCCGGCATTGCCAAGTTCTACACACCGGAGCAGCTGGTTGGCCGCAAGGTGATCGTTGTAACGAACCTGAAGCCGGTTAAGCTTCGCGGAGAGCTGTCGCAAGGGATGATTCTGGCAGCTTCCAAGGGCGAGCAGTTGACGCTAGCTACGGTACCGGATGACATGCCTAACGGCGCAATCGTGAAGTAAATCGTCATAGCATTTAGCAGCCGTCAAAGGGGCAGAAGCCCCTTTGACGGCTTTTTATGCTTAGTTCTATTTGTAAAGTACAAAGTGTATAGGGTGGAATGGAGGCGAGTATAGTAAAAATAGTTATGAGATTTAGGGTTGACAGTGTCTATTAGCCGCTTATATAATGTAAATCGTAATAGTAACGATTACTAACAAGAACATAGAAATGGGAGAAGCCTACTTATGAGAAATAAAACTGCAAGCTCAATTCGAAATTTTACAGCTGCGATGCTGCTGGCTGCTTTAGTACTAGTGGCTGCCGCATGCGGCAGCGGCTCAGGCGGTAAAATAGTGGAAGGCAAGACAAACGTAGTCACGACTTTTTATCCGCTATATTATTTAGCTTCAGAAATCGGCGGCGACAAGGTGAATGCCGTCAACTTGGTGCCGGCCGGCGTGGAGCCGCACGACTGGTCGCCGAAGAGCCAGGATCTGGATCTCGCATCCAAGGCTCAGCTGTTCCTGTATAACGGTGCCGGACTGGAAGGCTGGACAGATAATTTTCTGAAAGGCTTGTCGAAGAAAAGTGAGCTCGTAACGGCTGAGATGAGCAAGGGGATTACGTTAATTAAAGGCAATCCTGAGGAAGAGCACGAAGAGGAAGAGCATGAAGGCGAAGAGCATGACGACCATGGACAAAGTCATGATCTCGACGTTGATCCGCATACATGGGTAAGTCCCAAGTCGATTATGAAAATGGCGGAAAATGTGAAAAATAGTCTCGTTGAGGTAGATCCGGCCAACAAAGCAAGCTATGAGGATAATTACGCTGCGCTGCATGCCAAGCTTGAAGCTTTGGATCAGCAATATCAGACAGAACTGTCCAAAACAGCGAAGAAAGATATCGTAACGTCTCATCAGGCGTTTGGCTATCTGGCCAGAGATTACGGTCTGAGACAGACCGCGGTGATGGGGCTGTCCCCGGATGCTGAGCCAAGAGCGCAGGATTTGCTCCAAATTGCGAAATTCGTCAAGGAAAACGACATTCGCTACATTTTCTTCGAGGAGCTGGTGTCCCCAACGCTTGCGAACACATTGGCAAGTGAAGCGAAAGTGGATACGATGGTCCTTAATCCGATCGAAGGTCTGACACCGGAGCAGGAGAAGCGCGGAGATGACTACATTACACTTATGGAAGCCAATTTGCAAAATCTGATTAAGGCATTACAATAGGATAGATAGGACAAAACTCGGCCGACGCGCCGGGTTTGTCTGCTTTGAATAGAAAAAGAGGTGTACTATGCTGCAAAATCAAATGGGCGATGCCTGTCATCAAGATATCATTTCACTCGAAGGCGTAACCTTCTCCTACCAGCAGCAGCGGGTCATTACCGACCTCGACTTCTCGGTCAAGGAGCGGGATTTCGTCGGTTTAATCGGCTCAAACGGAGCGGGGAAGACGACGCTGCTGCGTATGATCGTCGGACTGCTGAAGCCGGAGAGCGGCGTTATCCGCCTGTTCGGCGAGCCGGTCTCGCGCTTCAAGGCTTGGGATCGCATCGGCTACGTCCCGCAAAAAAATTCGTTCAACCCGTTATTTCCGGCTACAGTTCGCGAAGTGGTACTGTCCGGGCTGTACGGGCGCAACAAAATATTCCGTTCGATCGGCAAAGCCGATCAAATCAAATGCGAGGATGCGCTGCATGCGATGAATATCGAGGATCTGGCAGGCAAGCGGATCGGCCAGCTTTCCGGAGGACAGCAGCAGCGTGTCTTTCTGGCGAGGGCTCTGATCAACAATCCATCACTCCTCATTCTGGATGAGCCTACGGTTGGTATAGATACCGAAACGCAGGAAGGCTTCTTCCATATGATCAAGCATATGCATCAGCATCATAATATTACGTTTCTGATGGTATCTCATGATATGGATATGATTCGTTCTTACTTGGGAGAAAGACCGGTTGCCGAAAGCGGCAAGTTGAAATTTTACAAAAAACATTCTCATGAGCTTCAGGATTGTGTGGAGAATGATTTAACGCATAGCTTGAGAGGGCTGCGTCAGCAAATGGAGAGCAGGAAAGAGGTAGTTGCGGTTGTTGGAGATATTGGGTAGTGAGTTTTTTCAGCGTGCGCTTATCGGAGGCGTGCTGATCGGTATTACAGCGCCGTTGATCGGCATCTTTTTGGTACTTAGACGGCTGTCGATGATTGGCGACACGTTGTCTCATGTATCGATTGCAGGGGTAGCGCTTGGTTTTCTCGTCGGCGTCTATCCGGTTGCAGTTGGTTTGCTGTTCGCCATCGCCGCGTCCTTCGCCATTGAGAAGCTGCGCAAAGCATATAAAACGTATGCGGAGTTGTCCATTGCCATCATTATGTCAGGCGGTGTGGCACTTGCTTCGATTTTGTTTACACTCGGCAAAGGGTTTAACGTTAATGTTAACGGATATTTATTCGGCAGCATCTATACGCTCGGAAATATTGACCTTGTGACGATCGCTATTGTGACCGTCGTTGTTCTTATTGCAATGCGGACGCAAGTCAAGGAGCTGTTCTTGCTTACATTCGATGAGGATGCAGCGGCCGTGAGCGGCTTGCCCGTCCGGTTCTATAATGTTATGATTAGCGTGCTTACCGCACTCGTTATTAGTGCATCTATTAAAATTGTTGGCGCTTTGCTCGTATCGGCATTGCTGACAATTCCGGCAGCATGCAGCCTTATTATCGCCCGCAGCTTCCGGCAAACGATATTTGCAGTTGTCATTATCGGAGAGTTGGCTGTTGTCTTCGGCCTCCTGATCGCTGGTGTATGGAATTTGGCGCCCGGCGGCACAATTGTACTGCTTTTGATTGCAATTTTACTCGTCCTGATCCTGTTCAAGCCAGGTTTGCGGACGGGCAGTTAACTTCGACAGAGGTGCATAACCATTGAGTGACATCAATATTTGGCTGGCGTTCGGCGCCGGTTTGGCTTCTTTTATCTCGCCATGCTGTCTGCCCTTGTATCCGTCTTATTTATCTTACATAACTGGTATTTCCGTAAGTGATCTCAAGCAAAATCAGCATACGAAAAAAAGTGCGCATCCGTACGATGACGCATACGCTTTTTTTCATTCTTGGATTTTGCACCGTCTATTACACGCTGGGCTATGGCTCGAACGTGTTCGCGGAATTTTTCAGCGAATATGTGGATGTCATTCGCAAACTGTCCGCGATTCTAATTGTGCTGATGGGGCTGTTCCTCGTTGGTATTTTCCAGCCGCAAGTACTGATGAAAGAACGGAGATTTAAGATCGATCCGAACAAAAAATCCGGCTTCCTCGGCTCATTTATTTTCGGGATCGGCTTCTCCGCTGGATGGACACCTTGTATTGGCCCCGCGCTTACCGCTATCCTTGCGCTTGCCGCATCGGAGCCGGGCACTTGGTTCAAACTGACGACGGCCTATGCTTTGGGCTTTGCTATTCCGTTTTTCGCACTGGCCTTTTTCCTCGGCTCTGCGCGCTGGCTGCTCAAATATTCCTCGTTGGTCATGAAGATTGGCGGCGGTGTCATGATTTTGATGGGTATTTTGCTGTTCACTGATCAAATGACTAAAATTACGATCTGGCTCAACTTAGTTACGCCAGATTGGCTTAAGTTTTAAGACCAAGTTACGTAAAATACTCGATCTTCGCGTTCGGGAAATGTTCGAATATGCGCTCCGATATAAACATGCGGAGCGCATAGGCTTGTTCATCAGGGTAAACGTATTTACCCTGTCCCCAGCGTCCCCACTTATACTTCCGCTTTTCGATATCCATCTCCAGCTTCGTCTTCGGGTAACGCTTCTCAATAACATTTTTAGCCGTTTTCGTAAACCGGTGCTGAATAAGCTCGAAAGTGAGATCACCGTTTTGCGCTTCCTCGGGAAGCGCTTTGGCTAATGACTCCAACAGTTCCGCATACCCTTCTTCCCAGCCGTCATGCCAAATGATCGGCGCAATAATGAAGCCCATTGGATATCCGGCTTTAGCTACCTTTGCAGCCGCTTCGATACGCTGCTCGAACCGGGAGGTTGCAGGCTCAAAATGCTTGATGACATATTTTGCGTTCACGCTGAAGCGAATTCGGGTATGTCCGTTATGTTTGGCATCCAGCAGTGAATCGACATGATGGAACTTCGTCACGAACCGGAGACGGCCGAGCGGCTGTTCGCCCATGTATTCAATCAATTCGCGCAGACTGCCGGTTATAGGCTCCAAACCGACGGGATCAGAGGTGCAAGCCGCTTCGAAACGGGTAACTTCCGGTTCGCGCTCGTCGATATACCCTTGAGCCGCCTGCAGAATCTCATCGATATTGACGTATACGCGAATGTAAGGCTTCGAGCCTAACGTCGTCTGGAGGTAACAATAATGACAGTGACCCATGCAGCCTGTAGCGATAGGGATTGCATATTCGGCGGAAGGCTTCGATTGATCGAATTTTAACGTTTTCCGCACACCGACAACGAGTGTTCGCTTTGCAATGCGGTATTGCTCCAGTTCGCTGTCGCCCGGCAAGTTGGTTATCCGGTTATGGGAGGTTGTCATCCGAAAAGGAATGCCTTCCTTTTCTACCCAAGCCATAATCCGCTTGCCCTTCGGATATTCAAGCGCTCCTGGCTCAAAATAAACGAGATCGGGTATGAAGGAAAGCTCGCTTCGGTCGACGTTTGGCTTTTCAATTACCGTTAATGCCATCGTAATGCCCTCCCGTTAAAATGGATTTGGATTATTCCTTTAGTGTGAGACACCAGCGTCTTCGGCAAACAGGGAGTTATAAGAAATAGCGGCTGTCAGCGAAATGACACCCAATTGAGAATAAGTTGCAGAGCGGATTGGAAACGGTGTATGATACTAAGAGTAACGCCTGAGAGACAAGGTGTAAGAAGTTGGGTTAGGGGGTTCTTCATTGCCGACTCCGAGCATGGAAGACTACTTGGAACGTATTTATAAGCTTATCGACGAAAAGGGGTACGCACGCGTATCAGATATCGCGGAAGGGCTTGAAGTTCATCCGTCGTCTGTTACGAAGATGATCCAGAAGCTGGACAAAGACAACTATTTAATTTACGAGAAATATCGCGGGCTTGTTCTTACGAGCAAAGGGAAGAAGATGGGGAAACGCCTGGTCGACCGCCATCAACTGCTGGAATCGTTTCTGACGCTGATTGGCGTGCAGGAAGAGAACATTTATCGCGACGTGGAAGGCATCGAGCATCATTTAAGCTGGGATTCGATAACCTGCATTGAGACGTTGGTTGAATATTTCCACCGCGATCCAGCCCGCATGGATGAGTTAAAGGGCATTCGCGAAGAGTTGGAAACCTCAGAATAGCGATGAGAAAAGAAAGAAGCCTGCCGGATCCGGCAGGCTTCTTTCTTTTCTCATGTAAAAGCTTCTTACGAAGCTTCAATGATATTTCGGCGTATCGTCGTCGTCCTTACCGCCGTTAATGACACGGAACGGCACGGTACGGGACTTCGGCTTTTGCCGCGTTTGCGTCCGGTTCTGCTTGACATAAGGCTGCTTTGGATTCGCTCCCCGCCCCCAACTGGAGGGAGGAAATTTATAGAGCAGGAAAATACCGCCTAGCACCACGATCGGAATGAGATATGCTGCAGGGTTCGACGTGAAGCTGTCTAACAGCCCGATCGCGAACAAGATGACGACGATAACAGTCGTAATACTCCACCCTCGCGGAAGATTAGCCATACGCTTCCCGTCCTTTGCCTTAATTTTTAGTCATTTGCTGGTCAAGCTCCCGCATCCGGTTGAAGGAAGCGATAGATACTGCAACCTGATCATCCTTAGGCTCTTTGGTTGTAAGAAGCTGGAGCCACAGTCCAGGATAGCCAAAATAGCGCAGAACAGGCGTTTCACGCAGCGCGTTCGTCCATCTCAGCACCTCATAAGAAATGCCAAGCACGAGAGGGAGCAGCAGGATGCGGATATAAATCCGTTCCCAGATGGTATCCCAAGTGAAAATCGGAAGCGAATAGATAATGACGCCCACGATCACGGTGAAAATAATGAAGCTGCTGCCGCACCGATAATGGAGACGGCTGTGCTTTTGCACATTTTTAACCGTTAAATCCTCGCCTGCCTCGTAGGCTGTAATAACTTTATGCTCAGCTCCATGATATTGGAATAGCCGTTTGATAATTGGCGTCATCGACATCAGGTAGAGATAGGAAAGAAGCAGTATGATTTTAATAAGTCCCTCTAACAGATTATGCCCGACTTTGTTTTCGAATACATTCTCGAACAGAAGACTTTCGAGTGCAGCCGGTACCGCTGTAAAGATGAGCTTGCCGAATACGAAGGACAATACGCCTGCGACGGCTACGCCAACCAGCATGCTGAGACTCCAGCCGGAGCCTTCCTTCTTCTTCTCGGCTTGTTTTGCTGCAGCCTCCGGGTTTTTCGCTGCTTCATCAGCGGCTTCATCCTCCGCATAGTTCTCCATCGAGAAGTTCAAATGCTGAGAGCCTTTGGCGCTGGATTCGATAATGCCAACCACACCGCGTACAAGCGGAATTTTTTTCAATTGCTGTACCCAATTACGAGTCGTTCTTGGAACCTCAAGAAAGACGATTTCGTCATTTTTACGCCGAACTGCCGTTACATTCACATGTTTGCCTGCGAACATAACGCCTTCAATTACCGCTTGTCCGCCGTAAATGCTTTTGGAGTTTTGAGACAAGAGACAGGTCACCTTCCTTAAGTTGCTTGAATCCCGAACGGAACACAAGTTATCGTTGTCATTATTGCTTTTCTTCTATTGTACTTGATCTATAGGCCAATTGCCAACGGCATCGTTTGGCTTGCGCGGCGCCGCTAACTTTCCTTCCAAACGGTTAGTCAACTATCGTTTTTCACATAATAGGGCTATAACCTTTAAACGGAAAGCAGGGATACATACATGGCTAACAAAGCTGCTGGCCGAAAATTGGCGGGAAGCAAAGAAGACAGGCTGCATCACCATACGAACCCTTTCCTGTTCGAACTGACGATCGGTTTTTTTGCCGGACTAATCTGGGGCTTGATCCGCTGGATGCTGTACGAATTCAAATTTACGAAAGAGCTGCCTGGCATCATGGCGGACCCGTTTTTCCGAAGCAGCTTTCTTAAGACTTATTGGGGGATGGCTGTAGGTATTGGCTGCTACATCGTATTCTCCATTCTTGCTGCACATCTCTATTATTTTTTGTTCCGAAGGCTGCGCGGTCCATGGCCGGGAGTGCTGTACGGCTTCTTATGGTGGATCATCATTTTCGTATTGGCTGGACCCATGCTCCATATCTCTCAGCCGATCAGGACAGCGGGCTGGAATACGTTTATAACAGAACTATGCGTTTTTCTGCTTTGGGGGCTGTTTATCGGTTATTCTACTGCCTTTGAATTTACGGATGAGGCTTCGCGTGAACCTGTTGGAGCCCACTAAACAGTTTCAGCTTCTCAAGCGGCGGACATTTGTGGTAAAATGTCTTGTGATCTTTGGCGACAGGCCATAATCGGCAGGTTGGGGGTGCGAGTATGCTGAAAATTGTAGTATTGAACGGGCCGAACTTGAACATGCTGGGCATTCGCGAGCCCGGCGTATATGGAACGGAGACGCTTGCCGAGATTGAAGCCGCTCTATTAAACCAAGCTTCCGAGCTGGGCGTTGAGCTGGATTTTTTTCAATCCAACCACGAAGGAGCGCTCATTGACCGGATACATAGCGCATTCGGCAATGCTGACGGCTTCCTGATCAATCCGGGAGCGCTGACGCATTATAGCTACGCGTTAAGAGATGCTTTCTCGACAGTGGCGCTGCCCGTCGTTGAAGTGCATCTGTCTAACATTCATAAACGGGAAGCGTTCCGGCATACGTCGGTCATTGCACCCGTTGCTGTAGGCCAGATAGCTGGCTTCGGCGGACAAAGCTATGAGCTGGGACTGACGGCGCTTGTACGCAAGCTTCAGAAGGATCAGAATACAGCTTAGGAAGGAAGGAAAACGCAAATGGCGAATGCGAGAGTCGAACGACTGCGTCAATCGATGGCAGAGCAGGGCTTAGAAGCAATCCTCATCGGCAGCAGCCACAATCGGAAATATTTAAGCGGCTTTACGGGATCTTCCGGTACCGTTGTCATCACGCATCAGGACAGCTTTTTGCTGACCGACTTCCGGTATATGACGCAAGCTCCGCAGCAAGCGGCCGGTTTCAAAGTTATTGAACATGGTCCGCGTGTCATGGACAGCGTTCGCGAGCTGTTAGCTGCAAGCGGAATTCGCGAACTTGCCTTTGAGCAAGATCAGGTTTCGTACGGTGAATATGTTGCGTGGAGCGAGCAGCTTGACAATGTGGTGTTAAAACCTGCGGCTGGCTTGGTTGAACAGCTTCGAATGATCAAGGATGAAGCTGAGCTGCGCATTATGAAAGAAGCGGCGGATTTGGCCGATGCGGCGTTTAGCCATGTACAAAAACTGCTTCAGCCCGGGGTCAGAGAGTCTGACATCGCATTGGAGCTGGAAATGTACATGCGCAGCCATGGTGCTGCGTCAACCTCTTTCGAGACAATCGTAGCATCCGGAGAAAGATCGGCGCTGCCGCATGGCGTTGCAAGCGACCGGCTGATCGGCAAGGATGAATTCGTAACGCTCGATTTTGGCGCTTATTACAGGGGATATTGCTCGGACTTGACCCGTACGGTCGTCGTAGGCGAACCAACGGCTAAGCACCGGGAAATATACGGCATCGTGCTGGAAGCTCAATTGCATGCGCTGGAGCATATCCGGCCGGGCATGACAGGCAAGCAAGCGGATGCGCTCGCAAGAGATATCATTGCGAAATACGGCTACGGCGATCAATTCGGGCACAGCACCGGACACGGCCTCGGCATGGAAGTGCATGAGCAGCCTAGATTGTCCAAGCTTAGTGACATGATTTTAACCCCCGGCATGACGGTGACGGTTGAGCCCGGCATCTATCTCCCCGGCTTCGGCGGAGTGCGGATCGAGGACGATATCGTCATAACGGAATCCGGTATTAAAATATTAACCTCATCCCCGAAAGAGCTTCTTACTCTGGGTTAAGGACTATTCCAAGCAAATATCAGGAGGGAAATACAAGTGATTTCAGTAAATGATTTTAAAACAGGCCTGACCGTCGAAGTGGACGGCGATATTTTCTCGGTAACCGAGTTCCAGCACGTTAAACCAGGCAAAGGCGCAGCATTCGTGCGCTCCAAGCTGAAAAATCTGCGCAACGGCAACGTTGTGGAGAAAACATTCCGTGCGGGCGAAAGCATCGGCCGTGCTATCATCGAGAACCGTGAAGTACAATACTTGTACAACTCCGGCGATGAGTACACGTTCATGGACAACGAAACCTACGATCAATTCGCGCTTAGCGACAAGCAGCTGGAATGGGAGCTTAACTTCCTGAAAGAAAATATGAACGTAAATATTTCCAGCTACCAAGGCGAAATTATCGGTATTCAAATGCCGAACAGCGTTGAGCTGAAAGTTATCGAAACAGAGCCAGGTGTTAAAGGCAACACGGCGCAAGGCGCTACGAAAAGCGCGAAGGTGGAAACTGGCCTGAACGTTCAAGTGCCATTGTTCATTAACGAAGGCGACGTTCTGCTGGTCGATACACGCGAAGGCAAATACATTTCCCGCGCTTAGTAACGAGGGCAGTGACCGTCCAATCCTGAGGATTGGGCGGTTTTTTTCATAGTTGCATATACCCAGACAGGCGGGTAATGTGCTATAATATCGTCTTGTATGTATATGTCAAGGTTGGGGAGTGAATCAGCTTTGTCGTTGATAGTGATGAAGTTTGGCGGAAGCTCGGTCGGAACACCAGAGCGGATGCAGCGGGTTGCAAAGCGGATAATTGAAAGCCAGCAGGCGGGCAACCGCGTCGTGGTTGTCGTGTCCGCAATGGGAGATACAACGGATGATTTAATTGACCAGTCCAAGCTGATTAATCCGAATCCGCCGGCGCGTGAGATGGATATGCTTCTTACGACCGGTGAACAAATATCGGTTGCGCTTTTGTCGATGTCCATTCATCAGCTTGGCCATAAAGCGGTATCGCTGACTGGCTGGCAAGCGGGTATCCGTACGGAAGCGGTACACAGCAAGGCGAAAATTACGGACATTCGTCCGGACCGTCTGCACAAGGAGCTTGACCAAGGCAATATTGTCATTGTGGCTGGCTTCCAAGGCATGTCGGAGGATGGCGATATTACGACACTCGGACGCGGCGGCTCCGATACGACTGCAGTTGCGCTTGCTGCTGCTGTCGAAGCGGATGTATGCGAGATTTTTACTGACGTCGACGGCGTTTATTCGACGGACCCGCGCGTTGTAAAGTGCGCGCGCAAGTTGAATGAAATTTCGTATGATGAAATGCTGGAGCTGGCCCATCTCGGAGCGGCGGTATTGCACCCCCGCGCGGTGGAGTATGCGAAGCATAACAATGTAAAGCTTGTCGTTCGTTCCAGCTTTACGCATAACGAAGGTACAAGTGTGAAGGAGGAAGCGGTCATGGAGCAGGGAGTTGTCGTTCGCGGCATCGCATTTGACAAAAACGTAGCAAGAATTAGCATTCTCGGCGTTCAGGATGTTCCAGGCGTGCTCGCGAATGTATTCGGCGCACTCGCGAATAACGGAATTGATGTAGACATTATCGTGCAAAGCGGTGTGCAGGACGGCAAAGCCGACTTCTCCTTTACTTTGTCCCGCGATGACAAGGAAAGAGCGGTTGAAGTTATTTACAGCATCCGCGAGAAGGTGCCTTTCCACGAAGTAACTTCGGAGGACGATCTGGTGAAAATTTCGATCGTAGGCGCTGGTATGGTCAGCAATCCGGGTGTTGCTGCAACGATGTTCGCGGCTATTTCCGAATTGGGAGTAAGCATCAAGTTGGTCAGCACGTCGGAAATTAAAGTTTCCTGCGTGATCGCATCCGAGCCATTGGTTGACGTTGTGCGCGCATTGCACACGGCATACGGCCTGGACACAGCGGAGCAAGCTTTCGTCGGCGGACCGCAAGATCGCAGATAATTAGAATGGATTGAGAAGAGGCCATCCGCGCCATGCGGGTGGCCTCTTCTTTTGTGCACGATAATGCGCCGCTTCCGGCTTACCGAGCCGTTCTTCTAGCCGCAATTGCTTATTAGCATATCGCCATAAAGTCTTGGCACCTCATGATAGCGGTCGATGGCGGAGCAGCTCTCCAAATCTTTGCGCAAGCCAAGCTTCAACAGTTTTTTTCCGGTCATGCCCTGTTGAATCGTCTCTTTAATGGCATGGGAGCGGTCGCCGTAAAGTGCAAGCATGGCATGGCCAAAATCATCCATCTCCAGCGTTCCCCCAGTCAGCCCCTGTAATCTCTCCAGCAGCAGACCCGCGCAAAGTCCGTCCTCCAGTGCAAATTCATCATTGCTGCCCGCGCATAAAATAACGATATCCCTCCGCAATTCTAAAGCTGCTTTCGCGCAAGCTGAAGCATTAAGCATCGCACCGGCAAGTACAAAATCCGCTTTTGCCGATTTCACAATAGCACGGGTCCCGTTCGTCGTCGTTAAAATAATTTTCCGGTCCCGAATCTCTGGACTCGTATATTCATCCGGTGAAGAGCCAAGGTCGAAGCCGGGGATTTTCCGGCAGAACCGCTCTCCTCCTAGCAAATCGCCAGTCTGCCGCGCCGCGCGTGCCTCCAAAACCGTCTCTACCGGAACGACACCGATGGAGCCGGCCGCCAAAGCGGTAACGATGGCGCTGGATGCGCAAAGTACATCGACGATTAGTGCCGTTTTATGGTGAAATTGCGCCGAGCTCGCTTCATTAACACTTGAAATGACCTGAACCCGCATTTCAATGATCCGCCTTTCTTTTCATGGCATTTGCTATGATCCCTTCCATACATTACGAATCCTGCAAGCAATATATGCAGGTTTCGCTGGGCATGTGCCCGTTATTATCGGAATGAATAGGAGACAAGCCCGCATAGAGTAATAGAGAAGGAAGGAGGACAAGGCAATGCTGAATAAAATTGTGCTCAGTATGGCGTCGCTTCGCATTACTTCGGGAATGATTGAAATATGCGCTGCACTCATCATGCTGCGGATGAATCAGATCGATAAGGCGCTGCTCGTCAATTCCTCGCTTGCGCTGGTAGGCCCGTTAATATTGATTGCGACGACGACAATCGGCTTGGTTGGCCTGTCGGATAAGCTCTCATTCGGGAAGCTGGCTTGGATTGCTGCAGGAATCGCGTGCCTATTCATCGGCATTTTGAAAAAATAATAGAATCGATTCTAGCAAATAGGTGGACATATTATTGTAGTCCAAGCATACAAATGTAACTACGAAGGACAAACATCCGGGAGTGATGAGGGGATGCTGAACCGAGTGGTGCATTTGCTGCCATTGGAGCTTAAGGCAGTGCTGGAGAAGCTGCCTGAGACGGCTCTTGCGCAATTAGAGGAGATTCGGATACGGGAAGGCCGGCCGCTGGAGCTTGGGCTTCGGGGCCAGTCCCGATTTGCCGGAACTGACGGTACGCTGCGCATGGCGGCCGATGGGGCATACAAGCCAACGGGAGATATTTGCCGCAAGCTGCTTGAACGAATTACGAACTATTCGCTATATGCAATGGAAGAAGAGCTGAAACGAGGGTTTATAACCGTCGCTGGCGGACATCGCATTGGACTGGCTGGCAGAACGGTGCTGGACAGCGGAAGCGTTCGGGGAATCCGCGATATCGGCGCATTCAATATTCGTATTGCCCGGGAGGTCATCGGCTCAGCTAATCATTTGCTTCCTAAGTTGCTTGACCGAAGCCGGAAATCCATTCATTCGACACTCATTCTTGCTCCTCCGCAGCAAGGGAAGACGACGCTTGTACGCGATCTTGCCCGTTCTATCAGCTATGGCCTATGGGGACAAGGTGAAGGAGCCGGCTGGCAGGGGCGGAAGGTTGGCGTTGTGGACGAGCGCTCTGAAATCGCCGCTTGCGTGCGCGGTATACCAACCTTCGATATCGGCCCGCGAACCGATGTCATGGATGCTTGCCCGAAGGCAGAGGGGATTATGATGCTGCTTCGATCAATGTCGCCCGAGGTTATCGTTGCAGACGAGATTGGTAGAGACGAAGACGGGGAGGCAATCCGGGAAGCAAGTCATGCCGGAGTAAGCGTCATCGCCACCGCTCATGCTTACGACGTACAGGACGCGCTTGGCCGTCCGGTGCTTCGGAGGCTGCTGGAGGACGGCTCATTCCAGCAGATCGTCGAGCTGCGCCGGACGACTTCTGGCTTTATGCACCGTATCATCAGTGCAGAGTCAGCGGTCAGGAGTCCGGCCGCCAGGGAGCCTACTGCAGCGTTGACCGCGGCAGCGACTTCCACATTCAGGCGGAGCGGTGCGGATCCCGCCCCTGTCGAGAGCGGCTTGCAAAGAGGCGGTGCAACTTGATCAAGCTGCTGGGCGCTGTACTCATCCTGTTTGCCGGAACGCTGATTGGCTTCCAGCAGGCTGCGAGATTCGCTGCCAGACCTCGCCAGCTTCGCCAGCTTGCCCATGCATTGCAGCGGCTGGAGACCGAGATTGGTTACGGACATACACCTTTGCCGGAGGCACTTGGCCGGATCGCAACGGTCGTTCCTTCCCCGATAGCGGATTTGTTCTTGCTGGCAGCGGAGGGCGTTGCACATGATGACGGCTTGTCTTTCCGCGAAAGCTGGGAGCAGGCGATGAGGCAAGGGTGGGAGGCGACTGCAATGCGGGCAGGTGAGCAGGCGGTCATGCTGCGGTTAGGCTCCGCGCTTGGCATAAGCGACAAGGACGATCAACTGAAGCACTTGAAGCTGGCGCTGCTTCAGTTGAAGGCGGAAGAGGATGCAGCCAAGGAGGACCAGGGACGCTATGAGAAGATGTGGAAAAGCCTTGGCGTACTGATCGCTGTGCTCGTCGTCATTTTGATGGTTTAGTGGGGTGCCGCGGAAATGAACATGGATGTGAGCGCCATCTTCCAAATTGCAGGCATTGGCATCATTATCGCCATGATTCATACGGTGCTGAAGCAGATGGGAAAAGAAGATATGGCGCATTGGGTTACCGTAATCGGATTTGTGGTTGTATTGTTCATGGTTGTTCGGCTGTTGAACGATTTGTTTCAGGAAATTAAGACGATCTTTTTGTTTCAGTAAACTTTGAGGGAAGCCGCGAGTAGGTGAACGAAATGGAAATCATTCAAATCGTCGGACTTGCGCTGATCGCGACCGTCCTCATTCTTGTCGTTCGCGAACAGAAGCCCATGTTCGCTTTCCTGCTTGCGGCGTTTACCGGCATTTTCATCTTTCTCTATCTGATCGGCAAGATCGATATCGTTATTACGGTATTGGAGGATTTAGCGAACCGTTCCGGCATCCCGTCCATTTACTTAAAGACGATATTGAAAATTATTGGTATCGCATATATCGCCGAATTTGGCGCGCAGATTGTTCGGGATGCTGGCCAAGAAAGCATAGCTTCCAAGGTAGAGTTTGCCGGCAAGGTGCTCATTCTCGTTATGGCAGTGCCGATTATTAGCGTCATTGTGGAAACGGTAATCGGATTGCTGCCGGCGGGGGGGTAAAGAATGAATCTCGCGATGAACAAAGCGAATAATACATCCCGTACAATCCGGTTTGTCATTGCCGTATTCGCCATTTGGCTCCTGAGCGCAGCGCTTCCCTTTGGCACACCGGAACAATCGGCCTTTGCAAGCATGGAGCCAGAGGCAAGTGAGGATAAAATGCCGGCCTTGCAGCAGGACGTATTGCCGGAGGGGCTGGTAGGCAATGGAATGGACGGGGTCAGCACCGATGCAGTGGAATCCTTTTGGAAAAAGTTAAAGGATGAGTACGGCGGTTACTTTCCCGATCAGCAGATGCCGAGCTTCATGGAGATGATCATGCCGGGCGGAGAAGGGCTTAAGCTGGAAACGGTTATTAAGGGATTGCTGAGCTACTTCTTGCACGAGATTCTTTACAACGGAAAGCTGCTGGTCACGATCGTTATGCTTACTGTTTTCAGCATGGTGCTGGAGACGCTGCAGAACGCGTTTGAACGCAATACCGTCAGCAAGGTGGCTTACTCAATCGCTTACATGGTGTTAGTCATCTTGGCGGTGAACAGCTTTCACGTCGCGATCGGATACGCCAAGGATGCTATTGGAGGCATGATTCAATTTATGCTTGCGATGATTCCGCTTCTGCTGACGCTATTGGCCTCGATGGGCAACGTTGTAACCGTATCGGTGCTTCACCCCTTAATCATTTTCATGATCCATGCCGTTGGCACTTTGATCTACACCGTCGTCTTTCCACTTCTGTTCTTCTCTGCGGTCCTTCACATCGTGAGTGCTTTGACGGAAAAGTTCAAAGTGACGCAGCTAGCTAACCTACTTCGCAACGTAGGCGTTGGCGTCATGGGTGTACTCGTGACTGTATTTCTAGGTGTAATCTCGGTCCAAGGAGCAACAAGCGCAGTGACGGACGGCATTACGATGCGCACAGCGAAATTCGTAACCGGCAATTTCGTTCCAGTCGTTGGCCGGATGTTTTCTGATGCTGCGGACACCGTGATCTCAGCTTCCATGCTCGCCAAAAACGCAATCGGCATTGCAGGTGTCATCATCTTGCTTTTCTTATGTGCATTCCCGGCAATCAAAATATTGACGCTTGCGCTCATCTACAACGTGGCTGCCGCGGTTATGCAGCCGCTTGGCGACTCGCCGATCGTCGAATGCCTGCAGACGATCGGCAAGACGATGATTTATGTATTTGCTGCACTGGCGGCCGTCAGCTTAATGTTTTTCCTGGCTGTTACAATCGTGCTCACCGCCGGCAATGCGGCGATCATGGCGCGTTGACGATTCATTGATTCATTGATTCTGTGATGCTGTGATGCTGGACGGGCTTGCGGAAAGGGGCTGCTGCTGTGGTTACATGGCTGGGCGATTGGCTGAGAGATATCATTGCCGTAATCATGCTCGCCGTCTTTATGGAGCTGCTGCTTCCGAACAAGGCCATGCAGCGTTATGCCAGATTAGTCATCGGGCTGCTGATTCTGCTCACCATTCTTTCTCCGATCCTCAGATTGCTGCAAGGTGATTTCAGCGCCAGGCTGAGCGACAGTGTGCGGCAATGGGAAGCAGGCTCCGGAACGCAGGACATCAAAAGTGCCAACGCTGCAGGACATTCAGAAGGATGCGGAAAATCCTTAGCAAGCGGCGGGACAGTCAAGCAGCAGCACTAACGCAGCAGACGCTCGAGAAGGCGATGGCAAATGCGGTCTCGAAGCGGACGAATGCGAAAGTGAAACAGGTGGACGTGGAGCTGAAATGGGTGGCGGAAGGCAGCCGGCGCACACCTTACTTGAGCAAAGTGACGGTTACGATGGCAGAATCTGAAGCTGTGCAGACCGGCAAAGAGAGGGCAGCCCAAGAGCCGAAGCCGGATGTCCAGGTGGAAGAGATAGAACCAGTCGACGTGTCAATTAAGGTAGACACTGGGGCTGTGGAGTCCGATGCTGCTGGAAAAGCAGCCGTCGGGGTAAGAGGTCGCGGAGGATGCTTGGACGAAGGTGAGTCCCGCTTTGGGGCGGCAAAGTACGAGGCGTGCTGGCCGATGGCTGGGGAGTCAGTCCTGAAATCGTATTTGTCCGTCAGCCCGCTGCCGGGTAAACGAAGGCATGAACGGATCTAGCAAAGGAGGGTTAGGCAGTTGGCCAAATGGTTGCAGGGACTGGAGTCTCTCATCGGCGGAGGAGGAGGACCAGGCGGGAAGAAGCGCATAAAGACGTTGCATATTCTACTCGTTATCGGTTTGATTGGCGCAGCTTTGATGGTGATAAACTCCTTTCTCTCCTTTAACAAGGTCGAGCCTTCGGCACATGATCCGAATCCGGTTCCAACCGAGGAGGCGGCATGGAGCACCGGCGCCAAGGAGGGCAGCACATTCGATTTGATTGAGCAGCCGCTGGAGCAAAGGCTGAAGGAGATTTTGGAGAAAATTGTCGGTGTCGGTACCATAGACGTTCTCGTAACGGTTGATTCTACTGAAGAAATCGTCGTGAAGGAGAACGACAAGGAATCGCAGTCCATTACGGATGAGAACGACAAGAACGGCGGCCGCCGTCATATCACCTCCATAACGAAAGAGGGCCAGGTCGTCATAACCGAGGTGTCAGGCGATCAGAAGCCTATCGTAACGAAAACGATAAACCCGCGTATCCGCGGCGTGCTCGTCGTTGCCAAAGGCGCGGAGAATGCGACCGTAAGACGCTTAATTATAGACGCGGTGGAAAAAGGTGTGAACGTACCGGCTAATCGGATATCGGTTGCGCCAAGCAAGCAGTAAGTTTTTTCGTAGTGAAAAATTTAAATTGAATTGGGGAGGGTGTTCTCATGAACACGAAAAGACAAACGATTTGGCTCGTATCGATGCTTAGCTTGATGGTGGTACTTTCTGCTTACTATCTGTTTACTCAGGATGGCAAATCGCCAGATCTCGTAACGGACGGCTCGCAGACACAGCAAAAAGGCGGGGAAGCAACTGAGGTGGCAAAAGGGGATAACGGCATTATCATCAACGAAGTGGACGGCGGAGCGAAAACGGATAAGGAAGTTATCGAGCAATTAGAGAATGGTGGCGGGGCTGTAGCCAGCGTGTTCGCCGAAGTGCAGGAGAAGCGCCAAAAGCAGTTCAATGAGGAAGAGGACAAAATTTATGCGGCGATTTCAAATACGCAAAACAATCCGGAGGAATCTACTGAAGCAGCAAAAGCGCTCAATATGCTGGAGGAGAAGCGGGAAAAGCTGAACACAATCGAATCCGAGCTGATGAAGCAGTTCCATACTGCGATCGTCGACGATCAGAACGACCGCTATAAAGTAGTCGTCGAAAGCGAGAAGCTGGATAAGGCACAAGCGGTTGGCATCATCGATCTAGTTATCAAAACGATGGACGTAAAGGCCGACCAAGTGACGGTACAGTTCGTGCCTTAAGTTCAAGCGGATAGCTGATGGAGACCGGGAGCGGATGCTTCCGGTCTTTTGCTTGTCAGGAGTTATGGCGGGGAGTGGTTCGCAGAAGAACAAAAATGTAAAGTGGCTATGCCCCGTTAATCTGGAGTTTTACGCTACAAGTATTACGTTGGAAATATCCAACGTAGGAGCGGGAAAGCAGCGAAAAATGCGCTCTACGTTGGAAGTATCCAACGTAGAAGCGGGAAAGCAGCGAAAAATGTACCCTACGTTGGAAATATCCAACGTAGAAGCGGGAAA
>NZ_CBVJ010000046.1 GCF_000513275.1 Paenibacillus gorillae | reverse complement strand
GGAAAAGCAGCAAAAAATGTGCCCTACGTTGGAAATATCCAACGTAGAAGCGGAAAAGGAGCAAAAAATGTGCCCTACGTTGGAAATATCCAACGTAGAAGCGGAAAAGCAGCAAAGAATATGCCCTACATTGGAAATACCCAACGTAGAAGCGAGAAAGCAGCAAGTAAGGCGCCCCATGTTGGAAATATCCAACATAGAGGCGTTAAACAAGCTGTTGATTGACAGCAAAGGCTCGATAGCTGCTTCAAAATATAAAAGCGCATGTTGTTGGGCGAAAAATAACGAAATCGGCGTTGTGAGCCAATTCTAACTGTAGATCTCATTTTGATTGAGTAGCAGCGGATTTAATCAACGGGCAATGAGCAACGCGCTGGCACAAAGTTATCGATAAAAGTAGGAAAATACATTGCTAAATGATTTAAATACTAGCATTTTTGTTCAGTATTACGATTGTATCTATGTGCTGCTAAAGGGAAAAAACGCGGTGCCGAGCAATCTCTTTAATCCTTTATTTTACAAGAGAATAAGCTCAAAATGGCATGAAAACAGGGCGTATAAAAAATTGGTTCGTGTTCGCTAAGGTTTATGATATAATGTTAAACGTTATGTAAAAGAAAATGGGTAAAATGGGCTTATGAGCCGCAATGGCCGCCCGACTATATGCCCGAATTTACGGAGCAATTTGCCCGGGCATCGCCAAGCTTGTCCATAAGAAGCTATTTGCTGCCGCAGTACTGCAAGAAAGCGGAAGCGGACAGAAGTAATTTTGCTATTGCATATTACGAGCTAGTACTTATGGAGTAATCTTGCAGCTGAAAATTTTAAGCTAAATGCTAACGGAGCAAATTTTGCTACCGCAAAATTAAGCAGAAGCTAACGGAGTAATCTTGCAGCTGAAAATTTTAAGCAAATGCTAACGGAGCAATTTTGCTACCGCAAAATTTTAAGGAGTGAAAATAATTCATGTTCAAATTGAGCGAGATTAAAGAATTGATCAAACTGGTTGATCAAACTTCCGTTCATGAGCTGGAGATTGAAAATGAAGGGGCACGCCTGCTCATCCGCAAACCCGGCAAAACTGAAGTGGTGAATGTACAAGCAGCCCCAATCACCCATACATATTCGCCTGCGCCAATCCCAACTGCTGCGCCTCAAGCTATTGCAGCACCTGCTGCTCAGCCCGCTGCCGCTCAGGAAGCGCCAGCCGCAAGCACTAGCAAAGAAAATCTTCATTCAATTATTTCACCGATGGTTGGCACGTTCTACAGCTCTCCGTCACCTGACGCATCCGAATTCGTAAAAGTAGGCGACCGCGTTAACGAGAAGAGCGTCGTGTGCATACTTGAAGCAATGAAGCTCATGAACGAGCTCGAAGCAGAAGTTCGCGGAGAAATCGTTGAGATTCTCGTATCGAACGGTCAACTGGTTGAATACGGACAGCCGCTTTTCCTCGTTAAGCCGGAATAGCATTTTTCTCCCTGATTGGAGAATCTGTCGCCTGAAAGGAGTAACCACGTGAAATTTCAAAAAGTATTAATCGCCAACCGCGGCGAGATTGCAGTTCGCATTATTCGTGCCTGCAGAGAGCTTGGGATCTCGACGGTAGCTGTTTATTCCGAAGCCGACCGCGATTCGCTTCATGTTCGTCTAGCGGACGAGGCTTACTGTATCGGGCCTACTGCTTCTAAGGACAGCTATTTGAATTTGACTAACTTGATGAGCGTTGCGACGATAACAGAATGTGATGCGGTCCATCCGGGTTACGGCTTCCTTGCCGAAAATGCGGATTTCGCTGAAATCTGCGAATCTTGCAACATTACGTTCATTGGCCCTTCGCCTGAAGCTATCAGCAAGATGGGCGACAAAGCTGTTGCCAAAAATGACGATGCAAGCAGCGAACGTTCCAGTCATTCCAGGCTCTGACGGCCTCGTTGAAGATATGGACGAAGCCATTACAGTTGCACGAAGTATTGGCTATCCTGTCATCATCAAGGCGACTGCTGGCGGGGGAGGCAAAGGCATCCGCATAGCCGATGACGAATCGGCACTTATCCAGCAAATTACGACGGCTCAACAGGAAGCTCAAAAGGCTTTCGGCAATGCAGGCGTCTATCTGGAAAAGTATCTGACTGGTATGAAGCATGTCGAAATTCAGATTATGGCTGACAAGCATGGCAATGCCGTTCATTTGTTTGAACGCGACTGTTCTGTGCAGCGCCGTCGTCAGAAGCTCGTTGAGGAAGCGCCATGTCCGGTATTGAAGCCGGAGCAGCGCGAACAGATGGGCCAAGCAGCCGTCCGTGCTGCGCTCGCGGTTAACTATTCGGGAGCAGGTACGCTGGAGTTTTTGCTGGGGCCGGACGGTAATTTCTATTTTATGGAGATGAACACCCGGATTCAGGTCGAGCATCCTGTTACTGAAATGATTACAAACGTCGATCTGATTAAAGAGATGATCTCTGTTGCTGAAGGCAACCCATTGTCCTTTAAACAAGAGGATCTGCGAATCAATGGCTGGGCGATTGAATGCCGGATCAACGCTGAGGATTCGGAGCGCAATTTCATGCCATCGGCTGGTCATATTCCATTCTATCTGCCGCCAGGAGGAACTGGGGTACGGGTTGATAGCGCGGTGTATCCAGGCTACACGATCTCGCCGCACTATGATTCGATGATAGCTAAGCTAATCGTATGGGGCAGAACGCGTGAAGAAGCGATTGCGCGGATGAAGAGAGCGCTCTCTGAATTCGCAGTGGAAGGTATTAAGACGACAATTCCATTCCACCTGAAGCTTCTGAATCATCCCAAATTCGTTGAAGGCGACTTCGACATTAAGTTTTTGGAAGAGCATGAAGTCTAAGCCGGACAACTGTTTGTCATAATTCGCGTCGAATGTTATAGTATAGAAATAAGATGCGGTAGACAACACTCGGCTTTGATAGGCTGAGAACGCGCAACTTTAGGGAGGTGTACAACCATCATGAATACGATTGCTGCAGATTATGAGAAGACGGACATTGGCACGATTCAAATCGCACCGGAAGTTATTGAAGTCATTGCTGGACTAGCTGCCGTGGAAGTCAAAGGCGTAGCAGGAATGAGCGGCGGGTTGGCAGGCGGTATCGCTGAGCTGCTCGGACGTAAAAACTTGTCCAAAGGTGTGAAAGTAGAAGTCGGACAGCGTGAAGCTGCGGTTGATGTTTCGATTATCGTGGAGTACGGCAACCGGATCCCGGAAATCGCCTCGGAAATTCAACGCAATGTAAAGCACTCGATTGAGATGATGACAGGTCTTCATGTCATTGAAGTGAACGTACATATTCACGACGTCCATTTCAAGGCAGCGGAGAAACCAGAAGAAGAAGACAGCCATCTGCGCGTGAAATAGTATAGCAGGTACAGAATTGATTATAACCCCCTCGTGATGGGCATGCCGCATTCGCGCAAGGGGGTTTTCATTCGCTCAGACGAAAGGAGGCGTTTCGTTGATTAGAATCGTGGACAAGCTGCTTTTATTTTTATACAGCATCATTGTTGGCGCATTATCCGTTTTTATCGCATGCATCGGATTCAAATGGATATCCATCGACGATTTGAACGATATGGTTGATAATATGTATCGCATTTCTTCCATTCAAATTACAGTCGTAGTCATCGGATTGCTGCTGCTCCTTATGAGCCTCCGTTTCTTTTTTGTATCGTTGTATCGCGGATCAGCTGCTGCGCCGTCTATTGACCAGCGCACTGACTTTGGAGACATTCGGATTTCAATCGACACGATTGAGAATCTTGCTCTGAAGGCGGCTTCCAAGCATCGCGGTGTCAAAGATTTGAAGGCGCGTATCCGGGCATCGGATTCCGGCTTGGATATCGTGCTGCGGGCAGTAGTTGACGGAGAAAGCTCGATTCCGTCGTTGACCGAAGAGATTCAGCGTGCTGTTAAAGAGCATGTCGAGGATATTGCGGGCATACCGGTAACTAATGTTGCTGTGTTTGTCGCAAACGTCATCCAATCCGGAACGATTAAGAGCCGAGTGGAATAGAGGTGAATTTGCCGATGTGGAGAGAGTTCTGGGCAACCTATGGGAAACGTACGGTCGGCGCAGCGGCTGGACTTTTTTTCGGATTCGTGTATTTGTTTGCCGGCTTCTGGGACATGCTGTTTTTCATACTGCTCGTCTCGATCGGATATTGGATTGGCAAACGCAAGGATTTGCGGGAAGAACCTATATTCCAATGGCAGCGAATTTGGAATTGGTTGATGGAAAGATACAGACCGTTTAGATGATCCTGTGGTCTCCTCCGTACTCCGGAAGCCGGAATGCCGCCAGTTTTCGGGCAGGGAGGAGATCATAGTTTTTTTTTGGTGCTAGAGAAGAATTAATTCAGCTAGGCACAGCTCAAATGCCATGGAGGTTGTATGAAACGAAGATTAGCAAGAGAAATAGCGGTATCCAGTCTATATCAAATGGAAATGAATGAAGTAACGGCGGCTGAAGCAATTGAAATGCTAATGGAAGAAGCGCGCTCTGAGAATGAGATAGGCGCTGAATTTGTAGAGAACGAAAATACGGACAGCTACGTAAGCGAACTCGTTAACGGGGTAGCGGAACGGAAAGCGGCCATTGACGATATGCTGCAGCAGCATTTGACCGGATGGCAAATCGATCGGCTGTCTCGCGTCGACCGGCAAGTGCTTCGTCTTGCATGCTATGAAATGGTTTTCCGCGACGATGTACCTCATAAAGCTTCAATCAATGAGGCAATTGAGTTGGCGAAGCATTTCGGAACGGATGAATCGGGGAAATTCGTAAACGGTGTGTTGGGCAAGCTAATGCAAAATCTGGAAGAAGCGAATAAGGATACGGAAGCAGAAACGGAAACGAATCATTAATCACCGTTCATTGACGGATCGGCAGAAGGGGAGAGAAATATGAGCGCACAAATTATCGAAGGTAAAAAAATATCGGATTTGATTAGAGAAGAAATCAAACGGGACGCGGAAGCGTTGAAAGAGCAAGGTGTTGTACCCGGCTTGGCGGTTGTGCTAGTGGGCGAGGACCCGGCTTCCAAAGTTTATGTAGGCTCGAAAGAAAAGGCATGCCAGCAGCTTGGTTTTTATTCTGAGGTTCACCGCTTGGCGGAAAATACTTCGGAATCCGATCTACTTGCCTTGATCGACAAGCTGAACAATCAAGCTTCGATTAACGGTATTTTGGTGCAGCTTCCGCTGCCAAAGCATATCAATGAAAAAGCGGTTATTGATGCAATTGATGTCAATAAAGATGTTGACGGCTTCCATCCGGAAAGTGTCGGTAATCTCGTAATCGGCGATGATAGCTTGCTTCCATGTACCCCTGCTGGCGTTATTGAGCTGATCAAGCGCAGCAGCGGCGACATTTCCGGCAAGCATGCTGTCGTTATTGGACGCAGCAACATTGTCGGCAAACCAGTAGCCATGCTGCTGCTGAGAGAAAATGCGACGGTAACGATCTGTCATTCCCGCACGGCGAATATGGAAGAGATTGCGAAGCAAGCCGATATTTTAGTTGTTGCCATTGGTAAAGCAAAAGCGATCGGACGTAATTATGTTAAACCTGGTGCAGTCGTTATCGATGTTGGCATCAATCGCCTGCCTGACGGCAAGCTTGCCGGAGATGTCGATTATGAGGATTGCCTGGAGACGGCTGGCTATATTACTCCTGTACCTGGCGGAGTAGGTCCGATGACAATTACGATGCTGATGTCCAACACGATTACAGCGGCGAAAAGAGCTAATAAAATCGGGGAGTGACGCTCAGATGGCGAATCAGCCTCGCATTTACACGATAAAAGAAATTAATCGATATATCGGGATGAAGCTGGAGTCGGATTCGCTGCTCGGAGACGTATGGCTGCGGGGTGAAATTTCAAATTTCACCCACCATTCCAGCGGCCATATGTATTTTACGCTAAAAGATAAAGACAGCAGGCTGAAATGCATCATGTTCGCGTCACATAATCAACGCCTGCCTTTCATCCCTCGCGAAGGGACAAAGGTGATGGCTAGAGGCAATGTGGCGGTCTATGAACGGGACGGGAATTATCAATTTTATGTGACGGCTATGCAGCCGGACGGAATTGGCAGCCTGTACCTTGCCTATGAGCAGCTGAAGAAAAAGCTGGAAACGGAAGGCTTGTTTGCCGAAACGCGCAAACGGCCCATTCCGCGTTTCCCGAAAGCGATTGGCGTTATCACATCGCCCACAGGGGCAGCGGTTCGAGATATTGTCATTACGCTTCAGCGGCGTCATCCATCGGTGCCGATCTACATAATGCCCGTGCTCGTTCAGGGCAATCAGGCTGCTCCTTCAATTGTGAAAGCGATTGAATCGGTGAACCGTTTTGGCGAAGTCGACGTATTAATTGTAGGTAGAGGCGGCGGTTCGCTGGAGGAGCTCTGGGCTTTTAACGAGGAATCGGTTGCGCGCAGCATAGCGGCTTCGGCGATTCCCGTTATTAGTGCAGTGGGACATGAGACCGATTTCACGATTTCGGACTTTGTGGCGGATTTGCGTGCCGCTACTCCAACAGCAGCTGCAGAGCTGGCCGTCCCGCATGCGGCGGAACTTCGTCAGCAAATCGAGCGTCAGCAGCAGCGTTTGGAGCATGCGCTTCGAAAAATGCTGCAGGGTAGAAAAGAAAGGCTGCTTCGCGCGCGCAGATCGCCATTTTTCGTTCATCCGCGCAAATATTTGCTGGAGCAGGCGCAAAGACTGGATCGGTTGCAGGAAATTCTTCAGCAGCGGACGCTGCGTACAACGGAGAAAGGCCGGAACAAGCTAGAACAGTTGAACCGGTCATTGGCTGGCAATCATCCAGGCGAGCAGGCAGCGTTTGCGGCAAATAGGCTGCAGGCTGCTGCCAAAAGATTGGAGCAAGCGATGGGCGCAGCGGTAAAAGTGAAAAAACTGCAGCTTCATGGCAATATCCGTCAGTTGGATGCGTTAAGCCCGCTGAAGGTTATGTCCAGAGGCTACAGTCTTGTATATGACGAACAGGAATCAAGATTGATCAAGTCCATCGGACAGGTTCAACCGGGGGATCTGATTAAAGTTAAAGTCGCGGACGGTCAGCTGGACTGCCATGTCTGGTCGATGAAAGGAGAGGGAAACGATGGAAGCAGCGAATGAGCTTAGCTTTGAAGAAGCGATGGAGCAGTTGGAGCAAATCGTGGAACAGCTGGAGAGCGGCGATGTACCTCTGGAGAAGGCGATTGATTTGTTCCAGCAAGGCATGAAGCTGTCTCAGCTTTGCGGTGGAAAGCTTGAGCAAGTGGAGAAAAAGATCGAGCTTTTGATCGAAAGCGAGCAAGGCTTTCAGAAAAAAACGTTTGCTCCGGTAAACGAGGATAAAGGGGAATCATTTTGAGCGACGTTACAGAAATCAAGTCCTACTTAAATCATTGTGCGTCGCTCGTCGAGCAAACGCTGGCAACGGCACTTCCTGCTGAATGGGATGTTCCCGGTCTGCTTCGCGAGTCGATGATGTATTCGCTTGAGGCGGGCGGCAAACGTATCCGGCCTGCACTTGTGCTGGCAGCAGCTGAAGCGATACAAGGAAATGCAGCGGCCGCGGAAAACGCCCTGTCGATTGCAGGCTCCATCGAATGTATCCATACGTACTCCCTTATCCATGACGATCTGCCTGCGATGGATAACGATGATTATCGCCGCGGGAAGCTTACGAACCACAAAGTATTTGGGGAAGCGATGGCGATATTAGCCGGGGATGCGCTCCTGACACATGCTTTTCATTTGATTCCGCAAGCAGCCCGCAAAGGACGGCTAGAGCCTCAGGTTGCACTCGATATCGTTGAGGATTTGGCTATGTTTGCCGGGGCAAGCGGTATGGTCGGAGGCCAGGTTGCTGATATATTGGGCGAGCAAGGCGTAACCTCCATCGAAGATCTCGAATATATTCATTTGCATAAAACAAGTGATTTGGTCGTATTCTCCGTTAAGGCAGGCGCTAGAGTTGGCGGTGCTACGGAAAGCCAGCTGAAGCTGCTTGAGCAATATGGCCGCAATATCGGCCTTGCTTTTCAAATCCAGGACGACATTCTTGATTTGATCGGCGATGAGGCGAAGCTGGGCAAAAAAACGAACAGCGACGTTGCACAGCAGAAAGTAACTTATCCGTACTTGATCGGCATTGAGGAGAGCAAGGCGCAAGTGAAGCGTCTTACCCGCGAAGCGAAAGCGGCCGTGTTGGACGCAGAGCTCGCAATGCCGCAGCGGCTGCTAGAAATCGCCGATTATTTGGTACAACGGGATTTTTAGATGACACATTCCCGAAGCGTCGATTGGGAAAAGAATAAGCAATATGTTATAATTGTTGCATTATTCGACGTCTTTGGACAATGGAATGCATGATGCATTTCAGAAAGCGAGGAAGTAACGTGCTGCTTGACCACATTAACGGACCTCAGGATTTGAAAGGTCTCACCACCCAGGAGCTCCAGCAGCTGGCTGAAGAAATTCGCCAGTTTCTAATCGAGAAGCTTTCTGTTACGGGCGGTCATCTCGCTCCTAACCTGGGTGTAGTGGAGCTTACGCTTGTGCTCCATTATTTGTTTGACAGCCCGAAGGATAAGTTTATTTTCGATGTGGGCCACCAATCGTATGTTCACAAAATATTGACCGGCCGAATGGACCGGTTTGATACACTGCGCAAATATAAAGGGTTAAGCGGTTTCGTCAAACGCTCGGAAAGCGAGCATGACGTATGGGAAGCCGGCCATAGCAGCACCTCTTTGTCTGCTGCGATGGGGATGGCGCTTGCCAGAGACTTGAAGGGCGAGACCAACCGGGTTGTAGCCGTGATCGGCGATGGCGCTCTAACAGGCGGTATGGCGCTAGAGGCGCTCAACCATATTGGGGACGAGAAGAAAAATTTAATCGTTGTGCTCAATGACAATGAAATGTCGATTGCGCCAAATGTTGGCGCTTTGCATCATTACTTGAGCAAAATCCGTACAGACCGGCATTATCAGAAGGCAAAGGATGAATTGCAGCATTTTCTGAATAAAATACCGGCTATTGGCGGCAAGCTGGCTAAAACCGCGGAGCGCTTCAAAGACAGCTTGAAGTATTTGCTGGTCAGCGGCATTTTATTCGAGCAATTCGGCCTGACTTATCTGGGTCCGGTTGATGGTCATGACATGGATCAGCTGCTTGAACTAATGAAGCAAGCGGATTCAATCGAAGGGCCAGTGCTCGTTCACGTTATTACGGTTAAAGGAAAAGGGTACTCTCCAGCAGAAGCGGATTCCTTCAAATGGCATGGGGCTACCTCCTACAAAATCGAATCCGGTCAAATGCTCAAAGCTGTTGGGCCGCCGATGTATACAGAAGTATTCGGCAGCACGCTGATTGAGCTCGCGGAAAAAGACGAACGAGTTGTTGCGATAACACCTGCTATGCCAGGCGGCTCAGGCCTGCTGAAGTTTGCCGATCGTTTTCCAGAGCGAATGATTGATGTCGGCATTGCTGAGCAGCATGCTGCTACACTGTCGGCAGCACTTGCAATGGAAGGATTAAAGCCGGTTTATGCGGTATATTCCACTTTCCTGCAGCGCGCTTATGATCAGGTTGTACATGATATTTGCCGGCAGAATGCCAATGTCGTATTCGCGATTGACCGGGCAGGGTTTGTCGGACCGGACGGCGAGACGCATCACGGTGTTTACGATATCGCTTTCCTGCGCCATGTCCCGAATCTCATCATTATGATGCCTAAGGATGAGAATGAGCTGCGCAGAATGATGAAGACCGCACTAGATTATAATGATGGTCCTGTCGCAATCCGTTATCCGCGGATTAATGGTCTGGGTGTACAAATGGACGAAGAACTTCTGCCTTTGCCGATCGGGAAATGGGAAACGGTAAGAGAAGGCGATTCGGCGGTCATATTGGCTATTGGGCCGATGCTGCAATTAGCTCATGATACGGCGGAGCTTTTGAAGCGGGAAGGTTTAAACGTCAGAATCATTAACGCCAGATTTATTAAGCCGCTGGATGAGCAACTGCTGCTGGGGCTTGAAGAAGAAGGAAAACCAATTGTTGTACTGGAGGAAGGCTCGGAGCTTGGCGGCTTCGGCAGCTCCGTACTTGAGTTTTATTCGCTTCGAGGATTTTACGGCGTACCGGTTCGCATTATCGGTATTCCTGACGAGTTCATTGAGCATGGCTCTATTAAAGAGCAGCAGACAGAGGTTGGTTTAACTGCTGACCGTGTTGCTGCTGAATTGAAAAATATGCTGCCGAGCCGACAAAAACGCGCTTCGAGCCAGCACTAGCAAGTTAGAGGAGAACGATGACGACAACACCCAAAGAAAGAATAGATGTTCTTCTCGTGGAACGGGGTTTTTATCCTAGCCGTGAGAAGGCAAAAGCCGCGCTTATGGCCGGATTGGTGCTGGTTGATGACGAGCCCGTCGATAAGAGCGGAACGAAAATTGCTCGAACGGCGGAAATCCGGGTGAAGGGCGCCATACATCCTTATGTCAGTCGCGGAGGCTTGAAGCTGGAGAAGGCGATTAAATCGTTCGGAATCGAGCTGAAGGACCGCGTTATGCTGGATATTGGTGCTTCAACTGGAGGTTTTACCGATTGTGCACTGCAAAATGGAGCTTCATTCGTCTATGCGATTGATGTAGGCTATAATCAGCTGGATTGGGCTCTGCGCCAGGATGAGCGTGTGAAGGTGATGGAACGGACTAATTTCCGTTATATTACATCTGCTGATCTGGATGGCCCGCCGCCTACATTTGCATCAATTGATGTTTCATTTATTTCATTAAAGCTAATTTTACCGGCGCTGGGCACCCTGTTGTCGGAAGGCTCCAGTGTCGTTGCCCTCATCAAACCGCAGTTTGAAGCAGGCAGGGAGCAAGTCGGAAAGTCCGGCGTCGTTCGCGAGCCTAAAGTTCATGCTCAGGTGCTCCGGGGCGTATTGGCCGCCGCCGCGGAGATTGGCTTTGAGCTCAAGGATTTGACCTTTTCTCCGATAACTGGCGGGGAGGGCAACATTGAATTTCTTGCTTATTGGAGCTGGGCGAATCAGCCGCTTGCAACGCTGCCGGATGAGAATCAGATCTTGGCTGTCGTAGAAGGCGCAAGCGAGACGTTTACCGTTAAGAAAAAATAAACAGTAGAGTCTTGTTGCTTAGATGGCACAGACTCTTTTTTTTTGCGTTTTGGACTTTACAGAACGGGTGTTCGTTTGATAAACTAAGGTCACCAAACACGCGTTCGCTTTATGCGTGGAGATCGGAAAACAGGATTTTGTCCCCTCTGTATCGAACCTTTTTAGGATGGTTTCGAATGAGATGGGGGGATGCATATGGGAAAGTTCGGAGAATGGTTCGTTATGCTTGTCGCTGGCTTGCTGCTTGTGATTTGGCTGTACCGATCATTTTACCGATGGCTGCATACGCCTTTGGCTGTTAATCGCTTGACGCTCGGCAAAGGCGGAAAATTAGAAGCAAACGATGAGAATATTGCATTTTTGGAGCAGGCGGGCTATGAAGTGATATCCGGAAAGCATCGGGTGCCGATCGGCATCGAGCTGGATGGCCAGCCGCTGGGCAGCCGATTGTATATCGATTATATTGCCGAACTTGACGGCACAATGTATATAGTAAAGACAGCGCGTGAACGCATGCCCATGGATTGGACAGGCAGCGGCGTAAGGGATAGACTGCTGGTCTACTCGCTGCTATTGCCGGAATGTGCGGGTGTCCTATTCGTGGATGTGAAGGAGAAAGCGATACGAACGATCCACTTTCAAGTGGGAGAATAGATAATAACGGAGGAATGTTATGAAGGGCATTCGACAATATCGAATCAAAGAATTAATTTCGAGTCAAATTATTGAAACGCAAGAGGAACTGGTTGAAGCATTGAGGGAAACCGGACTGCAAGTGACGCAAGCGACAGTGTCGCGGGATATGAAGGAGCTTATGCTCATTAAGACTCCGGCTGGAGACGGTAAATACAGATATGCTTTGCCGCAGGATCAGCAGCGCCATAATCCGATTAATAAGCTGAAGCGGGCACTGCTTGACCATTTTGTTCATATCGACTTTACAGACAATCTGGTCGTCATGAAGTGCTTGCCTGGCACAGCGAATGCGATTGGCGCCCTAATCGACAATATGGAATGGGCCGAGGTAATGGGAACGATTTGCGGTGATGACACCATCCTTATTATTTGCCGGAACAAAGAGACGAGCAATGAGCTCGTGGAGAAGCTTCTGGATTTGTTGAATTAATTTAAATTTGCACAAGATGCTTAGGAGGTATTTGAACCATGCTGCGTGAGATGTCCATTCGGAATTTAGCGGTTATTGAAGAAGTAAACGTTTCGTTTCACCATGGATTTCATGTGTTGACAGGAGAGACTGGAGCGGGGAAATCTATAATAATCGACGCGCTTAGTTTAATCGTTGGGGGACGAGGCTCCGCAGATATGGTCAGATACGGCTGCGACAAAGCGGAGATGGAGGCGATGTTTGACTTGAATCGCAACCATCCGGTATGGCGCGTGCTGGAGCGTTTAGGCGTACATGCGTCTCCAGATGAGATGCTCGTGGTCAGAAGGGAACTTTCGTCGCACGGGAAGAGCAGCAGCCGGGTAAATGGGCAGCTTGTTACCATGACCATGCTTCGCGAGATCGGCGAGTGTCTCGTTAATATTCACGGCCAGCACGAGCACCAATCACTGCTTCGTACAGAGCAGCATATGGAATGGCTCGACATGTTTGCAGGAGATTTGCTGATTGAGCGCAAACAATCTTATCGTCAAGTGTACCAGCAACTGATGAGAGCGAAAGCGGATCTTCGCGAGCTGGAGGAAACGACACGGCATAATGTGCAGATGCTTGATTTGTACCGGTTTCAAATCGAAGAAATTACAAATGCCAGCTTAAAGCCCGGCGAGGATGAGCGCTTGACAGAAGAAAAGCGCAAGCTTCAATATGCCGGCAAGCGGATGGATAGCGTATCTGAGGCTTACAATTTGCTTCATGGGGGTAAAGGGCTGGATGCGCTGAGCAAGGCGATAACGAAGCTTACGGACATTCAAGCCTATGACCCGAGCCGTATTGCACCGCTTCTCGAACAACTGCAGTCTGCCTTTTACCAAGCGGAGGATGCTGCATTCCAATTACGTGATTATCGCGATGGTATTGATTCGGACCCAGAGCAGCTTGCTGTGATTGACGATCGTCTGGATCTCATCCATAGCTTGAAGCGCAAATACGGGGAATCCATTCCCGATATTCTTGCCTATTTGGAGAAGACATCGCTGGAGCGCGATAAGATTGAAAACCGCGACGAATATTTAGAAAAGCTGCGCAAGGAGCAGCAGGTGTTGTATGAACGTGCACTGGAGCATGCGACGGAGCTTTCGCAGCTTCGGGCACATGCCTCCAAACGGCTTTCCGAATCAATTGAAAGCGAGCTAAAGCAGCTGCAAATGAACAATACGATTTTCTGCGTACATATGGAAAGAATCGGCGGGAATAATACGAATAACTTGTCGGAGTACGTACAGTTGAACAGCAACGGCATGGACGAAGCCGTATTTATGCTATCCACAAATCCGGGTGAACCGCTGAAGCCGCTTAGCAAGATTGCTTCCGGCGGCGAAATGTCGCGTATAATGCTGGCGCTGAAATCCATATTTGCTGAAATCGATCAAATTCCTGTTCTTATATTTGATGAAGTTGATACCGGGGTTAGCGGTCGTGCAGCACAAGCAATCGCAGAGAAAATGTCGCAGCTGTCTTCCCGATGCCAAATTTTCTCGATTACGCACTTGCCGCAAGTTGCTTGCATGGCAGATCATCATTATGAAATAAGCAAGCAGGTTGTGGGACAAAGAACTTGTACTTCTGTAGCTATGCTTAATTTGAATACTCGAATTGAGGAACTCGCCCGCATGCTTGGCGGTGTGGAAGTTACGGAAAAAACACGGCATCATGCACAAGAAATGCTTGATTTGGCGAGTCGACAGAAAGGAGCCTAATGGAAGGCATTCAGGGAATGTTTTTGCGGTCATAAAACAAACGGTGCAGGGTAACTTAAAGGTACGCCAATGGCGACAATACCTTTCTCGTCATGCGATGGAATAACAGGGAGCGTGAAATCATTGAACTCCAGCCCAAGGAAGAGATGGTTTGGCCTGGTTCTCGTCTTCTTCGTCTGCATGGTCGGGCTCTCCGCACCGTTTCAGCATTTTGCCGCATTTCCGAATGAACTCCGTTTATTCTCCGGCCAATTGAAACGACTACAATATGGAGTACCCGTACATGCCGAAGTAACGGTGGACCCACATATGCTTCAAGTTAACGGATCAAAAAATCAATCACTGTCCGTGAACCTGAATGAACCGTTGTCGCTTCAGCCGCATCACAGCGGTACAACAAGCATGAAAGTGAAATTATTTGGTAAAATCCCATTCAAAACCGTCAAAGTAAACGTGATGCCCGATTTAAGGGTCATTCCAGGCGGTCAAACAATTGGTGTTAAAGTCAAATCAGCTGGCATTTTAGTTGTAGGTCATCATCAAGTTTCATCTGCTAATGGCGCGAAGAAATCGCCAGGGGAAGAAGCCGGATTGCGATTAGGCGATCTGATTGTTAAGATCGATGGTAAACCGATTAACGAAGTACGTAAAATTGCTGATTTGGTGGAGCAAGCCGGTAATGCGCATCGGCCGTTAGCAATTACTTACAAACGAAACGGCACATATGCCGAGACGCAGCTGAACCCGGTTATGGATGCTCAAGAGCATAACTGGAGGCTTGGCCTCTATATTCGCGACTCTGCAGCAGGTGTAGGTACATTGACGTTCTACGCCCCTGAACAAGGCGTATATGGAGCATTAGGCCATGTCATTACCGATATGGACACCCAGACGCCGATCGAGGTTGGTGAAGGACAGATTTTGCAATCCAACGTTTCATCCATTAACAAGAGCCAAAATGGCGATCCAGGGGAGAAACGGGCTAACTTCGTTAAAGACAGTAAGGTGTTAGGCAACATTGAACGAAATACGCCGTTTGGCATTTTTGGTAAAATGCATGAGAATCCGAATCACAGCTACAGTGACAAATCAATTCCAGTCAGTTTTGCCGAAGAGGTAAAAGAAGGGCCTGCCCAAATATTAACTGTCGTGAACGGGCAGCGTGTGGAGCGATTCGATATCGAAATATCGCACGTAACGAAACAACCTGCTCCTGCCACTAAAGGCATGGTCATTAAAATTACGGATAAACGCTTGCTTGATAAAACGGGGGGCATTGTCCAAGGCATGTCCGGCAGTCCGATTATCCAGAATGGAAAATTGGTCGGTGCAGTTACTCATGTATTCGTAAATGATCCGTCTTCCGGTTATGGATGCTTTATCGAATGGATGCTGCAAGATGCAGGAGTATTGATGAAATCCAATGAACCTAAAACCGAAAATAAACCTTCTGCGACCGGCACGGCCGCATAACATAGATGACCGCTGATGGCTTAAATTACAGCTATCGGCGGTTTTCTTTTGGAGGGACAAAACGACAATCGTACGCTAAAGGTGTCGAAATTATACGAACGAAATCAATAAATGTAATAAATTATTTATTATAACGAAAAACAGTAAAAAAATAAAGAGAAATAATTTTCGACAGAAGGAATTTGATTTAGCATGTCGAAACCTTAAAGCAAGACAACTAGGGGAAGGTAATCGTGATTTTTAATCTAACCATTTAAGGGAGGACCAGACCTTGCACAAGATCGAAGTATTGTTGGCAGATGACAACCGTGAGTTCACTAACCTGTTATCGGAGTACATATCAGAACAAAATGATATGAGCGTATGCGGAGTCGCGTACAACGGAGAAGAAGTTTTGGCTCACCTTGAAGAGACGGGCAAGATTCCGGATGTGCTTATTCTCGATATTATCATGCCTCATTTGGATGGACTCGGTGTTCTGGAACGTTTGAAGGAAATGAATTTGTCGCCAATGCCTAAAATTATTATGTTAACGGCATTTGGTCAAGAAAATATTACGCAAAAAGCGGTGCAGCTTGGTGCTTCATATTATATTTTGAAGCCTTTTGACATGGAGATCTTGGCTAACCGGATTCGTCAGCTCGTCGGCAACTCCGCTTTTTCGACGGCTTCCTACGGCTCCAGCTCGACAACGATCAAATCGAATGTCGTACCGCTCGCTAAAGGCAAAAATCTTGACGCGAACATTACGAGCATCATTCATGAAATCGGAGTTCCTGCACATATTAAAGGATATCAATATTTACGCGAAGCCATTACGATGGTGTACAACAACATCGAAATTCTCGGCGCCATTACCAAAACGCTTTATCCGGCAATCGCAGAGAAATTCAAAACGACGCCTTCCCGTGTTGAACGTGCCATCCGCCATGCGATAGAAGTTGCTTGGACACGCGGCAATATCGACAGCATCAGCCACCTGTTTGGCTATACGATCAATATCAGCAAGTCGAAGCCAACCAACAGCGAATTCATCGCGATGGTTGCTGACAAGCTGCGGATCGAGCATAAGGTTTCTTGAAAGGGTAAGGAGTAATAGACTTAGTTTTGATAGCAAATACCGTCTATGCATTGGTTTAAATAAAAACCAATACATAGACGGTATTTTTTTCATGATAGATAGGGTGTCATCCGTCCAAGTGCAGATTACCAAAATAATGTATAATGGGTGGAGGTCTTTTAACTAGGAGTGAACCCATGTATTTTCAGTATCTGCTGCTCGCTGTAATTATGATATTCATTATTGGGCGCTTGATCGGGACGAATATCAGTTTCAAGAAGCAAGTAATGGCCTCGTTTTTCAGCGTTATCGTAACCTCTACAGTATATTGGTATCTGTATTTGCGTGGGCGCGAAAACACCGATACCTTTGGGATTGAAGGCCTGGTTATGGCTGCTTAGTATGGCTGTCTTCTCATTGATTTCCTATCTATTGTTTGAAATATTTGACCCTATTCCGCTTGGCGAACGGGGCGAGCGTCTATCGGATACGAGAAATCCAGTTCGAAGAGTATTCGCTTGGTTTCGGCGGCAGCGCCGGTATATTCAAGTGCTGTTAATTGCAATCAGGCATGGCGTAGGCAAAAACCTGGCAGTTAAACGGACACCCGCTTCTGATTTAAAGCTTGCTGTTTCATTTCGTAAGACGTTAGAGAGCTGCGGCGGATTTTTTATCAAATTCGGACAGGTGCTGTCGACCCGCTCAGATCTGTTGCCTCAAGCAATCATTGAAGAGCTGTCACATTTGCAAGAAAACGTCGCCCGCTTATCGCAAGATCAAGTAAAGGAAATATTGGCTAACGAGCTTAGTAGGCCACAAGACGAGATTTTCGAGCATTTTGAAATGGAGCCGCTCGCCGCTGCTTCTATTGGACAAGTCCATCGGGCTACGCTGCGTGAAGGAGGGAAACAAGTCGTCGTTAAGCTGCTTCGTCCTGATATTTCTGCTAAGCTTCAGCTTGATTTAGATATTTTAGTACGCTTCGCAGCCTGGACGTCAAGGAAATCCGCTTGGGCTAGAAATATAGGTTTTCTTGATTTAGCGAAAGGCTTCTCCGCAGCGATGAAGGAAGAGACAGATTTTCGCATTGAGGCCAGAAATTCCGCACAAGTTGCAGCGTCTTTAGAGAATAACCGTTCAAAGGTAAAAATACCTCATGTATATCGAGATCTTAGCAATGCAAAAATTCTCGTCATTGAATACTTGGAAGGTGTAAGCGTTAAGAGCAGTGCAGCTATTTTAGATAAACGAGGTATTGATCGGCAGGAGGTCGGGCGCCGGATTTTCGATTGCATGTTGGAGCAAATTTTTTTCAAAGGTATCTTCCACGCTGATCCTCATCCCGGAAATGTCTATATTTTGAAAGACGGAACACCTGCCCTTTTGGATTTTGGTTCAGTCGGAAGGCTGGGAACGCTGCAGCTTGAGGGGCTCAAGAGATTGCTCATCGGATTCGAGCAGCGTAATCCTTACGTTATCATGGATGCATTGATGCAATTGGTTGAGCCGAAGGCAGAACTGGATGAAGCAGGCATGGAGCAAGCGCTCAGCCAATTGTTGGTTCAGACGGCTTACAATACGGCTGGAAGCACAGATGCGTTCATTCAAGGATTATTTCGCATGATCAGGGAATTTGGACTAACGTTCTATCCCAATGTGGCGGGTGCGTTCCGCTCGTTGATTACATTGGAGGGTACGATGCTGCAGTTGAGCCCTTCATTTAGTTTGATGGAGGAATCACATCGTTTCGCGCGCGAACATCCAACGGAATTTATTACAGTTGGTGATGCCTCAGATTTGAAAAAGACGGCGGCAAATGAACTGCTGGAGCTGCTGCCTGTTATCCGGCGCCTGCCGAGAAGGCTCGATCATCTTGGATCGATGCTGGAGAAAGGCGATATGTCTGTAAAGGTCGGCTTTTTCTCCGACAGGGCGAATACATCCTTCGTAACCAAATGGATTTCGCAAGCTTTGCTTGCGTTCGTCGGTACTGCAATTGGGGGCATCTCCATCGGGTTGTTAAGTTTGAGCGGTCTCTCTTTCGGAAGTGACATCCAAATCGTGACGATGTTCGGTTATGCCGGTATATTAATAAGTGCGATTTTACTCATCCGGGTTGCGATCCATGCGGTACGCAATTTGAAGCAAATTAAGGAGTAAGGGATCGAGTCAGCCATCCTGAGCTCTATCAAAATGTAAAACTGCATGATGAAAGCCGGATTATTGACGATTTATTGCTTCAAAATGCAAATGTGCAGGCTGATTGCCCTAAAACGGCTTCGATAAGTCGGTACGAATGGTTTCAAATGTATTTTTTCATTTTGATCGTGATTTCGGGTTATTATGGGCTCATCAAAATGCACTTTTACATGTTGTGCTTCGCGCAGCTCATACTAGTAAGCATATGGAGACCGGGACATGCTGTCCCGGTTTTTTTCGTTTTTTTGTTTCAAATTGGCCTTATCGGGTTAATATCAATCAAGAGGTTATGGACCTTATGATCAATGATCAGATCAAGTTGACGAAAAAGGAGAGATATCACATGCCAAAGGAAAACACAGGCAACGGAATTTTACTCGGTACACTGATCGGAACTGCGGTAGGCGCGGCAGCAGGACTGCTGTTAGCCCCCAAATCGGGAGCAGAGCTGCGGGAGGATATTTCGAACAAGGTTCAAACACTCAGCAGCAAAACGCAGGAGCTGGCCTCAACAGTTGGCAGTAAAACGAAGGAGCTTGTCGCGGATGTGAAGGAAGAGGTTACCGGACTCGCCGATCATGCGAAGGAATCGAATCAGAACATTAAAGATTCTCTGGCTTCGAGCACAGATGAAATCAAGGAACAGCTTAAATCATCGGCCAACTAACTTTATTAATAGCAGGCAAACCGGAGGGAAAGCGCCTCCGGTTTTTTGGTGCCGATTGCAGGGTGAATAATAAACAGGAAATAGCCCCCTGCCTAAGTCGGGCAGGAGGCTTACCTTATCATACTCATCATAATGGAGTCATATAGGATGGCTTCAGCCATCCCCAATTCCCGTTCGATCCTGGAGCAGATGCTTGAGCTTCTCCAGCGCGCGCTTCTGGAAGCGTGACACGCTCATTTGGGAGACACCTAGCTGGTCTGCAATGTCACGCTGCGATTGCCCATGCTGATAGGCCAGAACAAGAACCGTCCGCTCCTCTTCCTTCAAGTGGGCGAGAGCTTCCTCCAGATCAAGCCGTTTCTCTACGAGGCCATAATCATCCTGCTGATCACCGATAACATCGCCGATCGTAGCGCTATCGGCTTCACTGGACAGCGGCGTATCCAGCGAGACGTAATGATAGGATTCACGCGAGGACAAAATCTCGATCGTCTCCTCCTCGGAGAGCTCCAAGCGGCGAGCGATTTCATCGATTTTAGGCGATCGTTCAAGCTCGGTCGTTAACTGGTCGATGGCCTTCTGAATGAGAAGGCCTTTTTCTTTAATTCGCCTTGGCACCTGGATGTACCAGGATTTATCGCGCAAGTAGTTTTTGAGATGGCCGATGATGCTTTTCATCGCATAGCCTTCGAACGGAATTTCTTTGGAACGGTCGAATTGCTTAAATAGACGAAGCATCGACAGTTGGCCGACTTGGTAGAGATCCTCGTACAGATCGGGCCGGTTCCGCGACATTTTGGCCGCCGCGATTTTCACAATGGACTCATAGTGGGCTAACAGCGCAGTGGCTGCGTCATTGCAATTAAACTCTCTATATTGATTCATCATTTCCAGCGTTTGCTGCTGATTCAGGCAGGATGCATCCGAATTCATGCCATCTCCTCTTTCCTTGCGAGCCGCTTAGTGAGAATCACCTCGGTGCCTAACTCGGTTCGAACTTCTACTTGGTCCATTAATGCATGCATCAAGTAGATGCCGAGCCCTCCGGCACTCGCTTCGCTTAATGGCCTGTTATGCAGAGAAGCCGCTTTATTCACCGCTGGATTGTATGAAAAGCTTTCTCCCGCATCTTTTATCCGAATATGAATCCTATCTTCTATATACTCAAATACAATTTCAATCACACCGGTTTGTCCGTCCTCATAGGCATGAAGGACAGCATTGTTGCAGGCTTCGGTTACGGCCACTTTCATATCTTCGATATCTTCATAGGAGAAGCCTGCTTTGTTTGCAAAGCCAAAAAGAGCCAATCGGACCATATCGATATATTCGGCCTGAGCCGGAATCGTCAAACTTATCCATGGTTTTATCATTCGTTTTCTACCCTCTCTATTCCTGATTCCTATTATAGCTTATATTTTTTTGATTTTATTCCAGATTCGCAACGAGGAGGAGACACCATCGATAACGGCACTAGCGATATGATGAGAGGAGTCCTGACGATCTCTGCTGGATTCCAATACTGCCGGTGCTGCCGGGCGGTCCTCTGCTTTAATCGATGAGACGACGCTGGCTGCCGATTGCTTGACGACGCCTGTGAAGCTGTGAAGAGCCTGTCCGATATCGTTCACTGTAGTAAATACGACATCTAATGCGCTTAATTTACCGCGAACGTCCAGCGTCATCGCATTTGTATTATGAATCATCTCTTTCACGTCTACTGTAATTTGGGAGACATCCGTTCTCAGTTGACCTACGGTCATCCGCACTTCGTCCAGTGTCGCTTTCAACACTTTCATAGTCTGGATAACAGAGTACATGAGGATGATGAAGGCGACGGCGATAACGGCAACGCAAATTTGAATGAACAGATCCATTTGTGCATCACTTCCTCTTTTTTCATTAGTTACCCGCAGGGGAAGGTTTTGAAACAGCAAGAATTAGGAGGCAGTTGATGGTATACTGGAAGGACAAGTCTGGACCACGAAGGAGAATCTATGTTTCGGAATATGAAGTTCAATATCCGCACCAAAATTGCAATCGGATATTTCCTGATCATTTGTTGTCTCGGAGTAGCTATCGTCGTCGTAACCGACCGTATCTCCGCCTTGCAGAATGAAGTGGAGACGATAACGAGCCGTGATATCGACATTCATAATTTCATAGCTTCGATTCAATATGACGCCATAAGCATGGAATCCGGGCAGCGCGGTTATATCCTTACAGGGGATGAAGCCTATCTGTCGCCCTACAATAAAGGGAAATCCCAATGGGAGGCCAATTACAACAGTCTCTATGCATTTCTGGCCAATGATCCTGCCAGACAGCGGGATCTGGAAGAGATTAAGCTGACGATCGTGAACTGGATCAACACGGCTGCCGAACCTACCATTACGATGAAAAAGCAAAACCGGACGAATGATATCGTCGCTTATTTTCAGGAGGATGTCGGAAAAACGTATATCGATCAGCTGAGAAGCCAGTTCGAATCGTTAAGAAGCAAACAGATTCAATCGACGAAGCTGCATATCGTTGCGTTGGAGAACCGCAATCAATTGTTGACAATAGGCATTTATATCATGCTTATTATCGTTACAATCATCGCTTTTATGATCGTTGCATTCGTCTCCGGATCGATTGTTAGAACGATTAAACAGGTAGCTCGAACGATTACCGAAATTGCGTCGGCAGGCGGAGATTTAAACGCTCGCATTAAGGTGAATACCAGGGATGAAATTATGGAGCTTGGCGAAGCAACCAATCGCTTGCTGGCAAGTCTGGAGTCGCAAAGCTGGATTCAGACCAAGGTGGCGGAAGTAGCCACAATGAATCAGGGCATTAATGACCTGACGACGCTGGCGGAATCTTTTCTAACGAGAGTAGCCCCGATGGTTAATGCCTCTTACGGTATATTTTATTTGTGGAAAGGATCTGGCAGCCAGCAGCTGCTGGTAAAAACCGCCTCCTACGCCAGTTATGGCGACGAGAAGGGCATAGACAGCTTTCGGATGGGAGAAGGCCTCGTTGGGCAATGTGCGCTGGAGAAACGTGTTTTCCTGCTTAACCAGCCTGAGAACCATTCAGCGGTCATTACTTCAGGGCTAGGCACAATTAAGCCGCAAAGTATTCTGATCGTTCCAATTGAATTTGAAGATAAGGTGGAGGCTGTTATCGAATTTGCTTCGATCGAGCCGTTCACCACACAGCATTTGAAGCTGCTGGAGGAAATCGAGAAGGATTTCGGTATTGCCGTCAACAATGTGGCGGGCCGGATGGAGGTCGAAAGGCTGTTAAGCGAGTCCCAAGTGCTCACGGAAGAGCTTCAGGCACAGACCGAGGAGCTGCAGACGCAGTCGGAGGAGCTCCAAATGCAGCAGGAAGAAATGAAGATGACGACCGAGCATCTGGAGGAGCAGAATCTGTTCGCCGAGCAGAAGACGAAAGAGCTGGAGAAGGCGAAGCGGGATCTGGAAATTTACTCGGAGAAATTAAAGCAAAGCAGCCAGTACAAAACGAACTTTTTGGCGAACATGTCGCATGAGCTGCGAACACCGTTGAACAGCATATTGATCCTGTCGCAGCTGCTTTCTGAGAATGAGCACGCTCATTTAAGCGAAGATGAAGCAGGCTACGCCAGCGTTATCCATACTTCCGGTCAGGATTTGCTAAAGCTGATTGACGATATTTTGGATTTGTCGAAAATCGAGGCAGGCAAGGTGATCCTGACCGTAGACGAAGTGAATTTGACAGAAATACCGGAGCTGTTAAAGCCGGTATTTGATCCCATTGCTGCTCAGAAAGGCTTGGCGTTCACCGTTCATGCCGAGCCTGGACTTCCAAATCTATGGCAGACAGACGGGCAAAGGCTGCAGCAGATACTGAATAATTTATTGTCCAATGCATTCAAATTTACCGAAAGCGGCTCTGTAGAGCTGAAGCTTGCGTTGGCTGATCTTATTAAGGCGGGCCAACTGCGGAAGGGGCAGGACGGCGATGCATGGCTGGCTATTTCAGTAACGGATACGGGCATAGGCATTCCTGCCGACAAGCAGCAGCTTATATTCGAAGCGTTCCAGCAGGTGGACGGCGAGACAAATCGCCAGTATGGCGGTACAGGACTGGGGCTGTCCATTTGTAATGAGTTTGCTAAGCTATTGGGCGGCAGCATACAGCTGGAGAGCGAGCTTGGCAAAGGCAGCACCTTTACGCTTTATTTGCCACGGATGAACCGCGATGCTGTCACGGAAATGGTGAGTGCCAGCCAGGAAGCGGCGATAGCAGCCGATTATGCCCGTACCCATGAACATGAGGAATCTCTCCAAGCAGATCTGAATCCGTTGGAGACGGAAGAAGGGGAAAGATCGATTTTCAGCGGGAAAAGGGTACTGCTTGTAGAGGACGATGCAAGAAATGTATACGCGTTGTCGAGCGCGCTGGAGCAGCAAAACATCGAAGTGACGGTAGCGGGTAACGGCAAACGCTGCATGGACATTTTGGAGCAGGACAAAGATTTTGATCTGGTGCTTATGGACATCATGATGCCTCTTATGGACGGCTTCGAGACGATGCGGGAAATTCGCAAGCAGTCGCTTCTGCAAGAGCTGCCGATCATCGCACTGACGGCGAAAGCGATGAAGAGCGACCGGGAAAAATGTCTGGAGGCGGGAGCTTCGGATTATATTAGCAAGCCAATCCAGATGGAGCAGCTATTCTCTCTAATGAGAGTATGGCTGACGAAGCAGGTGGGCAAATGAGTGATTCTGATTTCACAGAAGCAGGCCCGGAACTCGAGGAAGACGAGGAGAGTCAGCAGCATCACTTGGAGGAAATCGAAATTCAGCTGCTGCTGGAGGGCATTTATCTCGCTTACGGCTATGATTTCCGCCACTATTTGCGCTCCTCGATCCACAGAAGAGTGCGGAGCCGGGTCAATCTCGACAATTTGCCCTCGATAACGGCTCTACTGGATAAAGTGCTGCATGAGCCCGACTATTTTCATCTGCTGGCCAATGATTTTTCGATTAAAGTAACCGAGATGTACCGTGATCCTCATTTTTTTCGGCTGTTTCGAGAGCGGGGTGTTCCGCTCTTGCGCAATAAATCTGAAATCCGGATATGGCATGCAGGCTGCTCGACCGGTGAAGAAGTGTATTCGATGGCTATTTTGCTGTTGGAAGAGGGACTGCTTCACCGGACGAAGCTTTATGCGACTGATATGAATGAACAGGCGATACAGAAAGCGAAGCTGGGGAAATTTCCGCTCAAGCGCATGCAGTCTTTTACGAAAAACTATTTGCAGGCAGGCGGAGTGAAGGAGTTTTCTTCTTATTACACGACGGACAAAGAGTACGCGATCTTTCATCCGGAGCTTGCCGATCATATCGTATTTGCTCAGCATAATCTGGCTACAGACAGTACGTTCAATGAATTTCATGTCATTCTTTGCCGCAATGTGCTTATTTATTTCGATGCTACACTGCAGCACCGCGTCCATCAGTTGTTCTATGAGAGTCTGGCAGAAGGCGGCATTCTCGGATTAGGAAGCATGGAATCCATGCTAGCCGCCTATAAGCCAAGCTATGAGGAGCTCGCTCCGGCCGAACGGATATTCCGTAAACGATGAGCGGAAAATTAATAAGAGGGTGACACTAGAGCCTATAGCTCGAGGGTCACCCTCTTTTAACTGTACGTGTTCATGAGGAAGGTGCGTCCAAATATTTGGTCAGCACAACTTCCGTTCCGTGGTCAATCGCAATGACGTCCACTTCGTCCATCAGCGCTTGCATGAGATAAAGCCCTAATCCGCCAACACGCAGATCGCCGACTTCAGCAGCTTGAATCGGTGATGCTCCATTAATGGCGTCTGAATAAACAAAAGGAGGGCCTTCGTTGCTAATTCTTATGGTCAAAGAGGTCTCGTCAGACTGGAAGGCGATTGAAATGATGCTATTAGGCTGGGCACCATGAAGCACTGCGTTATTGCATGCCTCTGATACGGCGACCTTCATATCTTCGATGGCTTCGTAAGAAAACCGCAGCTTGGAGGCCAAGCCATAAAGGCAAACACGGACAATATCGATATAATCTGCGTGAGCAGGGATTTGCAGCCGAATTTCACTCATGCCTTATTCTCGGTCCCTTCCGTCAAATAGGCGGAAATGCCGGTTAGATCAAACAGCCGCTTAATCGAAGGCGGAATATTTTGCACGGAGAAGGGGGCTTTCAAGCCGTCACGGATTTTCAGGACGGATACGATAATGCCGATGCCGGTACTGTCGATATACGTTAAATCCTTTAAGTTCAGGATGAGCTCGCGATCTGTCTGATGGACGACCGGTTCCAGCACCGCTCTCAATTGGGGAACGACGGATAAGTCCAATTCTCCGATTAACGATAATAAATAAGCATTCGTTGTTTCTTGTTGTTCAATCTGAAACGGTTCGACTCTCATTCATTTCACTCCGGTCTCATAGTTTAATAAATCATACCAAAACGATTGCAAGATGCACAAGCGCAAGGCAGCATTGCAGCTGACTCGCTACACAGAAGCGATATGATAATAGGCAATCGATTGCAGCTTACCCGTATGCGGGTCAATAAAAAGCTTAAGCAGCGCTTCACCCCGTTGAAAGACGATGCCATCCTCCGCGATAAAGTCCGGCTGGCCAAGCGCTTCCCTGATGGCAGCCTCCGTTGCCGGCAATTCATTGCCGTCTATCTGGAGCACATCTGCGCCTCCGGAAATCTCGACATAATCAAGCCATCCGTCACGGAATGCAATGTCCATGTCTGTATATTCATAAATTTGCAGCTCCGCCAGCCATTCATCCTGCACAACGTTTTGCGGCTTGCCGAGCTTGTCTGCCACAGCGGCAGGATCATCGTCCAATGTAAGTCCGTTTACGGAATGAAGCGGGTATGAGTCTCCCTTACTTGCCTGCAAAGGGGGCATGGAAGCGGATGCCGGTATTTGGCTGACAAGCGCGCCTAACAGACAACCAATCAGAATGATATTCTTCATATGCAATTCCTCCCGCAGCGTAATGGGTTGCTGTTAACTACTTAACCCGTTCTGCCCGGTTTGAAACAATGATTACGAAATCAATTTATTTGGTTTGCAGCCTAACGAGGCAAATATCATCCTTTTGAATACCGTTACAAGGTTCGGGAACGATTGCTCTTACCAGTTCATGCGGTTCCGTATACCGTCCGTCGGCAAATTGCTTGACGATTCGTTCGATCGGAATTTCCTTGCCGTTGTCGATCGAATCCGTTAAGCCGTCCGTATAGAGCGTAATAGCAACTTCATCCTCATAACGGAGGTCTCGTTTTTCAACCTTCAGGCTGTCAAACAAACCGATTGCCCCGCAGCTTTGTTCCAGCAGGACCGTTTCTCCGTCGACAAAGGCGACGCCGGTCGGATGTCCGGCATTGACGTACTCCATCGTTTTGCGCTCCGTATCCAGTACCAGATAGATTGCCGTAAAATAATAATTAATCAGTTCATCCTTCAAATGAAGCTGATTCATATAACGGTTCAACTCCAGCATGACCTGCTCCATATCGGAAATACGTGTAATCGTGTCCCGCAGCACGGAGGAAATATACATACAGACAAGAGATGAGGAGATGCCATGTCCCATCATGTCTAGCAAGATAACGCCATATCGATGCTTATCGATGCGATACCAGGCGTAGAAATCGCCGGCGAGCTCCGATGAGGGCTGATAGGCGGCATAGATCGAGACGTTCTCGTCATCAATCGGTTTGCTTAACACGCTAAGCTGAACCTGCTTGGCCAGCTCCAGCTTATATTTCATCCGTTTGTCCCGCTCTTTATGCCAATCAATTTCTTTCTTCAGCCGCAGCGCCGAACGAATACGGGCCAGCAGCTCCATCCGATTGATCGGCTTCATGACATAATCGCTCGCGCCAGCATCCAAAGCCTCGGCCATTTTGTTGGAGTCGCCAACGGCAGTGACGAAGATGATCGGCACATCCTTATAACGCACGTCCTTCTGAATGACCCGGCATGCTTCCAGTCCGTCGATGTCCGGCATCATCATATCCATTAGTAATAATTCGACATCGGGCTCTCTCATTACGGCGGAATGGATCCCCAGCATTTCGTAAAGCTCGTGAGCGGAAGAAGCGGTTTTTAGCTGCGAATAACCAGCTTTGTTTAATATCGTTTTTATAATGAGCTGATTAGTGGCATTATCGTCTACGATTATGATGCTCATAGAAAGGCCCCTTTGAATTGGAATCTGTCTTCTTACTATATCATAGTACAAAGACCTACCCTTGGAGGATAGGTCTTTGCTCCGTAATGGAATTGAAGGGGGACTAGATCATATAATGCGGATAATAGTAGACTGCAGGGTCAAATTCATCCCCGATATATTCCCGTCCGCCCCAGGCGATGACCAATATTTTATCACGGTCCATTTCCGACTCGAGATGCTCTGCATACTGCTTGGAGATACCAAGCGATCTCATCTTGGCTCGAAGCTCGTCGCCGTGGGAGCGGAAAATGTTGGCGATTGCCGTTCCCAAGCCTTCTGCGGAAACGCCGATTTTCTCTGCGTCCGTATTGTCAGCGATGCGAGCTGTCCGGTCTTTATCGTGGGTCAATACGAATATGTTTTCTTTTGCGTAGCCCTCCCGCTGGAAGCGGTAGACCTGCTCTTGAACCTCGACAATGCTTTTCACCGTGTGTACCTTCGTTTGAGTCGTTGTTTGAGTTGTCATTGTAATTCCTCCTCATATGATTTAATTAGTTAACAACCTGTTATTGTAATTGCCGTCAAACTCGTCGTCTGCCCAGAATAAGCGATGCAATGAAAAGAACGATGAAGACGATGAACAAGATCTTGGCTATTCCCGCCAGGGCAGAAGCTATGCCGAGAAAACCGAATATGCCTGCGACGATTGCGAAGATGAAAAATAATAATGCCCATCCCAACATTGGAACCACCTTTCTTTCTGTTTAAGTTGTGCTGCACGATGATGCGTTGTATTGTTGCTTGCTTTGTATTAACCATTGAGGAACGGGTTGAAACTATTTTTCTTTGAATCGTAAAATATAAAAGGGTCTCCATCCGTTTCTGGATGAAGACCCTTTTAGCTTGTTGTTACATCGTAATGATATTAGGGTGTGTCTGAGAACTCTGAGGGCAGCAAATTTTGCCGAATTTTCGTTCCATACAAGGCGCGTTTGTGAAGGCGTACCCGGGGGTACGTCAAGCAAACGGAACGAAGCTGACCTAGATTTATTTGTATGAACCTTCGATAACGACTTCGCTCAGCGCTTTCCGGCCGCTCGGTACTTCTCTTTCTTGAATGGGAGCAGGCAGGCTGCTCTTATCGCCTTGGTAGCCAATTGCAATGACGGCATGAAGCTCGAACTGCTCTGGCAAATTCAAAGCTGCTTTCGCTTGCTGACGGTCAAATCCGCCAATCGCATGCGCAGCAAGTCCCTTAAGAGTCGCTTCCAGCGCCAAATATCCCCATGCTGTTCCTGCATCAAAGGCATGCGCGCCATTGGGATCTCCATTCTCACGTTTCGTATCGGAAGCAACAAGAACGAGCACGGGTGCTTTCGTAGCCCAGATCTGGTTAAACTCGCCCAAGAACTGATGGAATACAGCGAGCTGCTCGTCAGTCTTCGCCACTACAAATCTCCAAGGCTGATCATTATAAGAGGAAGGTGCCCAGTGTGCGGCTTCCAAAATCGCATTTAAATCCTCGTCCGCTACTTTGCGGCTGTCAAAGGCGCGCGGCGACCAGCGATTGAGGAACAAGGAAGATACTCCATGCTCTGCGTTGCGGTAAGACTGTACAGCTGTTGATACTTGTTCTACAATATGAGTCATTTTAAGACACACCTTTCCAATGGGAATTGTTTCGATTATATTCTATCATTTCGATTTTAATAAAACAAGATTGCTGCTCGCTCTCCTTGTTGTTCAGCTCCTTCATATTATAGTAAAAACTTGAAAGGCGCTGTTTCAATATAATGCGATTCGTTTAAGAGAGTGTACAATTGCATAACCAAACTAGAGAAGGATGGTGTTCATCGATGGAAAAACATACGGTACATGTTAACGGCATCGATATGGTCTATGAAGAGTGCGGCAGCGGCAACAAAAAAACGGTCATTTTACTGCACGGCTTCTGCGGTTCTTCTCGTTATTGGCATAAAGTTTGTCCCCTGTTAAGTGATAACTATCGCATTATTATGCCGCAGCTTCGCGGTCATGGTGAAACGGCAGCTCCGGAAGGCGCCTATACAATGGAACTGATGGCTGACGATGTACTATGCCTGATGGACAAGCTTGGCGTGCATAAAGCTTCTCTGTTCGGCCATTCACTAGGCGGATATGTCACGTTGGCCTTTGCAGATCAATATCCACACCGGCTTGCGGGATTCGGTCTCATTCACTCGACGGCGCTGCCGGATTCGGAAACGATGAAGCAGAAGCGGCTGGAGGATATCGACACCATTCGGGAACGCGGAATTGCTGCTTATGTCAGCGAGCTTATTCCGAAACTGTTTCTGGAATCCAAGCGCGACGAAAAGCAGGAGGATGTGGAGCAGTTCATATTGGCGGGCCAGCAGATGGCGCCGGAAGGAGCTATTCATACGCTTGAAGGGATGATGCAGCGCCCGGATCGAAGCAAGGTGCTGTCGAAAGCCAGTTTCCCGATTCTGCTAGTGGCGGGCGCCAAGGATGATGTAATTTCGCCGATCGCCACATTTTCACTAACGGAGCTTGGTGCCTATAAGTCGACATACGATTACCCGCATATTTCGGAGAATACGTTCGAAGGCGTTGCGCATATGAGTCTCGTAGAGGCGCCTGACCAGTTGTCACGAGTAATCGCAAACTATTTGAAAACGCTTAATGAGAAGGAGACGGTTCGGACAAAATAATCGCCAGCGCCGCCGGGCTCGGGAGAATGAAGTATCCCGAACTTAGCGGCGCTTGTTCATAGCCAGCGAGAAATCGCAATAATTAAAGCTTTGGAGCGCAGCATTGGCATGTAAGCGCTTTTCCGTATGTTTTCTAATCCGAATTGAACGAAAAACGAAGCAAAGCAGGTTTTACATTAGTTGGCGGCAGGCGTAATATTAGTCCGTAATCAACATAATCAACCGAATAGGGTTCAATTCTTATCGCTAAATTTCCGTCAAGGAAAACGGGGGAACCAATCATGACGCGGCTTCACTTAAAAGCCGTGCCATACGGGGTGAATCTCTATGCTTACCAGCATGGGGTAGGGCGACTCTCGCCGTCCGAATCCGTCAGCTAACTTCGTCAGCGTTGAATGAGAGAGGGTTGTGAACCGGTGTGAAAAACACAGGCTCCCTGCCTGTGTTTTTTGTATGCAAAAAAAGGGATACGTTCGAATGGGGGATGGCGCAGTCTGGATTGTTCGTACAGGTAGAGGGAATTATAAAAAAAAACTAAACTATTCGGCGGTGAATGAAGTGCTATCTTCCCTTAAACGATTTCTAATCGGAAGACCTTTAAAATCAACACAATTGGGCGAGCAAAAGCTGAACAAAACTAAAGCGCTCGCTATTTTATCTTCGGACGCGCTGTCATCTGTCGCTTACGGACCGGAGCAAATTTTGATCGTATTGTTGACGGTGGGGGCTGCTGCCTTTTGGTACTCGATTCCGATAGCCATTGGCGTGCTGGTGCTGCTCCTGGCTCTTATACTGTCTTATAGGCAAATTATATTCGCATATCCGCATGGCGGCGGCGCTTATGTTGTATCCAAGAATAATCTCGGGATGTTCTCCGGGCTTGTGGCCGGCGGCTCGCTGCTGGTCGACTATATATTGACTGTGGCCGTTAGTGTATCCGCGGGTACAGATGCGGTCACGTCGGCTTTTCCAAGCCTGCACCCTTACAATGTGCCCATTGCTATTCTGTTCGTCTTGTTCATTACGACGCTTAACTTGAGGGGCGTAACGGAATCCGCATCTATATTAGCCTATCCCGTATATTTGTTCGTCTTCGCACTGCTGATCTTGATTGGCGTTGGCCTCTTTAAGATTGTAACAGGTCAAGTGTCGCCAGAGCTGCATACTGCAATTGGAACACCAGTTGCCGGGATTGGATTATTCCTTATCTTAAAAGCATTTGCTTCCGGAAGCTCGGCTTTGACCGGCGTCGAAGCGATATCGAATGCGATTCCGAATTTCAAACATCCGTCGCCGAATAATGCAGCCAAAACGCTCATCGCCATGGGGTCACTGCTGGCGGTCCTGCTCTCCGGCATTGTGTTTCTGGCCTATTATTACGGCATCACCCCGCGGGTGGAAGTAACTGTCGTATCGGATATTGCTGAGCAGGTATTCGGACGTCACTTTATGTATTATTTCATCCAAGGAACGACGGCTTTAATTCTAATTCTTGCGGCCAACACCGGCTATTCGGCTTTTCCGCTGCTGGCAGTTAACTTGGCGAAAGATAAATTTATTCCGCGGATGTTCACGATTAGAGGGGACCGCTTAGGTTATTCTAATGGCATCATCAGTCTGGGATTGCTCTCGATTCTGCTTATTCTGGCATTTGAAGGACGTACGGATCAGCTAATTCCTTTGTACGCAGTGGGCGTGTTTATTCCATTCACGCTGTCGCAAACGGGAATGATGGTGAAATGGCTGCGGGAAAAACCAGCCGGCTGGCTGCCCAAGTTCATTATTAATACGGCCGGGGCGTTAATCAGCTTGCTCGTCAGCCTGATGTTTTTTCTTACGAAGTTCGGTCAGGTCTGGCCAATTCTGGTGTTTCTGCCGCTCATCCTCTGGTTCTTCTTCCGGATTAGAAAGCATTATGAGGCTGTCGCCGATCAGCTGCGGATAACGACCTGCGAGCCTGCCATTCCGATTGAAGGCAATGTCATCATCGTGCCTGTGGCAGGAATTACACATGTCGTCGAAAATTCTTTGAATTATGCAAAATCGCTGTCTGCGCATCAAATTATTGCTGTCCACATTCCGTTTGAGCGGGAGGAGGAAGCGATCTTCGAGGAAAAATGGAGCAAATGGCAGCCGGATGTGAGGCTCGTTACGCTGCATTCGCCTTACCGGAGCCTGATCGAGCCGCTGACTAAATTTATCGATACGGTACAGCGCAAAGCGGGAGAAGCGAACTATCAGGTCACTGTCATTATTCCGCAGTTCATTCCTAAGAAGGCGTGGCATAACATTCTACACAACCAATCCAGCTTTCTGCTGCGGGCGCACTTGCTGTTCAGGCGGGATGTTATCGTTACGACAGTTCCGTATCATTTAAAGAAATAAGACCATGAAAAAACGGACCGCAGCATCGTCTGCGATCCGTTTTTTATGACGTGAATATGAGCCTTAAGCTTGCGGCTTCGGCGGGCGCGGCCGCTTCTCCTTGAAGCGGGTTGCCACATAGTTGCGCTTGCGGTCGCGGAAAAAAATCCAGCCGCCGATAAAGCCGACTCCGGCGATGAACATGACGAGTCCGAGCAGGAAGCTAAGCCATTGAAAGCTGGGGACGACGGCATCATTGCCGAATTCGGAAAAGTAATGAAACAAATCATTTTTCATCCGAAGAAAGCCAAAGCAGGCAAGCAAGCCTGGGATGACAAGAAATAGGACGGCGATCAAACGGGCAGCAACCAATTTCATGAAACGCTATTCTCCTTGTGACTATGTAATAGCATTATGATACCTTTTTCACAGGTGGCTGTCTATTTCGGATGAGGGGCTAGAGCAAATAGGGATGAAAATAGCTATGAAAAAAGGTACAATAGGTGAAGTGACCAAACGTAATGAGTGGAGGTAATCATAGATGGCGATACAAGTAGATGTAGCAGTTCTGGGCGGCGGCGTCGGCGGATACACGGCAGCGATACGCGCTGCGCAGCTCGGCAAAAGCGTGGCTCTCGTAGAGGCGGACAAGCTGGGCGGCACATGTCTTCATAAAGGCTGTATACCAAGCAAATCGCTGCTTCGCAGCGCGGAGGTTTATGCAACGCTGCTCGAAGCGGATACATATGGCATTACTTTGGCGGAAGGTGCGGTTGCACTTGATTTCCTGAAAGTGCAGGGACGCAAGGAAGCAACGGTTGATCAGCTCTACAAAGGGCTGCAGCATTTGATGAGAAAGAACGGCGTTCAAGTCATTCAAGGAAAGGGACGGGTTATCGGCCCTTCAATTTTCTCACCCCGCAGCGGCTCGCTTGCAGTAGAGCTGGCAGACGGCGAGATGGAGTCTGTCGTCTCGGCTAACCTGATCATTGCTACAGGCTCACGGCCCCGGACGCTGCCGGGTGTTACGCCTGACGGCGAAATTATTATGACTAGTGATGACGCGCTCCGGATGGAGGTGCTGCCAGAATCGATTCTTATTGTCGGCGGCGGCGTGATTGGCGTGGAATGGGCTTCCATGCTGCAGGACTTCGGCGTGCAAGTGACGCTTGTTGAATCCGGTATACGATTGCTGCCTGGGGAAGATGCGGAAGTTTCGGCTGAGCTCACCCGATTGCTCAAGCGCCGGGGCGTACGCGTGCTGACAAGCGTACAATTAATTACAGAGGAACTCTCAGCCGGAAGTGGAGGAGTAACCGTTCCTGCTGAGACATCGGACGGCAAGGTGCTGCTGACCGCGGACAAACTGCTGCTTTCCGTAGGTCGCCAAGCGAATATCGAAGGCATCGGCCTCGAGAATACCGATATCAAAACGAAGGACGGCTTCATTCGCGTCAATGAATTCGGCCAGACGAGCGAGCCGCATATTTATGCGATTGGCGACGTAATTGGCGGCGTGCAGCTGGCGCATGCGGCAGCCCATGAAGGTCTGCATGCAGCAGATCATATCGCCGGGGAGAAAAAAGCAGCGACACCTGCACATCTCATCCCCCGCTGTATTTATTCCCGTCCGGAGATCGCCTCTTATGGTTTAACGGAGGACGGGGCAAGAACGAAGGGCTATGACGTGAAGACGGGTAAAATCCCGTTCCAGGCCATTGGCAAAGCGATCGTACTGGGTGAAACCGACGGCTTTGTTAAAGTGATTGCCGATCGTAAAACCAATGACATACTCGGCGTTCATATGATTGGCGCGCATGCGACGGACTTAATATCGGAAGCGGCGCTGGCGGGCGTGCTTGATGCGACACCTTGGGAAGTCGGAAGCATGATTCATCCGCATCCAACGCTGTCAGAGGCGCTTGGCGAAGCGATGCTGGCAGTTGACGGCAAAGCGATCAATTTCTAATATCGCATAGCGGTATGATAAGCGCAGGTCTAAATCTATTACATTTGTCAGGTTTTCTTTTTCGCCTGAATGGGTTTATAATATATAACATCAAGTCTTAGTACCTGGTTATAAAAGTAGGTTAAAGGAGGCATTCCTCATGACCCAATCCGGATCAACTAAACAGACCTTTCCACATACGGAGTTAGGCCTTTCTCATGAGCAAGCCATAGAAATGTATGCAACCATGCAGCTGGCCAGAAAATTTGACGAGCGCAATTTATTGCTTCAACGGGCAGGTAAAATTAATTTCCACGTTTCCGGCGTCGGACAAGAGGTCGCGCAGGTCGCAGCCGCTTTTGCGCTGGACCGGGAGAATGACTACTTCCTGCCGTATTATCGTGATTACGGCTTTGTATTGGCCGTTGGCATGACGGTTAAAGAGCTGATGCTCTCTGTATTCGCTAAAGCAGAGGACCCGAACAGCGGCGGCCGCCAAATGCCGGGACACTTCGGCAGCAAGAGACTGCGCATCGTTACGGGCTCCAGCCCGGTGACGACGCAGGTGCCGCATGCCGTAGGCATCGCGCTCTCTGCCAAGATGAAGAAGCAGCCGATTGTCAGCTTCGTTACTTTCGGCGAAGGCTCCAGCAACCAAGGCGACTTTCACGAGGGCTGCAACTTTGCAGGCGTCCACAAGCTGCCGGTCATTCTAATGTGCGAGAACAATCAGTATGCGATCTCTGTGCCTGTTCATAAGCAGCTGGGCGGACGCGTATCGGATCGTGCAATCGGGTATGGCTTTCCGGGCATCCGCGTAGACGGGAATGACGCTTTGGAAGTATACCGGATCGTAAAGGAAGCGCGCGAGCGGGCTGTCGCTGGCGAAGGACCTACGCTTATTGAAGCGATGATGTACCGCTTGTCGCCGCATTCTACTTCCGATAATGATCTGGCTTACCGGACGAAGGAAGAAGTAGACGAGAACCGCGCGAAGGACGGCATTCCTAAGTTCAAGCAATATTTGATCGAATGCGGCATTTGGGACGAAGAGCGTGACACCGAGCTGCTTGCGGCTATTCGCAAGCAAGTGGACGAGGCGACCGAATATGGCGATAATGCGCCATTCCCGGTGCCGGAATCCGTATTGCACCATGTGTATGCCGACGATGCCGGGCAAGGGGAGGGATAACCGATGGCCGTTATGGAGTATATAGATGCAATCCGTCTAGCGATGAAAGAAGAGATGGAGCGCGACGAGGATGTATTCGTGCTTGGCGAGGATGTTGGCGTCAAGGGCGGAGTATTCACGACGACGAAAGGACTTCAGGATCAGTTCGGAGAACTGCGCGTAATGGATACGCCGCTGGCGGAATCGGCGATTGCCGGCGTTGCGATCGGCGCAGCCATGTATGGCATGAAGCCGATTGCGGAGATGCAGTATTCCGATTTCATGTTCCCCGCGACAAACCAGATTATTAGCGAAGCGGCCAAAATCCGCTATCGTTCGAATAACGATTGGAGCTGTCCGGTCGTCATCCGCGCGCCTATCGGCGGCGGTATCTTCGGCGGGCTGTATCACTCGCAATGTCCGGAATCGGTGTTTTTCGGAACACCGGGCCTTAAGATCGTTGCACCGTACCGGGCGTACGATGCGAAAGGGCTGCTGAAAGCGGCTGTCCGTGACCCGGACCCTGTTCTTTATTTCGAGAATAAGAAGAGCTATAAGCTCATAACGGGCGAAGTGCCGGAGGACGATTACATCGTTCCCATTGGCAAAGCCAATGTGCTGCGCGAGGGCGAGGATATTACAGTCATCGGCTATAGCATGCCGCTCCTGTTTGTGGAGCAAGCAGCGGAGGAACTGGAGAAAGAAGGCATCAGCGCTCATATTCTTGATTTGCGTACGATTCAGCCGCTGGATAAGGAAGCGATTCTTGAAGCGGTACGCAAGACGGGCAAAGTGCTGATCGTTCACGAAGATAATAAAACCGGCGGCGTAGGCGCTGAAGTATCGGCAATCATTGCTGAAGAGCTTCTGTTCGAGCTGGACGCCCCGATTCAAAGACTTTGTGCACCGGATGTGCCGGCAATGCCGATCAACCCTCCGGGCGAGAAGTTTTATATGCTGAATAAGGAAAAAGTGTTGGAAGCAATGCGCAATCTGGCATTATTTTAAGTAAAAACCGCATGGCAGACCGGAAGTATTCGCATGTTTACCAGACTGCGGGTTGGGAGATGGATGTTTAATGAAGGTAGAGAAGGAAATCGTCATACCGCAGCTTGCTGAATCGCTCGTATCAGCGACCATTGACAAGTGGCTGAAGCAGCCCGGCGATCATGTCGATCTATATGAACCGATTTGCGAGTTAATCACCGACAAAGTTAGTGCGGAGCTGCCTTCCACGGTATCCGGCACGCTGACCAGAATTGTCGTCGGAAGCGGAGAAACGGTACCGGTCGGCACCGTCGTCTGTTATATTGCGACGGAGAGCAATGAAGCGGCGCCTGTATCATCGGCTGCAGCTGCTTCACCTGGCCGACACGAAGACGGACCTTCCACGGAAGCGGCCGAAGATGGCGGCTCTATGCGCAACCGTTATTCGCCTGCGGTACAGACGCTTGCTGCCGAGCATGGCGTTCGTTTGGCTGATGTAACTGGGACAGGCATGGGGGGGCGTATTACGCGCAAGGATGTGCTTGCCTACGTCGCTTCCGGCGTTCCGAATGAAAGCAGCGTCGACATCTCGAAAGCAGATGTACGTTCCTCAGGCTTGCATCTGGCGGAAACGCCGCGCATACCGACTGTACAGCCGACCGAGCAAGGACGCGGCGAGGATTATATTGACGTTACGCCGATTCGCGGAGCAATTGCGCGTAATATGAAGCAAAGTGTCACAGAAATACCGCATGGCTGGATGATGATCGAGGTGGATGTGACGAACCTGGTTGCCCTGCGCAACAAGCTGAAGGATGAATTCATGAAACGGGAAGGCGTCAATCTGACCTACCTCGCTTTCGTCCTGAAGGCGGTCGTCAATGCAATTAAGGATTTCCCGATTATCAACTCCATGTGGGCTGCTGACAAAATTATCGTAAAGCGGGATATTAATATTTCGCTCGCGGTTGGTACAGAGGAATCGGTAGCAACACCGGTTATTAAAAACGCCGACCACAAAACGATTGCCGGACTCGCCAAAGAAATCGACGATCTGGCCCGCCGCGGCCGCGAAGGGAAACTGACGCTGTCCGATATGCAAGGCGGTACGTTTACTGTCAACAATACAGGTTCGTTTGGTTCCATCATCACGAATCCGATTATCAATTATCCGCAGGCGGCCATCATTACGTTCGAATCAATCGTAAAGCGACCAGTCGTCATTAATGATATGATTGCTATACGTTCGATTGCGAACATGTGCTTCTCGCTGGATCACCGGATTTTGGACGGCATCATTTGCGGCCGCTTCCTGCAGCGCGTGAAGGATAACTTGGAGAGCTTCAATACAGATACAAAGCTGTATTAAGCGAAGTTACAGTATGATAGACAGAAATGGGGTATACAGATGACTGACGCAGCTAAGCAACATGGCGCGAGGACGACACTGGAAGCCCGTTATATACCGTTACTCGATTATGCCCAGGCCTGGGATTTGCAAAAATCGACCGTAACGCAAGTTGATAAGGAGGAGCGTCCAGAGACGCTTCTCCTTCTTCAGCATCCCCCTACCTATACGCTTGGTTCGGATCGGCATCCGGAGCATTTGCTCTTGGATGAAGAGGAGCTTAAGGAGCGGGGCATAACGGTATTCGAAATTGACCGGGGCGGCGATATTACCTATCATGGGCCAGGTCAGTTGGTCGGCTATCCGCTGCTATTTCTTCAGGCGGAAGGACTTGATTTGCACGGCTATTTGCGCAGTGTGGAGCAGGTTCTAATTAACTGGTTGGCGGATTATGGAATTGAGGCGGGAAGAAAGCCCGAATATACAGGTGTATGGGTCGGCGATGAGAAAATTGCGGCAATCGGGGTGAAGTTCAACCGGTCTCGAGGACGGAAGGGATTCATTACGTCACACGGCTTTGCCTTAAATATTGAATCCGGCATCGGCCAGGCGGGATTTAGCGGTATTATTCCGTGCGGCATTGAACAGTTCGGTGTAACATCATTTAATGATTTAACGGGGAAGAATATGAGCGTGGCCCAAGCGGCACGGGAAATCGTGCCGCATTTCAGCTCCGTATTTCAGTATGGGCAGCATACACTAGTAGAAGAGCCAGCCGAGTGAGGCGATTACCGTGGACAGCAGCACCGCGCCCGCGACGATAATCGCTACGAGGCGGATCATTTTCTGTGAGTTCATCTTAAAAGCGCTCCTTTCCATGGAATTGGACGTGCATCTTAAACAAGTCTATTCTAGTTTAATCGAAAAAGGCGAAGGAGGAAATGGCTGTGGTCAATCAGGAACGAATTGTGAAAGAGTTCATGGAACTGGTGCAGGTCGATAGCGAGACGAAGCATGAGCAGGAAATTAGCCGCGTGCTCCGTAAAAAGTTCGAAGAGCTGGGTCTTACTGTAGAAGAGGATGATGCGGCGGCTCAAACCGGGCATGGCGCGGGAAACCTGTTCCTGCTGCTGGAGCCGTCCGGCGCCCAGTCGGCGCCGACGATATTATTTACTTGCCATATGGACACCGTGACGCCGGGCGTTGGCATCAAGCCTCAGCTGGACGATGACGGATATATCCGCAGCGACGGCACGACCATTCTGGGCGCCGACGACAAAGCTGGAATAGCAGCTCTGCTGGAAGCGATACGGGTGCTGAAGGAACAGCAAATCCCGCATGGACGGATTCAATTTGTTATCACTGTAGGCGAGGAATCAGGTCTTGTCGGCGCTGCAGCGATCGATCCTGCTAAGCTGCTGGCCGACTTCGGCTATGCGATCGACTCGAACGGAGCAATTGGCGATATCGCGATTGCTGCTCCGGCGCAAGCGAAGGTAACGATCAAGCTGCATGGCAGATCCGCGCATGCCGGCGTCAATCCGGAGGATGGTATTAGCGCCATTCAAGTGGCATCCAAAGCAATTAGCCGCATGCCGCTTGGCCGGATCGATAAGGAGACGACTGCCAATATCGGCCGTTTCGAGGGCGGCGGCGCAACGAACATCGTATGCGACTTCGTGCGGCTGGATGCAGAGGCGCGAAGTATCGTGCAGGAGAAGCTGGAGCGTCAGCTGGATGCGATGCGCGAAGCGGTAGAAAGCGCGGCGAAGGATTGCGGTGCGAAGGGCGAGTTTGAGAGCAGCATCGTATATCCCGCATATGCACATGACGAGCAGTCGCATGTCGTTCAAGTGGCGCAAGCTGCTGCTCGTGCAATCGGCTTGGAGCCGCGCGGCTTTCATTCCGGCGGCGGCAGCGACGCTAATATTTTCAATGGATTAGGTCTGCCTACCGTCAATCTTGCCGTGGGCTACGAGCATATTCATACAACCAAAGAGCAGATTAAGGTATCGAATCTGGTCAAAGTAACCGAGTTTGTCGTCTCCGTTATTCAACAGGCGGCAAAGGGTTAAGATTGCTGATACGAGAAAAAGGCTTCCCCTCCATGCGTGAGCATAGGCGGAGAAGCCTTTTTTTATAGGAACCGGCATTGCAGTAGTTAAGTTTGTTTTGATGCCAGCAGTTGGCGAAGCGTCTGTTCTGGTGCGTGAGAGGCGGTCAGCTTGCGAAGCTTGTGACGTACTTCCCAGGCCTTTCCTACCAATCGAAGCTCTTTGCCGCTCATATACTGTTTCATCCTTATCGCACCCCTTGTGATTTGGTATAATGATATCTATGTCCAGAGCGGACAAGTTATACCCTTCTGAATAAATACATCAAGGATTTGAAAAATAAGGAGCGGATCAACATGGGACAAGATGAGCTGAAGCAATGGCGTGAAGAAACGGTAAGCACGGATTCTATTTTTAACGGGAAAATAATTTCGTTACAAGTAGATACTGTTGCGCTGCCAGACGGCAAGACGGCAACAAGAGAAATCGTGAAGCATCCGGGTGCTGCAGCTGTCATGGCGCTTCTGGATGGCAAACTGCTCGTTGTGGAGCAATTCCGCAAACCGCTTGAGAAATTCCAGATCGAAATTCCGGCCGGAAAGCTCGATCCCGGAGAAGATCCGGCAGTTGCTGCCGCACGCGAACTGGAGGAAGAGACAGGTTACAGGGCAGAGGAGCTGAAGCTTGTCAGCGCCTTTTATACGTCGCCTGGCTTCGCCGATGAGAAGCTGTATTTATATTTTGCCGATAAGGTCGTGCCGGGAACTTTAAATCCCGATGAGGATGAGTACTTGGAGAACGAGGCGATCACGCTGGAGCAAGCGGAGGCATACATAGCTGAAGGGCGCATCAGCGACGCGAAGACGATACTGGCTGTATACGCATGGAAGCTCTATCTTGCGAACGGCAGCATTTAATAGATTAGGATAGGGAAAGCTCCCGTCATAGAAACGGACACCGGATCATACAATGAACGTATATCTTGTCCGAAGGGAGTGGCTGGTTTTGCGTACGGCTATGCTGCAGGAAAATGGCAAAAATCATTTCACGCTTTATGTTTTTGTGGCGGTCTTATTCGTTGTTGGCGTCATTTTCGGCGGACTTATGGTGCAAGCGCTGACGCTGGAGCAGCAGCAGGATCTGGCCTCCAACGTCAATCAATATATTCATTTGGTCAATAACGGAACGGTTGCCGACGAGGCGCATTCCTTCTGGGAGCGGTTTATGTTTTACGGCAAATGGCTGCTGCTGTTATGGCTGCTCGGCATAACGGTAGTCGGTATCCCTTTTGTACTGGCGCTCGATTTTCTAAAAGGGGTGCTCGTCGGGTTCTCAATCGGTACTTTAATAAGCCAGCACGCCTGGGAAGGGCTGCTGTTCTCTCTTGTCTCCGTAGCGCCGCCGAATTTAATCGTCGTTCCCGCGCTGATGGTAGCGAGCGTCGCTGCCATCTCGTTTTCGACATATGTCATCAAAAACCGGCTGTTCCAGCAAAAGGGCAGTCTGGCGCCGCAAATAGCGGCTTTTTCGTCAACTGCGCTATTCATGCTTCTGCTGCTTGCGGGGGCGGCACTGCTCGAAGCCTATGTTTCGCCCATTCTTATGCAGTGGGTAACACCGCTGATGACAGGAACCGCATCGGCCGTATAAAGCCAAAACGTTTGACTTTTTCCGCCATTAACCCCTATAATAAAAGCAAACCGGAAGTTGGCGCAGACATGTGGTAGGGGGGAAATCATGGAAGCCCGGATTGAGAAGATCAAACAACAGTTGCAGTCGCAGGGCTACAAATTAACCCCGCAGCGTGAGGCAACAGTTCGAGTATTGCTCGAAAACGAAGACGACCATTTGAGTGCAGAAGATGTATTCATGCTCGTTAGAGACAAAGCCCCGGAAATCGGTCTAGCTACCGTTTACCGGACATTGGAGCTGTTGAGCGAAATGCATGTGGTGGAGAAGCTGAACTTTGGCGATGGCGTTGCCCGTTACGACCTGCGTACGGACAGCAGCAAACACCACCATCATCACCTGATATGTGTGCAGTGCGGTTCCATGGATGAGATCAAAGAGGATTGGCTTTTGCCGCTCGAAGAGCGTCTTGAGCAGGAGTTCGGTTTTACCGTACTGGATCACCGACTTGATTTCCAAGGCATTTGCCACCGCTGCAACGCAAAAAACGACAAACCTAATGAACAATAAACGGCTTTGCTGCCCAGTTAACTGGACGGCGAGCCGTTTTGGCGTTTTTAGGGGAATTGTCCTATAAAAAATCAAGCTGCAGCAGACCAGAGCCTTGGGCAAAAGACGGGAAACCGTCCAACGTATGCGCCTGCTTTTTCAATAACGCTTTGACTTCGCTTGGATTGAGGCCAGGTTTGAGCGCCAGCAGCAAAGCAGCTCCTCCCGTTACATGAGGCGAAGCCATGCTCGTTCCCGACACAGTCAAGAAATTTCCGTTCAGCCAAGTTGAACGAACATCCTCACCCGGCGCCGCAATCGCGATGCCGCTACCTCTATTGCTGAAGTTCGCAATTCGGTTCTCCCTTGTTGTTGCCGCAACGGCAATCGTCTCCGAGAATGCGGCCGGTTCATCCAGCTGGAATGTGTTAGGACCAGAATTGCCGGCAGAGGCAACGACAATAATGCCTTTGCTGACCGCTTTTTTAATCGAGTTATGAAGCACTTGGCTCGAATCTCCTCGCTCTAAGCCAAAACTCATATTAATAATCGACATTTTGTTGCGGATACACCATTCGATACCGTCAATAATGTCAGATACATAACCTGCCCCCGCATGATCAAGAGCTTTGACCGCATAGAGCTTCACTTTTGGCGCTACGCCTTTACAGCCTTTCGTGCCGATAGCTGCTGCAATACCCGCTACATGCGTGCCATGGCCGTTGTCGTCTATATAGCTGCCGCCGTCGACTGTGTTAACTCCGCCAGCAATTCTCAGGCTTGGATGCGGTGCGATACCGGTATCGATGATCGCAATTTTAACAGAATCACCGTCCGAACGTTTCCATGCTTTATGCGCCGCGATCGCACATAAATTCCAAGGCAGATCTGCCGGACAAGCATCCGAAAGCACCGAGGCACGTGTGTTTCTTTGCATGCTGCGCTTGCTTGCAGCTTTTAACCGCGGTGTATGTGCCGATTTGGATTTTCCTGTTACCGTTGCTGGACGGGACGGCAGAATAGTATGTGTTCTTATTTTTTTATCCGGCTCGATAAGTCTGACGCTGGGATGCCGTCTTAGCTTCTCCCATGACAGCCGGCTGTCGAAGTGGCAGCCAATGAGCCTGCTTCCAGGGATACGTTTAAAAGGCCGGATGCCGCTCAGCCTCAAGTGCCGGATACAGCGTTTATAGGAGTTACCCGTCTTTAAAGCGATGAGCTTACGAACAGTATACTTTGAGGGAGCTCTCCTGGAGTGAATGGTGAGCAGTTGTTCAAGTCTGGGCATTGAAGGGAACCTCCTTGTCATTGTCCGCATTAGTTCAGATTATGAACGGAGGTATCCGGACGGCAGGGGTATACGTCCAAATGCACATAATTTGCATGGAAATAAGACAGCATATGTGTGATTAACGTGACATTGAGGTGCATCGAATATTGCGTTATTTACATGCAGGATGGACATTCAGATAGAGCGAATCATACACCATAATAAGACCAACTAGGAAGGCGGGTCAGATCATGAAAATCGGGATACCGAAAGAGATTAAAGCGAGCGAATACCGCGTCGCCTTGACACCGGCGGGTGTTACGATGCTGACGGCCGCAGGCCACGAAGTGTTCGTGGAGACGGGAGCCGGCGAAGGAAGCGGCTTTGAGGACCGGGACTATGAGCGTGAGGGTGCTGTCGTTAAAGCGACAGCTTCGGAGGTATGGGAGCAGGCGGATATGATTATGAAAGTAAAGGAGCCGCTTGCCTCGGAATTTGGTTATTTTCGAGCAGGGCTTCTATTGTTTACTTACCTTCACTTGGCGGCAGCTCCGGATTTGACGCAGGCGCTTGTCGACAAACAGGTGACGGCGATTGCATATGAAACAATCCAGCTGGCGAACGGTAGCTTGCCGCTGCTTACGCCAATGAGCGAGGTAGCTGGCCGGATGGCGGTGCAGGTAGGCTCGCAGTTTCTGGAGGCGTTCAACGGCGGTCGGGGCGTCCTGCTGGGCGGAGTGCCAGGGGTTCCTCCCGCAGATGTTGTTATTGTCGGCGGAGGCGTCGTAGGTACGAATGCGGCTAAAATCGCGATCGGTATGGGAGCGAATGTCGTTATATTGGAAAAAAGCGCCGATCGGATGCGTTATTTGGACGATATTTTTGGCGGTCGGATCAAAACGGTCATGTCGAGTCCTTATCATATAGCGGAAGCGGTCAGCAGAGCGGATTTACTGATAGGAGCGGTGCTTATTCCGGGTGCCAAAGCACCTCATCTGGTTACGGATCAAATGGTGCAAGGGATGAAGAAGGGTGCTGTTATTGTCGACGTAGCCGTTGACCAGGGAGGCTCGATTGCGACGGTAGACCGGCCGACGACGCATACGGATCCCATCTATATTAAGCATGGTGTTATACATTACGCGGTAGCCAACATACCGGGCGCTGTTCCGCGAACCTCTACCTTTGCCTTGACGAATGCAACGATTCCCTATGCACTGGATCTCGCCAATCGCGGCTGGGAAGCTGTGAAAGGCAGCGTACCGCTGCAGAAGGGCGTCAATACGCATGCCGGGGCTGTTACTCATGAGCAGGTGGCTAACTCCACCGGAATAGCCCATACACCGCTGGAACGCTGGCTGAATGCCATTGCTTACGACCGGTTGGAGCCATAGTTCTAACATAATGTGACTCCCTTTTTCATATGGTGGTACGGACGAGCATTTTTTGCATCCGGACAATGGAAAGGGGAGCTGCCGATATGGTGCTATCGCTTCGCAAATGGATTAGCCGTATAGTATTCGCTATCATCTTCTCGATGCTGCTGATACTTGCAACTGGCGGGTATAGCTGGCTCGTGGATGTGATCTCGCCGGTGCATCCGTATCATAAACCGAAGGGCGCTGCTATGAAAGTGTTTCAAGCCGATCCGATGATTCCGGGCAACGGAAGCTTAGCGGACCGGCTTCGCTGGTTTTATTGGTATGGCGAATAAGTGGCCGCATCCGGTTCAATGTTTGCTTGAAAGCAGGATTTGCGAGGGTTGGCGTGGAAGATATGGATAGTATTTTTTGATAGCCATAGGAACGCCAATGAAAGGAATTTCCAATTGCAATGAATGATCAAGTACAGTCGTTTATTCGGCATTTAGCGGTGGAGCGATCATTGTCTCCAAGCACTCTTGAATCGTATGGACGTGATTTGAGCAGCCTGGTGGACTACTTGTCAGAGTTTGAAGTCAGCCGTCCGGCTGATGTGCAGCGGCATCATCTGTCGCATTACATGCTGCAACTGAAGGAAACCGGCCGCAAAGCGGCTACTCTGACGAGACATATCGTATCGATCCGCGCTTTTTTTCATTATTTGGCGCTGGAAGGCGTCATTGCGCATAACCCTGCGATTTATTTGGAATCGCCCAAGCAGGAGAAAAGAGAGCCCAGCGTTCTGTCGATAGAAGCTGCCGGCTTGTTGCTGGATGCGCCGGAGCCGGTAACAACGGCAGGCATTCGCGACAAGGCGATGCTAGAGCTGCTGTACGCAACGGGCATCCGGGTGACTGAATTAATTATGCTCAATCTGGACAGCGTTAATATGCAGCTCAATATTATCAGATGCGTTGGCAGCGGGATGAAGGAGCGGATAATTCCTTTCGGCCGTATGGCCAAGGAGGCGCTAGAGCATTATTTGGACGCTTCACGGAACGAACTGCTCAAGAGGTCGCCTGGTGAGGAAGCGCTGTTTGTTAATGTGCTGGGTACGAGAATGACGAGGCAAGGGTTCTGGAAGATGATTAAGAAGTATGCGAAGGCAGCAGGGATCGTAGAAGATATTACACCGCACACGCTGCGTCATTCCTTTGCTGCGCATTTGCTTGAAAATGGCGCCGATCTGCGGGCTGTTCAGGAGCTGCTTGGACATGCGGACATATCGACAACGCAAAGATATACCCGGCTTGCGAAGGTGCGGATGAAAGATGCCTATACCCAGGCACATCCGCGCGCTTAATACATAATAAGAGGGGAAATGAAGCGCCTATGCCGATGAAATTCGACCGTATCGCATTAATTGTACTGGACAGCGTGGGCATCGGAGAGCTTCCGGATGCGGAATCCTTTGGGGATAAAGGCTCGCACACACTTGGACATATCGTAGAGCGTGTTCCGTCCATCCAGCTTCCGAATTTGCGCAGATGGGGGCTCGACCGGATTGCGAAGATTAGCGGGTGGGAGCCTGCTGCGGGCGACACAGAGGCTTATTTCGGTAAAATGGCGGAGGTATCCGTCGGGAAGGATACGATGACCGGCCATTGGGAGCTGATGGGTCTGAAGCTGACGGTGCCATTTCAGACCTTCCCCGAAGGCTTCCCGCAGGAGCTTATCTCCGCGTTCGAGGAACGTACAGGACGTAAAGTAATCGGTAATAAGCCGGCCAGCGGAACCGACATCTTGGACGAGCTTGGTGCACAGCAGTTGGAGAGCGGAGATTGGATTGTCTATACGTCCGCAGACAGCGTCTTTCAAATTGCTGCGCATGAAGAAATCATCCCGCTGGAAGAATTGTACCGGGCCTGCGAGATTGCCAGAGAGCTGACGCTGGATGATCGTTATGCAGTCGGGCGCGTAATTGCACGCCCATACACAGGTGCGCCTGGCGCTTTCAAGCGAACGCCCCACCGCCATGATTACGCGGTTAAACCGCCAGAGCCTACCGTATTGAACGCATTGCAGAATGGCGGCTATGCGACAATTGCTGTTGGCAAAATCAACGATATTTTTGACAGTGAGGGAATCGGGGCGGCGACTCCGACAAAAAGTAATGCCGACGGTATTGCTAAAACGCTGGATGCGCTTGATGAACCCTTCAATGGACTGCTGTTTACCAATCTGGTCGACTTCGACTCCCTCTACGGTCATCGCCGTGATCCCGAAGGCTACGCGAAAGCATTGGAGCAATTTGATCTTGCGCTGCCGGAGCTGGAGAAACGAATCGGGGAACGTGATCTGCTGATCGTGACAGCCGATCACGGCAATGATCCCATTCATCCGGGGACGGATCATACGCGTGAATATGTGCCTCTGCTGCTCTATAGTCCGGCTTTTAGCCAATGCAGGCAATTGCAGCCTAGGACGACCTTTTCGGATTTGGGCGCCACCATTGCCGATAATTTCGGTGTTCAAGCTCCGCCTAACGGGACAAGTTTTCTGGATTTGTTGATTACGGATACGAATAGGGAATAAGGACTGAAATGTACAGCGAACTGGGGAATAGGAGAGGTGAGCGATGCAACCATTGACAGCAGTGCAAATTAACGAGGCGGCAGCCTATATTACCGGCCTAACCCCGCTTAAGCCGGAGATTGGCCTCATTATGGGCTCGGGCCTCGGCGTTCTGGGTGATCATTTGGAGGATGCTGTCGTCATTCCTTACGAGAGCATTCCGTATTTTCCGGTGTCAACTGTTGAGGGTCATGCCGGAGAACTGCTAGTGGGAAGCTTATCGGGACGGCCGGTTGTGCTTATGCGCGGACGTTTTCACATGTATGAGGGTTATGGACCTGAGCTGACAGCTTTTCCGGTTCGAGTGATGAAATCGCTGGGTGCGAAGGCTCTGCTAGTAACGAATGCCGCAGGCGGCGTTAATACGAGTTTTGAGCCGGGCGATCTGATGGTTATTTCTGACCATCTGAACCTGACGGGCAAAAATCCGCTTGTTGGTCCTAACGACGATGAGCTCGGCGTACGATTCCCGGATATGTCGGAGGCTTACAGCAAAAGGCTGCGTGCCGTCGCACGGGAAATCGCAGTGACGCAGGGGCTAACGCTGCGGGAGGGCGTATACGCTGGATTGCTTGGACCTAACTATGAGACGCCGGCTGAAATCAGGATGCTGCGTACGCTGGGCGCGGATGCGGTCGGAATGTCGACCGTTGCTGAGGTTCTCGCCGCCAGACATACGGGTCTTGAGGTGCTCGGCATCTCCTGTATAAGCAATATGGCCGCAGGTATTTTGGACCAGCCCTTGTCGCATGCCGAAGTAATAGAGACGACAGAACGTGTGAAATCCCAGTTTTTAGCGCTTGTTAAAGCTATAATTCCTCGATTTTAAGATTTTGTAACACAATTGTAATATTTGCCTCGACTTATTGTGACAGTTTTTGTGATGGTACTCGTCGTATAATGTCCATGATTACAGAACGATGGAGTGAAGTGAACATGGACAAGCAATTGCTCTTCGAAATGGAGAAATTGCGCGGAAAAATGGTGGAAACGGCGTTATTAAAGCAAAATTTGCTGAATCGTGAGGTGCTTCTGCTCAGCCAGTCATTGGACAAGCTCATTGTCCGGGCCCAAGTAGAGCAGCGGGAATTAGCAAAAATGAGATGAGACTTGACTTCAAGTTCTGCGGACGGGAGAGAATGACATGCGCACAGTGGATTTAATACAGAAAAAGCGGGATGGCGGTGAATTGACCGCTGCGGAGCTTACTTTTCTTGTCGACGGCTATTGTGAAGGCGATATCCCTGATTATCAGATGTCGGCTTGGGCGATGGCCGTGCTCTTTCGCGGAATGACTGCGGCGGAGACCGCAGCACTTACTTTAGCAATGGCGAACTCCGGCGATCAGGTTGATCTTGCGCCGATAGCCGGCATCAAAGTAGACAAGCACAGCACTGGCGGCGTGGGCGACAAAACCACCTTAATCGTGGCGCCGTTAGTTGCTTCCATAGGCGTTCCGGTAGCGAAGATGTCCGGGCGCGGCCTTGGACATACAGGAGGAACGATTGACAAGCTGGAGTCGATCGCGGGCTTTCAGACGGAGCTTTCCCGTGAGAAATTTATGAATCAGGTGAATGAGCTCGGTTTGTCCGTTATCGGGCAAAGCGGCAACATGACTCCGGCGGATAAAAAGCTATATGCGCTTCGCGACGTAACGGGAACGGTAGAGTCCATTCCTTTAATCGCGAGCTCGGTAATGAGCAAAAAGATTGCGGCAGGAGCCGATGCAATCGTGCTTGATGTCAAGACGGGCAGCGGCGCTTTTATGAAGACGCTGGAGCAATCCGAGGAGCTGGCCCAGGCGATGGTGGCAATCGGAACGAAGGTTGGCCGTCAGACGGCGGCCATCATTAGCGATATGGACCAGCCGCTTGGCTTTGCAATCGGTAATGCGCTGGAAGTGAAGGAATCCATTGAGACGCTGCAGGGGAAAGGGCCTGCGGATTTAACTGAGCTTTGTCTGGTGCTTGGCGCGCATATGACGGTGCTGGGCGGTAAGGCGCAAAATGTTGAGGAAGCGAAGGGGCTGCTGCGTGCCCAACTGGAAAACGGCGCTGCACTGGAAAAGTTCAGACAGTTCGTCACCGCGCAAGGCGGAGACGGCGCGGTTGTGGATGACACCTCCAGGCTGCCTGCTGCACCTGTCATTATCGAGGTAAAGGCGACAGATGATGGCTACGTACAAGCAATTGAAGCCGAACGCCTCGGTACAGCCGCCATGCTGCTTGGAGCGGGCAGGGCGACGAAGGACGCCCAGATCGATTATGCCGTCGGCATCGTTATGATGAAGAAAGTCGGCGATCAGGTTCGCGCAGGCGAGACGCTGGCCGTACTTCACGCAAGAGGCAACAGCGAGGCGGAGGCAGAGATCGCCGACCAAGTCCGCGGCGCGTATGCCGTCGATTCGGTGAAGCCGAACCTGCGGCCGCTGCTGCTGTCGATTGTGACAGCTGATGGCGTAATGCGAAGTGAATAAAGGATTGAACAAAAAGAAAAAGAGAAACCAGCGTGTTTTGAAAACGTGAGGTTTCTCTTTTTCTTTTTTCTTTTTGTTTTTCTTTTTGTTTTTCTTTTTTCTTTTTGTTTTTGATTGTTGTTTTTGGTTTCCTTATTGTTTTCCTTATTGTCTTTGTTTTATCTTGTTATTTTGTTTTACTATGCTTTTTGCCTTCAAGACGTATCTGGGACGGGCGCGTCGGATGAACAATTTTTTTGTCTACTTGCAGGCTTTCTGGAGACAACTTCGCGCTTTCGCCTAAAAGAGCTGTGTCTCTCACAACTCTTCATTTACGGACACATTTCGGCATATTCCCTGCCCAAGTAGTAATGCGATGCTGCAATGAATCGTTTAAGTATATACAACTAGCTGCTGAGGTTACCCATCCTGAGAATCAAAATGTAAAAATACATGCTGATGAGTCTTAAAAGGCCGAATCTACCTATCAAAATGCAAAAATACATTTGAAATGGCCGATTTTCGCCTTTTTTAAGCTTTTTAGGCCAATCAACCTGCACTTTTACATTTTGATGCCATAAATCGTCGAAAAAACGGCTGACAACCTGCACTTTTGCATTTTGTTTCGTTTCTACCCTTCTCAACCTTGCTCTCGACGCGTAAATGATAGTCAAAATGATGGTAGCTGATCGCTAGCATTCCAGAACGCTACCACTACCCTATAAATTAGTGAAACGCTAAATCCTGCTTAATGTAGCAAGCACTGAAGTGTTTATTTTGTGTGCGTTGCACTTGCACTCAGGGTGAACGGAGTGTTTTGAGTGCAGGCTGACATTTTGCAGATTCGATTCATTATTCATCGTGTAAGCGATGGGGGAATGGATCAAGAACGTCAGCATGGACCAAAACACGCAGTGACCCGGGGTTACTTCACGCAGTGATCCCAAGCTTTACTGCTGCACTCCCGGATATTATTTCAAACGTGGAATAATTTTCTACAAACAAGCCGACACTGTAGAGGAAAAATTAGCCGAATTGCGGTCATCCCTGGCCGCATCATCTTTTGGAGGGACCTGCCATGAAAAAACGATGTATGAGACTATTTCTACTAGCAGCCGCACTATGTATGGCGATGCCTATCGCGGCATTCGCTGAAGAGAAAGCACCGGCGAATGCGGGCTCGGCCGCCGACCTGGCTCCTTCCGCTAGATCAGCGATCTTGATGGATGCAGACAGCGGCACGATCATCTATGAAAAAAACAGCAATGATAAACTGCCGCCTGCGAGTATTACGAAAATTATGACGATGCTTCTTATTATGGAAGCCATTGACGACGGAACGATTAAGCTGACGGACAAAGTTCAGGCCAGCGAATATGCATCCTCGATGGGCGGATCGCAAATTTTTCTAGAGCCCGGTGAGGAAATGACGGTAGACGACATGATTAAAGGAATTGCGCTGGCATCTGGCAATGACGCATCCGTAGCGATGGCAGAGAAGCTGGCCGGCACGGAGCAGCAGTTTGTAGCGAAAATGAATGAAAAAGCGCAGCAGCTTGGGCTGAAGGATACCCATTTTGCCAATTGCAACGGCTTGCCGACAACTGATCATTACTCTTCTGCCCATGATATAGCGGTAATGTCGAGAGAATTGCTCAAGCATTCGGAAATTACGAAGTACACGGGGCTCTACCAGGATTATCTCCGGAAAACATCGGAGAAGCCATTCTGGCTTGTGAATACGAACAAGCTGGTTCGCTTTTATAGCGGCGCAGACGGGCTGAAAACCGGCTTTACAAGCGAGGCGAAATTTTGCTTATCCGCTACCGCTAGACGTGATGATCTGCGGATCATCGCTGTCGTGATGGGCGAACCAAATACGAAAACAAGAAACAATGAAGTGGCGCAGATGTTCGATTACGCTTTTGCCCAGTACATGACCCATTCGATCTTTAAAGAAGGCGATGCGATGGGCAATGTCAACATCGAGAAGGGCGCTGTCGCCCAGATGCCAATTGTTGCCAAACATCAGTACAGCGTGCTGTTGAAAAAAGGAACACCTACGACGGATATCCGTTACGAGCTGCAGCTTGAGCCGTTGAAAGCGCCGGTGAAGATCGGCCAGCCGATCGGCAAGCTGATCGTCTTCCAGGGCGATCAAGTGCTTAAGGAATTTCCTGTAGACGCACCGCAATCGATTGACAGAGCAGGCTGGTGGAAAATGCTCCAACGCTCATTAGGCGGATTATTTACTTAGGTTTCCGATAAATACTCCGGCGTAAATTGTCGCCTTCTAGCGGTATGCTTCTAGTTTTGTCGCCATGCAGGAAACGGGCTTCAGCTTGGAGAAATGCTAGTTCGATCCAAATGCGTAGCAGAAGGAGATGAACAGCGATAATGAGTTTGCAAGCGGAATTGGAGCATTACCGGAACGTGCTTATCGTACGTCTGCGAGGAGAGCTTGACCATCATACCGCCGATGTCGTCCGGTACAAAATGGAGGAAGCGATCGCCCGCGGCTCGAGCGTTCATATTCTCTTAAGCTTGAAAGAGCTGCAATTTATGGACAGCTCCGGGCTCGGCGTCATCCTCGGCAGGTACAAGCAGGTGAAAAGCAAAGGCGGCAAGATGGTCGTCTGCGATGTAAATCCGAATGTGTATCGGCTGTTCGAAATGTCAGGCCTGTTCAAAATATTGGAGATTCATGACAATGAGCGAACAGCGATATCAAGTCTGGAGGTGGTCTCGTGAACGGACGGAATGAAATGACGCTAACCTTTAGCGCGCGCTCGGAGAATGAAGCTTTTGCACGCGTTGCTATCGCGTCCTTCGTATCTCAGCTTGATCCGACATTGGAGGAGCTGAATGATTTGAAAACCGCGGTGTCGGAAGCAGTAACTAATGCCATAATTCATGGCTATGATAGTGACCCTTCCGGCAAAGTAACGATTGAAGCCTCGATTGAAGGTGACTCCGTATCCATTATTATCAGCGATAAAGGACACGGCATTGAGGATTTGGATTTGGCCCGCCAGCCGCTTTATACGTCGAAGCCGGAGCTCGAGCGCTCGGGCATGGGTTTTACGATTATGGAAAATTTTATGGACCGTTTCGAGGTTTCCAGCGATCTTGGCGGGGGCACCCGTCTGTCGATGCTGAAACGAATCGAATCGAAAAAAGCGCTATACAACTAGCGCATAGGGGTTGAACCTCATGGATGTCGATTTGAAGAAGCAAACGGCTCAGCCGTATTTGGATGACGCAGAAGTAAAGCGGCTTATAGCGCTAAGCCAGTCTGGCGACACGTTGGCAAGAGATACGCTCGTGCAATGCAATATCCGGCTCGTATGGTCGGTCGTGCAGCGGTTTATCAACCGCGGCTACGAACCGGAGGATTTGTTCCAGATCGGCTGTATCGGACTATTGAAGTCCGTGGACAAATTCGATTTGTCCTATGACGTGAAGTTTTCTACCTATGCGGTCCCGATGATTATCGGGGAAATACAGCGGTTTTTACGCGATGACGGCACGCTTAAGGTGAGCCGCTCACTTAAGGAAACGGCGAACAAAGTACGGAAGATGAAGGATGAGCTGTCCAAAACGCTTGGGCGCCTGCCGACGATTAGCGAGGTCGCGGAGCGCCTTGGAATCACTCCGGAGGATGTCGTGTTCGCCCAAGAAGCGAATAAGCCGCCAACCTCGATTCATGAGACGGTATTCGAGAATGACGGTGATCCCATTACGCTGATGGACCAGATTGCGGATGATTCCCAGGAGCGCTGGTTCGATAAGCTGGCGCTGGTGGAAGCGATCGAAGGCCTCAACGAGCGGGAGCGGCTGATCGTCTATCTGCGGTATTACCGGGATAAGACGCAATCTGAGGTAGCAAGCAGACTGGGCATTTCCCAAGTTCAGGTATCGCGGCTGGAGAAAAAAATATTACAGTCCATTCGAGACCAAATCGCCCAATAGGCGGTTTGGTCTTTTCAATTTTTTACCTAGATAAGCATGACTATCCGCCGTCTCCTTTTCTCATACTAAAAGGGAAGTGAATCCAATACGTTAGGAATGATGACAGATGGACGTACCCCGTCAATCGGCTCTCTATCTGCGTCTCAAAAAACGAATTTCGATTCGTCCCAGACATAAAGTAACGCTAGGACAAGTGGCCCGGCTGCTGGCTGCCAATGACGAGCAGGAGCAGCGTCTCGGGGATCTTGTGCTGTATCGCCATGCGAAGGCGGACGGGAACCGGGTCGTTATCGACCTGCTGCAGATCGTCAAAGCGATTCGAGAGGCTGAACCCAGTCTTACCGTCGAAGCTTACGGCGATCCGCAGGTGCTGATCATGGTATCCGAGAAGCCGGTGAAGCCGCGCATTGTTGTGCTGCTGTTCGCCTGGCTGCTGTTATTTTTCGGTGCGGGGCTGGCGATTATGAACTTTCATACTGACGTCAGTATGAGAGAGGTTCATATCCGAATCGTGGAGCTCATAACCGGAGAAAGAACAGAACATCCTCTCTGGTTTCAAATTCCTTACTCGCTCGGCATCGGTCTCGGGATGATCCTGTTCTTCAATCATTTGTTCCGCAAGCGTTTCAATGAAGAGCCGAATCCGCTTGAAGTGGAGTTGTATACGTATCAGGAAAATGTAAATGCCTACGTCATCGCCGACGAGATGCGCAAAAAAAATAGTACGAGCGAAGGGCATGCCACCGATGATCATTGATCTTGCCCGCAATTTGCTCGCTGCGCTAATCGGTTTGTCTGGCGGGCTGGCCGTCGGCAGCGGGTTGGTCGCATTGCTGATTGTATTCGATCTGGTTCCGCGATTGGCACAGGTGGCGCGAGCCTACCGGATGTCGGCCTGGTTCGAGACCGCGATTGTTGGAGGAGCGATGTACTGGACGTTCGCCGATTTTCTCGATTGGCGGCTTGCGCTGCCTAAAGCAGCTTTTCTAATACCAGCGGGGCTGTTGGAAGGCATCTTTGTCGGCATGCTGGCGGCAGCGCTCACGGAGGTCATGAATGTGCTGCCGATACTAGCCAAACGAATGAATCTTTCCGGCTATTTAGTTAGTCTCGTGATGGCAATGGTGCTTGGCAAAACGATCGGTTCGCTATTTGATTGGTTCTACTATCAATGGTAATTTGCAGATGACGAAATGAAGGGGGCTAAGCAGCATGACGGATTTCGATAAAGAGCGGCAAGGCAGCGATTCAGAGCCTATGCCGCCGGCAGGCTATGTGCCGAGGGAGCAGTTGAATGAGGAGACGGGCTTATCTCCGGGTGCAGCCCAAAATTCTCAATCCGAATATAAACAAACGAATGGCCCATCCAAAGGCGGCAGCCAAAGCGGGACCAAAGAGCAGAAGGTCTCGGCCATTCCTAGCAGTCTGGATGAGGTGCTGGAACGGTTGACCCATGATATCGGCTACAAAACAAGCTTTGATATCGTCGTCCGCGAGATGACGTTCGGGGAGCACCGGACCGCGATGTTTTTCATGAACGGCCTTTCGCAAAGCGTGCTGCTGACTGATATTTTGAAGAGGCTGACTTATCTGCATCCGGATGAGCTGTCCGGCCATGCCTTTCGATCCTTCTTTGATCTGTATGTTCCCGCTGCGCAGGTGACGCCTGTTGACGATTGGAACGACGTGCTGACCCATGTCATGTCCGGTGACACCGCTTTTTTCATCGACAAGGAATCGACTGCGCTCGTCATCGATGCCAAAAACTTTCCGTCACGGGGTCCGGAGGAGCCATCTCTTGAACGGGTAGTGAGGGGAAGCAGGGACGGATTCACCGAGACGCTGATGGTCAATATTTCGCTCGTGCGCAGAAGGCTGCGCGATACTCACCTTCGCTATGAGCTCGTAAGAGTGGGAGAACGGACGCAATCGGACATTTGTATCGCGTACATCGATGACCTGGTAGACAAAGAACTGCTGAAATCGATCAAAGACAAAATTAGCCTCGTCGAAATCGACGGTTTGCCGCTCGCGGACAAGCAGCTGGAGGAGGCTACCGTGAAGCGGGGCTGGAACCCTTATCCGCTAGTTCGTTATTCGGAGCGGCCGGATGTCGTCGCTGCTCATTTGCTTGAAGGCAACGTCACTGTCTTTGTCGACACGTCGCCCAGCGTCATGATTTTGCCGACGACTTTCTTCGATCTGGTGCAGCATGCGGAAGAAAACCGGCAGACGCCTTTTATCGGAACCTATTTGCGCTGGGTTCGATTTCTCGGGATTTTCGCTTCGCTGTTTCTGCTTCCGATGTGGCTGCTGTTCGTCATGCATCCGGAGCTTAAGCCGGCCGTTCTTTCTTTTCTGGGTCCGCAAAAGACAGGCATGATGCCGCTTGTTCTCCAGTTTCTGCTCGTGGAGATCGGCGTCGATTTGCTGAGGATGGCTTCCGTCCATACGCCTACTTCGCTGGCAACGGCAATGTCGTTGGTCGCGGCGATTATGATCGGGGACATAGCGGTAAAAACCGGGCTGTTCATCAATGAAGTTGTGCTCTATATGGCCATCGCCGCGATCGGCATGTTCGCCACGCCGAGCTATGAGCTTGGGCTTGCCAACCGTATCGTGCGGCTCTTGCTGATCGTTGCAGTCGCCGCCTTCCAGGTGCCGGGCTTTATGATTGCAACGACTGCTGTAATGATGGTGCTCTGTATGGAACGCTCGTTCAACAGACCTTACATGTGGCCGTTCATTCCATTCGACCCAAGGGCAATGTGGAACATTATCGTACGCCAGCCGGTGCTGAAAAACCGGACAAGGCCAAATCTGCTTCGCCCGCAGCAGATGGACAAGATGCCTCGCCGCAGATGATTTAGGCTAAAAAAAGTGCAAATGAATTGTGAAATTATCCATTTCTCTCGGCGATATATTGCGATATACTGTTGATATTCGTTCGAATCGCATCGATTCGTACTCTATCCATTGGGATAGAAGAAATCCGAGGGGGATAATTAAATGTATTTGCATGGAACGAGCAAAATCAATGCCAAAGGGCATTTGGAAATCGGCGGTGTCGACACGACCGATCTGGCGAAGGAGTTCGGTACGCCGCTATATATCGTTGACGAGGCGCTTGTGCGCCAGCGTGCATCCGAATACGTGGAGGCGTTCAAAGCTTCCGGCCTGAAATTCCAAGTTGCTTATGCGAGCAAAGCGTTTAGCGTTATGGCGATGTGCGCGATTGCAGAGCAGGAAGGACTCTCCCTTGACGTCGTATCCGACGGCGAACTGTATACGGCTCTGCAAGCCGGCTTCCCGGTCGAGCGTATCCACTTCCACGGCAACAACAAAACGCCTGACGAGATCAACATGGCGCTTGAAGCGGGCATTGGCTGCTTCGTTGTTGATAACTTTGTCGAGCTGCACCTTCTCAACGCACTGGCTGCGGAAAAAGGTCTGACTGTTAAGATTTTGCTTCGTATTACGCCAGGTGTAGAGGCGCATACACATGAATACATTTCGACTGGACAACAGGATTCCAAGTTCGGCTTTGACCTTGCGAATGGCGCAGCTAAGAAAGCGATTCAAGAAGCGCTTGCGCTTGCCAACCTAGAAGTGCTTGGCGTTCACTCGCATATCGGCTCGCAAATTTTCGAAGTGGACGGCTTCCGTATGGCTGTTAACAAAGTTTCGCAGTTTGCAGTTGAGATCCGCAATGAACTGGGTCTGACTTTCCAAGTTGTCAACCTTGGCGGAGGCTTCGGCATCCGTTATGTGGAAGGCGACACTCCGCTTCCAATTGCGCAATATGTTGGTGCTATTACCGATGCAATCATTACGAACTTCACGGCTGCAGAATTCCCGCTTCCTGAAATTTGGGTCGAGCCGGGCCGCAGTATGGTCGGTGACGCGGGCACGACATTGTACACAGTCGGCACAGCGAAGGAAATCCCGGGCGTGCGCAAATATATCGCGGTTGACGGCGGCATGACTGACAATCCGCGTCCGGCACTGTACCAATCCGTATATGAAGCGATACTGGCGAACCGTGCTAACGAAGCGAATGAAGAGACCGTTACAGTTGCAGGCAAAGCTTGCGAGAGCGGCGACAAGCTGATTATTGACCTGGAGTTGCCGAAAGCAAATATCGGCGACCTGCTCGCTGTATTCTGCACAGGCGCATACAACTATGCAATGGCGAGCAACTACAACCGTATCCGCCGTCCGGCTGTTGTATTTGTTAAAGACGGGCAAGCTGACCTGGCTGTTCAACGCGAATCACTCGACAATATTGTCGTTAACGACGTTATTCCAGCACGCCTTCGCAAAGCAGAACTTGCGAAGTAAGGGCGAAATTTGGTAACGTAGAGTTATTCGATGCAGAAAGGTTGATGTTTACACATGGCAAAACAAGCAAAAATCACATTAGAAAACGGCGCAGAGGTCGTAATCGACCTGTTTGATCAAGACGCTCCCAACACAGTAGCTAACTTTGAGAAGCTGGCTAACGATGGTTTCTATAACGGTCTCGTATTCCACCGTGTTATTCCAGGCTTTGTCGCTCAAGGCGGCTGCCCTAACGGCAGTGGTACTGGCGGCCCTGGCTACCAAATCAATTGCGAGATCAACCCGAACAAGCATGAGCGCGGAAGCCTTGCAATGGCGCATGCTGGCCGTAACACCGGCGGCAGCCAGTTCTATATCGGTTACCAGCCGCAACCGCACCTGGACGGTCAACATACCGTTTTCGGTAAAGTAAGCAAAGGCATGGAGCATGTAGATGCATTCAAAGGCCGCGATAAAATGCAAAAAGTTGAAGTGTACGAAGCTTAATTCACTTTAACGAGCGCTTTCATAAGACTGCGACGCAAGGGGACAACCCTTACGTCGCAGTCTTTTTGTTAGCAGCTAAACTTTCGAGAGATGAAAAACCTTGCAATTTCATTTTTACAGTGGTAACATTTCATCAATGTAATCGTTCTTGTTGCAGTTTGACATTAACGCTGCAGAATGGCATGATTTGAACATTAGCAGTATCAATTTAAAATAGCAGTTTTCCTTCGGGGTCGGGTGAAAGTCCCAACCGGCGGTGATCGGGCGATGCGGGCATTTGGGGTCAACCTCTGTGCAGCGCCGCTCGTCAGTCCGTGACCCGGGCTGTACCACATTGGAGCGCTAGCGCGCACAACTGGCACGGAACGGTGGACCTGGTGCAAATCCGGGACCGACAGTAAAGTCTGGATGGGAGAAGGAGATCTGATTCGCATGCATATCCAACATGCTTATTTGCTTGTGTCGGTTTTCACAAGTGATATAGGTTTGTTTGAATTGATCTATTCGTTATGCAATCGAAGCAGTCTCATCACCTGTCACCCCGTTTGGCGAACTCAGCCGATTGGGGTGTTTTTGCGTTCATGGAAGTTTTGAATGATTCTTACTATATGGGTCTTGCGCTTGAGCTGGCTGCAAAAGCGGCAGGACAGACCGGCATTAATCCGGTAGTAGGCTGCGTCGTTGTGAAGGAAGGCCGAATCATCGGGGTCGGCACGCATCTGAAGCGGGGAACCGGGCATGCTGAGGTGCACGCTCTGCAGATGGCAGGAGACGAAGCAGAGGGAGCAACCGTCTATGTGACGCTGGAGCCATGCAGCCATTTCGGCAAAACGCCTCCATGCTGCGAGCGGATAATCGCGGCCAAAGCAGCCCGCGTCGTCGTTGCCGCTACAGATCCTAACCCGCAAGTGGCGGGCCGCGGTCTGGAAAGGCTTCGGGAATCCGGAATTGATGTTACGGTTGGCTTGCTGGAGGAGAAATCTCGTTCCATGAACGAGAAATTCAACAAATACATTACGACAAAGCTGCCTTTCGTCACGTTGAAGACGGCAAGCACGCTGGACGGTAAGATCGCTTCCCTTACTGGCGACAGCCGCTGGATTACCGGCGCTGCAGCCCGGGAGCAGGTTCATACGCTGCGTCATCAGCATGAAGCGATTATGGTCGGTATCGGGACAGTGCTTGCTGACGATCCGATGCTGACGACAAGGGCTGAGGTACCGGCCATTCATCCGGTACGCATCATTGTCGACAGCAAGCTGAGACTTCCGCTGGATGCCAGAGTGGTAACCGATCGTTCGGCTCGTACCCTCGTGCTGACGACAGAGGGAGCGGATCAAGCCAAAGGAGCTGCGCTGGAAGCTGCTGGCGTGGAGCTTGTAAGAGCTGGCGAAGGCGAGCATGTTGATCTGAAGGAAGCGATGAGAAAGCTAGGCGAAGCGGAAATCGGCTCTATCCTGCTTGAGGGCGGAGGAAAGCTGAACGGTGCGATGCTGAAAGCGGGACTTATCGACAAAATCATGATCTATATGGCAACCAAAATTATCGGCGGTCTGCAAGCTCCGGGAACATTCACTTTCGACGGCTTTGAGAAAATGGCGCAAGCCATTGAGCTGGAACGTGTAGCAGTGGAGATGGCGGGCGAAGATATATGCATTGCTGGTTATCCGACATATAGTCAACAGTAGTTAGGAGGGCTGCCCATGTTTACTGGGCTTATCGAGGAAGTCGGCACGATGCGTCAGGCGTCGAAGCGGGGCGAGGCGATGGTGCTGACGATAGAAGCATCCGTCGTAACGGACGGCGTGGCTCTGGGCGACAGTATATCGGTTAACGGCGTGTGTCTGACTGTGACGGAATATGCCAAAGGCTCTTTCACCGCAGACGTTATGCCGGAAACGTACCGCAAATCGAATCTGGATCGTCTTCGTCCCGGGCAGGCTGTCAATTTGGAACGTGCGATGCTTGCGGGCGGACGCTTTGGCGGACATATTGTGCAAGGGCATGTGGACGGAACCGGTGTTATAACGGGCAGGGAGCCATATGCGAATGCCGTCGTGTTCACGATCCGGCTGGCTGACAGCGACCTGCTGCGTTACATCATTCCGAAGGGCTCCGTCACTATTGACGGTATCAGCCTGACGGTCATTGACGCCGGCAAGGATGGCTTCTCGGTTTCCATCATCCCGCATACGCTTAAGGAGACTGCGCTTCTCGGCAAAAAGCCGGGAGAGACGATCAATATCGAATGCGACGTTATCGGCAAATATGTGGATCATCTGCTTCATTTCGGCAAAGGCGATTCACATGGCGCCGCATCTCCGGCAAAAAGCGGAAATGGAAAACTGACGGCTGCTTTTTTAAGCGAAAACGGATTTATATAAGAGAGACGGGTTGCAGAAGATAGAGCGATGAGGAGGGATGCAGAATGAGCCGACAAGAAGAACTGCTGCAAGAAGGCTTGTTTGATACGATTGAAGCAGCATTGAAGGATCTGCTGGACGGTAAGCCTGTCATCGTTGTAGACGATGAGGATCGCGAGAATGAAGGCGATCTGATCGCCTTGGGTGAGAAAGCGACGCCGGAAGTTATCAACTTTATGATCACGGAAGCAAGAGGGCTTGTATGTGTGCCGCTGACACAGGAGCGTGCTGAGCTGCTTGATTTGCCTCCGATGGTTGCTCAAAATACGGATTATCACGGTACGGCCTTTACGGTATCGGTCGATCATATTTCGACAACGACGGGAATCTCGGCATTTGAACGCTCTGAGACGGTCAAATCGCTGCTCAATCCGGAGACGAAAGCCGGCGACTATCGGAAGCCGGGACATATCTTCCCGCTCATTGCGAAGGATGGCGGGGTGCTCAGAAGAGCTGGACATACAGAAGCTGCAATCGATTTGGCGAAGCTTTGCAACTCCGAACCGGTAGGCGTCATCTGTGAAATTATTAACGAAGACGGCACGATGGCTAGAATGCCTCAGCTTGCCGCGTTTAAAGAAAAGCATGGCTTAAAGCTCATTACGATCCAAGGGCTGATTGAGTATCGCAATGAAACGGAAAAGCTTGTGGAGCGTGCAGTCGAAGTAAACTTGCCAACCGATTTCGGCGTGTTCCGCGCAGTCGCTTTCACGAATGAGTTAGACGGAAAAGAGCATGTTGCGCTGGTGAAGGGCGAAATCGATAGTTCAAAGCCAGTACTAGTCCGTGTGCACTCGGAATGCTTGACCGGCGACGTCTTTCATTCGCACCGCTGCGATTGCGGTCCACAGCTGGACGCAGCTCTGAAGCAAATCGATGCAGAAGGCTCGGGCGTGCTGCTTTATATGCGCCAGGAAGGCCGGGGAATCGGCTTAATCAATAAGCTTAAGGCTTATGCGCTTCAGGAGCAGGGACTCGATACAGTCGATGCGAACTTGAAGCTTGGTTTTGCGCCAGATTTGCGGGATTACGGTATCGGCGCGCAAATACTGAAGGATCTTGGCGTGCGCAAAATGCGATTGCTGACGAATAATCCTCGTAAGATCAAAGGGCTCGAAGGCTACGGACTCGAAGTCGTAGAGCGGGTGCCGATTCAGATGGAAGCGAATGAAAGCAATAACGGCTACTTGCGCACCAAGCAATCTAAGCTGGGGCATCTGCTTCGTTTTGAAGGGCAAGAACAGCAATAACGACACCAGCAATAACCACTATAAAAGAAACGATTAATGGGAGGAAATTAATTATGCCGCATGTATATGAGGGACATTTAGTATCGGAAGGTTTGAAATTTGGAGTTGTAGTAGGCAGATTCAACGAGTTTATTTCCAGCAAGCTGCTGGGCGGAGCACTTGATGCGTTCAAGCGTCACGGGGCACAGGACAGCGATGTAGAAGTTGCATGGGTGCCGGGGGCATTCGAAATTCCGCTGATCGCGCAAAAAATGGCAGAGAGCGGTAAATACGATGCGGTTATAACACTTGGCGCTGTTATCAGAGGGTCAACGCCGCATTTCGATTTCGTCTGCAATGAGGCGGCGAAAGGTGTTGCGGCAATTGCGCTGAAGACTGGCGTACCGACAATTTTCGGCGTGTTGACAGTCGATTCTATCGAGCAAGCGATTGAGCGTGCAGGCACAAAAGCCGGCAACAAAGGCTATGAAGCAGCAGCATCTGCAATTGAGATGGCAAATTTAACGAAAATGCTGCATAATTAAGGGATAGACAATTGCCGGGAGGAAATACGAAGTGACAGTGCTTTACAAGCTTGAATCATTCGAAGGGCCGCTCGATTTGCTGCTGCATCTCATCGACAAGGCTGAGATTGATATCCATGAAGTATCGATCAGCGAGATTACCGATCAATACATGGAATATTTGCATGCAATGAAAGAGCTGGAGCTGGACGTGACGAGCGAATTTCTTGTGATGGCAGCCACGCTGCTGTCGATAAAGAGCAAGCAGCTGCTGCCGAAGCCTCCCGTATTTGAGGATGAATATGAAGATTGGCAGGATGACGGACTTGACCCGCGCGATGAGCTGATCCAGAAGCTCGTTGAATACCGGAAGTTCAAGCAGATTGCCGAACAGCTCCGGGAGAAGGAGCTGGAGCGGAGCCTCGTCTATTCACGCGAGCCTGACGATATGACACCCTACTTGAAGAAGGAAGACGTGAACCCGCTTGAAGGGCTTCACGTCTCTGATATTGTTGCCGCGTTCCAGCGGGCGATTCGCAGAGCGGCGCGCCGCAATATCGTAGCGACTGTTCAAAGGGATGAAATATCGGTAAAGGACCGCATTCGCGATATCGTTGAGGTGCTGCGCCAGTTTGAGACGGTGCGATTCTCCAAGCTTATCCGTGAGAATATGGACAAGCATGAGGTCGTCGTTACGTTTCTAGCCATTCTGGAGTTGATGAAAATGAAACATATTCGCTGCTTCCAGCACACTTTATTCGAAGATATCGTCATTCATTGGAGAGGGGAAGCTGCGGACAGTGGATTATCCGAAATTGAAGTCGATTATTGAGGGCTTGCTCTTTATGGCCGGCGATGAGGGATTGAACAAGCGCCAGCTAGCCGATATTATGCAGCTGGACGCCGATCTGGCTGCCGATCTCGTGTATGAGCTGCACCGGGATTTAGCGCGTGAGGAGCGGGGCATTCAGGTTGCGGAAGTTGCTGGCTCCTACCGGCTTACGACGCATCCGGATCATGCCGATTACTTCGAGCGGATGGCTTACACGCCTACCCGTTCCCAGCTGTCGCAAGCTGCGCTTGAGACGCTGTCGATTGTAGCTTATAGGCAGCCGATTACACGAATCGACATCGAAGAGATTCGGGGCGTTAAGAGTGACAGAGCGATCCAGTCGCTCGTGTCCAAAGATTTAATTGAAGAAGTAGGAAGGGCGGAGGCAATTGGACGGCCGATTCTTTACGGAACGACGAAATCATTTTTAGATTATTTCGGCCTGCCAAGCATTAAGTCATTGCCCGAACCGAAACAGGTGGACATGGAAGAGGCGCTGGAGGAGCAAACGCAAATGCTGTTCGAGCGTCTTGGCGAAAGACAGACGACGATTGATGAGTTTATACCGATTTCCGAGAACAAGCATGTTGAATAGAACGGAACACAGGCTGTCGAGATTTATCTCGACGGCTTTTTCTGTCTATTAAGCACAATCCAAACTAGCAGCTTTTTGGTGAGTTTATACAATGCAAACAAGTCCGCTGAATAAAGCGGGCTTGTTTTTTGTCATAATAAGATAAACCCAATTTCGGAAAACGGAGGAAGCATGGATGTACGGTTCCCTTTACGGCTGGATTACGGCGGCCGTTCTTTTTTTGCTGCTCCTCTTGATAATTGTGTACGTTTCCCCGATCGTGATCCACGGGCATATTCGCAAGACAGGCAGCAATGACGATATTGAATTTGATGTAAAAGGCTTGTTCGGATTGGTCAGCTATCAAATGCATATCCCGACTGTAGAGTTTTATGGACGTGTATTCAAGCTGCATCAAGAAATGACGGGCAGCGGGGCGGGAATGATCAGCACGCAGGAAAAGGATGACGAAGTAGGATTTGAGCGGGTCATGAAAGGTATAGAAACGTTTAAGCAAGTTATTCAATTGACGAGCCATTTGCCAAGCTGGGTGAAGCAGACGTTAAGCAAGGTACAATTGAAGCAGTGGTATTGGGCGACAGAGATCGGCGTCGGTGATGCGATGTGGACAGCAATGGCGACAGGCGGGGTATGGTCAGTCAAAACGACGATGCTGGGCATCATGTCGCAATTGCTTAGACTGAAGGCAGATCCGCAGCTGCAGGTGCAGCCAAACTATAGTAAAGCTTCGTTTTCGACAGAATGGTCATGTACGGCACAAATTCGCTTTGGCCATGCCATCGTTGCAGGCATTCATTTACTGAGAAGTGCGAAAAAGTCAAAAGGAGGTGTGAAGGAGTGGCAGAATATATTGTCCAAGGCTTAAACGCAAACGTACATACTCCGTCTCAAACTGTGCACAATACAAAAAGCGTAGGTAAGTCCTTATCCTATAAGCGCAAAGAGGAGGCTTCAACAACATGGCTGCTGAACATCCAATTCAAGGCTTAATGCAAACAGCAATGGAAAACATTAAGGAAATGGTGGACGTAAATACGATTGTTGGCGACCCGGTACAGACGCCGGACGGCAGCATTATTATGCCAATATCCAAAGTTGGCTTCGGTTTTGTAGCCGGCGGCAGTGATATCCGTATGGACGGCTCCGAAGGCGCGTCGCAATCGGACGGGCATAACCATAATGCTTCTGTTTCTCTTCCTTTTGGCGGGGGCAGCGGCGGCGGTGTATCCATTACGCCAATCGCTTTTCTCGTTGTAGGCACGCAAGGCGTTAGAGTCGTTCCGCTGGACAATCAGACGCATTTGCTGGAGCGTATTATCGATTCTGCACCGCAGGTATTCGATAAAGTTCAATCCATGATGAAGTCGCCATCCCGATCCCATGATTATATATCGGACGGAAGCGATACCCTTATCTAAATGAGGGAATGACTGCCCGAAAGGGCAGTTTTTCATTTCAAGATCACTGTAAAGTCTGTTTTGGCCCCGTAACGCATATAGATGTACAAGACTGTTAATTTTGCATCCAGAACTGACAACGAAAGGAGCTGCAGTACTTATGTTACGAAGACAGCTGCGGCGGCTGCCCATATTGTTTCTTGCAGCGCTGCTTGCCGGGACAAGCTTTCAGAAGACGGCAAACGCTGAAATAAAACCGCTCAAGACTAATGCAAAGGCTTCCGCTTTGATAGATGTCAAATCAGGGAGATTGCTCTACAGCGAAGATGGAGATAAGCAAATGCGTATTGCCAGCTTGACCAAAATTATGACGGCGATCGTTGCTATCGAGCATGGCAAGCTGTCAGATACGGTTAAGACGAGCAAACGCGCAGCGCATCGGGAAGGCTCTTCGATTTATTTGGAGCTGGGGGAAGAAATGACACTGCTTAATATGCTGTATGGGCTTATGCTTCGCTCAGGCAACGATGCAGCGACAGCGATTTCTGAGCATGTTGGCGGTTCGGAGGAAGGCTTCGTGCTTCTGATGAATGAGAAGGCTCAATTGCTGGGATTGGAAAATAGCCAGTTCAAAAATCCCCATGGACTGGATGAGGACGGGCACTACTCGTCTGCTAACGATTTGGCCAAGCTGACGGCATATGCGCTGCGTAATCCGGTATTCGCCGAGATCGTCAGCACGAAGGTGAAGACGGCACCTAATCCGCATGAAAATTGGCAATACAGCTGGAAAAACAAAAACAAAATGCTGACGATGTACGAAGGTGCTGACGGGGTCAAAACCGGATATACCAAGCTAAGCTTCCGGTGTCTGGTAAGCTCCGCAACGCGTAACGGCCAGCAGCTCGCAGCAGTAACGATTAACGATGGCGATGACTGGAATGATCACCGGGCGATGCTGGATTGGGGCTTTAACTATTACCCTCTTGTAGAAATCACCAGCAAAGGGCAAGAGCTTGCCGGCTATCCGTATATAATCGGTCAGACCTTCCAATATCCGCTGTCTGAAAATGAAAGCCTGCAATCTAAGCTGGTTGTCGAGGATGCGAATTCAACGCGCTTTGCGTTAGGGGAACGGGGTACCGTTGAATGGTATTTGAATGGGGACAAGGTCGCCGCGATTCCGATTTATGAGAACGGCAGCAGACGTCTTCATTTGCCGGAAAAGCAGCCGATGACCAAATCTGCTCTTGCAGATTATAAGAAAGCGCAATACAGCAGTAACGGAAAACCAGCATTTATTCAATCGCTGGTATCAGTCGTTAACGCATTATTCGGCTAATTGGGGGAGGCGGCCACAGTGGTAAACTGGATATGGTTGTTTTTTATCGTAGTAAGCGTAATAGCGGCGGCGGCGAACGGTCAGATTGACGCCGTTACGCAAGCCGCTTTCGATGGCGCCAAGTCGGGCGTCACTGTAAGTTTCGGGCTTATCAGCATTATGGTATTTTGGTTAGGTATGATGCGTATTGCTGACGATGCAGGGCTGCTTAAGAAGCTGGCACGGCTGCTCAGCCCTGTCGTCCGGCTGCTTTTTCCCGATGTTCCAAAAAATCATCCCGCACTAGGCTATATTATGAGTAATCTGAGTGCCAACTTATTTGGACTTGGCAATGCGGCTACGCCGATGGGAATCAAGGCAATGCAGGAATTGCAAAAGCTGAACCCGGATCCTCAGACCGCCACGCCTGCCATGTGTACGCTGCTGGCGCTGAATACCTCCAGTATAACGCTCATCCCGACCACGTTAATTGCGATCCGAATGAATTACGGCTCTGCCAACCCGACTGAAATTGTCGGGACAACGCTTGCGGCCACAATTATCGCTACCGGAGCAGCAATTGCTGCCGACCGCTGGTACCGCCGCCGCAGTAAATCGGCGCCGCCGCCTTCCATAAATAAAAGGAAGAGAAAGATAGACAAGACGCATGCGGTACAGCATCCGGCAGCCGATAGTCTGTCCGCCGCCTCGCCGGGAGGTGGAACGATTGCTTGAGCTCTTTACACGCGCCTCTTCATGGCTAATTCCTGCTATTATCGTATTCATTCCTTTATATGCGGCTTTTCGCAAAGTTCCGGTTTACGAAACCTTTGTCGAGGGTGCCAAAGACGGCTTCGGCACTGCGATTAATATTATTCCTCATCTGGTCGGCATGATGGTTGCGATTAGCATGTTTCGCGCATCAGGCGCGATGGATATGATGCTGGGGGCCGTTCAGCCCTTGTTCGATTGGCTGCATGTTCCTAGTGAAATACTGCCGCTGGGCATTCTCAGGCCTCTGACAGGAGCGGGCTCACTTGCTTTTACTGCCGATCTTATTCAGACGCATGGACCTGATTCCATGATCGGCCGCATCGCTTCTACGATCCAAGGAAGTACGGACACAACCCTTTATGTATTGACTGTATACTTCGGCGCGATCGGTATCAGAAAGTCTAGATATGCTCTGAAAGTTGGCCTTTTTTCCGATCTGGTCGGATTTATTGCGGCAATTATGATTTGCTTGTACATATTTGGTTAACATTGCTTGTGCTTTGCTCTCCATATCGGTATGATGGAGTTTGAGGTGAAAGCATTGGAACGTTTACAAAAAATATTAGCGCAAGCGGGCATCGCATCCCGGCGCAAATGCGAAGAAATGATTTTGGCGGGCCAGGTGGAAGTGAATGGAGAGAAAGTAACGACCCTTGGCGTCAAAGCGGATTCGGCAACCGATGTCATTACTGTTAATGGCAAGCCCATCCGAAGCGAGAAAAAAGTTTATTTGATGCTCAATAAACCTAAAGGTGTCATCACGAGCGCAAAGGATCCGCAAGGGCGCAAAGTGGTGGCTGATTTTTTGCCCGGCATTCGAGAGAGAGTCTATCCGGTAGGGCGGCTCGATTACGATACGGAAGGGCTTCTGCTGCTTACGAATGATGGCGAATTCGCCAACCTGTTGACGCATCCGAGTCATCATGTACCTAAGACATATTATGCAACAGTAGAAGGTGTACCGCATGGTTCTCTGCTTGACCAGCTTAAGAAGGGTGTAATGCTTGAAGATGGCATGACCGCACCTGCCGAAGCAGAATACCAGGACGTTGATCCTGAAGGGAAGCAGTCCACGATCCGAATTACGATCTATGAGGGGCGCAACCGTCAGGTCCGCCGTATGTTTGATGCAATTAAGCACCCTGTCATTCGGCTTCGGAGGGTCAAGTTTGGCGATCTGGGCTTGCATAATATGGCTCGGGGACAGTTCCGGCATTTGACCCCGGTAGAAGTGAAAGAGCTGCGGGAAGCAGCGCGCAAGACACACAAAATTCATAAATAGTAAACGGCGGCAACGGTAATTGCCGCCCAATTTTCGTTATAATGGAACTATTCAAATTGCAAAGCTGACAAAGAATGAAATGCAGGTGAAGGCAAGATGGGCAAGTACCGAAGACCCGTTCAAATCGTTATTTTGCTTGCCGTATTAATAGTCGGAGGTTATGCGATCGGCACGAGCCTGTTCGCAGCCAAAGAGGACGGCATACCGAAGGTCGGCGGAACACCGCCAGACTTTACGCTTGTCGATTTGCAAGGCAATACGCATCAATTGTCGGACTATAAGGGTAAAGCAGTTGTCATCAATTTCTGGGGCACATTTTGTCCGCCATGCGTAAAGGAGATGCCGGAGTTCGAGCGGCAGTTCGCCAAATGGAAGGACGAGGGTCTGGAAATATTGGCAATCAACTTGAGCGAGGATACGCTGACGGTCAACAATTTCGTCCGCCGCTTCGAGCTGAACTATCCCATCTTAAGAGATGTCAACAAGAAGACGGAACGCAGCTATGGGCTAAGGTCATATCCAACGACATTTTTCGTGAAGCCCGACGGAAAGATCATGGAGATCAAGGTCGGCGGCATGACGGAACAGGATATTGATGAGCGGGTTATTGAGCTGCTGAAGTATTAGGAGGTTTCACGGTGTTATCGCTACATAACACGAAATGCGAATGCGGGCATCAGAATGCTGTAGGTACGGTGCTCTGCGAAAGCTGCGGCAAGCCTCTGATGGAGAATGCCGAATCGGACACACCTCTTGAAATGCGTTATGACGGGGTTGCCCGCCGTTCGCAGAAGAGCAATCCAAGCATCATCGACCGGGTATGGAATTTTTTCTCCTCGGTCAAAATCGCCGTTTATTTAATTGTTTTGACGCTCGTTTCTGCGACTCTCGGAACGATTTATCCGCAAGAGGATTCGTTCTTAAACAATTTCGAGCCGTCCACCTACTATAAGGAGCAATACGGGATTCCCGGCCAGATTTATTATAAGCTGGGATTGTCGCATACTTATGAATCCTGGTGGTTCATAACGCTGCTCGTTATGATCGGAACCTCACTCGTCATTTGCAGTCTCGACCGTGTTCTGCCGCTGTATCGCGCGCTTAGCAAGCAGCAGGTCCGCAAGCATCTGAGATTCATTAATCGTCAAAAGACGGTGTACGCTTCTCAAATTGACGGTAGTGCAGAAGAGTGGGTGCAAAGCTTCGGCAATCAGCTAAAGCGTAAGCGCTACCGGATTTACTCGGACGGGACGGCGCTGCTGGCAGAGAAAAACCGTTTCAGCAGATGGGGACCTTACATTAACCACATCGGCCTAATCCTATTCTTGCTGGCTATTCTGGCAAGAGGTATTCCAGGCTGGCAGATGGATAAATATGTAACGATACCTGACGGCGATATCGTTCATATTGATGATACGAATTACTATGTGAAGAACGAGAAATTTACAGTGACCTACTACTCCGACGATGAACTGCCAGAGGAGCTGAAAGGGAAAGCCCGCGCCAAGCTTTATGAGACGAAAGCGGTGCTTTACACCTGCGAAAGCCAGTGCGGAGATACGTCAGCCAAGCCTGAGTTGCGTGAGGTTGAGCGGCATAATATTGCTGTCAACAGTCCGCTGCAATACAAAGGCTTGAAGCTCTATCAGTTCGACTATGATGTAACGCCCAAGCTGAAAGGAGTCAAGCCGGTACTGATTAACAAAGCAACCGGCGAGACGTACGGCCCCTTCGATTTGCCGATGAAGGATGCGCCGCTCGAATATGATTTGGGAGTCTATCATTTAAAGCTGGTTGCGAACTATATGGAATTCGCGGTAGGTGACGACGGCGAGCCTGTAACACTCAGCCGCGAGCCCAATGCCCCGGCCTTTATTTTCCTGATTACCGGACCGGGCCTGCCCGAAAAGGGACAGCCTTATATGTACTTCCCAATGCAGAAGGACAAGGAAAAGTTCGGCCAGGATCAGCTGAACGCCTCGATCGCGGACAAGCTGGAAATCAAAGTGCAGGGTATGGAAAATGTAGATTTCTCAGAAGCTTCCACGTATTTGAACGTCCGTATGGATAAGGCTCTGCCGTACGTATGGATCGGCGCGACGATTTCTATGATTGGATTGCTGATGGGCTCGTACTGGCAGCACCGGCGCATTTGGCTCCGCATTGATAATGGACAGTTGTCTCTCGGTGCGCATACGAACAAGAATTGGTATGGCATGCGTGCGGATGTCGCGGCAGCACTTCGCCAGCAAGGCATTACTGTAGATCCAAAGTCGCTTGATAACGGAGGGAATAACGCGTGAGTTTAATCGATTTCAGCAGCGATGCGTTTGTCGTTGCATTCTTCCTTTACTGCTTTGCATTTCTGTTCTACGTTATTGCAATTGCAGGCAAGAAATGGAGCAATCGCGACCCTGAGAAGCACGAGAAGAAGTGGGGGCGCATTGCCTTTGTTACTTCCTCGCTTGGTCTGATTGGCCATTTGACATTTTTCTTCACCCGTTGGATCGGAAGCAAGCAAATTCCAACGAGCAATATGTACGAATTCATTACGTTTCTAGGCATGGCTATTATGATCGCGTTCACGGTCGTCTATGCGATTTATAAAAAACCGCTGCTCGGGATGTTCGCTCTGCCTTTGACCGTTATCGTCATCGCTTATGCGGCAGTGTTCCCGCAGGAGGTACAGCCGCTTATTCCTGCACTAGACAGCATCTGGCTCAAAATTCACGTTACGACCGCAGCACTAGGCGAAGCATTCTTCGCAGTCGGTTTTGCAGCAGGCCTCATGTATCTGCTTCGCGTCGTTGATTTTACCGATAAGTCGAAAAAAGCGAAGCGAGGGCATTTCTGGGTAGAGTTTTCTCTTTATACGATTATTGTCGTCGTCGGTTTCGTCGTTGCGATATTCGCATTCAGAGGAATGGGCTACGAAGCGCACTTCGTTCAGGAAAAGTCGGTCATTGACAGCAAAGGCGTTGAATCGACGAAGCAGGAGACGGTAGATTATACGCTGCCGCCGATCGTGAAGCCTTACAACAGCCAAGCTGAATCGGTCGATTCATTTTTAGGAATGGACAATGCCGTATTTGAAGCACCCTATTGGATGAACGGTGTTAATGCCGGACGGAAGCTCAACACGGTAATCTGGTCTGTCATTGCGGGTTCAATTCTATATGGTCTTCTTCGTCTGGCTTTCCGTAAGCCGCTCGCAGCTGTCATTCATCCGCTGATGGATGGCATTGATCCGGAAGATCTGGACGAAATCAGCTATCGTGCTATTGCAATAGGCTTCCCAATCTTTACTTTAGGCGCTCTCATCTTTGCGATGATATGGGCCGAGAAAGCGTGGGGCAGGTTCTGGGGCTGGGATCCGAAAGAGGTCTGGGCGCTCATATCCTGGTTGTATTACAGTGCCTATTTGCACTTTAGACTGTCGCGCGGCTGGCAGGGGAAACGTTCCGCGTGGCTGGCGGTTATCGGCTTCGTCGTTATTTTGTTCACACTGATTGGCGTTAACCTTATTATTGCAGGCTTGCACTCCTATGCAGGCGTTTAGAAATTACAACTAACTTGAGAAGAATGGAAAGGAGCATTCCAATATGTCCGACTTTGCCAGCCGTATTCTGGTCGTTGATGATGAGGACGGATTCGCCGCCTGTTGAAAATGTATTTGGAGAAAGAAGGCTATGTCATTGATGAAGCGGAGGACGGAGAAACAGCGCTGCGCCTCGCGACAGCAACGGACTACGCCCTCATCCTGCTTGACGTCATGCTTCCGGGCATTGACGGCGTGGAGGTATGCTCCAGACTGCGTCAAGTAAAAGCGACGCCGGTCATTATGCTTACCGCAAAAGGCGAGGAGATGAACCGGGTTCAAGGCTTCGAAGTAGGCGCTGACGATTATGTCGTGAAGCCATTCAGTCCTAGAGAAGTCATCTACCGGGTGAAGGCGATACTACGCCGTTCATCGGCTACCGCTTTCTTGACGAAGGAGATCAACTCCAGCAACAATATCGTATTCCCGCATCTCGTAATTGAGCATGATGCGCACCGTGTGACGGCTGGGGGCCAGGAAGTGAGCCTGACTCCTAAGGAATACGAGCTGCTTCATTATTTGGCGGTATCGCCTGATAAGGTGTTTTCGCGTGAAGAGCTGCTGAAGGATGTATGGAACTATGAGTTTTTCGGTGATCTCCGTACGGTAGATACCCATGTGAAAAGGCTTCGTGAGAAGCTGAACAAAGTGTCGGCGGATGCTGCTTCGATGATTACGACGGTATGGGGCGTCGGCTATAAGCTTGAGGTTCCGAAGTAATGGCGTTTTTCCGGAAAAGCTGGCTAAGCAATTTGCTGCATAGCGTCGTGGGCAAGCTGTGGGGGACGATTATGCTGCTCGTCGCCCTTGTCCTCATTATCCTTGGCGTATTCCTTCTGCAATATATCGATATGGCGTTTGTGGATAATCAGCGGAAAATTAAAGTTGTGTTTATCGTGGTCGGCATTATCGGCTTTCTATTGTCGACCTTCTTTGCTTTCTTTCTATCTTCCAAAATTCAGCAGCCGCTCCTTCAATTGAAGAAGGCTGCTGATTCCATTTCGCAGGGCGATTACCGGACTCGCGTCAACATCGTATCGTCCGATGAAATCGGCCAACTTGCCAATACGTTTAACCATATGACTGGCCAGCTTGAAAAATTGATCCATGACTTAAGCCATGAGAAGGAGCATCTGTCGAGCATACTGCGTTCGATGGGTGATGCGGTTATTACCTTTGACGCAGAGGGGAAAGTTATTCTGACCAACCCTCCTGGGCAAATGCTGCTCGGCAGATGGTCCGATATCGAACGCTCCTGGCATGATGACATGGAAGACGGCGAATTTGCCGGTGTGCCGGGGCCGCTTCGGGATACTTTCCAGACTGTGCTTCAAGAAGGACGAGATGCCGCCCATAAGGTTCAAGTCCATAACAACGTCTGGTCTGTTGCGATGGCGCCGCTAAAGACTGACGGCATTAGCCGGGGGGCAGTCGCAGTAATTCGTAACGTGACCGAGGAGCATAAGCTGGAGAAGCTGCGCCGGGATTTCGTCGCCAACGTATCGCATGAGATTCGAACGCCGCTGTCTATGCTTCAAGGCTATAGCGAGGCGTTGCTGGACGACATCGTCGCTACGCCGGAGGAGCGTAAAGAGCTTGTTCAAGTCATTTATGACGAATCACTGCGTATGGGCAGGCTCGTGAACGACTTCCTCGACATGGCTAGGATGGAAGCGGGGCATGTCGAGCTTAACCTCCAGCAGGTTGATTTACGGCAAGTTGTAAAAAGAGTTCACCGTAAATTTCAGGTATACGCCAAGGAGCGAGACGTTTCCCTCATTGCTGGCTTGCCTAAACAGCCGCTTGCGGTCATGGGTGCAGACGAGGACCGGATCGAGCAAGTGATGACTAATCTGCTGGACAACGCATTGCGGCACACGCCTCCTGGCAAGTCGATAACAATCTCGGGCGAGCGAGCGGACATTAACGGACTCGGCTATGTGCTGCTGAAGGTGAAGGATGAAGGACAAGGCATTCCAAGTGAAGACGTGCCTTATATATTCGAGAGGTTCTACAAAGCGGATAAAGCCCGGAAACGCGGTTCATCAGGCGGTACGGGCTTGGGGCTGGCCATTGTTAAGAACATTATCACTCAGCATCACGGCCGCATTGAGGTCGACAGCGTGCTTGGAAAAGGTACGACCTTTACGCTGCTGCTGCCTGTCGAAATTAGACAATAGCTGTCATGGCGCTCCTTACGAGGAGCGCTTTTTTGTTGAAACAACAGAAATAATCTTGTTGCTCGTGGAACAAACCGATGTGAGCGATGTTACAAAACGACGCAAATAGGAAACAAAAAGACATCCCTCGCATAAACCAGCTATTTCAGCTTGGTCTGTGTGAGGGATGTCTCGTCATGCAATCTATTCGATTTCGATTAATTCAGCGTAATTTCTTTCGCCGAGTTCAGGTCAGACAACGATACCAATTGCTCCAGAATCGCTTTGTCAGCGCCTTTATCAACGGTCAGAACCATGATAGCGGATCCGCCGACAAGCTGGCGGCCTACTTGCATCGTCGCGATGTTCACGTCATTCGTGCCCAGCAGCGTGCCGACGCGGCCAATGATGCCCGGTTTGTCGTTGTGCGAGATCAGTATCAGGTTGCCTTCCGGCGTAACATCGACAGGGAACTTATCGATTTGTACGATACGCGGACCGTAGCCAGTCAGCAATGTGCCTGCTGCGTTGCGTTCTTCTTTCTTCGTGCGAAGCGATACGGACACAAGGTTCGTAAAGTCTTTCGCAGCATGCGATTTATTAACGACGATGTTCACATCACGCTCTTTAGCTAAATGCAAGGAGTTGACGACGTTGACATTCTCAGCGCCAAGATGATGCGACAGCACGCCTTTCACAATGTAACGGGTGAGCGGCTGTGTATCAACCTCTGCAAGCTCACCGGAGTAGCCAACTGTAATTTCTTGAACAGGGCCGTCCGTAATTTGAGCGATGAAGTTGCCCAGTTTCTCGCCTAACGCATAGTAAGGCTGAAGCTGGCTAGCAAGGTTCGCTGGGATCGGAGGCATGTTGACAGCATTGCTGAACGGCTCGTCACGCAGAATGTGAAGCACTTGCTCCGACACGTCGATCGCTACATTTTCTTGAGCTTCAACAGTCGAAGCGCCAAGATGCGGAGTCACGATGATTTTCGGATGAGTCAGGAACGGATGATCAGCGGCTGGCGGTTCAACCTCGAACACGTCGAACGCAGCGCCAGCTACAACACCATTGTCAATCGCTTCAACAAGCGCAAGCTCGTCGATGATGCCGCCGCGTGCACAGTTCACGATACGCATGCCTGGTTTCATTACTTCAAACTGTTTTTTGCCGATCATATGGCGCGTTTCAGCCGTCAGTGGCGTGTGCACCGTCATAAAGTCAGCATTCCGTACGATTTCATCCACAGTTGCAAGCTTGATGCCAAGCTTCTCTGCGCGTTCTTCTGTCATGAACGGGTCATAGCCCATAATTTCCATACCAAACGCTTTAGCGCGAAGCGCAACCTCGCTGCCGATACGTCCCATGCCCATTACGCCGAGCACCTTGTTGCGGAGCTCTACGCCGAGGAAGGATTTACGGTCCCATACACCGCTTACCGTTTTTGCATAAGCTTGCGGGATGTGGCGGGCAACGGCCATAATCATGGCGAAAGTATGCTCGCAAGTTGTAATCGTGTTGCCGTCAGGGGCATTGATAACGATGATGCCGTATTGCGTCGCTGCTCCCAAATCGATATTGTCGACGCCAACGCCAGCACGTCCAACAACTTTCAACTTTTTGCCGGCTTCCATAATGCGCGGCGTAACGCGCGTCTGGCTGCGAACGAGAAGAGCGTCATATTCACCAATAATGGCGACAAGCTCGTCTTCGCTTAGTCCGGGTTTTTTGTCGACAGTGACATCCGCTGCTTCAACAAGCTGTTGAATGCCTAAATCGCTGATCGGGTCGGATACAAGAACTTTAAACATATGCAGATTGCCTCCTAAACGTTTTGCATGAATTCAATTAATTTCATATGAAAGGCGAGAAAACAAAAAATCCCGTCTCTGCACGAAAATGCGAGAGCCGGACGAAAAGGTTCGCCTTAAATAACCGTCATAGTTCGACTTAAATCGTTATGGACAACCTTTTCTATTTTATAGCAATAGGGCGTTCAATTGCAATGCTCAACTTGCTCAAAAATGAAATTTTCGTTATGATTCAACCATTATACCTACTCAAAATGAAAGGAAGTGACGAAATGAATGAATGGCAAGATATAAGTGCAGACGAGCTGTTGAAGCTTATGGATGAAGGCAAGCTGCAGCGGGAGCAAGTGATTGATGTGCGTGAGCTTCACGAATGGGAATATTATCATTTGGAATCGTCGCTTCTCATTCCGATGAACAGCATTCCGCATCGCCTTGGCGAGCTGGATGATGACAAGCCATTATATATTGTATGCGCACACGGTGTGCGAAGCGCAGCTGTATGCCGTTACTTGCAAGAACAAGGCTACGGCAGTCTCCACAATGTTGAGGGAGGAATGGCTGCCATAGCCTTGCTTCAAGGATTTCAGTATGATTGAGCTTACTCGGCTTCAGCATAAAAGAAAGGCAGCTGCGGGAGCGTCTCTTTCTCATATTGCGCAGCTTTGCTGGCAGTAAAGTCGCCGCTTCGGACCGCCTTCGTATTGACCATAAGCTCTACAATTGCTGAGACGGAACGAACCTTCATCTCCGATTGCTGACCCGTTTGAATAAATTCGTCAACGCGGCTGGTCAAGTCCTGCGGGTAAAATGCCGCTAGCTGCTGCCGCTTCTTGAGATGATCGGCCATCAGCTTGTTTTTCACAATTAACGGAAGCTTCTTCCATTGATTAATTTCCATAATGTTCGGAGAAGTGAAGTCTCCCGGAATGTCCGAGTTAACGGTTGCGCCCCACTTCAGCATAGCGGAGAAATAAGCTTGCTGAGCATCGAGCGTACTGTTTACCGCCTTCTGGTAGGTAGCTTCTTTTTCGATAGCGTCGATAAGCGGTTTGTTCTTTAACGTTTTTGCGTGGACAGCTGCTTTGCCGGCAGCTTGCTCGAACTGCTCCAGACTGCGGATCATGCTGGCTTGCGCTTGTCCAAGCAACGGTGATTTTTGCATATCAAAGGAAGAGACTTCCTTGTTTTTACGATTAGCTAGATCGCCAAGACCTTTGAAAATAGCGACCGGTTCGGTCAACTGGCCTTGCTGCAATTTGTTGATGGCTTTGATCCATTCCGTTTGAAATTCACGGTAAGGCAAAAATACGGTATGATAGAATGATACAAGGTCTTGCTGTTGATAAGGAACGGCATTTTCATTGGACTGGCTTTTCAATTGCTTCATCTCATACTTGGTTTCGGCTTTGTCCGTTCCGATCTTCAATCCGAAGAAGAAGGCGCCGGCAGCGAAAGCGACCATAAATACGAAGCCAACGCTGAAAAACATGGCGGTTCTAGTTAATCTTTTCTCCATCACAAATCTCCTTCTATGTAATAAATGGATGCTGTCGTTTGTGCCCTACCAGTATAGGCGAAATGCTCATAAAAGGAAATATGAACCTTCAAGACAGGCGGGAAGACATGAAAAAATTCGACATCCGTAAAATACGCGTGCGCAAGGTGAGCGTAGATGAGCTTGACGACCGTATGCTGCTCATCAATTTGTACATGACCCAGGCACTTACTCTTATTATCGGTTTGATCTGGGTATTATTTCAGCGTCAGAACATAATTCATTTATTTCATATCCCGCAAAACCTTCAATTTGTATGGTGGGGACTTGGTCTGGCAGGGGCTGTAGTCGCAGTTGACCTGTTAATCTCCAGATGGGTGCCTGAGGAAGCGGGCGATGACGGAGGGGTCAACGACCGTATCTTCCGATTGCGGCCTGTCTGGCATATCGCCGTCATATCTTTTGTCGTTGCTGTTTGTGAGGAGCTGCTGTTTCGCGGGGCTATTCAGCATTCAATAGGGGCCTATTGGACTAGTATTGTGTTCGCTGCAATCCATGTCCGGTACCTAAAGCACTGGATACCAACGGGACTTGTCTTTTCGATCAGCTATGGGTTAGGCTGGATTTATAATATGACGGACACTTTATGGGCGCCGATTATTGCGCATTTTATGATCGATTTCATAATGGGGCTCATTATTCGTTTCAGGAGGGAGCAAGAATAGCAGTCATGAGCAGGGTAGAAAAATTCGGGAGGTCAAGGAGAAGACAACAGCATGAGAAGGCGGCAGCGCCGCCTCGCAACGACACCGTAACGAATGCCGAGGCGCAGCTGCCGCCCAGAAGAAAAAAATTTCCTTCCCAAGCTCCAAAGATTACGAAATGGTATTATAATGTATTGTTTATTTTATTCGTGTCGCTAGTGGCCGGATTGTTCTGGTACGGCATCAAATATACGCAATAATCAGGATTGTGCCGGCAGCTCAATGGTTGCGGGATCGATGAAGCCGTATCCTTTATCCTCTAGCTTCGTCAGCAGCCCGTCGAGCGCTTCTGCCGTCCATTTCAGTTCATGCATTAAAATATTTGCGCCGGGATGGAGCTGCTCCAGCACGTTGGCGGTTACTTTATCGGGATCGCCAGGCGACTTTTGTTCCCAGTCCAGTGAACCATTCGACCACGTCATGAATAACAGGCCGTGGTTTTTTGCTATTTCCTTCACCTTGTCTCCTCCAGAGCCGTAAGGGGGACGGAAGAAACGGGGCGGCTCGCCCGTAATGTTCTCTACATCCTTTTGCACGTCACTGATTTGCTGTTCGATCTTCGTTTCGTCTTCTTTTTTCAGATCGATATGGTCCCAGGAGTGATTGCCAATCGTCTGTCCGCGCTCTTTAATAAGAGTGAGCAGCTCGGGATGAGTTTTCACCCGGTAACCGTTCACGAAAAAAATCGCTTTCGCATGATGCTTATCGAGCGTGTCCAGCAGGCTGGTCAATACTTCTTTGTTATGCGGGCCGTCATCAAAGGTGAGCAAAACGACTTTTTTATCGGTTGACTCTTCAATGGGAACGAAACGGTAAACCTTGTTCATTTTGTAGAGCGTCTTAATTTCCTCTGCAGCGGCTGTCGTCTCGGTTGCCGCAGGCGATGGCAGCGGAGAAGGAGTCTCCTGCGCCGGGGTGGCAGTAATGGCTGGGAAGGTGGCCGCTATGTTGTTTTTATTGGATGCTGCGCTGCCGCATGAGGTGAGAAGCAGGGCCGCTGCGGCTGCGGCCGCGATAGTGCCAATCGATTTTACTGCTGCATTCATAACTGATGATTCCCTCCTGTGCTTGTATAATCGATTCTATTGTAGCATATTCAAAATTCGCTGCCGTTAAGCAAGTTTTCCTTTATTTTAGCAGGATGGCCTTCATCCAGTACGGCCAAAATATCGGGTGAAACGATATTTATAAGGAGGTTTGCTTGATGAGGCTAAGGGGTTTTATAGTCGGAGGCGCAATTGGCGCAGCAGCGGCGCTCTATATGGCGCGCAAGCGTCCAGGTACGGCGGCGTGGCTGTCGGCAACGATGTCAAACGGGCTCTCGAAGCTTGGACGTAAATCGATGTCGATGATGATGATGAATGACTGGAAGACGAAGGCGGTTGCATCCGCCCCAAAGCATACAGACGGTACCGCCGTAAAATCAGAAGGAAATTGGGAACGGATTGAAGCCATTATTAACAGCGATCCCAAGCTAAAGGAGCAAGCCAATCAGGTTATGGCGGAATCGTCGTCCCGCATGCATTAATTAGGTACAGGAAGAGGGGAATCGCTTGAACGGGCAACGATGCTGCACGTTTCAAACGATTCTTTTTTTGCCTAATTTAGGTGCAATCCATGGTTAGACATGATAAAGTAGTTACATAGTACGATTTGATCAATTTGATCACATCTTCTCAATAATTTCATACGCTGTTACAACAGATGCTGCAGAGGAGGATCCTGTCATGAAAATCGAGCGGCTTAGTCAGGACAAGATTCGGATTTTCCTGACGTTCGACGACCTGCTGGAACGTGGGATCCAGAAGGAAGACATGTGGCGCGAAATTCCAAAGGTACACGAGCTATTCAGCGAAATGATGGACCAAGCATACAGTGAACTTGGATTCGATGCCAGCGGCCCGTTAGCGGTCGAAGTATTTGCCTTACCTGCCCAGGGAATGGTCGTCATTGTAACCCGTGGCAAAATGAACGGTCAATCCGACGAGCGGGCAACCGACGATGAAGACACGGAAGACGAGATATACGAAATGGAAGTGACGATGGAGCAGAGCGACATCGTAATGTATTCCTTCCGGGATTTTGAAGATGTCATCAGCGTTTGTAAGCAATTGCAGGCTGCCGGTCTGACAGAGGATGGACGCTTGTATTCCTACAACGGGAAGTGGATATTGGCGCTTGAGCCAGCCCTGATCGATTCTTCCCGTCACAATGCCGTAATCGCCTTGCTGGCGGAATATGGAGAAGCGACATCGGTTACTTACGCGATGCTCGAGGAATATGGAAAGGTGATCATGCCGTCAGACGCTGTACGGGAAGTATGCACTCATTTTTATAACTGAGAAGCACATGGAGAAGAGCATCGGAGGAGCAAATATGTCCCCCTGATGCTCTTCTTGCTTTAAAAAAATAAAATAATCGAATATGGTCGGGGCTGCTAGTTCATATTACATGTAGACAAAGGCGGTGAGCATCCATCATGGCGGATATACATGCACATGATATTTTGAAATCTACTCAAGTAGTAATTGAACAAGCATTGCGCAAGCTTGGACATCAGGATTCAATGATTGAACTGCTGAAAGAGCCGATGCGCGTCCTGACGGTACGCATTCCAGTAAGAATGGATGATGGGACCACGACCATATTTACCGGCTATCGTTCCCAGCATAATGCTGCTGTCGGTCCAACTAAAGGCGGCGTAAGATTTCATCCTGGCGTAACAGAGCTGGAGGTCAAGGCGCTTTCGATCTGGATGAGTCTCAAATGCGGCATTGCCGATCTGCCATACGGCGGGGGCAAAGGCGGCGTTATTTGCGATCCGCGAAAAATGTCATTCGGCGAACTGGAGCGGGTAAGCCGCGGTTATGTCCGAGCCGTTAGCCAGATTGTCGGTCCTACTAAGGATATTCCTGCACCTGATGTGATGACCAATTCGCAAATAATGGCCTGGATGCTGGATGAATACAGCCGGATTCGTGAATTTGACTCGCCTGGCTTTATTACCGGGAAGCCGATCGTACTTGGCGGCTCGAAAGGGCGGGAGACTGCAACTGCCAGAGGCGTCGTTATTATGATTGAAGAGGCGCTCGCCCTCCGAGATATCGAAATTAAAGGCGCGAGAATCGTCATTCAAGGCTTCGGCAATGCGGGCAGTTATTTAGCCAAATTTATGCATGAGGCTGGCGCGTGCGTAATTGGTATATCCGATGTGAACGGAGCGTTGTATAATGAAGAGGGATTGGATATCCCATATCTGCTTGACCGCAGAGATTCATTTGGCAACGTTACGAATTTATTCCCGCAGACGATTACGAATGATCAACTGCTGGAGCTGGATTGCGACGTGCTGGTGCCGGCTGCAATCGAGAATCAGATTACGGAAGCCAACGCTCCGAATATTCGCGCATCTATTATCGTCGAAGCAGCCAACGGCCCAACGACGCTTGAAGCGACGCAAATATTGACGGATAGGGGCATCCTGATCGTACCTGACGTTCTGGCAAGCGCTGGCGGCGTCATCGTCTCTTATTTCGAGTGGGTTCAGAACAATCAAGGCTACTATTGGGATGAGAACGAAGTGGATACGAAGCTGCGGATTATGATGATCCGGGGCTTTAAGCAAGTATATGAGCTTCATCAAACGAGAAATGTCGATATGCGGCTTGCCGCTTATATGACAGGGGTTCGCAAAATGGCGGAAGCGGTTCGTTATCGCGGCTGGGTATAACCCGGCTTGCGGCCGGCGTTTGGCGTAGCCCCGATGCTGGAGGTGACCGACGAAATGTTCTTGTTTTCCGTGTTAACGGCAGCGGTGGCGCCCGGCGTTTCGCTGCTCACCTATTTATATCTGAAGGATCGCTACGATGCTGAACCGATTCATATGGTTGTTCGCATGTTTCTGCTCGGTGTCTTGATCGTAGTGCCCATCATCGTTATTCAACGCGGACTGCAGCTCTGGTGGGGAGAATCACCGCTCGTGCTCGCCTTTGCCGAATCGGCAGGCGTAGAAGAGCTGGTGAAATGGTTTGTGTTGTACCATATTATTTATAATCATACCGAATTCGACGAGCCCTATGACGGTATCGTCTATGCAGCCTCCATCTCGCTTGGCTTTGCGACGCTTGAGAATATCATGTATGCCGTATTCTCGCCCGCAACATTTGGCACGCTGCTCATGCGTGCGCTGCTTCCGGTATCCGGCCATGCGCTATTTGGCATCATGATGGGTTATTACGTAGGCAAAGCCAAATTTACGCTCAGCAAGCGCAAGCGCAATTTGTATCTGGGCATCTCGCTGCTGCTGCCATTCGGACTCCATGGCACGTACGACTGGATCATGATTACGCAGCAGCAAAACTGGATGTACTTCATCATTCCATTTATGGCGGTGCTTTGGGTATGGGGATTGCGTAAAATGCAGCGTGCCAATGAAAGATCGCCTTTCCGGTTTCTCGCCCGTGAGGACGAGATTAAATTGTAAACGATCCGTCCATACTGTCTTCTAAAAGGCTAATCCCGCTTAGGAGGTAAGGATGGAAGCGAGAGTGAAGGTAACGATCCGGTGCAATGTATGCGGAGAGAAGTTCGTGCTGCGCGGCCGGCGCGATAAAGGCTCCATCGATACGGGCTTCAAGCAGTGCATTTGCAATAACAGCAATGATCTCGATGTCGAAGAACACAGTATTTAGAACAGATGTATAAAGCTCCCTTGTCGAAACCAAACTAACGCTAGGTTTCGACAAGAAAGGAGCTTTTCTGCTATGTATAAACGACTCAGCGCTGTGCTGTTCCCCATCATGACCCTCTTATTAATTGGTGCTGCTTATTGGGGCTATCAGGAACATCAAGAGAAAAATGCGATATTGCTCAAAGCCGAGAACCAATACCAGCGGGCATTCCACAATCTAACCTATCACGTTCAGCAGCTGCATCAGCAGCTAGGCAACACGCTGGCCGTGAACTCAACCTCCCAAAGCTTCCACCGCAAAGGGCTCGTCAACGTATGGCGGCTTACAAGCGAAGCGCAAAACGAAATCAATCAATTGCCCCTGACGCTGCTTCCGTTCAATAAAGCGGAAGATTTTTTATCGAGAATCGCAAACTTTGCTTATAAAACCTCTGTTCGCGATCTGACGAAGCAGCCCCTGTCCAAAGATGAATTTAGTACGCTTAAGACGCTTTATGCCAAGTCGGAGGAAATTTCGAATGATCTGCAGGGGGTTCAGGAGCAAGTGCTGGGCACCAAGCTGCGCTGGATGGACGTTGAGACGGCTCTGGCTGCGCAAAATTTGAAAGGCAGCAACGGTATTATCGACGGCTTCAAGACGGTTGATAAAAAAGTTAGCGAATATCCCGAAATCAACTGGGGGCCTTCCGTAAGCAGCATGTATCAGACACGAACGGTCAAAATGCTGGGCGGCAAACTCGTTACCGCCGATGATATCAAGAAGCGTGCAGCTGAATTTGTCGGCAAAAACGCCGGCGAGATAAAAGTGATAGAGAATGGTAAAGGAACGGAATACGCGTCCTACAGCGCAACGGTAACGGAGCCGAAGAACGGAAAAAAACTGCAGATGGACTATACGCAAAAAGGCGGCCAGCTGATCTGGTTTATGGATTCCCGGGACATCGGGGAGCAGCGGCTGAACACGGTTAAAGCGAAGGAAGCGGCTGATAAATTCCTGAATGATCATGGGTTTAAAGGAATGCAGGCGGTCACCTATGACAACTTCAACAATGCCGGAACATTAACTTACGTCGCCAGTCAAAACGGCGTGCTTATCTATCCTGAGAAGCTAACGGTGAAAGTTGCCCTTGATAACGGCGAAACGGTTGGCCTGCAAGCAAATGATTATGTTCATGAGCATCATGCACGCAACCTCCCCGCTCCGAAAATTACGCAGGCAGAGGGTCGCAAAGCGCTCAATCCGGAAATGAAAGTGTCCAAGGAGCAGAAAGCGATTATATTGAATGACTTGGGTCAAGAAGTGCTCTGCTATGAGTATACGGGTAAAATAAACGGAAGCATCTACCGTATCTATATTAATGCGGATTCCGGTGTGGAAGAATCGATCGAGGAAATGTCTCCTCAAGATCGTACGGCTGCTGCCGCTAAATAATGATATGGCTCCCCTCAAATTGAGTGTGATATAATGACACCATTATGGGAGGGGAGCCAATTGTTACCTAGAGTAAACCAAATGTTGTTTTTCGAGATCGCTTCCTCGGATGAAGCGGAAGCAGCTGTTGAGTACAAGGCGAGAATCGCCGACGAACTTGAAGACGGGCTGTTGATCGAGAATCCGTTGAACGAAAGTACCGGCCGTATGAAGAGACTTTATCTGGGGGACGAGCTTTCCGTTCATTATGTGACGGAGGACGGCATTAAGAACTACTTTGATTCGCATGTCATCGGTTTTCGCGAGGATACGATTAAGCTCATCAAGATTCGCAAGCCCGATCCAGACCGAATCACAAAGGTGCAGCGCCGCCATTTCCTGCGCGTGCCTGCCGAGCTCGAAATTTCCGTTACGGCTATGGGACAGATACATTTCGTGACCCATACTGACGACGTGGGCGGCGGCGGCATCTCGTTTCTTTGCGACGGCAAGTGGGCAATCACCCGCGAGATGGAACTGGATTGCTGGCTGCTCGTCCCTTACAAGAACGGTTCGCTGGAGCATGCTTCATTCAAGGCGGAGGTTGTTCGAGTCGTCGAGCATACGTCGGGCCGGAAGCAGGTCATGATTAAATTTGTGAGCATCAGTGATTCTGAACGGCAAAAAATCATTCGTTACTGCTTTGAAAGGCAGCTGGATTTTCGTAACCGGTAATGAATAATCTGTCCGCAGCATAGGCATGCTAGCTTGATAAGGGAAATAAAGGAAGTGTGCCGGGTGCCAGACAGAAGCCATAGAACAAATGATAGATCAAGTCGCGGAAAGAAGCGGAGTTTCCGTTATTTCCGCGACTTGTCCGACGCTGTCAGCAGCAGGCTTGCCAAGCTGGCGATCCTGCTGCTGATTGCTGTCGTTTTATCGCAAATCGCGCTTCAAAACGACACAATAAGACGGTGGATAACCGATATAGAGCGTTTGGAAGGGACGGCTCCGGAGTAGTGGGAGCCTTTCGTTCTTTTGCATCTATGTCCATAGTGTGGTATAATTTTCACGTTCGCAGGCAGAGCCTGCTTTTTTCTTGAGAGGTTTGAGTCGCAATTGCTTCAAGCATCGGCCAACCGTCTCTATTAAGGGGGTTGACTGTTCGTGATGCAGCAAGACGGTGACAGCGACCGGATTAACATTGCTATCGACGGCCCTGCAGGCGCAGGGAAAAGTACGGTTGCACGCAAGGTTGCCGAACAGCTAGGGTACATTTATATCGATACCGGGGCTATGTATCGGGCCGTAACGCTTAGTGCGCTTAAGGCTTCCATTGAGCCGCAAGACAGCAAAGCATTGGCAGCGCTGGCAACATCGCTGGACATTGAATTGCTTCCCGGTGACAAAGGGCAGACAGTATTGCTGAACGGTGAAGACGTAACGGATTCTATCCGCTCCCGTGAAGTAACGCTAATCGTCTCCTTAATCGCAGCGAATGAAACCGTAAGAGAAGTGCTGGGCGCCATGCAGCGGAAGCTTGCTGCCAGGAAAGGCGTTGTTATGGACGGACGGGACATCGGCTCGCATGTGCTGCCGAACGCGGAACTGAAAGTTTTTCTGACCGCTACCGTAGAAGAACGCGCATCTCGCCGCTTCAAGGAAATTTCGGGTAAACAAGACGTAACGCTGGAGCAGCTGGCTCAGGAAATTGCTGACCGCGACCGGCTGGACGAGCAGAGAGAAATCGCTCCGCTCATTTGCGCACCAGATGCGCTCGTCATGGACAGTACCACGATGATGATTGAAGAAGTTGTCGGGGCAATTGTCAAATTAAGCCGAACCAAATTGGCGGAGGCGAAGTAAACTATGTTATACCGCATTTGCAGATTTCTTCTCCTCGTCATCTACAATGTAATCTTCCGGCTAGAGGCGGTAGGCAAGGAGAACATACCGGCAGAAGGCCCGGTTGTGCTTGCCTCGAACCATCTGAGCAATTTTGATCCTCCAACCGTAGGCATTAAGTTGAAGCGGAAGGTTCATTATATGGCGAAGCAAGAGCTGTTCAACGTTCCGGTATTCGGTCCGTTGATCCGGGATCTTGGCGCTTTTCCCGTGAAACGGGGCGGCGTCAGCAAGGAAGCCATTCGTTCTGCAATCGGACTTCTCCAGCAAGGTGAAGTGATGGGGATTTTTCCCGAAGGAACGAGAAACAGCGCAGAAGGCGCAGCAGCCAAAAAAGGCGCTGCTATGATTACGATGCGCAGCGGAGCGACTGTTGTTCCGGTAGCGATTATCGGGAACTACAAGCCTTTCCGCAAAATGAAAATCATTTACGGCAAACCGGTTGATCTTACTGCATTCATTAATGATTCATCACCGGATATGCTTGAGCGCGTGACAGAGGCCATCATGGTCCGCATCCGCCAAATGATTAAAGAAAATCAATAATTCCCGTCAGGGAACGGCGAAAGCCATTTACGTTGTTTTAAATGCTGCACGCCGTCAGGGACGGCTGCGGGTTTAAATAAAGTTGGGGTAATGAATTGAGGAGGTTATTTCAAATGTCAGAAGAAATCAATGTTCAGGACTCCGTAGCTCAAGAAAATCAAGAGGCTATGGACAATTTTGTGTCTTTGAAAAAAGGCGATACCGTTAAAGGCACGATCGTCAAAATCGAAGATAACCAAGCTTATGTAAGCCTTGGATATAAATATGACGGTATCATTCCGATTCGCGAGCTTTCCGCTGTTCAGCTTGACAATGCATCTGATGCCGTTCAAATCGGCCAAGAGGTAGAGCTGAAAGTAGTAAGCATCGACGACGAGAAAGAAAAACTTGTTCTGTCGAAGCGCCAAATCGACGGAGACCGCGCTTGGGATGTGCTGCAAAGCCGTTTCGAAAGCGGAGAAGTATTTGAAGTTGCAGTAGCTGACGTTGTTAAAGGCGGCCTTGTCGCTGACGTTGGCGTACGCGGTTTCATCCCTGCTTCCATGGTAGAGCGTCATTTCGTTGAAGATTTCAGCGATTACAAAGGCCGTACGCTCCGCGTGAAAGTAAAAGAAATTGATCGCGAGAACAACAAAGTGATCCTGTCCCAGAAAGAAGTTCTGGACGCTGAGTTCGAGCAAAGCAAACAACAAGTTATGAGTTCCCTGCAAGTGGGCCAACAACTCGAAGGCACTGTACAACGCCTGACGCCATTCGGCGCATTCGTTGATATCGGCGGCATCGACGGTCTGGTACACGTATCGGAGCTTTCGTGGCAGCATGTCGCTCATCCGAAGGATGTTGTATCCGAAGGTCAAGCGGTAACAGTAAAAGTGCTGAAAGTTGACCCGGCTGCGGGTAAAATCAGCCTGAGCTTGAAAGCTGCTCAACCAGGTCCTTGGGAGTCGGCTAACGGCCAATTCGCAATCGGCGATATCGTTACGGGTACTGTACGCCGTATCGTAACGTTCGGCGCATTCGTTGAAATCGCTCCTGGAGTGGAAGGCCTTGTGCACATTTCCCAAATCGCACACCGCCACATCGCAACACCTTACGATGTTCTGAAAGAAGGGCAAGAAGTACAAGCGAAAGTATTGGACTTCAACCCGGCTGAAAAACGCGTAAGCCTGAGCATCAAAGAAACAGAAGAAGCTCCTGAGCAACCGGCTGAACAAGCACCGCGTTCGAGCAAACCGCAACGCGAGCGTTCGCCTAAGCAAGAGGATCTGGGCAATAACCCGAATGTTAGCTTGAGCAACCAAAGCATGAGCTACTCTCTGGCTGAGCGTTTCGGCGACAAGCTGAGCAAATTGAAATAATAAGATCCTTCAAGGATCTCAGACGTATAGCAAAGAGACTGTACCCGTATACTGGGTAAAGTCTCTTTTTTTACAGCTTTTACATATAGTCCGGCATAGCCGTTCCCGCTTGGGTGCATAATAGGTCGATGAGAGGTGATGGACCTATGAATCCAGGATATATAACGTTATGGATTGTAATGATCTTATTCATATTAATGGCTACAGGCTGGTCGGAATGGGTAGGAGCAGCAATCGCCCATAAGCGGATATTAACAATAATTGCAGCGGGCTGCATCATACTGCAGCCTCTACAGCATACGACAGCATTCGGGACTGTCAGTATCATGTGGCATGCCAGTGCGATCTTGCTTATGCTTGCGGCTCTATCGGCTGTTCATGGACAAGGCTTGGCCGAAGCGAAATGGTATTTGCTTTTATGCGCCTTGTTGACAGGCGTTATTTGGGGTTGTCTGCAAAAGATGTATTTAGCTGACCCGGTGTTTTATTGGCTTGATCCGAGATGGGATGCTCCATTGCTTGGCGGAATATTGGCAGCTGCATTTTCATCTAAGGCCAAGCATCAATTTGCAGTGCTCGTATTTTCCGCAGTATTCGCAGAAATAAATTTCGCAGTGCTGAGCGGAGGAAGGTATATCGGAGGAGTTGGCGAATTAGCATGGTGGGACGGCTTATGGATTGCATTCGGCGCAGCGAGAATTATAAGTATGTCCTTCACCATTTTACGATCGGTTATGGAAAATTTAGCTGTTTTCTTAATGAAAAACAAGCGAAGCAGCCCAGAATAAAGATGAAAAGTTAGCCAAGTACGTCGTTTTTTGCTATGATGTTAAACGTGAGTATTTCTGAAGGAGTGAACATCAACTATGGCAAGACCCGTTATCGCCATCGTCGGGCGTCCGAATGTGGGCAAATCAACCATATTCAACCGTATAGTCGGCGACCGGCTCGCAATTGTAGAGGATAAACCGGGGGTTACCCGCGATCGATTGTATAGTGCCGGTGAATGGAACGGCGTCGCTTTCAGCATCGTAGATACCGGAGGTATCGAGATCGACGGCGAAGATGAAATTATGAAATCAGTCCGCATGCAAGCGGAGCTGGCAATTGAAGAGGCGGATGTCATTATTTTTATGGTAGACGCCAAAGCAGGTTTGACGCATTCGGATGACGAAGTGGCGCAGATGCTCTTCCGCTCCCGCAAGCCAATCGTACTGGCTGTTAATAAAGTAGATAACCAGGATCGAATGGATGAGGTCTATGAGTTCTACGGCCTCGGTTTCGGACAACCGATGGCTATTTCCGGTTCCCATGGTATCGGAATCGGCGATTTGCTGGATGCTGTGGTAGAAAAGCTTCCAATTATTGAGGATGACGGTTATGACGATGATGTCATTCGGGTTGCGTTGATCGGACGTCCAAACGTAGGCAAGTCTTCGCTCGTAAATGCTTTGCTAGGCGAAGAGCGCGTCATTGTAAGCAATGTGGCGGGAACAACGCGGGATGCGATCGATACGCCGTTCGAGCGTGACGGTCAGCGTTACGTCCTGATCGACACTGCCGGCATGCGCAAACGCGGCAAAGTATATGAAACGACGGAAAAGTACAGCGTAATGCGCGCGATGAAAGCGATCGAGCGGGCGGATGTCGTGCTTGTGCTTATTAACGGCGAAGAAGGCATCATCGAGCAGGACAAACACATTGCCGGTTATGCTCATGAAGCGGGCAAAGCATCGATCTTTGTCGTGAACAAATGGGATGTCGTCGAGAAAGACGATAAGACGATGAACGCTTTTACGCAAAACATTCGCGATCATTTCCTGTTCATGACCTATGCGCCAGTCACGTATTTGTCGGCGCTTACGAAGTCGCGTCTGCATAAGCTGCTTCCGATCGTTAATCATGTATCGCAGCAGCATGCAATGCGCATTCAGACACACTTGCTGAACGATGTCGTTGCCGATGCGGTTGCCTACAATCCGCCGCCGACCGACAAGGGAAGACGTCTGAAGATTAATTATGTAACGCAAGTGGCAACCAAGCCGCCGACGATCGTTATTTTTGTCAACGATCCGGATATGATGCATTTCTCGTACGAGCGTTACTTGGAAAACAAAATCCGCGCGGCATTTGATTTCGAAGGCACGCCGGTTCGTCTGTTTACACGGAGGAAGTCTGACGAGGATTAGGGGAGAATGATTTTGCTGAACGCTATTATTGCGGTTGTCGCCAGTTATTTATTAGGTTCGATTTCATTCAGTATCGTAATTGCAAGATTGGTTAAAGGGATCGATATCCGGGAGCATGGAAGCGGCAACGCCGGAGCAACGAATACGATCAGGGTTCTGGGCAAAGGGCCTGGTCTGTTCGTATTCGTTCTGGATATTGCCAAAGGTATCGCAGCTGTGCTGATAGGCCGGTTGCTTGGTCCTGATGATCTAGGCGACTGGACGGCAGTGCTCAGCGGTCTTGCCGCCATTATAGGCCACAATTGGCCGGTATGGTTCCGCTTCAAAGGCGGAAAGGGCATTTCGACTACCGTTGGCGTCATGGTGACATTGGCATTTGTACCTGCACTTATTGCCGGCGTTATCGCGATCGCATCTATTGCTATTACGCGTTACGTGAGTTTGGGATCTCTGCTGTTTGCGGCGTTTGTACCGCTTTTGATCGGCCTCATTCATTATTCATTGCCTTTATTGCTGGTCAGCTTATTGCTTTGCGTGTTTGCTTTCGTCCGTCACCGGACCAATATCGTCAAGCTTGTTCAAGGAACGGAGAACAAGCTCGGCGCGAAAAAAGGAGCATAACAAGATGACGGAAACAAAAGCGCAGGCGGGGCGCCGCGCGGCCGTGTTCGTTGCCGGAAGCTGGGGAACGGCTCTGGCTTCCGTCTTGGCGCAAAACGGATTTGACGTGCTGCTTTGGACAAGGAATGCCGATCAGGCAGAGCAAATCAATGCCGAGCACGAAAACTCGAAATATTTGCCCGGCGTGAAGCTTCCTCAGTTGTTGCGGGCGACGACCGAAATGAAGGAAGCGCTGCAGGATGCCGAGCTGGCTCTGTTTGTTGCGCCTTCCGCTGCGATGCGCGAAGTGGCAAAGCAGGCGGCGCCTTTTATGAAGGAAACGACATTGTGCATTCATGCGACGAAAGGCTTCGAGACCGGCACGCTGAAAAGAATGACGACGGTATTGGCCGAGGAACTGGGCCGTTCGCCAGATCAGATTGCTGTATTGTCCGGTCCAAGTCATGCAGAGGAAGTCATCCGCAAGCAGCCTACGACGGTCGTCGTCGCATCTGCTGATCAGGAAGCGGCTGAACAGGCCCAAGACGCGTTCATGAACGGGTACTTCCGGGTTTACACGAATCCAGACGTAGCAGGTGTAGAAGTCGCAGGTGCAATTAAGAACATTATTGCACTTGGAGCCGGCCTATCCGATGGCTTAGGCTTTGGAGACAACGCCAAAGCCGCGCTAATTACGCGGGGATTGGCCGAGATTAGCCGTCTTGGTACGGCGATGGGCGCTAATCCGCTCACATTCGCGGGCCTTGCCGGCGTTGGCGATCTTGTCGTTACTTGTACGAGCAAGCACAGCCGCAACTGGCGTGCCGGGTCGATGCTTGCAGACGGCTCACCGCTTGAAGAAGTGCTGGAGCGAATGGGTATGGTTGTAGAGGGTGTGAAGACGACCCGTGCCGCCTATGAGCTTGCCAGCCGCTATGAGGTGGAAATGCCGATTACTGCACAGCTCTATCAGGTGCTGTTTGCAGGCAGTTCGCCGCGTACAGCCGTCGAGAATTTGATGGGCAGACTCAAGACACACGAGATTGAACAGATCGAATAGTCCCGTTGAGGCGGTATGACCGCCTACACCAATCCCAGACCCCTCTCATATGATGATCTTAGGCAATGCTTACGAATTAGGTATGCTGAAGCGATCGCTGCGGGAGGGGAGAAGCATGGAAAAGAAAAGTTTTTCCAAAGATGTGCTGGGGGCAATCAACAAAAAAACAGGCAAAAATATTACCGAAGGCTCTGTGAAGAAGCTGGCCAGCACTGTAACCAACACAACGATGCAGAACGAAGCGGAGCTGCGCAAGCTTATTAAGCAGGTTTCGGAGATGGCCAAAATTCCCGTGTCGGATTCGACAATGAATGATATTGTCAAAGCTGTAAAGGCAAGCGGGATGAATATGGGCAACATCGAATCGTTAATGAAAATGATGATTAAACGATAACGCATGATCGGATAAAAGCAATGGCGCCCCGGACGAAATTTGCATTTCATCCGGAGCGCTATTTTCCGTTTTTGTCCTTTTTTGCTGTCGATGCTATAATGAAGGTTGCAAGATTTATTCTTTTGTAGATTAGGAGAAGATAGACACATGGATCCAATGTCGAAAATGTGGGTTTCTTTTATTGGTATCGGACTGATGGCGATTGCCGCAGTAATCATTACATTCGCCCGTTTGAAGACCAAGGGCGTTGTGAAATTTATTTTATCGCTGATTGCGTTCTTAATGCTCGTATTCGGTTTTATTTACGGTCTTTTCTCCATCATATAAGCAGCAAGAAGAATGCCATACATATGCAGTAGAAAGGAATATTGAAATGATCGAGCTGAAGGGAAGAACAAAGACGGCTGTCGTTGAATCGGAAGCGGGCGAGACGCTGCTTCGATTGGCGCTAAAGCATAAAGTCGACTGGTCCTCTTCCTGCACGCGGGGTACCTGTGCGCGCTGCCGCTGCATGATAACGGAAGGTTCGGAAGCGCTCGAAGGCATCACGGACGCCGAATGGGACCGTCTGGAGCCGGAAGAGTTCGAGGAAGGCTACAGACTTGCTTGCCAGGCTGTCGTCAAGAACAGCAGCATTGTTATCAAAGCTTACAACAAACCTTATTTCTAAAGGAAGTGCCAATCATGAGCGTAAAAGGACGAATCGAAAGCGCTTTAGCATCCGTTGCGCAATTGGGCACCGGAATCGATTGGGTTGTCGGGGGCAGCACGGGTTTAATGCTGCGGGGTTTGCCGCTGACTAGCGAGCCTAATGATTTGGATTTATACATCGATGAGGCCGATTTCGATCGTCTTTACAGTCTGTTAAGTCCCTATGCGGTTGACAGCCCCGTGTTGAGCGAGACAGGCATCTACCGTTCGACGCTATGCCATTTTCAGCTGGAGGGTGTTTCCGTTGAGCTAGTAGGCGGATTTATCGTGAGCGCACATGGATGCCGTTATGAGACCAAAGTATCGGAATTGCTGAAACCGCTAGCAGAGCGGGTCATCGTGGACGGCAAATATTTCGTTCATACCGTGCCCCTCGCTCATGAGTTGTGGTTCAACGTACTGCGGGATCGTCCGGATCGCTATCAGCTTATTATGGATGCTTACGTACAGGATGAAGCGAAGCATGAGGATGCGCTGAAGCAGCTGGAGTCTTATAATACGTTCACGCCAGGTATGATCCGGAAGGTGCATCAGATGATTGCCGAGAAGCGGACCGGTGTGCTGCGATGAACGGAGAGGTTCGTTTCTTGCCATCCGGCAAAACGGTGAAAGTAAGACGGGGAACGACACTGCTGGACGCAGCAAGGCAAGCAGGATTGACGATTCGCACGAGATGCGGCGGCAAAGCTGCCTGTTTTATGTGTAAAATGAGCGTATCGCCGGGAAGCGAGCTGCTGCCGATTGCAGACAATGAACGACATAAGCTGGCCGGGTTGGATGGCGAGCATATTCGCTTGTCTTGCCAGGCTAGGGTCGCTGGAAAAGTGATTGCGGAAATTCGGCCTGATCCGCTCCGCTCTGCCGTAGAGAGATTGCTGGCGAAGCAAGCGGAAGAGCAGGACGACAAGCTGTGGTAAGTTTTATCGGTGGTTGCCAATTCCGAAATTAGGAGGACAACGGAAATGATGAATTATGCAATGCGGCGCGGTATCCGTTCCACGCTGCTCATTATGGCTGCTGTGACGCTTGTGGTGCTTAGCGGCTGTATGTATCCTAAGAAACAGTTGAAAGAAAACCAGATTCCGCCAAAGGAAGCAGTTCGCAACGTTCAGGCGGCCATCGATCAGTATCAATCCGAGACAGGAATGCTGCCGATTAAGAACAGTACATCGGAAACTCCGGTATACGAAAAGTTTCAGATCGACTTCCATCAGCTTCAAACGCAAGGCTACATCAGCGACATTCCTTCGGCGGCTTTTGAAAAGGGCGGCAATTATTATTTTCTGATCATTAATGAAGATACGGAGCCTGCGGTGAAATTGATGAACTTGGTCAATTTCCAGCAGCTCGTTGATATCCAGGCTGCGGTGCGAACGTATTCAAGCAGCCATAACGGCGAAGTGCCAAAAGGCGGCGAGGCTTACCCGGGCTTTCACTATATCGATTTTGACGCACTAAAGCGCAAAGCGCCTTCCTTGCGCAGTGAGTATTCCGGGCAAACGCTTGCCCTCATGACGGACGAGCAAGGCAATGTGTATGCCGATTATGGCCCAGATCTCATGCAAGCCGTGCAGAAGAGCGGCGGCGAGCCGGCTGAAGGGGCGGACGTACGAGAAGTGCTCGTATCCTCTGATCTGTTCGTGCCGGTCAAATCGCCCCTCTACCATTGGAAGGCCGGCGAGCCGCTTGCAATCGCTCCATAGCCTATGAAGTGAAAATCCTCATTGACCCCTGAGAAGGGTGTTAATGAGGATTTTTTGGTATAGAAAACCTTCCATCCTCATATAACTCAGTCTTGGAAGGGCAAGAGGTGTGACCCGATTAAAAAGATTTCTAGAAAGGAATCGGCATAATCGGAGAGTATGGACAATATGCTATTACTAGTCCAAAAAGCTGTACGAGTTGCGTCGCTGGCCTGCCCTCTTGTCCGGTGGAAGGCGGCGAACCGGAAAATCAATTGGGAGGGGATATTCAGTGGAGAAAGTGGACATTTTCAAGGACATTGCCGAACGTACCGGCGGGGATATTTACCTCGGGGTAGTCGGGGCAGTCCGAACGGGCAAATCAACGTTTATCAAACGGTTTATGGAGACGGTCGTGCTTCCTAATATTGCTAGTGAAGCCGAGCGGGTCCGCGCCGTTGACGAACTTCCTCAAAGCGCCGCAGGTAAAACGATCATGACAACCGAGCCGAAATTCGTACCGAATCAGGCTGTCCAGCTGCGAGTCAGCGAAGGCCTTGAAGTTAATGTGAGGCTGGTTGATTGCGTAGGCTACGCGGTAGAGGGCGCCAAAGGCTACGAGGATGAAAATGGACCTCGCATGATTACGACACCTTGGTTCGATGAGCCGATTCCGTTCCAGGAAGCAGCTGAAATCGGTACTCGCAAAGTGATACAAGAGCATTCGACGCTTGGCGTCGTCGTGACGACCGACGGTACAATCGCGGAAATTCCGCGCAGCTCCTATGTGGAAGCGGAAGAACGAGTTATCAGCGAGCTGAAGGAAGTCGGCAAGCCATTCGTGCTGATCATCAACTCGACGAGACCAAGAAGCGAGGAAGCGCTCAATCTGCGCGGCGAGCTTCAGGCCAAATACGATATACCGGTTATTACGCTTAGCGTAGCTACGATGGGAGAAGAGGAAGTCGTCTCTGTCCTTCGCGAAGTGCTCTACGAATTCCCGGTTCATGAAGTGAATGTCAACCTTCCAAGCTGGGTTATGGTTCTGAATGAACAGCACTGGCTGCGCAGCAATTATGAAAATTCCGTTCGTGATACGGTCAAGGACATTCGCCGTTTACGGGATGTTGACCGCGTCGTCTCGCAGTTCATGGACTACGACTTTATCGCAAGAGCCGGCCTCAGCGGCATGAACATGGGGCAAGGGGTTGCGGAGATCGATCTGTACGCACCGGACGAATTGTACGATCGCATCTTAATGGAAGTCGTTGGCGTCGAGATTCGCGGTAAAGACCACTTGCTTCAATTAATGCAGGAGTTCTCGCATGCCAAGCGGGAATACGACCGCTTCGCCGAAGCGCTCGAAATGGTGAAAGCTACAGGCTATGGCATCGCTGCTCCTACACTTGCGGAGATGGCGCTCGACGAGCCGGAGCTGATCCGTCAGGGCTCACGCTTTGGTGTAAGGCTGAAGGCGACAGCGCCGTCGATTCATATGATCAGGGTCGACGTCGAGTCCGAGTTTGCACCCATTATCGGTTCAGAGAAACAGACGGAAGAGCTGGTGCGTTATCTGATGCAGGACTTTGAAGCCGATCCGATTAAAATTTGGGAATCCGACATCTTTGGCCGTTCACTTCACTCGCTGGTCCGGGAAGGTATCCAGGGTAAAATTGCAATGATGCCGGACAACGCACGCTACAAATTGCAAGAAACACTCGGCAGAATTATTAATGAAGGCTCCGGCGGACTCATTGCAATCATCTTGTAATCCAATGAATAAAGGCTGTCCCAGAGGTCTGAAAAGATCGATGGGGCGGCCTTTTTGTTGAGTCTGCAAACAATAAATAATCGTCTGCATGGATGCTGCTTTTTAAAAAATGAGTTGTGTATGTGCTAACATCGGTTTTATAATGACATATGTCACTGTGATTCGCTATTATTCGACATCATTTTCATATATACTTAAATTCCGATTGACATAGTAGGAGAAAATGATATGATAGCAACAGAATAGCAATTTATTACTAGGTAAATAGTAGGGGAGAGAGAATGAAATGAAGAAACAGAGTAAGGTTTATTTAACGGTTCTGCTTGCAGCTATGCTATTGGTATTGGCAGCTTGCGGCGCGAAACCGGCAAACGAAGGAACGAACGCTCCAGCGGCGACAGAGCCAGCGGCTACGGAGCCGGCAGCGAACAATAATGATATTTCTTCACTTAAAGGCAAAAAAGTTGCACTCGTTATGCAATTCAATACAGGTACGTTCTCTTCGCAATATGTGGAGGGTGTGAAGGATCAAGTTGAGAAATTCGGCGGCAATGTAACGGTGTTTGCATCGGATAATGATCTGGGCAAAATGGCTTCCAATCTGGATGCAGCAGTCAACCAAGGTTTTGACGGCATTCTGATTGACCATGGACAAGCATCTGCTCTGGAAGCAGGCATTAAAAATGCGGTTGCTAAAGGCATCTCAGTCGTTGTGTTTGATGCCGATGTGAAAATCGAAGGCGTACCGGTTCTGCAGCAGGATGATAAGAAAATGGCAGAGCTTACGCTAGAGCAGCTGGCTAAAGACGCTGGCGGCAAAGGCAAGATTGTAAAGGTTTGGGTTGCAGGCTTTGCACCAATGGAACGCCGCCAAGTGGCATACAAAGAGTTCCAAAGCAAGTATCCGGAAATTAAAGAAATCGGAGCGTTTGGCAATGCCAACAATCCTGCCATCGATACACAAGCTCAAATGGAAGCTATCCTGAAGCAGAATCCGAACAAAGGCGATATTACTGCCGTATGGGCTGCATGGGATGAATTTGCAAAAGGCGCAGCACGCGCTATTCAACAAGCAGGCAGAACTGAAATTAAAGTTTATGGCATCGACATGAGTGATGAGGATCTGCAAATGATTCAAGATCCGGCTAGCCCATGGGTAGCATCTGCAGCGGTAGATCCGAAAGATATCGGCCGCATTCAAGTGCGTGCATTGTATAAAGAATTTAAAGGCGAAGAAAATGAGCCGGTTATCGTCCTGAATCCGGTCTACGTTCAACGCGACGCTTTGCCAACTGAGAAAGTAAACACAACGCAGCTTGCACAGTATATCGAAGGCTGGGGCAGCAGCAAGCAAGGCTACGAAGAATGGATGAAAGAGCTGGAAGGCGCGAAGTAAACCCGGCTAACGGGACGTTGGAGAGGTGCGGTTGACCAAATGAGTACAAAGCAATTGCAAATGAAGGGGATCCGGAAAGCATTTTCCGGCGTCCCCGCCCTCCGCGGCGTTGATTTTACAGTACAAGGCGGCGAGGTGCACGCACTGCTCGGAGCTAACGGAGCGGGCAAGAGCACGTTGATGAAAATATTGTCTGGAGCTTATACGCAAGATGAAGGAGCCATAATTGTCGATGGTTCGCAAGTTCATATCGCTTCGCCTGGGGATGCCAAAAAAATGGGCATCCATTGTGTTTATCAGGAGGTAGATACCGCTCTTGTTGCGGAGCTTAGCGTGGCGGAAAATGTCATGCTGGACCGGATCTCGGCGAAAGGAAGCCGGTTGTGGCTCAATTGGGGCAAGCTGGAGAGCGAAGCGGAAGCGACGCTTGCGAGACTTGGCGCTTCTATTCCTGTCCGCAAGAAGGCGGGCGAACTAAGTCTAGCTGAAAAACAACTGGTGCTTATAGCCCGATTATTGACGGAGCAAGCGAAATACGTTATTTTCGATGAGCCGACCGCCCCTTTAAGTCTGGATGAAGCGGAGCGGTTGTTTCGCGTCATCGAGCAGTTGAAAGGAGAAGGCATTGGCATCGTATTCATCTCACACCGCCTGCCGGAAGTATTCCGGATTTGTGATCAGATTACGGTAATGCGGGACGGCGAACGAGTGTTCACGGAGCCGACGGCCGATACCAACGTAGATGCAGTTGTGCATGCGATGCTAGGCCGCGTATTCGAGGAGGAGTATCCGAAGTCGGACGCCCCAATCGGCGGCGTATTGCTCCAGGTGAATGGGCTTGCCAGGGGCAGAAGCGTGCGCAATGTTAGCTTTGAGGCACGAAGCGGTGAAATCGTAGCGATTGTCGGATTAGTTGGTGCGGGCAAAACAGAGCTGTCACGTCTTTTGTTTGGCGCTGACCGGGCGGATACCGGGACAGTGAAGGTATCGGGCCGTGAAGTTCGAACGACTGATCCTGCGGATGCGATTCAAGGCGGCATTGTACTAGTCCCTGAAGAACGAAGAACGCAAGGCATCTTGGTAGGCGATACCGTCCAGCATAATTTAAGCTTGCCGCTGCTTAACGCCTTTTCCCGATTCGGCTTTATGTCAGGCAAGAAGGAAAACAATAACGCGCATGCTGTCATCGGCAAGCTGGGCATTAAAACCTCTTCGCCTCAGCAGCAGACTGCTTTCCTTAGCGGCGGCAACCAGCAAAAGGTTTCTATCGGCAAATGGCTGCCGACGGAAGCATCTGTCTATCTGTTCGACGAGCCTACTAAAGGCGTTGATATCGGTGCGAAAAGTGATATATTCCGCATCATCGGCCAATTGGCGGAGCAAGGTAAAGCAATCGTCTACTTAACATGCGAATTTACCGAGGCAATCGGCATAGCCGACCGGATATTGGTCATGTGCGACGGGGCGCTGGTGAAACAATTTATGCGCGGTGAAGCGACGCAACAGCAGCTGCTGCTGCATGCCAGCGGCGGCAAGGGGGAGCAAGCATAATGGATAAGGCTTTGCATTTTATTTTCAAATACGGGTCGCTGATCGTCATCGGCCTCGTCATCTTGTTTTTCTCGTTATGGGACAAGCACTTTTTCACCTATGCGAACATTTCGGACATTTTGCGTTCGATTTCAATCGTTACGTTTGTCGCAATCGGGGTCACGTTTTCCTTAACGGTTGACGGATTTGACTTGTCGGTAGGTTCTACTGTATCGCTGACCACCGTTCTGACGGCTGCTATGATGGTGTGGTATCAGCAGCCAGTTATATTCGTCATTCTGGTTGCGCTCGCTTCCGGTGCAGTCGTAGGCCTTCTCAACGCGCTATTGATCGTGCGTGTTCGAATTCCGGACCTATTGGCTACACTCGCTGTCATGTATATTGTCGCGGGAATTCACAAGACGTATACGAAAGGCTATTCGATCTATAACAATATGCCGATGCCTGACGGGTCGACAGCGCCAGGAACTTTCGATCCTGCATTTCTATGGCTCGGTCAAGGGAAACTGCTTGGTGTGCCGGTACCGGTCATTCTAATGATTGTTGCAGTAGCGGCAGTGCATATCTTCTTCAAATATACAAAGTGGGGACGGCAAATGCATACGACAGGCGGCAACGAAGAGGCTGCCCGGTTATCCGGCATTCGAGTTCGGCGCATCCGTACGTTTGCTTATATCGCATCCGGTGTATTTGCGGCAATTGGCGGGATTTTATATGCGGCTCGGGTAGGTACTGGCCAAATTGACGCTGGCGCTCCAATGATGATGGAGGCGGTTGCTGCGGTATTCGTCGGGTACTCTGTATTAGGCGCTGGCAAGCCGAATGTTATCGGTACTTTCTTCGGAGCGATTCTAATCGGCGTACTCTTAAACGGTATGACGATGATGAAGGTCCAATACTACGCGAATGACATCGTAAAAGGAACGGTGCTCGTTCTGGCGCTGGCGGTTACCTTTATTCATTTGAACAGACGGCGAAACGGATAACCCCTTTCTTCTGCAAATGGAATGAAAACAGTGGAATCCAATTCAGCTACTTGAAATTGCGAATCGGCTGTATTACTATAAGTTTGTTCAAGAAAGGTATATTTTTGAAGTTTTCAGTTAATAAGAGGGATAAGATGACTCTTTATTGTCTATTAGGGAGGTGAAACAATGAACAAAACTGATTTGATCGCCAAAGTGGCTGAACTGTCCGATCTTTCGAAGAAAGATGCGACTAAAGCAGTTGACGCCGTTTTCGATGCTATTTCCGATGCGCTGCAAAGCGGTGATAAAGTACAACTGGTAGGATTCGGGAACTTTGAGGTTCGCGAGCGCCAAGCCCGTAAAGGCCGCAACCCGCAAACCGGCGAAGAGATTGATATCGCAGCAAGCAAAATGCCTGCATTCAAACCGGGTAAATCTCTTAAGGATCTCGTTTCCAATTAAGCATACACTAGCAAGCCTGAAAGCGTCCGGACCTATTGTTCGGGCGCTTTCGCTGTCTATTGGGCTGCCTGGCGCTCCTTTACAAGTAGAAAGCTCCCTCTTATAATAAATAGTGCATTGTTGTTGCATATACATAACAAGTTTTACTTCGTAAAACTAAGCGTATGCTTACGAAGCAGTTTGCGTAGTAAAATTTAGTTAAGCTTGCGTAGCCACTACGCAAACTAAGCGTATGCTTTCGAAGCAAGTTTTGCTTCGCAAAACTAAGCATAGGCTTACGAAGCAAGTTTTGCTTCGCAAAACTTTTCAGGAGGAACCAAGATGGAAACCAACCCTAGCCCTAATAACAATCATGGCGAATACGTCGTGATTAAAGCGAAAGACCATGGCGTTCAAGTCATCGGCCTGACACGCGGACAAGATACAAAATTCCATCATACCGAAAAGCTGGACAAAAACGAAATTATGATTGCCCAGTTTACGAATCATACCTCGGCGATAAAAATTCGCGGCAAAGCGATTGTAATGACGAAGTACGGCACGATGGAGACCGATCAGTAAGATGAGCCGGCTCCCTTTCTGCGAATAGGCAGAAAGGGAGCTTTTTCGTCAGTAAAGCGGATATATCTTCTTGAAGCGGTTGTTCAGCCTGCACGCGGCAGAATCATTCCCTTCGTACAAACCCGTCCTCTTAATAACAGGCATAGCCTGGCTCATTTGTTTGTACAATGGGGTATGAGGTTATTACGGATCGTCCACACTTGAAGTACAAAGCGGATGGATCCCGTAAGGGAGGGAATGGCCATGAATATGAGGATGGCAAAGCCTTACTTAGCGGGCTTGCTTGCAGCGCTGGCAGTTACGCTCGTATTGGCCTGGCTGCCCCATTTACATAAAGAAACGGGCAGGGACGTGTCGGTGTTTCATCCGACTCCCGCCACGAAGCTGACAAACAGCAATCTCGTTGATGCTATGGTAGGCTTGCAGCTTTCGGGGCAATTGGCAAAGGTGGAATGGAAGCATACGATTTTATCGGTCGAAATGAAATTGCCGGATGCCGCTGGGCAAAGCCAGCGTTGGGCGGAAGATATGGAGAAGCTGATCCGTCTTTCTTTTCTGCAGATGGACAACGTCAGCCGTATTTTACTTCGTTATGTAGAGGGAAATGAGCAAGGCACATCCCGATTGCTGTTCGCCATAGATGTGAGAAAAGGCGACAATTGGCTGCTGGATGAGATCGACCAGTTGAGTCAAGCCGATCCGATTCATGACGAGCGCTGGAGAGAGCGGCTCCGTATTAGCTTTACATCGGCATGGGAGCAGCGCTTTGGGCCTGCCGAGAGCTATACCGCCGTACCGCTCAAGAAGCAAGAGGCAGTGGAGTAGCGGACGGCAGCTTTGCTTTGCTCGCAATCGTATGCTCATTCCTAAAGTTGTGCTATAATAGTTTAGATTATTGAGCGGACGTTTCGTTTTTTTATACGTGCTGCAGGAAATATAACTTTTTTATCATCGGAGATAAGAAACAACTTTGCCGCAAAAGGCGGCATAATGTTAGGCTTGGGAGGCTTACCCCATGATACCAAATCGTATCCATGAAATCGCGAAGAAATATGTCGAATACGACATGATTCAAGCGCATACGGAATTGCCGGCTTTTCCCGATTTGCGGGTGCGATTGCTTTTCGCAATTTTGAATCAACAAAGTCCGAATGTCGCCCAGAGTGAGCTATACTCTTTGGTCGTATCGCTAGTACAGCTTGGAATGGACACCCATGATCTGATCGATCTTGAAACGGATAAACGATCGGAGAGCGAAATGCGTTCAAGGCAGCTGAAAGTGCTGGCCGGCGACTATTTCAGCTCGCAGTTTTACCGCTTGCTTGCACAAGCCGGACAGACGGATATGATAGCCGCCATTAGCTCTGCTGTATGCGAAGTGAACCGGATGAAAGTGAAATTATATATTATGATGAGCCGGTCGGAATTGACGGCTGAAGATTATTTTGCTTGGATGGCGGGAATGAAAAGCAAGCTGTTCGACGTGTTTGCAGGCAAGATGGCAGGTCAGGCTTCCAGCAGCTGGCCGGTGTTGCTGCAAGGGATGTGCCGATGCGAGGTAGCTCTGGACGAAATGGAAAGATGCGAGTCGCCGACCCGGTTTTATCAAAGCTGGGCCTATTGGCATGTCTTGGAGAACGGCACGGAAGAGGAGCGTCAAGCGCTTGAGCAGCAGCATTCCAATCCGGCGTTTCTTTCCAGTCTTCTGAAAAAATACGGGTTTCGAGGCAAGCTCGGAGTGATGCTGCAGTCAGCAGCTGATGAAGTTCAAGCAGCGGCAGCGGGGCTGCATGCGGACATGCTTGTGCAAGAGTTCCTCCAGGCGCTGGAGTCGTACACGGGCAGATTGGCGGGAGCGGTTCCCGCCCTTAACGAAACAAGATAAGGGGACGAGAAAGCGATGGAAGCAGATTCTAAACAGCATGTGCATGCCGTATTTGAGAGCATTGCACCGAAATACGATTTGATGAATGATTTGCTGAGCATGCGCAGACATAAAGCTTGGCGCAAATTTACGATGAAGAAGATGAATGTGCAGCCCGGCCAGACAGCATTGGATCTTTGCTGCGGAACATGCGATTGGACGATTGCGCTCGCGAAGGCAAGCGGAAGCGGCAAAATCGTCGGACTCGATTTCAGCCAGAACATGCTGGATGTCGGCGCAACCAAAATCAAGGAGCAGCAGCTCGACCGTCAAATTAAGCTCGTTCAGGGCAATGCGATGGAGCTGCCTTTCGAGGATAATTCATTCGATTACGTAACAATAGGCTTTGGTCTCCGGAATGTACCGAATTACTTGCAGGTGCTCAAGGAAATGGAGCGGGTCGTAAAGCCAGGCGGTCAAGTTGTATGTCTGGAATTGTCCAAGCCCGGCTGGCAGCCGTTCAAAGCGGTCTATTACTTGTACTTTCAGCAAATTCTTCCTTTGCTCGGCAAGCTCGTGGCGAAGCGGTTCAAAGAATATAAATGGCTTCCGGATTCTTTGAAATTATTTCTCGACATCAAGCAGCTTAGTGAACTGTTCAAAGAAGCAGGGCTGCAAAACGTAAAAGCATATGCATTGTTTGGCGGTGTCGCCGCGCTGCACATCGGCAAAAAGGAGAATACTCAGCAATGATCCGCAAAATCCGCATTATTTTGGAAATGATTAAATTCGAACATACCGTATTTGCTTTGCCTTTTGCGTTTATGGGAGCTATCTTGGGAGCCGTTGTAATTAATGGGGAACTGCCTTCGTGGCCGCAGATCGGCTGGGTTACGCTCGCTATGTTCGGGGCGCGAAGCGCGGCTATGTGCTTGAACCGGCTTATCGACAAAGCGATCGATTTGCGTAATCCGCGGACAGCTTCCCGTGCGCTGCCTGCCGGTTTGCTCAAGTCGGCGGAGGTGCTGCTGTTCACGATTGTGTCCTTCGCGATGCTGTTCATCGCGACAGCCAATCTGGCTCCGATTGCGATGAAGCTCATGCCAATTGCAGTGGTACTGCTTGTCCTATATTCCTATACGAAAAGATTTACATGGCTGTGCCATGTCGTGCTGGGCTTGACCATTGGTCTATCGCCGCTTGGCGCATGGGTAGCTGTTACCGGTGAATTCCATCCGGCAGCTTGGCTGCTTTATGTAGCTGTTGCTCTATGGATTGCGGGCTTTGATATCGTATATGCGACACAAGACTTTGAATACGACCGCAATGCGGGGCTGCATTCCATTCCTGCCAAATTCGGTATTGCCGGTGCATTATGGATTGCACGTTCCTTCCATGCCGTTACAGCCATTTGCTTTATTGCGCTGTTCTGGACAACCGGTCTAAGCTGGGCTTACCTGGCGGGAACAGTTATTTCTATCGCGATTTTGTTCTATCAGCATTGGCTTGTTCGTCCGAATGATTTATCCCGTGTTCAGCTGTCCTTCTTCGGGATGAACGGTACGCTAAGCGTTTTGCTCTTTCTGTTTGCCATTGCAGATTTGGTGGTGCTGCATCAATGGTAGAGACAGTGGCGAAGAAAAAAAGATGGGTCGTGGGCATTACTGGTGCGAGCGGAGCCATCTATGGCATCCGATTGATTGAGGAACTGATCAATGCCTCGTATATTGTTCATCTTGTCGTTACCGAAGCTGGCTGGCGGGTGCTTAAGGAAGAACTAGGCTGGGAGACCTCACGGAGACAAGCGGCGCTTGAGCTTCGTTTTGCCGAAGAGATGGCCTCGGGCCAACTCGTCTTCCATCCGAACGCCGACATTGGCGCGACGATTGCCAGCGGCTCTTACCGCGTGGAGGGGATGGTCATCATCCCTTGCTCTATGGGCTCGCTCGCAACGCTTGCGAACGGGATATCGGATGATTTGCTGGCAAGAGCTGCAGACGTCATGCTGAAGGAAGGGCGTCCGCTGCTGCTGGTGCCGCGTGAAACGCCGCTCCATGCCATCCATTTGGAAAATATGCTGAAGCTGTCGAGACTGGGTGTTCGTATCATTCCAGCGATGCCGGCTTTCTATTATAAGCCGCAATCGATGGAGGAAATGATCAATTTTCTAGTCGGCAAAGTGCTGGATAGCATGAACATTGAGCATTCGTTGTATAGAAGATGGGGAGATGAACAGCTTGAACAGCAAGAGCATGCGGAACGAAACGGTAAACTTAGAGAATCATAAGGACACGCTCACGGTAGGACGAATCGATTATGCCAATGCATGGCCGCTGTTTCATCATCTGACAGCCCCGAACATGGAGATCGTCTCGAGAGTGCCATCGGTGCTGAACCGTCTGCTGCAAGAGGGCGATATTCAGGTGGCGGCCATTTCTTCTTTCTCCTATGGCGTCAATGCGGATAAATATTTGCTGCTGCCGCATCTGTCCGTAGGTTCCGAAGGCAAGGTCAATTCGATCTATTTATTCCTCAAGGAACCGCTTGAGAAGGTACAGCCGAAGCGTATAGCAGTTAGCGCGACCTCTGCGACCTCCGTCAATCTGCTCAAAATCATTATGTCTAAGCGATTCGGCTTGGAACCGGAATACGAAACAGCCGAACCGGTGCTGGAGGATATGCTGGCACATGCCGATGCCGCGCTCCTGATCGGTGATCCGGCTATTCATGCTTCTTGGGAGCAAAATGGCTTGTACCGTATGGATCTGGGCGAGCTTTGGAATGAGTGGAGCGGTCTTGCGATGACGTTCGCTGTCGTGGCGGTCCGTAAGGAAGCGGCTGATGCGGCTCCAGAAGCGCTCGCTGCGATATATAAGGCATTTCTCGAAGGCAAGCGGCAGAGCCTCGCCGACTTGCAGCCGTTGATCGATAAAGCCTGTGCAGAATTGGGCGGCGACGCTGCCTACTGGCAAATGTATTTTACAAGTCTTCAGTACGATTTTGGACCCAAGCAGCAAGAGGGTTTGTCTTTATATTTCCGGTACGCGAAAGAGCTTGGGCTGCTGGAGCAAGATGTGGAGTTAAGGTTTTATCAGTATGATCAATCTGCCGAATAGGTGAACGCATGAAACTACTAGACATTTTTGCAAAATTAAAAGGGGATATTAACCAAATCGAGCGGGAGCTTGAGCGTAGCGTCACGTTTGACGACGAACTGCTCAGCGAAGCGTCGCTTCACTTGCTCAAAGCGGGCGGGAAGCGGCTCCGTCCTGTATTTGTGCTGCTTGCCGGCAAGTTTGGGCATTATAACCTTGACGTTCTGAAAAAAATAGCGGTACCGCTTGAACTTATACATATGTCTTCGCTCGTGCATGATGACGTGATCGATGATGCCGCCACAAGACGCGGCCAGCAGACGGTAAAGTCGAAGTGGGACAACCGGGTGGCGATGTATACGGGCGATTATATTTTTGGCAAGGCACTGACGATTGCGACGGAGCTGAACAATCCGTTTATTCATCAGATGCTGTCCAAGGCGCTCGTACAGATGAGCATCGGGGAAATGGAGCAAATCCGGGATTTCTTTAATACGAAGCAATCCATCCGCAACTATTTGCTGCGTATCCGGCGCAAAACGGCGCTTCTGATCGCCATCAGCTGCCAGTTAGGCGCTGCGGCCGCCGATGCGGACCGGCAGACAGTAAACCGGCTGTACCGATATGGCTATAACGTAGGGATGGCGTACCAGATTCGCGATGATTTGCTTGATTTGTTCGGTACGGAAAAGCAAATCGGCAAGCCGCCGGGGTCGGATATCCGCCAAGGCAACATTACGCTGCCTGTCATTCTGGCGCTCCAGGACGATAATGTTCGTGAGCCGCTATTGAAGGAAATCGACACGATCATGCAGTCCAATGGCACTTCGGATACTTCGGCTGCGATCAAAATGATCAAAGCAAGCAGCGGAATCGAGCTCGCGGACAGGCTCGCTACCCGATATATTGAAAAAGCGCTGCAGGCCTTAGAGGGATTGCCTGGTATCGGGGCGAAAAAGAACTTGATCGATATTGCGTATTTCACCGGTAAGCGAAATTACTGATAAATAGAGAGGGATGGATAACGATGGAAAGAACTTTTCTGATGATTAAACCCGATGGTGTACAACGCGGATTAATCGGTGAAATTGTAGGCCGATTCGAGCGCAAAGGGCTGAAGCTGGTCGCTGCGAAGTTTATGCAAGTTGACCGTGAGCTGGCAGCCAAACATTATGCTGAGCATGAAGGCAAGCCGTTTTATCCGCCTCTGATCGATTTCATTACCTCAGGTCCCGTATTTGCAATGGTATGGGAAGGCGATAATGTCATTGCCTTGACCAGAGCGCTTATTGGCAAGACGAATGGCGTAGACGCTGCGCCGGGTACGATCCGTTCGGATTTTGCCGTTCATACGAATTTGAACTTGATTCATGGCTCCGATTCGCCGGAGAGCGCTGAGCTTGAGATCAACAATTATTTTGCGCCAAGCGAGCTCGTTAGCTACGAGCAGACGATTCAACGCTGGGTATAATCACCGCCTCGCAAGCTAAAAGCATCATCTACATAACAGGAGGCGGCTATGACCGAGGATCGCGACTTTTCATTGTTTATTCAACGCATGAAGGATAAGACGAAAATCGATTTGGCTCAGTATAAGGAAGCGCAGATGAAGCGAAGGCTGACGACTCTGCGGATGAAGCACGGTTACGATACCTTCGAGCAGTATTGGGCGGCAATTGAACAAAACCGTGCGCTGCTGCATGAATTTCTGGATCGGATGACGATTAACGTCTCCGAATTTTGGCGCAACCCGAACCGGTGGGAAGTGCTGCAAAACCGCTTTTTGCCCGAGATGCTGAAGTCTGGCGGGCGGCTAAAGCTCTGGAGCGCCGCTTGCTCGACAGGGGAGGAGCCCTACACGCTCGCTATGATCTTGGCGGAGATGGGTGTGCTCAACCGGGTGTCGATCGATGCGACGGATCTGGATGCTATCGTGCTGCAGAAGGCTATGGAAGGGATATATCTGGAGCGCTCGCTTCGGGATGTTCCGGCCGCTATGCGGCAAAAGTATTTCAAACCCGACGAGGGAGCCTTTGCTGTCGCGGATCAGTTGAAGCAAGGCATTCGCTTCAAGCAGCAAAATTTGCTGCATGACACGTTCGATGAATCCTTTGACCTGATCGTATGCAGGAACGTTATGATCTATTTTACCGAGGAAGCCAAGCACTTATTGTATCATAAATTTGCTAAAGCGCTTCGTCCCGGCGGCCTGCTCTTCGTGGGCAGTACAGAGCAGATTTTCTCGCCGGCGCAATATGGATTCGAAACAGCAGATACGTTCTTTTACCGCCGATTGCCTCAATAAGGTATACCGATATCTATCTTCTCCTATACTAAGGACATTGGACATGTTAAGGAACGGGAGGATAGGAATGGATAAGCGGAAAGTGATTCACGCATATCGGAGCGGTTACATATCGATTCAGGAATGCGCGCAAATCATCGGGCTCGACAGCCGTCAAATACCCGGGCTGATGAGCGGTATGCCGGCAGCCGACGAGAAAGCCGGTAAAAGAAAGATTCCGGTAACGGGAGCTACCAGCTAGAGCAGTGGCGATGCCATAGAAATGCGGGATGCAGCGGGTAAGGGCATCCCGCTTTTTTTATGGAGAAAAAAGGGGCTGACGGCTAACCAGCAGATAGGCGCGGCGATTGTCAAACCGGCAGTGCTGTACTATAATGAGCAAAGATGTTTAGGCTGTTGACAAGCAATGGGAGAGATAAATTATGAGAGAATTAATGGTTGAATTAGGCGAACGCTCTTATCCGATTTATATTGGCGAAGGTCTCCTGCCGGAGGCCTCCTCCTATTTCTTGAAGCACGGAATTAGCACAAAATCTCCGCTGTTGATCGTCACGGATAGCGAGGTTGCCTCCCGTCATTTGAGCACGCTGGAGGATAGCTTGCGCAGCAGCGGCTTCACGGTTGCCAGTGCAATTGTTGATTCGGGCGAAAGCTCCAAATCATTGGCCGTCCTGGAGAAGCTGGTAACGAAGGCGCTGGAAGCAGGCCTGGACCGCAAATCGACGATTGTCGCGCTTGGCGGGGGAGTCGTAGGCGATCTGGCGGGCTTCGTCGCGGCATCCTATATGCGCGGTGTGAAGTTCGTTCAAGTGCCGACGACAATTCTTGCACATGACAGCAGTGTTGGCGGCAAGGTGGCGGTCAATCATCCGCTGGCGAAAAATATTATCGGTGCTTTTCACCAGCCGGAGCTCGTGCTGTACGATCTGAATACGCTTCAGACGCTGCCGCCAAGAGAAGTGAAAGCAGGACTGTCCGAGGTCGTAAAGCATGGATTGATCTGGGATGCGGAATTCGCGCAATGGTGCGAGGATCATGCAGAGAAGCTTCTTGCGCTTGATCCGGATGCGCTAGGATATGCGCTTTATAAAGGCTGCAGCGTTAAAGCCGCCGTCGTATCGCAGGATGAGCGGGAGAATGATCTTCGTGCCATACTGAATCTCGGCCATACGATTGGACATGCGCTGGAGGCTGTTGCGGGCTATGGTGAGCTGCTGCACGGCGAAGCGATCTCAATCGGGATGATTGGCTCGGCAAAGCTAGGGCTGCGCTATGGCGCTCCTGAGGACGTCTATACGACAACGAAGCGGGCATTGTCCAAATGCGGCTTGCCGGTGAAGCTGCCAGAGCATTTCGATGTTGATGCGATTATGGATGCGATGATGCATGATAAGAAATTTAGCGAGAATACGATGGTATTCGTCGTGCCTACTGCGATCGGGACAGTCGAGATTAAGAAGGATGTACCGACAGCATGGGTGCGGGAAATTGTTGAGCAATTGAAACTGGAGGCGTAAACGGGATGAAAGTCAGAGGAATTCGCGGCGCAATTACGGTTGATGTCAATGAGAAGCAGCCGATTTTACAAGCGACCATTGAACTGTTGAACGGAATTGTGCAAGAGAACGGGATTTTGCCCGAAGATATTTGCAGCGTAATGATCACGGTCACCCATGACCTGGATGCTGCGTTCCCGGCGGCTGCGATTCGTCAGCTTAGCGATTGGGAGCTCGTACCGCTGATGTGCGCACTGGAAGTGCCGGTAAAAGGAAGTCTGGAGCGCTGTATCCGGTTCCTTCTGCACGTCAACACGGATAAAACGCAAGCAGAAATCAAGCATGTATATCTTGGCGGCGCACAAGTGCTCCGTCCTGATTTGTCCAAAACATAAAGTTGACGCAGCGCTGTTACTTATTGTATAGTGAAATCAGTTAAGAAGAGTGTAGACTAGGTTTTATAGCGAAGTTAGTGAGCGAGCAGGTTTTTAGTTGAGAAGAGTCGAGCAGAGTAGAGTTGAGCGTAGTTGAGAAGAGAGTGAGCTCCTTGGGATAGGTGTATTTGCCTTATACCCTGATGAAGCTTTATTCCTTATTCACTTGCCTTCCGTTTCGGCGTACTTATTTCAACTAATCAAGCCCCTGCTGCTGCAGGGGCTTTTCTTATGTCTCTCCCGCAACGCTCGTTGTTTTGTTCCATCCATCCCACAACGAAAAAAGGTAATGCTTTTGCAAATTTTGATGAGCCGGCAGGCCGAAGCGAAGGGTGCGGAATTGTTCTGGAGAAGCGTAAGCGCTCGTTTTTGTAAGCAGATTTGATCCACGATATCCGATTAGGATAGAAAGGGAATCTGTGAACAATACGATCGGAAGAATAATCCGCACACGCAGCGAAATGGCAGTCGGTCTGAAGGAATTGCAGGTGCATCACATTTAGGAGGCCCTCTATGTACAGTGAAATTCAGCAAGTTAAAAAGCTGGCAGGCCAATATAATCTCATCCCGATCGTTCGTCACATTATGGCGGACACGGAGACGCCAATCCGGCTGTTCCAGCATTTTGCCAAGGAAAAACACGCCTTTCTGCTGGAAAGCGTAGAGGGCGGCGTGAAATGGGCGCGTTACTCGTTCATCGGAACGGACCCGTTCATGATGCTGTACGGCAAAGAGGGCAAAATGGTGCTGGAGCATAACGGCAGCGTCGACACCTTTGACGACAAGCCGATTGATTTGCTGAAGGCGCATTTGCGTTCCTTCCGCAGCCCGGCCATTCCGGGATTGCCGCCGTTCACGGGCGGCGCGATCGGATTTTTCGGCTATGACCTTCTTCAATATTATGAGAAGCTGCCGAAGCACCGGATCGACGATCTTCAAATGAATGATCTGCAATTCATGTTCTGCGATCAGGTTATCGTCTTCGATCATTTCAAGCAGCAGCTGCAAATTATCGGCAATGTTCATATCCCTAAGGTCGCAACAGAGGCTGCTGTAGAGGAAGCTTATGCACAAGCGGCAGCTAAGATCGACGCAACGATCGAAAGATTGCAGCAGCCGATTGCCATTCCGGTCATGTCCGGCGCTTCGGTGACGGTTGACCCGGATCTCGGCGACGTGCAGTCGAATGTGACGAAGGAGCAATTCATCGCCAATATCGAGCGGTCGAAGGAATACATTCGCGCGGGTGACATTTTCCAAGTGGTGTTGTCCCAGCGCTTCAGCATTGAGACAGACATTGATCCGCTGCATGTGTACCGCGTTCTGCGTACGATGAATCCTTCCCCTTATATGTACTATTTGAAAATGGGAGACGAAGTGATCGTCGGTACGTCGCCAGAGGCGCTCGTGAAAGTCACTAACGATAAAGTGGAAACCCGTCCAATCGCCGGAACGCGCCCAAGAGGGAAAACGCCGGAAGAGGATTTGGAGCTGGAGCGGGATTTGCTCGCTGATGAGAAAGAACGCGCGGAGCACTTGATGCTGGTGGACCTTGGCCGCAACGATATCGGCCGCGTATCGGAGTTCGGTTCCGTGCATTGCGATTCCTTCATGGAGATTGAACGCTATTCACATGTGATGCATATCGTCTCCAACGTGTCCGGCAAGCTTCGCGAAGACAAAGATTTCTATGACGCGTTCCTGTCCTGCTTGCCAGCCGGTACGGTATCCGGTGCACCAAAGCTGCGGGCGATGGAGATTATTGCAGAGCTTGAGAATGAAGCACGCGGCGCGTATGCTGGCGCGATTGGCTACTTGGGCTTTGGCGGAACGCTCGACACTTGCATTACGATCCGCACGATTATTTTCAAGCATGGCAAAGCGTATGTGCAAGCAGGGGCGGGCATCGTATGGGATTCCGTTCCGGAGAGCGAATATATGGAGACGGTCAACAAAGCGAAAGCGAGCTTGAAGGCGATTCGTACAGCCGAACAAATTTTCGGCACGAAGCGTTCCCATGAGCAAAGTGCAATCAATACCGACTATTACGTCCAGGCGGGAGAGGGGAAAGGGCAATGACATTCGTAACGGAACCGATGACGATGCAAAGCGCGCTTAATCAATTGATAGGCGGCGAGGATCTGTCGAGAGCTGCTGCACGCTCAGTCATGGAAATTATTATGAACGGCGAAGCCACTCCCGCTCAGATTGCCGGTGTCGTAACAGCTTTGCGGATGAAGGGCGAGACGAAAGAGGAAATTACAGGCTTTGCTGAAGTGATGCGTGCTTTCTCCAGCCATGTGCAGACGAGACAGGAAGGGCTGCTGGATACTTGCGGAACTGGCGGCTCAGGCATTCATAAATTTAATATTTCAACCGCTTCTTCCATCATTGCGTCTTCGGCTGGCATTCGTGTGGCGAAGCACGGCAATCGGGCAATGTCGGGCAAAGCGGGCAGTGCTGACGTGCTGGAAGCGCTAGGCGTACAAATTACGCTGACGCCGGAGCAAGCTTCAGAGTGCTTGAACCGCATTGGTATCTGCTTTATGTTCGCTCAGCTATATCATCCGTCTCTGCGCCACGCTGCTGTACCGCGCCGTGAGCTAGGTGTTCGTACAATCTTCAATATGCTGGGCCCGCTGACCAATCCGGCAGGGGCGGATCGTCAGCTGCTTGGATTGTATGACCGGACGAAAACAGAGACAATTGCATCCGTGCTCAGCGAGCTTGGTGTGAAGCGGGCGATGGTTGTAAGCAGTAATGACGGCCTTGACGAGATTAGCATTTCCGCTCCGACGCAGATTTCGGAGCTATTGGACGGCGAGGTTCGCACGTATGAGCTGACGCCGGAGGAGCTTGGCCTGAGCCGTTATCCAATCAGCGAAGTAATCGGCGGTGACCCGCAAGTGAATGCAGCGCTGATCCGGAAGATATTCAGCGGCGAGCAGCGCGGCGCGTATCGCGACATCGTACTGGCGAATGCCGGGGCGTGCATTTATGTAGGAGGCTTAGCTGGCTCTCTCCGCGAAGGAGCGGAAATAGCGGCCGAAATGATCGATT